>CAZBJI010000165.1:0-17582 GCA_964492175.1 uncultured Polyangiaceae bacterium | reverse complement strand
CTATGTGAATCCGGAGGGACCGAACGGTAATCCCGACCCGATCGCTTCGGCGCGCGACGTTCGCGAGACCTTCGCGCGCATGGCGATGAACGACGAGGAGACGGTCGCGCTGGTCGCCGGCGGGCACACGTTCGGCAAGGCGCACGGCGCGGCCGATCCGAGCAAGTACGTGGGCCCTGCGCCCGAAGGCGCCAGCATCGAGGAGCAGGGCTTCGGGTGGAAGAACAGCTTCGGCACTGGGAAGGGCGTCGACACGATCAGCAGCGGGCTCGAGGGCGCGTGGACCACCAACCCGACGAAGTGGGACAACGGCTACTTCGACGTCTTGTTCGGCTACGAGTGGGAGCTCGGCAAGAGCCCCGCGGGCGCGCAGCAATGGAGGCCGAAGGGCGGGGCCGGCGCGGGCACGGTCCCGGACGCCCACGATCCGTCGAAGAGGCACGCGCCGATGATGTCCACGGCGGACCTCGCGCTGAGGGTGGACCCAGCCTATGCAGCCATTTCGAAGAGGTTCCACAAGAACCCGCAGGAGTTCGCCGACGCCTTCGCGCGGGCCTGGTACAAGCTCACGCACCGCGACATGGGGCCCATCTCGCGGTACCTCGGGCCCCTGGTCCCGAAGGAGGCCCAGCTCTGGCAGGACCCGGTCCCGACGGTCGACCACGAGCTGATCGGCGCGCAGGACATCGCCGCCCTCAAGGGCAAGCTCCTCGCGTCGGGCCTCTCCATCTCCCAGCTGGTCGCGACCGCGTGGGCGTCGGCCGCCTCGTTCCGGGGCACCGACAAGCGCGGCGGCGCGAACGGCGCTCGGCTCCGGCTCGCGCCGCAGAAGGGCTGGGCCGTCAACGACCCGGCCGCGCTCGGCAAGGCGCTCCAGGCGCTCGAGGCCGTCCAGAAGGAGTTCAACGGAGCGCAGTCGGGCAAGAAGCGGGTCTCCCTCGCCGACGTCATCGTGCTAGGCGGGTGCGCGGCCGTGGAGCAGGCCGCCAAGAACGCGGGACACGACGTGCAGGTGCCCTTCTCGCCGGGGCGCACCGACGCGTCGCAGGACCAGACCGACGTGGACTCGTTCGCGGTGCTCGAGCCGACGTTCGACGGGTTCCGCAACTACCTCGCGGCCGGCCACACCCGCACCGCCGAGGAGCTCCTCGTGGAGCGGGCGCGGTTCCTGACGCTGACTGCCCCCGAGATGACCGTCCTCGTCGGCGGGCTGCGCGTGCTGCACGCCAACGCCGGAGGCTCGACCGCCGGCGTCTTCACCAAGCGCCGGGACGCGCTGACCACCGACTTCTTCGTGAACCTGCTCGACATGGGCACCAAGTGGCAGCCGTCCTCGACGTCGCCGGGCCTCTACGAGGGCCGGGACACGAAGACGGGGGAGCCCAAGTGGACGGCCACCCGCGTCGACCTCGTGTTCGGCTCGAGCTCGCAGCTCCGAGCGCTCGCGGAGGTGTACGCGTCGAGCGACGCGCACGCGCCCTTCGTGCGCGACTTCGTGGCCGCGTGGACGAAGGTCATGAACCTCGATCGCTTCGACCTCCGCTGATCCGAGCTCCGGAGCGGCCCGGCCGTCACGACGGCCGGGCGGCGACGGAGGGGTCCCCAGGCGCCGGCGCGTGACCATTCCGTGCTACGCCGCGGAGGCATGAAGCGCGACCTTCCAGCGGCGGGCGACGCCGAGCCTCCCCCCAGCAGCCCGACGAGCGAGCGCGACGAGCCCGCCCGGCTCGGCGCGGCCGCGCCCGCGACCTCGCGCCTGCGTGACGTCGGCGGGGACGCGCTCGCTGGACTCTCCGTCGCGCTCGTGCTCGTGCCCCAGTCGCTCGCGTACGCGGAGCTCGCGGGCGTTCCCGCGCACCTCGGGCTCTATGCGTCGGCCGCGGCGCCCATCCTCGCCGCGCCGTTCGCGTCGTCGCGGTACCTGCAGACCGGGCCGACCGCCATGACGAGCCTCCTCACCCTGGGCGCGCTCACGCCGCTCGCGCTCGTGGGTGGGGCCGAGTACGTGGGGCTCGCGGTCGTGCTGGCGCTCCTCGTCGGCGTGCTCCGCGTCCTCATCGGCGTGCTGCGCGGGGGCTCGGCCGCCAACTTCCTCTCGCAGCCGGTGATTCTCGGCTTCACCGTCGCCGCCGCGCTGCTGATCTTCGCGAGCCAGGTGCCCACCGCGCTCGGCGTCTCGGTCGAGGCGGGCGGTGTGGGTCGGCGCGCGTGGGTCGCCGCCCTCAGCCCAGCCGCCTGGGACCTCCGCGCGGTGGGGATCACCGCCGCGAGCATCGCGGTCTTCTTCGGGGGCCGGCGCCTGCACCGGCGGTTCCCCGCCGTGATGGTCGCCGCGCTCGGGGGCCTGGCGTACAGCGTCGCCACCGCCTACGACGGCCAGCGGATCGGGGAGGTGCCGCCGCCCGCGCTGCCGACGCTCGACCTACCGTGGGCGTCCGCGCCCATGCTGCTCCTTCCCGCGGGGATGATCGCGTTGGTCGGGTTCGCCGAGCCCGCCGCCATCGCGCGCACGTTCGCCTCCATGGATCGCACGCGCTGGGACGCGAACCGCGCGATGGTGAGCCAGGGCGTAGCCAACGTCGCCGCGGGGCTGAGCGGCGGGTTCCCGGTCGGAGCCTCCTTCTCGCGCAGCGCGCTCGCTCGAGGCGCCGGCGCACGCACGCGCTGGAGCGGCGCGATCACGGGGCTCGCGGTGCTGCTGTTCCTCCCGTTCGCCTGGGTGCTCGCGCCCCTGCCCAAGGCGGTCCTCGCCGCCATCGTCATCGCGAGCATCCTGTCGCTCCTCGTCCGGGCCCGGGAGCTCCTGCCGCTGTGGCGCGCCTCGAGGCCGCAGGCGGCGATCGGCGTGGTCACCTTCGCGCTCACGCTGCTGCTCTCTCCCCACGTCGAGTACGCAGTGCTCGCCGGGGTGGGGCTGTCGATCGCGCTGCACGTCTGGCGCGAGCTCACGGTGTCGGTGGACACCGAGCACGAGCCGGGTCTGCTCACGCTCCGGCTGAACGGGGTCCTGTGGTTCGCGTCGGCGCCGTTCGTGGAGGAGCAGTTCAACGCGGCGCTCGCGGCCCACCCCGAGGCGACGCGCCTCGTCCTCGATCTCGGGGGCCTCGGTCGCATCGACTACACCGGCGCGCTGGCGGTGAAGGCGGTGCTGGAGGACGCGCGCAGCGCTGGGCTCGAGGTGGCGCTCGAGGACGTGCCCCCTCAGACCATCGGCCTGCTCCGCCGGGTGTGCGGCGACGTCGTGCCCGTGGGCTGAGCGACGCGGTGGCGTGTCAGTCCGTGGGCGCGTAGCACCCGTCGCAGTGGGTGGCGCTGCACTGGACGAGGGCCTGGTACAAGGCAAAGCCCGCGGGGTTCGCCGCCTCACACGCGAGCGCGCAGACGAGATCATCCGCGCCGCAGCCGTCGATGCACGTCATGACCTCGTCGCACGAGCTCGCCTCGAAGCAGGCGGTGCCCTCATCACAGCACGCGGCGGTCATGCACTGGCCGCACGGCTCGCTCTCGGCGAACGCGGGGCACTCGTCGTAGCCGGTGCTCGAGGAGCTGGCCGTGACGGTGCTCGCCGGCCCCGTGGACTCGGACCCAGACGAGCCCACGGAGGTCACGGAACTGCTCATGCTCGGCCCAACGCCGTAGGTGCTCACGGCCTCCGGGTAGTCGCCGTAGTCACCGTAGGCACCGTAGCCCCCCGAGCCTGCCTCTTGGGTCTCGCAAGCGACGCCCCCGGCGAGCGCGACAGCGCCGAAACCTGCCGCCAGGGCGACTCGGGGGAGCGAGATGCCCCGCGCCGTCGGGAGGCCGCAGCCAGGACACGCTGCAGACGCCTCGAGGACGTGGCATCCGCACGACGAACAGAGGAACAAGCGGCTTCTCTTCAGCATGGATCGCGTCAACCCCCTCAGCACCAAGCGTGCCAGGGTAGAAAGCGCGCCCTTTCAATCCCGCGCGGATCTGTTGTGCCACCTCGTGCCGCTCCGGAGCGGGCGAGCAACCCGAGCCGCTGATCGCCGCCCACGTCTGCGCTGGTGAGGACGACCGCTCGACCACGCACGCACTATAGTGCCAGCTCGCCGAGGTTGGGACCCCCGCGTCGCGCCAGCTTCGGCGCCCGCGCCTGCACCAAGGCCGACGGGCGCCGCTGCTACTCGTTCGCTCCGGTCGCGAACGTGTGCGCGGCGAGCCCGGCGCGCGGCGGCTGCTCTGGCGGCACCCGCTCGAGATCGTCCTCCTCTTGCTCGTGGCGGCGATGGCGGTAGGCGCGCTCCTCTCGGTGCACTACGGGCGGAAGCCGCCTCGGATCTGAGCGAGCGAGGACCGCGCGGGGACGCTCAGGCCCCGCGGCTTGAAGGCGGAAGGTCCATGCTCTTGCGGAACATCCACCTCTGCACGTCGCTGCGCGTCAGGCACCAGATGCCGTAGAGGCTGGGCAACACGGAGAGCAGGGCGAGGACCAAGCTCGGCGCGACGCGCGCCACGGAGCCGCTCGCGCCGCCCTGCATGAACGCGACCAGGACGAACGTGGTGCCGCTGACCCCGGCGGTGAGGATGTAGAGGACGATGAGCAGCTTGCGGACGCCCTCCTTGCCTGCCATCACCCCGAGCAGCGCGAGAGCTTGGAGCCCGGCGGAGACGAACGACTCCGTGTAGAGGCCCGCGACGACGCCGATCGCCATCCACACACAGAGGACGATGAGCTTGGTGGGCATCGGAGGCGAAGGGTCGCACCCCGGTAGGGTGCGCGCAACGCCGGCGGCCACCACGAGCGGCGCGCGCGCCTCCAGCTCTCGGTCGCCGAGCCGCGCAGCCGCGTCGAACGCCAGGGCACGACAGGCCGCGCGATGGCGTACCCTCCGCACCATGATGGTCCGCTCGAGCCTCCGATCCCGGCGCGCGACGCCTCCGTGTGTGCGCCTCGTCGTCTCCGCGGCGTGCCTGGCCCTGCTCTCGTGCGGCGGCGACAAGACCGGCGCGGCCGGGTCGAGCTCGGCCGCCGACCCCGCCGCGTCCGCCAAGGCGCCGACGTCGAGCGCGACGGCCGCGGGGAGCGCCGCGGCGCCTCCTTCGGCGTCCGCCGCGCCCGCGGCCCCGCCGCTGACGCCTGCAGAGTTCTGCGCGCGCGCCGTGAAGATCGGCGAGACGAACATGGCGGCTTGCCCGACGTCGGAGCAGGCCAACGTCCCCGCGCTCGGGCACGTGAAGGACCTGGCGAGCGCGAAGAAGGAGTGCGAGATCCGCGTCGGCTCGAAGAACGTGGAGTACCACCCGGACGCCGCCGGCCGCTGCATCGACGCGGCCGAGAAGCGAGGCGGCAAGACGACGTTCTTCACCTTCGACTTGGTCCCGGCGTGTCGGGAGGTGCTCACGGGCAAGGCGGGCGCGGGACAGCCCGCCCTCTACCCCGAGGAGTGTGCCACCGGCCTCCTGCTCCTCGGGAGCCGCTGCGTGAAGCCGGTCGCGAAGAACGGGGAGTGCATCGACTACACCGGCGGTCTCCTCGGGAAGCCGAGCGATCATCCCCCGTGTGAGCCTGGGCTCGGCTGCTTCATGACCCGCTACTCGGCGGATGGGTTCCCCCCGGTGTTCCACTGCCTGGAGCCCCAGCCGATCGGCGCCCGCTGTCAGATCTTCCCCAACGCGTGCGCGGAGGGCACCTCCTGCTACCAGGGCAAGTGTCGCGCGCTCGGCGCGGAGGGCGGCGCCTGCATGGCCTGGAACGACTGCGGGCCCGGGCTCACGTGCGACATCCAGGGCGGCGTCTTCGGGACGTGCAAGGCCAAGCCCCCTGGCCTGGAGACGTGCGGCCCGCCGAAACGATGACGCCGACCCAGCCGTTTGTGCTCCAACGAGCTTGAACTCGCGCGCAAAGAGCGGGACCATGTCGAGATGGGCCGCCGTTCCATCCGCGCGCGGGCCGCGCTGCTGCTCGGCGCGGTCCTCGGGTCGTTCCTGCTGTCGTTCGCGCAGCCGCTGACGGCCCAGCCCGCCGAGCCCGAGGCCCGGACCAAGCTCGTGGTCGGCACGAAGGTCGTGAAGCCGTTCGCCTTCAAGGGTCCCGACGGGAAGTGGACCGGGATCAGCATCGAGCTCTTCCAGGAGATGAACCGCGGCTTCGGCTACCAGGTGGAGTGGGCGGAGTCACCGAGCACGAACGCGCTCGTCGACGAAGTCTCGGCAGGCAAGGTCGACCTCGGGATCGCGGCGATCACCATGACGCCGGAGCGCGCGGAGCGGGTGGACTTCAGCAACTCGATGTTCAAGTCCGGCTTGGGCATCGCCGTGCGTCCGGAGCCGCAAGGCGCGCTCGGCGCGCTCGGCGACCTCGTCACGCCCAGGGTGCTCGGGGGCGTGGGCATGTTCGTCGGGGTCTTGCTCGGGGTGGGCCTGCTCCTCTGGCTCTTCGAGCGGAAGGCGAACCCGCAGTTCGAGCCAGACGCGAGGGCCGGGATCTGGTCGGGCTTCTGGTGGTCCGCGGTGACGATGACCACCGTCGGCTACGGCGACAAGGCGCCGAAGACCGTCCCGGGGCGGATCCTCGGCATCGTCTGGATGTTCGCGAGCATCATCCTCATCTCCAGCTTCACCGCGGCCGTCGCCTCGCAGCTCACGGCGGATCGGATCCAGAGCACCGTGAACGGGGAGGAGGATCTCCGTCGCGCGAAGGTCGGGGCGAAGGCGGGGGAGAGCCCCGAGACGGTGCTCCGGTCCATGGGCGTCGTGCCCGTCGCGTTCCCGTCCATCGCCGAGGGCCTCGACGCCCTGGCGCGCGGGGAGATCGACGCGTTCGTCCACGACGCGCCGGTCCTCCAATACGAGATCGTCCACGGAGAGAACCGGCTCGCCGAGCGGCTCTCGGTGCTGCCGAAGGTGATGCGCGTGGAGGAGTACGGCATCGCGGTCGCCCGGCCTGCGGATCCCGCCCGGCGGAACGAGCTCCGGGATCGCGTCAACCGCGCGCTGCTCGAGGCGAAGACCAATGGCCGCCTCGACGAGATCACCCGGAAGTATCTCGGCGAGCGCTGACGAGCAGGAGCGTCACGAGGGCGGCGAGCCCGAGCAGGCGCGACGCGGCGTCGAGCCAGCCGCGCGCGGAGTGGTCATAGCGAACACCTCGGTCCACGAGGGGCCGCGTGGCGAGCTCCTTGAGGAGGTCGGGATCGCCGAACGCCCGACCGTCGGGCGCGTAGGTGACGGTGCGCCGCGCGCGGATCGCCTCCAGCACGCCCGCAGCGCTCGGCTCCGTCGCGAACACGAGGGTCTGGAGCCGACCGAGCGTGTGACCCCCATGGTAGTCCGAGGTCCCGATGGCGGCCTTGCCCGGGCAGGAGCCCTCCGCGAAGTCCACCATCTCGGCCCAAGAGCCGATCACGCTCGCGCCGCGCGAGGCGATCGGGTGCACCACCTCCACCCCGTCGAGCTGGTCGCAGACCGGGGTGAGGGCCGGCCAGAAGCGGGCGGTGGGGTGCGCCGCGATCGCGACGCCCCCCTGCCGGTGTACGTCCCCCAAGGCGTCCGCGAGGGGCAGGCGTGCGTCGACGCTCTCCTCGATGCCGAGGGCGAGCACGTGGGCGTCGCGGGTGGTGAGCTCGGAGCCCACGACCACGACGGGGGCGCCGCGGACGAAGGGCGCGCACGCGCGCGCGAGCTGTCCGGGGAAGACGGTGTTGTGCTCGGTGACGGCGAGGACGTCCAGCCCGCGCCGACGCCCCAGGACGAGGAGGTCGCACGGCCCGAGCACGCCGTCGGAGAACCGCGTGTGGGAATGAAGATCGGCGCGCAGGACCACGAACCCTGCGCGCTCCTCCCGTGGACGGTCGGGGGCCTCGTCGATCCACGTGCCGAGCGTGAGGCTGGCGCAGACGCTCGCCCAAGCGGCGAGGCGGAGCGCGCGGGCTCGCGAGATCATGGCGCACCTCGCGCGCCGAGGAGCTGGGGCAGGAGGTTGTCGATGGTCTGGTACCAGGCGACGATGATCGTGAGCTTCACCAGCCACTCGAGCAGCAGGAGCCCAGCCGCGCCGAGGCGCGACGCGCCGAGGCAGGCGCGGTGGAACCCGTAGCTCGTGGCCCACGACGCGACGAGCGTGAGGACGATCGGCGCCGCGGCGAGGCGCGTCTGAAACGACCACGCGAAGACGGCGCCCGGGTCGGGCGCGAGCACGACGACCGCCGCCAGGCCGAGCGCGAGCGCGTAGAGCGGCCCGTTGCCGGCGAGGTAGAGATCCCACGCGGACACGACGCCGACCGGCCGCCCGCTGGCCCAGCGGCACACCGCGACGGCCGCCATCTGCGCGAGCGGGAGGAACGCCCAGCCGAGGGGCGCGAGCAGCGCGTGCGCCGCGACGAGGCGCCCCGCCGACGTGAAGGACAGCGCCGCGCCCACGAGCAGAAAGAAGAGCGCGGCGCGCCCGCCGAGGCTACGCCAGGCGGGGCGCGCATCCTTCAGGAGGCGGTCATAGCCTCGCACCGGCGAGAGGAGCACGACGACCTCGTCGCTCAGCCACGCGCGCATGGCACCTCGTTTGCGCCGTGGCCGGGCCGCGCGGGGTCCGGACACGGCGGTCGGAGGTCCGGCCCACGCGTCATGCGGAGGCGTGGTCGGCGTCCCCGCGCGAGGCGCCGCGGCGCGCGGAGTCCGGCAGGCCGTGGCTCGCGTAGGGCCCGCCGCACGTGTGGCCGAAGACGACCTTCAACGTCCGCGTCTTCGCGCACAGAAGGGCGCCCCAGAGCGTCTCGGAGAGCTCGTCGTCGTGCCGACACATCGTGTTGCTGTGGCCGCGATCCCCACCGCCGTGGTCGCTCATGAGGCGACGGATCGCCGCGTCGTCCAGCCTCGTGCCGGGATCCTCCAGGCAGAGGTCCGGCAGGAGCGCGTCGAAGCGCCGCTGGCGGGCGACGTTCGACTCGTGCAGCGGGATCCCCGACATGAGCCCCGTGGACACGGCGCCGAGCGGCACCTCGTACGCCTCCATGTCGGCGTGGCGGTACTTGTTGAAGCTGGCGAGGATGGGGTCGTCCGTGCGCCTCACCCGGGCCTGCGTGCAGGACCGATCCACCGCGGCGCGGCGGCCGCTCGCGTCGGCGAACGTGAGGATGGCCCCGTTCGTGACGGGCGCGCGCGTGAAGAGGTCCACCGCCTCGTCCACGTCGGCGCACCGGTCCAGGCAGTCCTGGACCAGCGTGGTCAGGAGCACGCCTCCGCGCCCCTGGTAGTCGGTGCAGAAGGCGTGGTTGAGCGTCATGGCCAGGCCGCGCTCGTTCACGCCGGCGAGGCAGCCGACCATGATCGGGTAGGCGAGACACACGGACGCGTACCCGTCGCTCGGGCGGTTCTGCCGCACGAAGTTGTAGCGGCCGAAGCGCGGGGGAAAGTCGTGGTTGTACGCGATCTGCGCGCCGCCGGTGGAGGTGACCCCGGGCGAGAGCGCGAGCGCCGTGCAGCCGACGGTGTAGCCCATCTGCGCGCCCACGAGCTCGGGCACCGCGCCGAGGCCGAACATGAGCGCGTCGCCGAGGCCGGCGCCCTCCGCGAAGCCCCGCTGAGCGCGCCAGTACTTGCCGCCAGCGTAGGCCTCGAGCGCAGCGCGGTGCTTGCGGAGGTAGAAGGCGCCGGCGGCGGTCAGCCCGGCGCGGCTGAGGGTCTCGTGCGCGCGGCGCCCCATCCAGCGCGGCGGCACGACCAGCGAGCCGATCGAGGACGCTGCGGACGTCATCTGATCGGCGCAGGCGCGCCCCTGCTGAAACGCCCTCTCGCGCGCGTCGCCCTCGACGACGAGCACGCGCTCCTTGCCCAGGTAGTGATCCATGGCCGTTCCCCTCGACTCCAGCCGGCGGACCCTTCGATCGCTCCGGCTGGACGTCAAGCAGACCGCCCGGCGGCGCGGCCGATCGGCATGGTGTACAACGCAGCATGCGAGGAAGTCTCGCGGCCGGATGGCCCCGGCCGCTGCTCGGGCGAGCGGGAGCCGCGGTCGCGCCGACGTGGTGCCTGGTGTGCGCCCTCGGGTGCGGCGCGGCCGGCGCCCCGCACGGGCCCACCGTGGAGCACCAGGCGTGCGCGCCCGCGACCGCCGCGGCGCCGATCGCAGCCACGAGCACCGCGAGCTCCACGCCGCCAGCAGCGGGCGACGCCGCGCCGTTCGAGCCGAGGTCGCTTCTTTGTGAGGCGGTGGGGCAGCCCGTCTCCGCGCGCGTGCAGCGCAGCCGCGACGGGAGCCGGCTCGCGGGGAAGGCCTTCAGCCACTACGAGTCGGCGGAGCTCGCGCGGTGCGAGCGCTCCGCCCCCAACGTGATCCGCTGCGAGGGGGCCTGGGGCTTCACGAAGAGCCCCGCCAAGCTGGAGGTCACGTGGCAGGCCGACGGCTCCGTGCTCGGCCGGCTCGTGCGACCCGAGGGGGCGGTCGCGGTGATGAGCTGCGTCGCGAGCGCGAACGACCTTCACCCGCCGACCGAGTGAGCTCCTACCGTCATGGGCTCGACCGGCGCGTGAATGCGGGCGACGGCATGGTCCGGCGACAGATCACCCTGGAGGAGCGTAAAGAGGGGCGCGAACGCCGCGCGGAGCCCCGACCGGGGGATCCAGGCGCCCATGATCCACGCGCACGCCGCGGCCATGGCGCGAGGCGGCCCCTCGAAATCGAAGCGCGCGAACCAGCCGCGGGGCAGCCGCCACGGCCGGAACGGAGGCGGCGGCGCGGCGCCGGGCTCGACGAGCCGAAACACGCGCAGGTCGCGGCGCGTGTCCGCCTCCCAGCCCCAGGGCTGCGCGATCCCGCCGACCTGCCAGGGACCGTCGGGCGGGGCCGCCTCGAGGAGGGGCATCATCGCCTGCGCCACTTGCTGCAGATCGTCGAAGGTCGGGGTGACCACGGTCCAGCCATGCAGCGGCCCGACGCGCTCGATGGCCGGGCGACGCGCGAGGCCCGCCGGGAACGCGGAGTGATCGAGATCGTGCTTCCACTCCGGAGCGCGCTCGCTCGCGCCCGCGCGCTCCACGGCGGCGCGCTGGAACGCCCGCGGGGAGACCCCGAACGCGCGCTTGAACGACCGTGAGAAGGCCTCCAGCGAGCCGTACCCGGCGCGCGTCGCGGCGCCCGCGAACGTGACGTCGGGCTGGTTCACGAGCTCGTGCGCGGCGCGCTCGAGGCGCAGCCGTCGCAGGTAGTGGACCGGCGGCTCGCCCACGACGTCGGCGAAGAGGTGGGCGAAGTGAAAGCCGTCGTAGCCGGCGACCTTGCCGAGCTCCTCGAGGTCCCAGGCCCGGTCGAGATCTTCGTGGAGGCGCTGTTGCACCTCGGCCACGACGCGCCACCCTACCTGACCGATCTTGCGATCCAAGCGTTCTCCTCTAGGGCCGAGCCGACCGATCTTGCGAGGATGGATCCTACTTCGAGCTCGGCGCACGTATCGAGGGTGAGGAGGCACGGATGAACTTCAGCGATCGGTTTTCCTCGTTGCTCGTGGGGTGTCTGCTCGTCGGCTGCGGAGATGACGGGGCGGAGTCTCAAGTCGGCGGTGGTGGCGAAGGAGCGGGCGGGGCGCCGGCGACCGGTGCGGGCGGCGCGGGCGGCGCGGGCGGCGCGGGCGGCGCGGCTGCCGAGGACCCGCTCGCGTACCTGCAGGCGAAGGCCGGCACGTACGAGGGGGAATGGGACCTCTGGGCCAGCGACGCGATGAGTCAGCGAACGCTCGCCTTCACGTGGACCGACGTCGCCGTCGCCAGCCAGCCTACGATCGAGGTCGACCGCGCGTACCTCCAGGTGACGGACACGCTCACGTTCACGTTCGGCTTCATGGGCACTCAGACGCAGACCTGGATCGAGGGCATCCTGCTCACCCCGGACGGCAAGCTCGGCTCCCCGTTCATCGAGCTGGACGGCGTCGTCACGGTGCAGACCGAGGTGGAGCCGGGCCATTTCCTCTATCAGGCCGAGCTCACCACCTACGACATGGCGCTCGTCGAGGGGCTGACGGCGCAGAACCTCATCGAGGGCTACCACACCGTCGACAAGCGCGTGACCTTCGTCGACGGCGTCGAGACGCACACGATCTCCCGCACGACGCACGTGGAGTACATGGACGCGATGAGCCAGGTGGTGATCGTCGATTACGAGAGCCTCACGGGGAGCCACCGCAAGACGATGTGAGCGCTCGGCGGAAGCCGCGCATCACCAGCCGGCGCACGCCGCATCGGAGCCCGGCACCAGCATGGAGGTCGCGTCGGTCCCCGACTGCGTCTTCCAGGCGTCGAAGTCGAGCGGCACCCCCTCCCAGCCGAACGCGACGTTCGCGATGACGTTGGCGCAGTAGAGGTTCTCGCCTGCCACGAGCCCGACGGCAGCGCCGGCCTCCGACCAGACGGGAATCTCGGGCGCGCCGACGCTCCCGTCCCCCAGGAGGCTCCGCATGCGGTTCTGCTCGATGCGCGGATCGAGCGACGGCGGGCAGCCGGTCGGAGACGTGGCGCACTGGGGATCGCCGAGCGCGCTGGCCGACAGGACCACGCCTCCGCCCGAGTCCCAGAGCGAGTTGCCGCGGATGGCGCAGCCGCGGCAGCTCACCAGCTGCGCGAGGATCCCGGGGACGTTCCAGATGCGGTTTTCGGTGATCTCGATGTCGTAGGCGAGGTACTCGGTGTCGGACGCCGCGCCCTCGCCGCCGAGAGAGAACGCGTGCTGGTTCGTCGGATCCGCGCCGAAGTCGTGGATGTCGTTGTCGCGAATGACGACGCGGCTGGTTCCGAGCTTCATGCCGACGGCGCCCCCGTCGGCGTCCGCCGGGTGGTGGAAGTCGTTCTGCTCGACGAGCACGTCGGTGACTCGGGTCATGTCGATCGCCTGCGACCTCCAGGCCGTGAACTCGTTCCAGCGGACCTCGACGAACGCGGACGCCCCGGTCAGCTTCACCTGGTCGCTGCGGCTCGGGAACACGACCGTCTCCTCGAAGCGGTTGCAGCGGATCAGCGCGTTCGTGCCGTCGACGACCTCGAGCTGGTAGCCGAGGCCGTTGCGGATGGTGAGCCCCTGGACGATCGTGTGCGTCCCCGAGACCCGGACGACCTCCCGCACGCACTCGGGCATGCTGGGCGCGGTCATGTCGGTGCAGCCGGCGCCGTCGGGCTGGGCGACGTCGAGGATCGGCGCTTCCCCCGGGTACGCGGAGAGGACCGCCGGCGCCGCGGCGCTCGCGCCGCTCCCGGTGACGCGGATGCCCTCCCAGCCTTCGACGCGGTACGTCCCGGCGCGCACCTCGAGGCGGACGTCGCTCGCGCCGTCCAATACTCCGCGCACCGCGGGCGACGTAAAATCCTTGAACGGGCACCTGCCGCCTCCCTCGTCGGTCGGCGCGAGGCCGTCGCAGAGATCGTTGTCGGCGCCGGGCTCCTCGACGGCGACGTAGTAGGTCGTGCCGGTGGCAGGCTCCGCCAGGAGCGCGCTGTCACAGAGCCCGCTCGAGCCGCCGCCGGACCCGCCCGCGCCCCCCACCCCCGAGCCACCGACGGCCGCGCCTCCTTGGCTCGCTCCGCTCGACGATCCACCGCCGCTCGCCGCCTCGTCGTCGGCGCAGCCGCTCGAAGCCAAGAGGACCGAGATGACGCCGCCGAGGAGGGTACGCACGCCTCGATCGTACGGCGAAAGCAGCGCGCGCGGCGTGCGGGACATGATTCCGACGCTCGACCGGCGGCGTCAGCTGGTCGAGCCGCCGATGAGCGCCTGGAACATGGCGACCTCCGCGGCCCGCTCGGCGTCCGTGGGGCTGGTGCGGGCGACCGCGCCGAGCGCCGCGGCGGCGTCGAGCCATGAGGCGAGCGCCGGACGGCGGCGGACGGCACGCGTGACGGCCCCCTCGGGGCGCCACCACTGGAAGCGCAGCCAAAAGGGCGCGACGTGGAACGCGAAGAGGCTCGGGGCCGCCGGAGCGGCGGCGGCGCGCTCCAGGACGTCGAGGCACTCGATGAGGCGGGGTAGGTCGAGCCCATCCTCGCGAAAGAGCCGCGGGACGACGACGCCATCGAAGACGGCCATGGCGTGGCGCTGTCGGGTGCGGTGGGAGAGATCCGTGGGGTACGCGCGTTCGAAGGCGTACGCCTCGGCGAGGTGCTCCAGGATCACGCGCGACTCGCCGATCGCCACGGGACCGTCCACGAGGAACGGGATGCGGCCCGAGGGCGAGTACGCCGCGAGCCCCTCAGGGACCTCGCGCGCCGCGGCCAGGCGGAGCTCCGGCGTGACCCCGAGCTCGCAGAAGAGCGCGAGGACGCGGTGCGCGAACGGACAGCCCCGATCCGCGAAGAGCACGGGGCTGGCCGGCGGGGTGGCGGTGATCGACATGGACGGTCCGGTCACCGCTAGACGCCCAGGGCGAAGAGGAGCGTCCGGCCGCCCATGTAGAGGATGATGAGGGAGCCGGGCGTCCACAGGTTCGCCCGCAGATCGTGCGTGCTCGCGGTGAGGTACGCGACGAAGTGCAGGGCCCGGGTCACGACGTAGCCGTAGAACAGCGCCCGCGCGACCCACAGCGAGGGCTCGGTCAACACGAACAGGAAGCCCGCGGCCAAGAAGAACGGGATGTTCTCCAGGTCGTTGAGGTGGATCCTCCGCGTGCGCTCGACCGCCTCGTTGGGCTCGAGCTGCTTCGGGTTCGGGTCGGGGTTCAGCCGTGTCTTTCGGATGTCCTCGGGCGACCGGTACCCGCCCTTCGCCTGCACCATCCGGAAGACCGTGAGCCACGACATGCTGGCGGCCTTCAGGATCATCAGGGTGGCGGCGACGACGTAGGTCGCGAACACGGGGTTCGTCAGGGTGAAGGCGTTCACGACATCCTCGGGTGCGTTGGCTGGCTCATGGTGGGTCCCTCCTCTTCGGCGGCTCCTGGCGCCGCGCGCTCGCGGCTCTCCACGATGGGTACCAGCTTTCATTGACCAACGGTATAAAAATCTTACCGCTGGTTGAATTTTGGGCCGATGGTAAGTTGGACCGGTGCCGCCCCCCAAGAAGCCCCCCAAGAAGCCTCCCAAGCACGCGACTTCGCAGGGCTCCAAGGCGAAGACGCCCGCACCCCGAAAGGGGGAGGTGCCTCCCCGCGTGGCACGTCGCGAGCGGCGGAGAGAGCGCTCGCGGGGGGAGATCATCGACGCGGCCCGGCGGGTGCTGGCTCGGGGCGGCCTCTCGGCGACGACGCTCGACACCGTGGCCAAGGAGGTGGGCCTGACGAAAGCGGCGCTCTACTACTACTACCCGTCGAAGGACGCGCTCATGTTCGAGGTGGTCTTCGATGTGGTGGAGGCGCACGCGCACGCCGTTCACGACGCCGTGGTGAAGGCGAAGGACGGCGGCGACGCGCTGCGGGCGATCATCCGCGAGACCGTGAGCATCTTCGCGTCGCGACTCGACGACTTCCGCATCCTGTTCCTCCACAACCAGGTCGCCGGAGCGGACGGCGTCAAGGCCGGGGCGGATCAGCTCGCGCGGATCCGGCCGTTCAACGATCTCATGTACGGCACGGCGGCGAAGCGGCTCGCCGAGGACTGGAAGCGCGGCCGCGCACGCGCGCGCGTGGATCCGCGGTTGATGGCGTTCCTGGCGAACCTCTCCGCGGTCGGGGTGCTCACGATGAAGGGCATGGTCGAGGCCGTGGGGGACCCGCTCCTCTACTCCGACGACCAGCTCGTCGACGCGCTGGCCCGGATCTTCGAGGCCGCGGCGGCGCCCTGACCGCGCCCGTCAGCGGCCGAAGCCGCACCGACCCTGATCGCAGGTGGGTGGCCCCGGCGTCGCGCAGCTCCGCCGGCAGGGCGGGTCCCCGATGGGGCCGCGCCATGTCATCCTGTTGCGGCGGAGGTTCATCTCCTTCGCGGCCGCGTCCTTGCTCGCGCTGGCGACGCTCCACGCGTCGCAGCAATCGTTTCGTACCATGACGCACGTGTCCTTCGCGCAGTCCGTCCACGCGGCCGGTAGGTCGGCAGGGTTGCGGAACGTCGGGCCCGCTGCCTGCGCGGCCGACTCCTCGGTGATGCTGAGGCGAGAGACGCGCCACACGCCGTTCGTCTCTTCCAGATCCGCGCTCCCCGCGATCCCCTCAGGCGGGTAGCGAAAGCGCACCGCGCCGCGCCCAGCCTCCAGCGTGAACGACTCGAGCACGAGCGCCTCGCCCTCCTCGGCCGCCTCGACGTAGCGGACCGGCTTGCCGTGGGACGTGACCGCGGGTCGTGTCGGCAGGAGGCCTCGGTCGGCGACGCGGAGCGGGATGCGCTCTGGGAGCTCGTCCGCGTGGAGGTACTCGGTGAGCTCGGGGCGATTGAGGAGGGCCTGCAGGGCCAGGGCCGGCGCGTCGGTGGGCTTGGCCCGCTCCGGATCCGCGCTCGCTTCGGCGGGGGACGGCCTGTCCCCTTCGGGAAGCGGGCTCGTGCGCCGCGCTTCGGGGCTCGGCCCGCACGCGGTGGCGGCCAAGAGGAGGAGCGGGACGAGGGGCTTCATGGGCGCATCTTCGCACCCTTGGGGGCGACGAGAGACGCGCGCGACCGCCTCCGCGGCAGTTTCTTCCGGAGGCGCGGCGTCCTCGCGCTCGGCTCACCGGCGGGGAGGTCGTCGACCGTCCCGGCCCAGTCCTCCAGCCGGTCCGCGGCGCCGTTCGCTTCCGCCGTACTAGCGGGCGCCGAGGGCGTCCCGGAGGGCCATCCACTCCTCCTCCATGAGGAGGTAGGTAGGGATCGGCCCGAGCGGCGCGTCGGAGAAGCGGCCCGTAGGATCGAGCAGACCGATCGTGAGGGGATCCTGGCCGGGCGAGGCGATCGTCAGGCTCGCTGCGGGCATGGAAGAAGAGCGCGTCACGTACCTCCAGCGGGACAAGGTGACGGTGACCGAGCCGAGCGGCGCCTCGTGCAGGGATCGCGTGCCGGAGGCGTCGAGCAGCCGCACCCCTTCGGGACCCAGCTCGAGCAAGGGCCCCGTCGCCCCGCGTGTGTGAAGGATGATCAGCACCATCGCCCCGATGAAGACGGCCGTCCCGCCAAGGCCGATGATGAGCGGTCGAGCCGGTGAAGGCGTGATCAAGGAGGCGAGCCACCCGATCGCGATCACGGCGATGAGCCCGCCGGCCATCGTCGCCATCAGGCGGAGCACGGCGCCCGGCTTGAGCAGGTTGCTCATGAGGCGGAACCGAATGACCGTCTCCCCCGACCGCGGCTGCTGCAGCGTCACGCCTTGAGACGGTAGCCCGTTTTCAGCATCCAGGTCACCCCGCCGAAGCAGAGCAGCAGGAACAGCAGGGTCATGCCCAGGCTGACCTCGAC
Organism: uncultured Polyangiaceae bacterium; assembly: GCA_964492175.1. GTDB lineage: Bacteria > Myxococcota_A > Polyangia > Polyangiales > Polyangiaceae > Xiheicaenibacterium. The sequence goes on along the minus strand of CAZBJI010000165.1, from coordinate 293 downwards.
CCCCACGTCCGCGGTCCCGAAGAAGCTCCAGCGGAAGCCGCTGATCAGGTAGACCACCGGATTGAACAGGGTGATCTGCCGCCAGAGGGGGGGCAGCATGTCGATCGAATAGAAGCTCCCGCCGAGGAAGGTGAGCGGCGTGACGACGAGGAGCGGTACGAGCTGGAGCTTCTCGAACCCGTCCGCCCAGAGGCCGATGATGAAGCCGAACAGGCTGAACGTGACCGACGTGAGCACGAGGAAGGCCACCATCCAGCCCGGGTGGAGGATGTCGTAGGGGACGAAGAGCCGCG
>CAZBJI010000164.1:0-17599 GCA_964492175.1 uncultured Polyangiaceae bacterium | reverse complement strand
GGCTGCGGCTGCGCGCTGCCCGGCGACGGGGGCGGCTCGTGGGGCCTCGTCGCCGCGGCCGCGCTGGTCGCGCTCGCGCTCGCGCGGCGCCGCGCGCGGTAGCGCCCGGCGGCGGCGCGCGCGGCGAGCAGCGTCCGGAGGTCACCGCTGCCCGACCTGCAGCGGGCGCGATCGCGGGGGTTGTCCTGCGCGACGTTCGACTCTATGCCACGCGTGCCATGCCCGAGGCTCTCCGTGTCGCTTCGTTGCCGATCCTCGCGGCGTATGTCGCCGCCTTCTTCGGGCTGCTGACCGTCGTGAGCGTCGCGTTCGGGCTCGCAGCCGAGCGCCTGGTCTCGGGCCGCCGGATCTTCGCGGTCCCGCTGCCCGAAGGGCAGCTCCGCTTCGAGCTGCTCGGCAACCTGGTCTTCCTCGCGGTCACCGTGACGACCTTCACTGCGGCGCTTTGGCTCGGTGTGGCCCGTCTCGGCGAGACCACCTGGACCTCGGGCGCCTTGACCTTCGTCGCCCTCATGTTCGGGTTCCAGGTCTTCTACTACTTTCTCCACCGCCTGATGCACACGCGGCCGCTGCTCTTCACGCACCGCTGGCATCACCGCTCCCAGATCACGACCCCGCTCTCGGCGCAGTCGATGAGCGTCTTCGAGGCGGCAGCGTGGATGCTCGGCTACGTGGGGCTGCCCGTGGCGATGTCGTGGCTCGTTCCGGTGAGCTTCTGGGGCTGGGCCGCCTACATCGCCTTCAACGTGAGCACGAACATCGTGGGCCACGCCAACGTGGAGCTCGCCTCTGGCCCGGCCGCCTCCCGCGCCGCCACCTACTTCGCGAACCCATGGATCTACCACTCGCTCCACCACGCCCGGTGGACCGGCCACTACTCGTTCCAGGCAGCGCTCATGGACCGGATCGGCGGCACGGAGTGGAAGGACTGGCCGGAGCTCTACGCTCGGGTCGTCGCGTCCAAGCCGCTCGAGAGCCTGAAGGTGCGGGGGGCGGGGGAGTGAGGCGCGCACCGCTCCGGACGGAGGGCGCGCCGCGATGAGGCCCGAGGCGTCGGCGCTCGTCACGTGGGCCATGGGGCTGCTGCCGGTCGCGGTCGTCGCCCTGGTGGGCCTGCTCGTGCATCGCTCGGTCTCCGCGCCGCGGAGGCGGCGGGTCACGATCCTCTTCGGGCTGGGCGCCGCGGGGTGGCTCGGCCTCGCCGGCGGGCTCGCCCACGCGGGCGTGCTCGCCGACTTCTCCCGTCGGCCTCCGCCCCTCATGCTCCTGCTCGTCCCGACCATCGGCCTCGCCGCGTGGCTCGCCTCCTCGCGGGTGGGGCGGGAGGTCTCGCGGAGCGCGCCGCTGTGGGCGCTCGTCGGTCTCCATGCGTTCCGGTTGCCGCTCGAGCTCGTGATGCACCAGGCGGCGCGCGAGGGCGTCATGCCCGCGCAGATGTCCTTCGCGGAGACGAACTTCGACATCTTCAGCGGGGCGAGCGCCGTCGTCGTCGCCGCGCTCGCTTGGTCGGGGCGCGCCTCGCGGGGGCTCGTCCTCGCGTGGAACGCGATCGGCTCGGCGCTCCTCGTCGTGATCGTGGTCATCGCGGTCTCGTCGCTCCCCGTGTTTCGGGCGTTCGGCGACGAGCCCGCCCGCCTGAACACGTGGGTCGCCTACTTCCCGTTCGTCTGGCTGCCGGCGGGGCTCGTCGCCAGCGCGCTCTTCGGGCACCTGGTCCTCTGGCGCAGGCTGCTCGCCGCCGACACGGCCGCGCCGGCGCTCGCGTCCTCGGCCGAGCGCGGCTGAGCCCTCACTTCTTCGTCGGGATCGCGCGCATGCGGTTGTTCTTCGGGTTGTGCTCGACCTCGGCGCGGCCGAGGGCCTCCAGCACTGGCGGGACGTACATGCCGAAGCGGCCCCGCAGCCCCTTCTTCAGCCCATACCAACCCTTCACCGGGTTCGTGGGTGCCCGCCCCCACGCCTCGACCGTGCCTGCGGCCGCGGGCTTCTGCTCGTCGGCGCTGCCGAGCGGCATCCAGTCGCCGTGCGCAGCGAGCATGGCGTGCAGATCGTCGAGGGCTCTCAGGGCATAGCGGAGCTGGGTCTTGCCGACCTGCACCACGAGCGCCGGCGGATCGGCCGCCTCGTCGCGGTAGGCCTCGTACTCCGCCGTCCCTGGGGGTGTCTTGAGCTTCCAGGGGCGCTCCTTGGTTCCCGAACCTTCCACGTTCGCCATCGCCGTCCTCTCCTTGGTCGCGCCGCCAGGTCGACGGCGGGCCTCGCGAGGAAGACGATCGAGGGGGCGGAAAAGATGCGCGCTCCACCCACCCCGCCGGTCGCGGCCTATCGCGGACCGGCGAGCTCGGCCAGCGCACGATTCACGGCCTCGGGAGCCTCCATGTTCGCCATGTGCCCGACCTCTGGCAGGTGGAGCGCCGCCGCGCCCGGGATGCCGGAGAGGAGGCGGGCGGCGACCGTCGCGTTGTAGGGGATATCGCGTCCCCCGGTCACCACCAGGGCAGGCACGCGGAGCTCGCCGAGGCGGGCCGCCGCGGGCGGATCGATGTTCTCGACCGGGTTGTCGTTCTGCCAGTGCCAGCCCGAGTAGTCCGCCAGCATCGCGTCGAGCGCGCCGGCCAGCGCCGGATCGTCGCGGGTCGAGTCGAACCAGCCGCAGGCCGCCCACGCGCGCTTCGCGGCCGGCACACCCTCGGCGCGGACCGCCCGCTTGATCGCGGCGAAGGTCGCGGTGATCTCGTCAGGAAAGGGAGTGCCCGCGAGGCCCGAGAGGCAGATCGCGGCGAACCCCCGCACCAGATCGGGGCGGGTGAGGGCGAGCTCGAGCAGGTGGTGCCCGCCGATCGAGTGCCCCACGGCGACGACGGGCGCGAGGCCGAGGTGCTCGATGAGCGCCGCTGCGTCCTCGCAGTGCTTGAACGGATGGCGGCCAGGCATGGACGATCGGCCGAAGCCGCGCGTGTCGTACGCGACCACGCGGAACCGGTCGCTGAGGCCCTCGAGCTGCGGCGCCCACATCCGCCGGTCGAGCGCGAAGCCGTGCAGCAAGAGGAGGCAGGGGCCGGCGCCGCGCTCCTCGTAGTAGAGGCGCGCCCCGTTCACCTCCGCCCACGCTCGCGCGCTCGCCGCCGAAGCCACGTGGTGGTCCTCCCACGCCTCCGGGTCGGAGGAAAGCGCGAGGCTCGGTTACCCGACCTTCAGGCGGAGCGGGATCACGCGGGCCTCGGCGCGTGGATCGATCCGTCGCGTCCCCGAGATCGGCCGGCGCTTCATGGCGGCGGGACCGCCCGGCGCGGTGATCTCCTCGTCCTCGTCCGCGTCGTGCAGGCGCGGCACAGCGAAGCAGGCCCGGGGGGGCTCCGGGGTCGTGAGGGCCGCCACCCTGGCGAACAAGTCCCGCACGAACTCCTCCGCCACCGTGTCGACCACGCCGATGAGCTCCTCGAGCGACACGGACAGGCGCCGTGCGGATACCTGGTGCTCGGGCTTCGCGCGCCCGAAGGCGATGAGCTCCTGGCACAGGGCGTCCAGAACCTCGTCCCACTGCTGGGCGGTCAAGGCTCGGACCGTGATGTGGGGCGAGTTGCTGCTGGCCATGGGACGATGGTTCGCAACAATGGTGCCGTCAGCGGATCGGTCTAGTCAGCCTGGATTGTACCCGTGGCGGAGGCGCTGCGCCGAGGGGAGCGGCCGGGCGGTCTCAGGGAGAGAACGACGGGCAGTCCCAGTCTCGGACTGAGACGACATGGGTCTCCTGATACGACCTTCGGCACGCGCTCGCCCGGCCTTAAGAGGCTTCAGGGCGAAGGACGAGAGAGAGGCCGAGAGCCCCGCCGCCTAGGGGGCGCACGCCGCGGATCCGAGACCCGTGAAGTCGTCGGTCGCGAACCCGGCGTACTCGATGGAGGGATCGAAGGCGTCCAGCCCGTTCGGGTCGCCGTTCGTGATGCCGCAGCTACGCCGCAGCGTGTTGTCGGCGGTGGAGTCGTTCCCGGTGCCCCACTCCGTGCCTGGATCGAAGCCGATCTGCCCGATGACGTCGAGCGTCGTGAGGCCGCAGCGCAGCTCGACGGCGTCGTCGCCATTGAAGTTCACGTTCGTGGTGGACTGATCGCAGAGCCCCGGGGTCACCGCGAACGTCGCGGAGCTGTTGCAGAGCGTGTAGACGTCCCCGGCGGCGACGCTGCCGGTCAGGTTGATCGTCGTCGTCACCGTGGCGCTACCGTTCGAGTAAATGAGCACCTGGCACCCGAGCGTGCCGAGATTCTGGGCCGAGGTGAGGGGGTTCGCAATCTCCAGCGCCTTGTTGTTCGAGGTGCCCTCGACGTACTCGTTGAAGAACAGCGTGTCGGCCTGGCAGGTGCCGACGACGCAGGCGCCCGGATCGACGCCGAAGGTGCAGAGGGTGCCGTCGGGCGCGTTCGGATCCGTGCACACCCCGGTCCCGGCGTCGCAGGTGCCTGCGACGTGGCACTGATCGAGCGGCGTGCACACGACGGGGTTCGAGCCCGTGCAGACCCCCGCCGAGCACGCGTCGAGCTGCGTGCACGCCGTGCCGTCGTCGCACGCGGTTCCGTCCATCGCGTTCGGGTTGGAGCAGAGACCCGTCCCGGAGTCACACGTCCCGGCCACGTGGCACTGGTCCTGTGGGGTGCACACGACCGGGTTCGCGCCGCTGCACGTCCCGCCTTGGCACGTGTCGGTCTGCGTGCAGCCGTCGCCGTCGCTGCAGCCCGTCCCGTCCGGCGCGTTCGGGTTGGAGCAGACCCCGGTGCCCGGATTGCACGTCCCGGCGACGTGGCACTGATCGAGCGGCGTGCACACGATGGGGTTCGACCCGGTGCAGACGCCGGTCTGGCATGTGTCGGTCTGCGTGCACGAGTTGCCGTCATTGCAGGACGTGCCGTTCATCACCGGCGGATGCTCGGGTACCCCGGCGTTGCAGACCTCGGACGTGCACGCGTTGGGCTCGTCGGGCGGCAGGTCGGTGTTGAAGGCCACGCTCATCGTGCCGCCGCTCCCGTTGCATTGGACCTGCTGGCAGTCCCCTGCCGTCTGCGCGGACGTCGGCGTGCCGGAGGCGGTGAAGTTGTTGCCGCAGGTGTTGCCGAGGCACGTTCGCGTCGAGCAGTCGGTGTCGGTGCCGGGGCAGTCGGCGGCGACGTTGCAGTCGACGCACACGCCCGAGGCGCTGCATACGGTGCCCCCGATGGTGCAGGGATCGCCCGTGGGCACCGCTGGGTGCTGCTCGACGCCTCCGGAGCAGATGTCGTCCGTGCACTCGTTGCCGTCGTCCAGCGGAAGGTCGGAGTCGAAGGCGACGCTGACCTCGTTGCCCGACCCGTCGCACTCGTTCTGCTGACAGTCGTTGGCGGCCTGGTTCGTCGTGACGGTGCCTGCCGCGGTGAAGCTCGTTCCGCAGGTGCCCGCCACCGAGCACGTGAACGTCACGCACTCGGTGTCCTGGCCGCAGTCGCTCGGCTGAAGGCAGCCCACACAGTTGCCGCTGCCGTCGCAGGTGAGGTTCATCCCGCACGCAGTGCCCTGCGGCTCGTCGGGGTTCGAGGGCACGCCCCCGGTGCAGACGTCCATGGTGCAGTCGTTGCCGTCGTCGGGCAGGTCGGTGTCGTCGTCGATCGTGGTCTCACCGCCGGCCCCGTCGCACACCTCCTCTTGGCAGTCGAACGGGGTCTGGGAGCCGAGCGGCGTGTTCGCGGCGGTGAAGGTGAATCCGCAGACGCCGAGGGTGCAGGCGCGCTGCTGGCACTCCGTGTCGACGCCCGGGCAGTCCGCCGGACCCAGGCACTCGACGCAGCTGCCCGTTCCGTCGCACTGCTCGGGGCTGACTCCGCACGCCGTCCCCACAGGCTCGGGCGGGTTCGACGGCGTGCCGGCCGAGCACAGGTCCTGGGTGCACTCCTGGTTGTCGACGGGGAGATCCGAGTTGTCGTCGACCGTCAGGACGCCGCCGCTGCCGTCGCACTGGCTCGTCTGGCAGTCGCCGGCGACCTGCGTGGAGGTCGGGGTTCCCGCCGGCGCGTTGGTCGAGCCGCACTCACCCTGAGAGCAGCTGAAGGTGACGCAGTCCGTGTCGCTGCCACACTGCGCAGCGTCGTCGCAGCCGACGCAGACGCCCATGCCGTCACACACCAGCGTCCCCATCGCGCCGCACGCCGTGTTCGCCGGGAGGGGGGGGTTGGACGCGACGCCGGCGGTGCAGAGGTCCTCGGTGCAGTCGCTCGCGTCGTTCGGCAGATCCGCGTCGTCGGTGACGAGCTGAACGCCGCCCTTGCCATCACACTGCTCGGCGCTGCAGTTGCCCGCGATGGCGGTCGCGGGGGTGCCGGCCGCCTTCAGGTCGACGCCGCACGCCCCCTCGACGCACGTGGGCGTCCCGCACTCGGTCTCTGCCGGCGGACACTCGGAGGCGTCGACGCAGGGGACACCGCCGCCGTGCCCGCCGCCGCCGTCCTGGATGAGGCTGGGGTCCAGGCTGGTGATGAGCTCGCAGCCCGCCAGGAGGACGATCGGGGCTGCGAGGAGGAAATGGGCGCCGCGGAGCTGCATGGTTCCCACGGTATCAGCCGTCCGCGGCCAGATTCGACAGCTCCCGTATGGACTTCTGTCGATCCACCAGGAGGGATCCCTCGCCCTGGACGTGCCCGCGCGTCCCCCTCCAACTTGTCTAGCAAATACAAGGACAAGGTCATGTCCTACATCTCGGCATACCGTGTGCTGTAGTGGGCAACATGCTCCGAATGAACTCCCTCCTCGCTCGCCTCACTCTGGCCGTCTCCCTCGCCGTCGCGGCGCCCATGCTCGGGTGCGATGCCCCGGACACCGAGGCGTTCGACGTCACCGAGAAGTCCTCGTACGGCGCCGACATGGACGCCTACAACGCGATCTACGGGACGAGCTTCGCGGACATGAACGCCGCCTACACGATCATCGTCCAGGCCGGCGAGGTGAAGATCCCCGCGCCGACCCACCTGTTCGGGGAGGCCGTCAACGTGATCCCCTACTCGAACGAGGACGGGGAGAAGACCGCCGCCGGCGAGGTCTTCGAGCGCGGCGATCAAGAGATCGCCAAGGTCTTCAAGAAGGGCCAGGTCGGCATCGCGGTGAAGCACCACCGCTCGGAGTTCCCGACCCTGGATCTGAACACCGCGGATCCCAAGACGATGAAGGAGCACTTCAAGCTCCAGGACACGCACATCGAGATCGTGGTCGGCGTGGAGCGCGACGGCAAGCCGGGCGCGATGACCATCAACAACCCGCAGAACTACGAGAACGGCGCGTTCGGCGACGAGAAGTACGCGATGATCTTCCTCCGGCCGGTGTACCCGAGCTACCTCTCGGCCGCGGACGTGACGGCCTATGAGGCGAACATCCGGACCATGCTGCTCGGCTTCAACGCCGTGACGAACTTCCCGGGCGACTACAACGGGGGCGACCCCCTCGGCGCGCGCGACGTCGCGCGCATCAAGGAGCACGTGAAGAACATGGTGCTCGCGCTCGACGGCGACGAGGCCGCGAAGGCCTACTTCGCCGACAAGGCGAACCAGGTGTACTGCGCCGAGCTCGCCTTCATCGCCTTCTCCGCGGGCATGCACGTGCCGCTGAACGACGACACGATGATCCCGCTCGTCGGGGAGGCGGCGTGGAAGCGCTTCCAGGAGCACGTGGCGGCGCACAACGCCGGCCGCGAGAGCCCGTTCACGACCCTCAACAAGAACGAGCGAGCGTCCCTCGTGACCGACCTCACGATCGCCCCGTCGTCGCTCCGGCCGATCGCCGACGTGGCGCCGGCGAAGGACAAGGACAAGCTCGCGTTCCAGCCGATGACGATGTCGGACATCGTCGAGCAGTTCCTCCGGACGCACATGCCCCGCGAGCTCCTCGGCGAGGACCTCGCGCCGCTCCAGGGCGGGGTGCTGGAGCAGATGCGCCCCGGGCTGCTCGAGACGATGGGCATGGATCAGCTCCCGGCGACCGATCCGAAGCGCGCGGCCGTCGAGGAGCTCTACACCCGCATCGTCGCGGTGGTGGGCACCAAGCACGCGAGCTACGCGGCGTTCCGCGCTGCGGTGGAGCCGCTCCTCGCCCAGGCGCGCATGATGACCGGGCCCCGCGGTGACACGGGCGAGGGCCTGTTCGTCCCGCCGAGCCTCTACCACGTGGTCGCGCAGGGCAAGCACCTGGGCGGCTTGCTCGGCATGCAGTACGAGGGCCACGGCGTGCACGTCTCGGCGGTGAAGAAGCTTGCCGGCCCCGCCCCCGCGCCCACGCCCGTCGACGACATCCCGAGCGACGTCAGCTGTGACAGCGCCTGCGGCATGCAGGCTCGCGGCGGCTGCTGGTGCGACGCCGCGTGCGACGCGGCGGGCGACTGCTGCGAGGACGTCGCGCAGGTCTGTCGCTGATCGACGACGACGGAGAGGCTCGCCCAACCCCGCGCCGCGCCCGCCTCACGAGGTCGGGCGCGGTTGCTATTCCGGGGCCGGCGGATAGCCTGGTGGGGCCATGTTGATCGCGTACGCCGTCTCGGCCGTGGGGGTGGTCCTGGGCCTCCTCTACATCGTCTTCACCTTCGTCGACCCGCCGACGTGGTTGAACTCGTACCTGAACAGCTACCTCCGCGGCCACGCGATCTTCTATTTCCTGCCCGACACGGTGGCGAGGATCCTCTTCGGGCTGCTCCTCATCGTGGGGATCCCCTTGGTGTCGAACGTCCTCGTCGCCATGATCCTCGGCTGAGCGGGGTAACCTCCGGACCGACGTTCCGGCGCCGGAGCCCTGGGGCGGGCCGCCTCCGGGGGTGGCTGTAAGGTCGGCCACGGGGCCCCGTTCCCTGGGGATGAAGCCCTGGTCCCTCTACGCTGGCCTCCTCCCCGCCGTCCTCGGTCTCGCCGCTTGCGCGTCCGCGTCGAAGGGCGCGCCGAGGAGCTCGGACGCCGACGCCCGAGCGAGCTGGGGGCTCGACGCGACCGCCGCGGAGACCACCTCGGACGGAGCCGCGCCCGCGCCCGCCCAGCCCGGCGCCCAGCTCGGCTCCGCGGGGGAGGAGGGCGTTCGCGCCAAGCGGAGCGAGCCCCAGCCGCGGGCCGGGCTCGGCACCGAGTGGGGCGAGACCCGCACCTCGCGCATCTCGAGCTCGCCCTTCTCCCGCGCCGACGCCCGGCACCCCTTCGCGACCGCCGCGCTCTTCTACAACGACCAGGAAGGCGCCCGCGCCATGGCCGCCTCGACGGGGTTCCGGCGGACGTCCCAGGGCGGCGTCGACGTAGGTGGCGTGGTCACCGCGCGCCTCAAGGGCGAAGACGGCCGGTTCCTCACCGGCTTCGAGGCGTCGAACAAGGACTTCGTGGTCGGGATGGCGGGCGACCGCTACTCGATCGTCCTGCAGAGCCACGCGCCGGCCCGGCTCGAGGTGGTCGTCTCCGTCGACGGGCTCGACGTCATCGACGGGCGCGCGGCGAGCTTCACCAAGCGCGGCTACCTGCTCGACCCGCACGGGAGCATCGAGATCGACGGCTTCCGGCAGAGCATGGAGACGGTGGCGGCGTTCCGGTTCGGCGCCGTAGAGGACTCCTACGCCGAGAAGAAGACGGGCGAGTCGCGCAACGTCGGTGTCATCGGCGTCGCGGTCTTCCACGAGCAAGGCGACAGCCCGGCGAGCTGGAGGCTCGGCGACGTGGACCGGCGCCTCCAGGCGAACCCGTTCCCCGGCCAGTTCGCGACGCCTCCGTGACCGGCCGCGCCGAGGCCGTCCGCGCGCCACGCCTCAGGCCGGGCGCGCGTTGTGGTGAGGCGCGAGCTGCTGGAGCTGCCACTTCTGGACGAGGAGCCGCTCCTCGGCCGCGACCAGCGAGTCTCTGAGCCGGGTCGCGATCACCGTGGGGAGCACGACCCCCAGGATGCTGACCGCGTACAGCGTCAGCAAGAGGAGCTGCGACGAGAACCCCGTCAGGCGCGGGTGGACCACGAACGCCTCCGCGGATACCGTCATCGACGCGGGCGCGAGCCCGACCAGCTCGGCGAGGAGGGGCAGCGAGAGGCTGGCGATGGCGATGGCCACCATGGAGCGCCGGTACCTCGGGGGCGCTTGGGCCGTGAAGATCATCGTGTTCACCGCGACGAAGCCCGGGACGAACACGAGCGGGCCGAGGACGCCGGTGAGGCAGGCGGCGGCGCCCATCACGAGCAGGAACAGCGTGAGGCGCGCGTGGCGATGGGTGATCCGGCGTCGGTAGAAATAGTACGAGGCCCCGAAGCAACCCAGCAGCGTGACGGTGAGCGTCCCCATGAGCCACGGGATGCGGACGCCGAGGAGCAAGAGCACGGGCAAGAACGCGATCCAGACCGCGGATCGCACCGCGTGATCTTTGATCGACGATCGGAGGGCGGACGCGTCCAGGCTGTCGAGCTCCTTCTCGGCGTCCTCCGGCATCGTGTCTGGCGGCACGGCGAGGAGGCGCAGCAGCGTGGCCGTGGCGCTCGGGTGCTCGGGCGAGAACGCGAGCGCGCTGCCCGCGGCGCGCATCGCGCCCTTCCGCGCGGCCTCCCTCGCCGCGTGAGGACCATCCAGCGCCGTGTTCGCGAGCGCTCGCGCTTCCTCGGCGCGCTCGTCCGCGAGGCGCCTCCGCAGGCCGAGGTCGCGCTCGCCGTCGAGGTAGCGCTCGACCCGCTCGGCGACTTCGCGCGCGGAGGCGACCCGCTCTTCCTTGACGAACTGCGTGCAGCTCACGCAGAGATCGTAGAGCTCGGGCGGGATGTCGTCGCCGGGCGGGGGAGGCCGGCGCGCCGGGTCGACGGTCTTGGCGACGAGCTCGGTGCGCTCGTCGCCGTCGATGAGGAAGCGGGCGGTCACGAGCTCGTAGAGGATGGCCCCGAGCGAGAAGACGTCGCTCCGCGCGTCGGCGTCCTCCCCCTGGCCGAGGGCCTGCTCGGGCGCCATGTAGCCCGGCGTCCCGACGAGATCGCCCGGTCGCGTGTCCCCCTCGCTCGTGGGGAGCTCCGCGCCGGTCGCGGCGACGGGCAGCACGCGCGCGACGCCCCAGTCGAGCACGTAGACCTCTCCGTACGGACCGAGCATCTCGTTGTCCTGCTTGAGGTCGCGGTGTACGACGCCCCGCTCGTGCGCGAAATGGACCGCCCGACACACCGTCACGAACGCGGTGAGGCGACGGCGGAGCGAGCGCTCCGCCCCTTGGGGGTCGATCCTGGAGGCCTCGATGACCTCGTGGAGGGTCTCGCCGCGGACGCGCTTCATCGTGAAGTACGGCAGGCCGGCGGAGGTGACCCCGAGGTCGTACACGGGGACGATCGCGGGGTGCTCGAGGATCGCCTGCACCCGCGCCTCGCGGAGGAACCGAGAGCTCGCCTCCGCGGTGCGGGACTCCGACACCGGGAGCATGGTCTTGATCGCCACCTCGCGGCCGATCTTCGTGTCGGTGCTGCTGCTCACCTCGCCCATGCCGCCGCGCGCGAGCGTGTCCTTCCGCAGGTAGCGGCCGTCGGCCGAGTCGTCCGTCGTCAGCTCGCTCAGCAGCACCTCCGCGACGGTCACGCGCGGCGCGGAGCGCACGTGCCAGCGGGTCGTCGGGATCCGCCGGGAGGAGAGCGGGAGGGTGGAGTGGTCGACTTCGTCGGCGCGCACGCGCCCATCATAGCCTCGGAACGGAGCCGCTCGTCGCGGGCGCGCGGTCAGCGCGCGGAGGTGCCCGGCGAAGGCGCGACGTGCAGCGCCAGGAACTCCACGCGCTCGGGCCGCCAGTAGAAGAGCTCGCCGCCCGCCCCGACGACGAGGCGCCGCGCGCCGCGGCCGGTCACCCCAGGCGTCGTCACCGTGTACTCCCGGTAGTAGCCGCGCGCCTGAGGGGGGAGCCGCCGCTCGGTGTCGTTGAAGATGGCGCCGTCTTCGAGGAACGGGAACGGGCCTCGCACGCGCACGAGGCCCGCCACGTCCGTGACCAGGCGGGCCTCTACCGGGTCCTCGATCCCCACGATCCCCGGCATGTCGGGGGTCTCGTAGCCGACGCCCGTCCCGCCCTCCTCGAACTCCGGGGGAGACTCGGGCGCCTCGCACGCAGCGCACGCGGCTGCGAGGAAGATCCACGACGGCAGGAGCATCGGGCGGCGCACGCTCCGAAGCTAGCCCAGAACGGGGCCGGCGTGACCTATCGTACGGCCGTGGGAGCTCAGCCCATCCCCCTCGCCATCGCCCTCGCCGCCGTGGCGCTCGGCGCGGCGAGACCGGCGGGCGCGCACCAACCGGACGATCCGGAGGCGCATCGATCGATGCCGAACCAGGTGACCGCCGGCGTGACCCCGCTCTGCGCGGCGCACCTACGAGGACGCTACGCCGCGGCCGGCGCGAGCCGCGCGTTCGCGGAGCCGAACGTCGGGTGCGTCGGCGTCGACCTCGGGTTCGCGAGAGAGCTCTCGCGACACTTCGAGCTGCGCTTGCGGGTCCTCTACGAGAAGCCTCTCCCGCCCGACGAGGAGGTCCTCTCCTCGTCGCTGCACCTCTTCGGCGCGACCCTCGCGCCCGAGATCGTCGTCTACCGCTTCGGGGATCGGCTCACGGTCACGCTGGGGCCCGAGGTGGGGTTTCGGGGCGCGCTCCTCACCGCGCAGGAAGACCGCGGCGTCCCGTCGGGGTTCGCGCCGGGGTTCGCCGCCGGCGTCGTGGCGGGGATCCGCCCGTGGATCACCTACCACACGGGCTTCTTCGCCGAGGTAGGCGCCGGCGCGTCCGTCGCGCGGACCGACGCGATCGAGCTCAGGAGCGGCTGGCTCGGGCGGCTGACGGTGGGCTGGGCGGACCGGTTCTAGTCCCGAGCTTCGGGGCGACGCCGCGGTTCGCTCCGACCGGCGAGCCCGCGGTTGCTTGGTGAAAGCCACGCTTCCACCGGACGAGAGCGGTCCGCCGCTTTGACGGAGCCCTCGGTCGGACGTACGCTTCGAGGCGTGACCCAGCGAGATCCGCGGTTCGACCCGTACGCTCCTCCGGCGAACCCGAACCCGTGGGCGCAGCCCCCGCCCGGGTACGGGCCGCACGGTCCCTACCACCCCCCGTACGGGCACTTTCAGCCGACTCCCCAGGCGAGCAGCAAGGCGACGACGGCGCTCATCCTCGCCGTCGTCGGGTGGATGGCCTGCGGCGTGCTCACGACGATCCCAGCGCTCGTCATGGCGCGGGGCGAGATCGCCGCGATCGATCGCGGGGAGTCGAGCCCCGCGGGCCGCCAGCTCGCGCAGGCCGCGTTCTGGATCTCGCTGGTCAACATCGTCGTCTACACGCTCCTCATCGGGTACGTGATCTGGGTGTTCGCGGCCGTCTCGTCCGGGGCGCGCTTCTAGCCGTCAGCGCTTGGCGAGGCGCGCGCGGAGCTTCTTCAGCGCGGCGTCCACGGGCCGCTCGTCCTTCACGCAGCCGCGCACGATGATGTCGATGACGAGCGCCGCCCGCTGATCTCCCTCTCGGACGGCGCGGTCGAGCAGGGCGAGCTTCTCGTCGCAGGCTGCCTCGCGGAGCTCGAAGGCGACGCGTACGGCCGCGCTCGTCCCCGACACGACCGCAGGATCCGCCAGCAACTTGCGCGCTCGCTCCGCCCACGCCGCCTTCCCGTGCGACTCGACGTACCGGTAGAGCAGATCCGGCCCGCCGTCCCCGAGCGCCACCGCACGCCAGACCTCGTCGGCGCGCGCGTGCCTCTCTTTGGCGAGCGCGACCAGCAGCTCCGAGGCGGCGCCGCTCACCGACGCGTCGCGGAGCGCGCGAGGGTCGGCGCGCAGCAACGCGAGCAGCTCGTCCGCCGCTTCGTCCCACCGGCCCTCGAGCATCGCGAGGCGGAGCCGATCGAGCGTCGCGCGGATCAGCGCCGGATCGGCGGAGGGCTGCGCCGACGCCGCGCTGGCCGGCACCTCCGGGGCGACCGGCACGGCGGGGGCGCGGGGCGTGGCGGGCGGCCTCGGGGAGGCACGTGTGGGCGCGGCCGAGCGCGCAGTGGACGCGGCGGCGCTCGGCGCGGCGGCGGGGTCCTCGTCCGGCTGCTGCAGGTGGAAGGCGAAGAGGAGCGCGACCGCGACGCCCACGATGGCGATCGGCCCGACGAGCCGACCCGAGGAGGGCTCCTTTCGCGGAGGTCGCGCCGGGGCCTTCCGGCCGGTCGAGGGGCGGGCGCCCGGGGGCACTCGGGCGGCCTCCTCTCCAAGCTGGGCCGAGGCGGGCGGCGGCGCCGACGAGGGCGAGCCGGCGGGCGGCGGCGCCGACGAGGGCGAGCCGGCGGGCGGCGGCACGGAGGGCGGCACCTCGACGCTCGGTGGAGGCGGGGGCACCGCGACCGCCGACGGCATCGCCGCTTCGAGGGCTGCGCCGACCTCGCTCGCCGTCTGGTACCGCTCGTCGAAGTCCTTCTGGAGGAGCTTCTGCACGACCGCCTCGAGGGGCGCCGGCACCGAGACGTCGGGGTTACGTTCTTTCATCGCGGGCGCGGGGGCGTGCCGCTGCTTGGCGAAGAGCTCGGGCTCGGTCTTGGCCTCGAACGGGTGCTTGCCCGTGAGCATCTCGTAGAGCACCACGCCCAGCGCGTAGAGATCGGCGCGGTGGTCGACCAGCTCCATCCCGAAGGCCGCCTCCGGCGCCAGGTACTCGACCGTGCCGAAGATCACGCCGCGTCCGGTGAGCCGGGCGTCTTCCTCTGCCTCGTCCTCGGGCAGCGTGGAGAGGCGGGCGCCGTCGATCTTCGCGAGGCCGAGATCCACGAGCTTCACGAAGTCGTCGGCCGCGAGCATGACGTTGCGAGGCTTCACGTCGCGGTGGACCATGCCGTGTTCGTGGAGGTGGCCCAGGGCGAGCGCGAGCTGGCGCGCGATGCGGACCGCGCGCTCGGGGGCCAGCGGCGCCTCGGCGTCCAGCACGGCGCGCAGCGTCTTGCCGCGGACGTACTCCATGACGAGGTAGCGCGCGCCTCCCTCGAGGTCCCCGAAGTCGGTGGCGGCGGCGACGTTCGCGTGCGCCACCTGGGCGCCGGCGAGCGCCTCGCGCTCGAAGCGCAGGACGAGCTCGGGGTGATCCTCCACGCCGGGGTGCAGCACCTTGATGGCCACCCGCTTCTTCAGCTTGAGGTGCCGCGCGAGGTACACGGTCCCCATCGCGCCGGTCGCGATCACCTCGTCGAACCGGTACCGGTCGTCGACGGTCGTGCCCACGAGCGCCCGCGCGCGCGCCTCCTCCGACGCTCGGCTGCTAGAGGCCACAGGAGTACGGACCTACGAAGATCGCCGCGCGCCGGCACGTCACCGTCACCGTCCGCTTCGGCGTGTGGATCTGGAAAGTCTGTCCGAACGGCGTCCGCTTGGTCAGGGTGATCTGCGTCTTGCAGCCTGGCCCCTGGTCGCCGCAGGCGAGCGCGGTGGCCGACGCGACGACCTCGGTGTTGTCGCCGAAGACGTTGTAGAAGCACGCCGCCGTGAACGCGATCCCGAGGACGAAGACCGAGGTGGAGAGGGTCCGACGGCTCACTCGGCGAGTGTACCCGCTCGGCAACGGAACGCGACGCGCTTGAGCCGCCGGCCGTCCGGCGCACGTCCTCGGCGCGCCGTGGGGTAGGATGGTCGCGAGAATGCCGAGCGCCGACGCCGACGCCACCCTCCGAGCCCGCCCCACCGGGCCAGCCCAGGCGCCGCCGAGCTACCGGATCCGAGTGGTCGAGGGGCCGGACGTCGGCGCGGAGGTCGTGATCGCGGTCACCAATCCCAACCGCGTGCTCGTGGGGACGTCCCCCGCGTGCCAGCTCCGGCTGACCGATCCGACGGTGTCGCGCCGCCACGCGGCGCTCGAAGCGACCGCGGGGGGCCTCCGGCTGTCGGATCTCGACTCGACGAACGGGACGCGCGTCGGCCGGAACCGCGTGGGCGAGGTCTGGCTGAGCCCGCCCGAGACGGTCGCGGTCGGGGACACCAGGCTCGAGGTCGGGCTCGCCGCGCCGACCACCGAGCCCCTCCCGCCCGGCGCCGCGTTCGGCAAGGTGCTCGGCGAGAGCGAGGCGATGCGTCGCCTCTATCCCCTCTGCGCGCGCCTGGCGGCCTCCCTCGTGCCGGTCGTGATCGAGGGCGAGACCGGCACGGGCAAGGAGCACCTCGCCGAGGCGCTGCACGAGGCAGGTCCCAGGGCCGAGGCGCCGTTCGTGGTCTTCGACTGCACCGCGATCGCGCCGAGCCTCATCGAGTCGGAGCTCTTCGGGCACGAGAAGGGCGCGTTCACCGGCGCGACCAGCGCGCGGCGCGGCGTGTTCGAGCGGGCGAGCGGCGGGACCCTGCTCATCGACGAGATCGGAGATCTCCCGATCGAGCTACAGTCCAAGCTGCTGCGCGCCATCGAGCGGCGTCAGATCCAGCGCGTCGGGGGCGAGCGCGCGATCTCGGTGGACGTGCGGATCCTCGCCGCGACGCGGCGGGACCTGGACCAGGAGGTGCAGCGCGGGCGGTTCCGCGACGATCTGTTCCACCGACTCGCCGTCGCCCGCGTCGAGCTGCCCCCGCTCCGCGACCGGCACGGGGACGTCGAGGTGCTCGCCCGCCGGTTCTCGCTGGAGCTCGGAGGCGACGCGGCGTCTCTCCCCGCCGAGCTCGTGAGCCGCTGGGCGCTCGAGCGCTGGCCCGGAAACGTCCGCGAGCTCCGCAACGCCGTCGCTCGCCGGCTGGCGCTCGGGGAGCTCGCGCCCGATCCGCCCGCGCGGACCGAAGCGAGCCCACCGGATCCGGCGGGCGCGGATCCGTTCGCGCGCATCCTCACGTCGGAGCTCCCGTGGAGCGACGCCCGCGACCGCGCGATCGAGGCCTTCGAGGCGCGCTACGTGCGCGCCATGCTGGAGCGACACGGGGGCAACGTGACCCGCGCGGCGGCCGCGGCCGGGCTCGCGCGCCGCTACTTCCACAAGCTCAAGGCGCGCCACGTCGGCGCCGATCCCGAGGACGACGAGTGACGCGCCCCATCGCGGCCGGCTCGACCGTGGGCCCGTTCCTCGTCGAGAGGCTGCTCGGCGAGGGTGGCTGGGGCCAGGTGTGGGCGGCGGTCCACCGCGAGACGGGCGAGCCCATGGCGGTCAAGCTCCTCCGCAGCGAGCTCTCGCGCGAGGGAAGGACGCGTCTGCGCTTCCTGCGAGAAGCGACCGTCGGCAAGAAGGTCCAGCACCCCGGGCTCGCCGCGGTCCGGGAGGTGGGCGCCGAAGGGGACCTCGTCTTCATCGCGTTCGAGCGGCTCCAGGGGGCGGGGCTCGACACCCTCATGCGCCTCGAGGAGCGCATGCCGCTCGTCGTCTTCCTGGATCTCGTGCGGCAGACCGCCGACGTCCTCGCGGCACTCCACCACGCCGGGATCGTGCACCGCGACCTCAAGCCCGCCAACCTGTTCGTCCACAGGGCCGACGGGTCGCGCGAGCTCGTCCTCAAGGTCCTCGACTTCGGCGTGAGCAAGGTGCTGCTCGGCAGCGACGGCGTCCACACCAAGACCGGCTCCTTCTTGGGGACGCCGCGGTATGTCAGCCCCGAGCACGTGCTCTCGGCCGCGAGCGTGGACGCGCGGGCGGACATCTGG
>CAZBJI010000163.1:0-17680 GCA_964492175.1 uncultured Polyangiaceae bacterium | reverse complement strand
CGCGCGAGTCGACGAGCGCCGCAAGAGCGCCGAGGGATTCATCGAGAAGATCCGCGCGGTGCTGGCGGAAAAGCTCTCGGCCGCGGGCATCCAGGCCACGATGCAAGGGCGCATCAAGCGCCTCTACTCGATCTACCAGAAGCTGCAGCGCCAGCAGATCGACCTCGATCGGGTCTACGACTTCGTGGCCTTGCGCGTGCTGGTCGGCACCCTGGCCGAGTGCTACGCGGCGCGGGGCGTGATCCACAACGCCTGGCGCCCGGTGACCGGGCGCATCAAGGAATTCGTGGCCATGCCGCGGCCCAACGGCTATCAGTCGCTGCACACGTCGGTGATCGGCGAGGAGGGGCAGCCCTTCGAGATCCAGATCCGCACGCACGAGATGCACCGCGTGGCCGAGCAAGGCATCGCCGCGCACTGGAAGTACAAGGAGCGGTCCGGCGGGATCGATCCTCGGGACGCAGCCCGCTTCGGGTGGCTCCGGCAGCTGATGGAGTTCCAGAAGGAGCTCAAGGATCCGGCCGAGTTCCTGGAGAGCGTCAAGGTGGACCTGTTTCAGGACGAGGTCTACGTCTTCACGCCGAAGGGCGACGTGCGCGTCTTCCCGCGCGGCTCCGGTCCGATCGACTTCGCGTACGCCATCCACAGCGAGGTGGGCAACCGATGCTCTGGGGCGCGCGTGAACGGCGGCATCGTCCCGCTGCGGTACAAGCTGCGGAACGGGGACGTCGTGGAGGTCATGACGAGCCCGAACCAGAGCCCCTCCAAGGACTGGCTCGACTTCGTGGTCACGGGGCGCGCCCGGTCGCGCATCCGGACGTTCCTCCGGACCGAGCAGCGTGACAAGTCGCTCAAGCTGGGCAAGAGCCTCCTCGAGAAGGAGATGCACGCCGCGTCGCTCAGCATGTCCAAGCTGGCCAAGAACGACGACGAGGTGCGCAAGACCGTCGAGCACTTCAAGGTGACGAGCTTCGAGGAGCTGTGCGTCCAGATCGGCTACGGGAAGATCGGCGCCAAGTCCGTGATCGATTTCCTCGCGCCGCCTCCGCAAGGGGACGCTCCGCCCAGCGTCCCGCCGAGCCTGAAGGAGGGGAAGATCGAGCAGTTCGTGCGGAAGCTGACGGGCAAGAGCGGCCCCGGCATCCGGCTGAACGGGGTGGACGACATCCTCGTCCGCTACACGAAGTGCTGCAACCCGCTGCCGGGCGACGAGATCGTCGGGTTCATCACGCGTGGGCGCGGGGTCACGGTGCACCGCCGGAACTGCCCCAAGGCGTTCGACACCGATCCCGAGCGCCGGGTGGAGATCCACTGGGACGCCAAGGCCAAGATCAACCGGCCCGTCCAGGTGAAGGTCACCACGCAGAACCGGCTGGGCATCCTGGCCACGATCGGGCAGACGTTCCACGAGCAGGGCATCAACATCAGCGAGGCGGCCTGCCGCGCCACCGACGACGGGCGGGCCACGAACGTGTTCACGTTCCTCTGCTCGGACCTGACGCAGCTCAAGAACGTCATGCGGCGCCTGCAGAAGATCCCGGGGGTCGTCGGGGTGGAACGAGTCTGAGGTCGTGCGCCCGCTGCTCCGCCCGGTCGAGGTGATCCGCGTCGCCAGCCAGGGTGGCGGGCTGGTCACGTGGCTACGGGATCCGGAGCGGATCGCGACGCGCGCCGTCGAAGTGCGGCCGCCGCTCGACGCGGCGCTGCGCCTCCTGGACGGCCGGCGCGACCTGGACGGCGTCCTGACGGCCATGCGGGAGCGCGGGGTCGAGGTGGAGCGAGCGCGCTTGCTGGCGCTGCTCTCCGAGCTCGAGGAGACGGCCATGCTGGATGGACCGCGCTTCCGCGCGCGGCGCGCGGAGCTCGTGGCGGCGTTCACCGCCGCCCGCGTCCGCGAGCCAACGCACGCGGGCGGCGCGTACCACGGTCGAGCCGACGCCCTCCGCGCCTTCCTCGAGGACGAGGTGCTAGGCCACCCGGGCGAGGACGTCGCCGCGGGGCCCGTCGTCGGGCTCGTCGCCCCGCACATGGACCTCTGGCGCGCCGCGGGCGGCTACGGGCACGCGTACCGGGCGCTGCGCGCGGCGCTCCCGGCGCACCTGGACACCGTGGTGGTCCTCGGCACCTGCCACGCCGGCATGCGCACCGCCTTCTGCGCGACGAAGAAGGCGTTCGCGACGCCGCTCGGCGAGCTCCAGGCCGACGAGGACCTGCTCGGCGAGCTCGCGCGGGCCAGCGAGGAGGATCTCTTCGAGGAAGAGTACAAACACAAGGGGGAGCACTCGATCGAGTTCCAGTGCGTCCTGCTCCGCCACGTCCTCGGGGCGGAGCGCGCCGCGCACGTGCGGATCGTGCCGGTCCTCTGCGGGCTGGGGCAGGCGCAGGCGAAGCGCTCGGACCCCGCGCGGGATCGGGTCGCGGAGCGGTTCCTCGGCGGGCTCGCCGAGGCCGTCTCACGCCGACGAGGACGGGTGCTCGTCGTCGCGGGGGCAGACTTGGCCCACGTGGGGCCGCGCTTCGGCGACGTGCGCGCCTTGGATCCGGAGGGGCGCGCGCGCCTCGCGGCGCGCGATCGGGAGTCCGTGGAGATCGCGGCGCGCGTCGCCGCCCCCGGCTTCTTCGAGCACGTCACGGAGGATCTCGGGTCGCGCCGCGTGTGCGGGACGGGCCCCGTCTACACCCTGCTGCGCGCGCTCGAGGCGCTCTCGGTCGGCGGCGGGACGGTGCTCTCCTACGAGCAGCAGATCGATCCGGACGAGGGGAGCATCGTCAGCCACGCGAGCATCGCGTTCCGCGAGACCTCGACGGACGCCGCGCTGCACGCGGCCGCGCGGCCCGCCGCCACCGCGAAGTAGGGAGCGCGCCGCCGGCCCCGCTGAGCCCTTGACGAAAGGGGTCGCTCGGGTATGCTGCGCGGCCTGTCACTGCGGGAGTAACTCAGTGGTAGAGTGCAACCTTGCCAAGGTTGACGTCGCGAGTTCGAATCTCGTCTCCCGCTCCGAGCCGCACATCACGCGCGGCGACACTGCGCAGCACGCGCTCTCGGGGGAGGGCTCGCGTGCCAGGGATGCGGCGCCGGCCCGAGCGCGCTCGAGGCGCGAGCGCCGAGCCCGTCAGGGCGAGAGGGACAGCTCGGGCCGCTCGAAGAGCTTCCGGCAGTGCGGGGCGAAGATGCCGCCGGCCACCTCCGATTTCAGCCGTCGCAGCGCGTCGACGCCGTCGACCGAGTAGGTCTTCGGCAGGCTCATGACCTCGAGGCCGCTCCCCGAGGCGACCTCCGTGAGGCGCTCTTCCACGTCAGGGGCGCCGGCCTCGTCCTCGGCGCCGCCGAGGCCGAGGGGGCGCTCGATGGCGGGGAGGAACTTCGCCCGCTCGGTCAGTCCGAGCGCGTAGATGCCCCCTCCCTCGCTGCCGCCGACGATGACGCGGTTCTTCTGGAGCAGCCACATCATCCCGTCGAAGAGCTGGGCGAGGGGGAGCATGGGCCCGTCCGCCGCGACGAGGAGGAGGGCCTCCGCCCCGAGGGCCAGCAGGTCGTCGACGGCTGCGCCGATGCGCTCCTCCGCCGTGGTCCCGCGCTGCGAAAGCTCGCGCCAGGTGGCCGGCAGGCGCGAGTGCCGCGTGACGGCGTCGTCTCCGTGGGTGAAGACGACCCTGTGCCGGACGGGGAAGGTGGAGAGCGCGCCGAGCGTGTCGAGGAGCAGCGCGGTCGCGACGTCCTGGGCGACGGCAGGCCCAAGGAAGCCGAGACGCTCCACGACGCCTCGTCGCGGCATGACCCCGAGAGCGAGGGCGAACGGCCGAACGGTCGGATGCGCGCGCTGGTTCACAAACAATCCCCCTTGCTGGGCTCACCCGAACCATAGCCGAAAAACCGGGGGCGCGCCCCTCCGTCCCAGATTGTGATACCCATCGGGCCGAGATGAGCGACGCGATGAGCGGGCGGCTGCGGCAGGTCGCAGCCACCCTGGAAGGTCAGTTCCTGGGCAAGGACGAGATCATCCGGCTGCTGCTCATCGCCGTCGTGGCCGGGGAGCACTGCGTGCTGCTCGGCCCGCCGGGCACGGCCAAGAGCGCGCTCATCCGAAGCCTCGCGGAGCTCATGCAAGCTAGGTACTTCGAGTACCTGCTCACGCGCTTCACCGAGCCGAACGAGATCTTCGGGCCGGTCGACATCGCCGCGTTCCGAGAGGGGCACTACCGCCGCAACGTCACCGGGATGCTCCCGGAGGCGGAGATCGTCTTTCTGGACGAGGTCTTCAAGTCGAACAGCGCGATCTTGAACGCGCTCCTCACGCTGTTGAACGAGCGCCGCTACACGAGCGGCGGGCAGATCCTCCGCTGCCCGCTGATCAGCGTCTTCGCAGCGTCGAACGAGGTGCCCTCGGACGAGACCTTGAACGCGATCTTCGATCGCTTCCTGCTCCGGGTCCGGTCCGACAACCTCGACGCCTACCACTTCAGCGAGCTCCTGCAGAAGGGCATCGCGATGGAGGTGCGGCAGATGGCGGGCCAGCGCCCCGAGCCGATCTTGAACGCTCGGCAGCTCGCGGACCTCGGCCGGGAGTTCGGCAAGCGCATGACCTTCTCGGACGCGTTCTTGTCCGCGTACAAGGGCCTGGTCTTCCAGATCCGCGCGGAGGGCGTCTCGCTCTCGGACCGCCGCGTGGTCAAGATGCTCAAGCTCTTCGCGGCGAGCGCCCTGCTCGACGGGCGACAGGCGGCCGACGCCTCGGACTTCTTCATCCTGAAGCACGTGTGGAACAGCGAGGACCAGGCGGACATCCTGGACGGCATCGTCCAGCCCGTCCTCGAGGCGTTCTACCGTGAGCACCCGGACCGCAGGCGCGTCGGCGCGTTGGGTGTCGGGATCGAGGCTCTCCAGGGAGAGATCGATCGCATCCGCCAGATCCTGACCGGCGCCTCGGCGCTCGGCGACGTTCAGCTCTTCAGCCAGCTCAAGGCGCTCGGCGAGATCAAGAGCGCCCTCGCGACCCTGAGCGACCCTCGCGCCCGCGAGCTGGAGCAGCGCGTGAATCAGCTCCTCGAGGCCTCGTTCCGGAGCGGTCGGTTCGCGCAGCTGTGACGGCGCCCCGGCCTCGGGCGGCGGCACCCCGGCCCGCGTCCGGCGGCGCCGCTCGGGCTCGGATCTTCTTCGGCACCCCGTAGGTGTCGCGGAGGCTCGTGAGCTCCGTTGCCGTGAGCGGGCGGTAGTCCCCGGGCCGCAGACCATCGTGCGTGATCCCGGCGAAGGCCACGCGCGCGAGGCGCATCACCCGGAAGCCCGTGGCGTCGCCCATCCTGCGGAGCTGGTGGTTTCGGCCCTCCGTGATGGTGATCTCGAACCAGGTCTTGTCCTCTTCGTGACGAAGGAGGCGCACCCGCGCCGGCAGCGTGGGGCCGTCCTCCAGCTGCACGCCCCGCTGCCACTTCTGCAGATCCTCTTCGGCCATGATCCCTTGGACCTTCACGACGTAGGTCTTGGGGACCTCCTTGCGCGGGTGGAGCAGGCCGTTCGCGAACTCTCCGTCGTTCGTCGCGAGCAGGACGCCGCTCGTCGCGAAGTCCAGGCGGCCGACTGGGTAGACCCTGCTCCCGGCGCGCCGCAGGATCTCTCCGACCGTGTGCCGGCCCTCGGGGTCTCGGAGCGTCGAGACGACGTTCTTCGGCTTGTGCAGCACCAGGTAGACGAGGGTCTCGGCCATGAGCCGCTTGCCGTCGACCTCCACCTTGTCCTTCCACGGGTCGGCGCGCGCGCCGAGCTCGGTCACGACCCGCCCGTTGACGCGGACGCGCCCGCCGAGGATCAGCTCCTCGGCGCTCCGGCGAGAGCCGAGGCCCGAGCGCGCGATGATCTTCTGGAGGCGCTCGCCCGGGAGCTTGGCGGCAGCTCCCCCCTCGATGGCCGCGCCCCCCTCCGCAGCCCCGCTCTTGCCGCGTGGAGCCGTGGCGGACGGCTTGGCGCGCTGAGGCTTCGGGCTGCTCAAGGCGTCTTGGCCTTGGGCTGCTCCTGGGCCTTCTTCGCGGCCGGCTTCCGCTCGTCCTTCTTCTTCGGCTTCTTGCCGTCCTCGGCCTCTTCTTCTTCGGCGACCTTGTACTCGGAGGCCTTGCGCTCCGCCTCTGCCTTCTCGGCGGCGTCCTTCTCGGCCTTGAGCTCCTTCTCTTCGCGGACCTTCTTGATGTCCTTGTCGTAGTCCCAGCGGTCGACGCGCTCGTCGTTGTCGACGTCGACGCCCATCCGCTCGAGCCGGCCGTCCGGGCCGTACATCTCCCACACGTCGGGCTTGGAGTCGTTGTTGGTGTCGCGCTTGGCGCGGGTGAGCCGGCCGCCCGAGTAGAACTTCCACTCGTCGACGTTCCCGTCGAAGTTCGAGTCGAGCTTCATCTCGGCGATGCGACCCTTGGCGAAGGTGATCCAGGTGTCGATCTTCCCGTCGAAGTTGGCGTCCACCTCCTCGAACAGGCTCTCGCCCTTGTCGTTATACTTTCGGACGACGTCCTTCGTCCCGTCGAGGTTGGTGTCGATCTCTCGGCAGACCAGGATGCGCTGACGGTCTTGGCCCTGGCCCACCACGGCGAAGACACGCCGGACGTTGGGGAGCACCGAGCCCGGGCCAGCCGTCTCGACGACGTCGCGATCTTTGCGGCCCCGCCAGTCGCAGCGGGACTGGTCGTCGACGGAGCCGTCGGCCAGGCGCTTCTTCGGGGCCGTCGTGGCGGGGCTGTTGAACGCCTCCTGCGCGCTCTTCTTGCAGCCCAGCACCGCGGGGCTCCCGAGGGCGAGCGCGGCGACCAACAGGGGCAGCGCGCGCGGGCGCCCGGCGAGGGGCAGGGAGAGCCGTCCAGAGGGAGTCGATTTCATGGTTTTGCTTCTGGCTTGGGTGCGGGGCTCGGTGCGGGCGGGGCGCTCGGCGTCGCGCCGGTCGGGGCGGCGCTCGGCTGGGCGGGGGGCGCGGCCGTCGGGGGAGGTGTAGGCGCAGGCGAGCCGAACCCGCCGGGCGCCGTCCCGCTCGGCGTGGGCGAGGGGGGCGCGCTCGACGTGGGAGCGGGCGGCGCCTTGTAGCTCTCGCCGCAGTTGTCGACGGCGCTGTCGGGATCCGGCTTGCCGTCGGCGTTGTGGTCCTTCACGACGACGGCACAGTCGGGGTTGTCGGGGCGGTTGTGGTCCCACCACTCGTCCACCACGCCGTCCGCGTCGCTGTCACGCTCGGTCTTCACCAGGCGCCCGTTCTCGTAGGTCTCCCAGGTGTCCAGCTTGGAGTCGGAGTTGGTCTCGCGGAGCTTCTTGACCACGACGCCGTTGATCAAAATGGAGACCTCGTCCGGGCGCCCATCGCGATCGAAGTCTGACTCACGCCGGCGCTCGCGTCCGGCGTCGTCGTAGTAGATGAAGGCGTCCTTCACCCCGTCGAAGTTTGGATCGATCGCGCGGCAGACCTCTTTGTCGCCGCTCATCACCCGCCAGAGGTCGGGCCGGCCGTCGCCGTTGACGTCGGTGTTCTTGGAGCTCGGCCCGTCGATCGCGCACGCCTCGTGCTCGATCTCCAGTGGGTACTCTCCGTCCGCGCTCTTCGCTCCTTCGCCCGAGCTCGAGCACCCAGCCGTCGACACAATCGCTAGTATGATCAAGCTGTTTCGAGCCATCCTCGAAGTGGATTCAAGGACCGAGACTCGGCACGGCCCGGCGGGTCGGCCGGGCATGGAGCACCCCGCAAACGAAGGCATGGCGGCGGAGTCTACCGCGCCGTCATTCCGGGCCGCAATGGCTTCCGGCCTCGATTGACAACATACGTATCAGCATCTAGGGTAACGCCTTGTCAGTCCCTCACTCCGGCTCGAGCCGCGGCTGCCCCGCCCTTGAGCCCCCGTCGTGGTGGTTCGCAGCCCATGTCGCGAAAGAAAGTCTCCACGACCATCTACATCACGCCGGAGCAGTCCGACCGGCTCAAGGTGCTCCACGATCGGACCAAGGTGCCGATCGCGGTCTACATCCGTGAGGGGATCGACATGGTCCTCAAGCACTACGAGCACATCCTGCCGGGCCAGATGTCCCTCGGGTCGTCGGACGGTGGCGCCTTGGACGGGGGAGACCGGGTGAGCGTGACCCCGCCGCCCCCCTCTGCGGCCGCGAAGAAGTAGGAGAGGTCACCCTCGCCTGGTCACCGGCCCGCTTGGTCTCCGGCCCGCTTGGTCTCCCGGCCGCTTGGTCTCCCGGCCGCTGCGGCGAGCCCCCGCGGCACGCCTTCCCGCCGCCGATCGACGCCTGGTCGGCAGGCAGGGCGCCAGGCGACGGGGCGCCTCGGCGACCCAGGGCGGGGCGGCTCGAGGCCGCCCGCCGCGGGGCGCCGGCCGCCCGCCGCCGCCCGCCGGCAGGGACCCGCTGGCGGCCGCGGCGGGTAGCCGGGGCTCGAGATGCGAGGGCCGTCCTCGCAAGCGCTCTACGTCGGGCTCGGTTGCTGCTATCTCAGATGACCGCCTGCTCGTTCCGCCCGGCACGAGTCCGGTGGACGACACCAGGAAGTGCCGAGCGGAGAAGTCCCCCTCGCGCGCCTCGGCGCGGGCCGGGAACACCCGGCCGAACCTCTGCCGCGAGCCACTAGGCCCACCTCGATGCCCACCGACCCCAAGAAGATTCGAAACTTTTCGATCATCGCCCACATCGATCACGGAAAATCGACGCTGGCCGACCGGATCCTCGAGGCGACCGGCGCCCTCTCCGACCGGGAGAAGCAGGCGCAGTTCCTCGACAAGATGGACATCGAGCGCGAGCGCGGGATCACCATCAAGGCCCAGACCGTCCGCCTCCGCTACAAGGCGAAGGACGGGGAGACCTACACGTTCCACCTGATCGACACGCCGGGCCACGTCGACTTCAACTACGAGGTCTCGCGCAGCCTGCAGGCGTGTGAGGGGGCGCTCCTGGTCGTCGACGCCTCTCAGGGTGTCGAGGCGCAGACCCTGGCCAACGTCTTCCTCGCCCTCGACAACGACCTCGACATCATCCCGGTGCTCAACAAGATCGATCTCCCGAGCGCCGACATCGACCGCACGAGCCGAGAGATCGAGGACGTCATCGGCCTGGACTGCTCGGGCGCGATCGCCGCGTCCGCCAAGACGGGGCAGGGGATCGCAGACATCCTCGAGGCCATCGTCGAGCGGGTCCCGCCCCCGGAGGGGGACCCCAGCGGCCCCCCGCGCGCGCTGATCTTCGACAGCTGGTACGACAGCTACCGCGGGGCGGTCTGCATGGTGCGCGTGGTGGACGGGGTCCTCCGCAGGGGGCAGAAGGTGCGCTTCCTGGCCACCGGGCGGGACTACGAGATCACCGAGATGGGCGTCTTCTCGCCTCACCCGACGCCCCTCACCGAGATCGGGCCGGGCGAGGTCGGGTTCATCGCCGGCAACATCAAGACCGTGCACGACACCAAGATCGGGGACACCGTCACCGACGCGGTCCACCCGGCGACCGAGGCGCTCCCCGGCTTCAAGGACGTCAAGCCGATGGTCTTCGCGGGCATCTTCCCGACCGACTCGGCGCACTACGAAGACCTGCGGGACGCCCTCTCGAAGCTGCGGATGAACGACGCCTCGTTCGCGTACGAGCCCGACACCTCGGAGGCGCTGGGCTTCGGGTTCCGGTGCGGCTTCCTCGGCCTGCTCCACATGGAGATCATCCAGGAGCGGCTCGAGCGCGAGTACAACCTCGATCTCATCACGACCGCGCCGAGCGTCGTCTACCAGGTGTTCCTGAAGGACACGGGCGAGATGAAGGTCGTGGAGAACCCGGCGCGGCTGCCCCCCGTCGGCAGCATCGAGCGGATCGAGGAGCCGATCTACCGGCTCACGGTGCACGTGCCGTCCGGCTACGTGGGGACCGTGCTGGCGCTGTGCCAGGAGCGGCGCGGCGACCAGAAGAGCATCCAGTACGCGTCGGCCGATCGCGTCATCATCACCTACGACATCCCCCTCGCGGAGGTCGTGTTCGACTTCCACGACAAGCTGAAGAGCATCTCGCGCGGGTACGCCTCGATGGACTACGAGCTCGTGGGGTACCAGGCCGGTGACCTCGTGCGCGTGGACATGCTGGTGAACGGGGATCCGCTCGACGCCCTGAGCATCATCGTGCACCGAGAGAAGGCGTACACGCGCGGGCGTGATCTCGCCGAGAAGCTGAAGGAGCTCGTGCCCCGGCAGCAGTACGAGGTGGCCATCCAGGCCGCCATCGGCGCGAAGGTGATCGCGCGAACCACCGTCAAGGCGATCCGCAAGGACGTCACGGCCAAGTGCTACGGTGGTGACATCTCGCGCAAGAGGAAGCTCCTCGAGAAGCAGAAGGAAGGAAAGAAGCGGATGAAGATGGTCGGCAGCGTGGAGATCCCGCAGGAGGCGTTCCTCGCCATCCTCAAGGTGGACTGAGGTCGCCGTGCAGATCGCGCCCACCGCCGAAGCCCCGAAGCCGGGCCGCGCCTTCCAGGACGTCGTGGACCTGGTCAACCGGGACCGCGATCCCGCCCGGCGCATCACCTACCTGGGCCCCGAGCGCTTCGGCCCCGCCACCTGGCTGCACCGGTTCTCGCTCGTGAACGGGCTCACCTTGCTGCTCGAGATCGACGCGCGCGCGCCGGTCGCGTCCCTCCAGGTCTGGATGCGGGTGGGCTCGCGGTTCGAGCGCGCCGGCAAGACGGGCATCTGCCACCTGTTCGAGCACCTCATGTTCGGCGAGACCGAGCACGTCCCTCACGGGGGCTTCGACCGACAGATCGAAGAGGCGGGCGGCGAGACCAACGCCGGGACCTTCCTCGACTGGACCTACTACCACCAGAACCTGCCGAAGGACGCCGTGGCCCTCGGGCTGCGGCTGGAGGCGGAGCGTATGGCGCGCCTCGTCCTTCGAGAGCCCCAGGTGGCGAGCGAGAAGGAAGTCGTCGCGAACGAGCGAAGGCAGCGCGTGGAGGACGACGTCGACGGGTTCGCCAGCGAGACGCTCTACCGCGAGGCGTTCCGCGAGCACGCCTACGGCATCCCGACGATCGGCTCGATGGAGGACATCCAGGGCTTCACGGTGGACGACTGCGTGAGCTTCTACCGGACCTACTACGCGCCGAACAACGCGACGGTCGTCCTCGTGGGGGATCTCGACCTGCGCGAGGTGCTCGAGACCGTCGCGGATCACTACGGGCCGCTCCCTTCGAGCGAGATCCCGGTGGAGGATCCTCGCCCCGAGCCACCGCAGACCGCGGAGCGCCGCGTGGTCCACGACAAGCCCACGCCGACCGTCAAGGTGTGCGTCGGCTACAAGGGGCCGAGCCTCGGAGACTTCGACTTCGCGCCCCTCACGGTCCTCTGCGAGATCATGTTCGGGGGCCGCTCGGGCCGCGTCCACCGCCGCCTCGTCAAGGAGCTGGAGATCGCGAGCGAGGTCCGCGGGTGGGTCGGGACGTTCCGCGAGCCGGGCCTCTTCGACATCTCGCTCGTCGGGCGCGAGGAGAGGTCGGCCGACGATCTGCTCGCTCCGTTCGACGCCGAGATCGACCGGGTGCGGACCGAGCCGGTGTCGCAGGACGAGCTCGAGCGAGCGAAGGCCCGGCTCGAGCTCGCGGCGCTGCAGGGCCTCGAGTCGGTCGGCGGCCGGGCCGAGACGGTGGGCTTCTACGAGACCGTCCTCGGCAGCCCGGACGCCTACTTCGACAAGGTCGCCGCGTACCGCCGCGTGACGCGCTCCGACGTCCTGCGCGCCGCCCGCCGCTTCCTCGCCCCGACCTCGCGGACGATCGTGGAGATCCGGCCCTCCGGCGAGGCCGCCGGCGACGACGAGGGTGAGGCAGACGGCGAGGACGGCGACACATGAGCCGCGATCCCGAGCTCTTCGTGGAGACGAGCGCCGCGCTGCCGCTCGTGACCCTCTCGATCGGCCTCCGTGCCGGCGCCTCGACCGACCCGCCGGGCAAAGAGGGCCTGTCGCGGTGCGTCGCCAGGATGCTCCGCAGGGGCGTCGCGTCGCTCGATCACCAGGCCATCGAGGAGCGGCTCGACCTCCTCGGCGGAGAGTTCGGCGCGGACGCGTCTGCGGGGGCCATCACCCTCCACGCCGAGGTGATCTCGCGCAACCTCGATCCGTTCTTCGCCCTGGTGACGGAGCTCATCGGGGCGCCCACGTTCCCGGAGGAGGACCTCGGCAAGCTCGTCCGCGAGATGCAGGCCGAGATCGTCGAGTCACGCGACAGCGACCGCTCGCTCGCGAACCGAGGTCTGCGCCGAAAGCTCTTCGATGGACACCCGTACGGGCGGCGGGTCTCCGGGTCGCTCGCGTCGCTCGAGCGCATCCGACGAGAGGACGTCGTGGCGTGGTATCGCGCGCACTTCACGGCGCAGAACCTGGTCTTCGCGTTCTCGGGCGACATCGACGAGGCCGGGGCGCGGCGCGTCGCGGAGGGCATCCTCGCCCGCCTGCCCGCCGGTCCCGCCACGATCGACGACACGCCCGAGCCGCCCGGTGTGAAGGGCAGGCACCTCGTGCTCGTCGATCGCCCCGACCGCTCCCAGGTCCAGCTCGTGATCGGGGGGCTCGGGTCCACGCCGCACGATCCCCACCACCTCCCGTGGGTCGTCGGGAACACCGCGTTCGGCGGCACGTTCACGTCCCGGCTGATGCAGGAGGTCCGCGCCAAGCGCGGCTGGTCGTACGGCGCGTCCTCGCGCATCGGCTATGACAGGCGGCGGGACGCGTTCACGATCTGGAGCGCCCCGGGAGCGGCGGACGCGGCGGCGTGCCTCGAGCTGGAGCTCGGGCTGGTCCGAGACGCGCAGGCGAAAGGCCTCGAGGGCGAGGAGCTCGAGTTCGTTCGGAAGTACCTCGTTCGATCCCACGCCTTCGAGGTGGACACGGCCCGCAAGCGCGTCGCCCAGCCCCTCGAGGAGGCCCTCTACGCCCTGCCGCCCGGGTACCACGCCGGGTGGGTGGAGAGCGTCCGCGCCGTCGACCTGCAGCAGGTGAACGCCGCCCTCGCGGCGCGGATGCCCGTGGAGGACTTCGTGGTCTCGGCCGTGGTGACCCGCTCGGAGACGGGCGACGCGCTGGTCTCTGCGCTCGGGGACCTGGACAGCGTGACGGTGCTGGAGCCCGACTTCGAGTAAGTGTAAGAGTCGTCGCCCGTGAGCGAGGTGCTCCTGGATCCCGCCGGTGTCGCGATCTCGCTGAAGCGTGTCGCGGCCGAGATCGTGGAGCGGGGGCGGCGGAGGGGCGCGGCGCCGGCGTTGCTCGTCGGCATCCGGCGCGGCGGGGATCCGCTCGCCGCGCGCGTCGCCGACGAGATCGCCGCCCTCGGCGCGGCGAAGCCCCCGGTCGGCGCGGTCGACATCACGCTCTACCGGGACGACGCGGCGACCGCGCTCCCGAACCCTCGCATCGGCCCGAGCCGCATCCCGCAGCCGCTCGAGGGCAAGCGCGTGATCCTGGTGGACGACGTCCTGCACACGGGCAGGACCATCCGCGCGGCCGTCGACGCAGTGCTGGACTTCGGCCGACCGCGCCTCATCGAGCTGGCCGTCCTCATCGACCGCGGCGGCCGGGAGCTCCCGATCCAGCCCGACTACGTGGGGCTGAAGGTCGAGGTCGCCGTCGGCGAGCGCGTCGAGGTCGTCTGGAAGCGCGTGGGGCCGGCCGCGGGCGAGGAAGAGCCGTGGGCGATCCTGGTGCCCGACGCCAAGAGGGAGACGCCATGAGCGACACCGAGACCGGCAACGCGGCCGGCACGCCCGAGTTCGGACCCCCCTCCGCGCCGCCGCCCCCGTGGCCGCACCGGTCCCTGCTCACCGGCGCGGACGTGTCGGCCAAGGACGCCGCGCGCGTGTTCGACGCCGCCGAGTCCTTCTTCGAGGTCTCGCGCAGGGCCATTCGCAAGGTGCCCGCGCTGCGAGGCAAGACGCTCCTGAACGTGTTCTTCGAGGCCTCCACGAGGACTCGGACGTCCTTCGAGCTGGCGGGCAAGCGCCTGAGCATGGACGTCGTCAACCTGAGCGGCTCCTCGTCCAGCACGACGAAGGGCGAGACGCTCCTCGATACGATCAAGACGCTGGAGGCGATGCAGCCGGACGTCGTGGTGGTCCGGCACGCCGCGTCCGGCGCGGCCGAGTACGTCGCCCGGCGGAGCGGGGTCGCGGTGATCAACGCGGGGGACGGGACGCACGAGCACCCGACGCAGGCGCTCCTCGACGCCTTCACCATCCGCAAGCACAAGGGATCCTTCGAGGGGCTGCGCGTCGCGATCTGCGGCGACATCTTGCACAGCCGCGTCGCGCGCTCGAACGTCGCGCTCCTCCGGACGCTCGGCGCGAGCGTCCATTTCGCGGCGCCGCGGACGCTCATGCCCGTGGGCGTCGAGACCCTGGGCGCGACGGTCCACGATCGGCTGGAGCATGCGCTCGAGGGCGCGGACGTCGTCATGATGCTGCGCGTCCAGCGCGAGCGCCTTCAGGGCGTCTTCCTCCCGACCACGCGGGAGTACTCGCGCACCTTCGGCCTGAACGCGCGGCGCCTTGCCCTCGCCAAGCCGGACGCGATCGTCATGCACCCGGGGCCGATGAACCGGGGCGTCGAGATCGATCCGGAGATCGCCGACGGGCCGCGCAGCGTCATCCTCGACCAGGTCGAGGCCGGCGTCGCCGTGCGAATGGCGCTGCTCTGGCTCGTCTGTCAGAGCGCCCCCGAGACGCCCGAGTGAGCCGCGTGGCTCGCCCCGAGCTGCCGCTCCGGCGGGCGCCGGGGCACGGCTCGGCCCTCGCTGCGAGGCTCGACCCGCGCGGTGCGTGCAGCGGTCGTCGCGCGCGGCGCCGCTACTGCGGATCGTTGAGGCTGAACGTGCCGTGGAAGAGGCCGTCGGCGCTCGTGAAGCGGCCCTCGATCTTCTTGTCCGGCTCGAACGTCTGGACGAGCACCGACTCGCCGGCCATGGCGCGGGTGTCGACCGTGAAGGTGAAGCCCGTGGTCACCCCGGGGCAGCGCCCGTTGAGCACCGCGTACTCCATCTCGGTCCCGGCGACCGGGCCGACGTCGGGGTGCTCGAAGTAGCCGCCCACGAAGGCGTCGTTGTTCGCGTAGCACTCGAAGGTGGCGTCCACGTTCCCGACGCGGAGCAGATCGGCGGGCTGGCAGACGGCGAGGACGAGGTTGCCGTTGCCGCAGTCCATGTCGACGTGGATGCCGGGCTTCACCGGCTCCGGGGTCGAGCCGCCCTCGCCGGCGGCGCCTCCGCCGCCGACGGGCTCGTCGCCGTCGACCGTCTTCACGTCGTTGCACGCGATCGCCGCCACGACGGCCGAGGCGGAGAGAGTCACGCTGCGCCGCAAGCTCATGCGCCCCATCGTAGATCGACTCGCCCCCGGCGTCGTGATCAGTCCGCCTCGAACACGATGTGCGCCTTGCGCTCGAACACGTAGTACCTCTCCCAGCCAGGGCGCTGGAAGCTCAGGGCGCCGAAGAGGTTCACGGCCACCGCCGCCGCGGCGAGCGCCGAGAACGGCGCCCCGAGGCGCCTGCGCCCGACGGCGATCATCGCGAACAAGAACACGGCGACGTCGTTCGAGAAGCGGTAGCCGAACTGGATCCAGCCCGTGTTCTGGTAGAGCAGGCTCGGCGCGAGGACGAGCGCGCTCGTGAGGGCGAGCGCCCGGAACGCCGCGCGCGGCGCGGCCGGCATCGCGCGAGGCCAGAGGGCCCAGACGTAGAACGGCGACGTGATCCAGAGCGCGAGGCCGTGCGCGCTCACGCGGAACGGGGCCTCGGCCGGGCCGAGGTAGGGCATCCCGGCGAGCAGCACGCCGAGGTTCCGTCCGAGGTAGTGGAGCGAGAAGAGGCCCCACCTCTCGATCCTCGGGCGCCAGACGACATCGAGGTGACGGTGGCCGAACTCGAGGGGATCACCGAAGCGGGCGGCGTTGTGCCATGCCAGCATCGCCGCGATCAGGAGCGCGGGCGCGGCGAACCGCAGGAGGGGGCGGGCGAGCTCTCGCGAGGACCAGCCCCGGACGCGGACGAGCTCGAGCGCGAAGAAGGGCGCCGCGAAGAGCAGCGGCGTCCGCGTGGCGAAGCCGAGGCCCAGGCAGAGGCCGGCCACCAGCGGGTAGGTCGCGCCGGCGCTCGCCCACAGGTAGCCCGCCGCGAGCAGCGCGCCGACGCCGTGGGCGGCGTACCACACGGTGCCTTGCACCGCGCTGAACCAGTAGACCGTGCCGAACGCGAGGCACAGCGAGAGGACTACGTTCTCCCTCCACGTTCGGACCGACAGGCCGACGTCGCGCAGGCGCTCGAGCGCGAGGAAGAGCACGCTCGGCGTCGCCGCGGAGACGCCTAGGAAGAAGAGCCCGTCGCGTACGCGGTCGGCGCCGCCGCTGAGCGCGACGAGGGGCGCGAGGAGGGTCGCCGGGAGCGGCGGAAAGCTCACGTAGAACTTCCCCTGATACACGGCGAAGTCGTTGTACCCGGTGTACTCCGGCGGAGGGCCCCCGAGGTCGAGCTGGCCGCGCAGCCAGGCCTCCGCGAGGAGGGCGAAGTGGTTCGCGTCGGTGTGGCCGCGGAAGATCGCCTCCCCGGCGGTGAGCGCGTACGCGATGACCACCAGGACGTACAGCGCGAGCGCGGTCGTCCGGGGCGCGGGGCCCGGCGTGGCCTCCGGCCCGCCCATTCGTCAGGGCGCCTTGGCCTTGTCCATCAAGGCGTGGAAGGCGTCGTGGGCCTTCTCGAGCGCCGGCTCGACGCCGGCCTTGTCGCCCTTGCACGCTGCGTCGAGGTCGCCGAGCGTCTTCGCGAGCGTCGCGGACAGGGTCTTCCACGCCTCCGGATCCCCCTTGGGCTCGGCGGCGACCTTCTCCGCGCCGCTCTTGAGGCTCGCGGTGCCCGCGCACGCCTTGTCCGCGCGGCCGGGGCCCTTCTCTGCGTGGTAGATCGGCGCGAGCACGTCGTGGAACGCGCCGAGCGCGCCCTCGAGCTTTCCGTGGCCCTCTCCGTGGTGGCCCTTCCCGTGGTGGCCCTCTCCGTGGTGGCCCTTCCCGTGGTGGCCCTCTCCGTGGTGGCCCTTCCCGTGGTGCCCCTTTCCTTCGTGGCCCTCGTGGTCTGCGGGTGGGTGCTCCGCGGGTTGTGCGCCCCCGCACCCGGCGACGGGCAAGCAGAGGAGCAGCGTGGCGGCGAAGGTGGAAGGGAGGTTCATCTCGGCGCCCCGTAGCAGCGACGCGCGCTCGCCGCCAGCGCGCGGTCGAGGTCCGCCGGTCCCCCGACCGCGACGACCGCCGGCCGCGCCGGCCTGCCTCTGTCAGCGAGCGGGAACCTTTCGCTCTCGGGCGGCTCAGTCCCGTCGAGCCAATCACGCTCGGGTGACCGCTCGGTGTGCCGTCCGCGGGATCGGTCCGCGCCTGCCCCGAGCGTTCTCCGTCAGAGAGCTGATCCAGCACGTCGCACAGCGGTAGCGCAGACAGGGGTCTTCACATGAGCCGACGCCGCACGTGAGCCCGACGACACGCCGCGCGGTGCTGTCGTTCTCTGCCGGAGCTCTCGGGCTCTCGGCCTGCGGGGCGCCCCCCGTCGCCGCACCCGCTGCCGTGGCGCGGTCGAGCGGGCCTCCGCGGGTCGTCGTCGTCGGCGGAGGGCTCTCCGGGCTCGTCGCGGCGCTCGAGCTCCGGAAGCACCGGT
>CAZBJI010000162.1:0-17718 GCA_964492175.1 uncultured Polyangiaceae bacterium | reverse complement strand
AACTACCGCGTCAGCCTGGCCGAGCGGATCAACCCCGCGGCCGACCTGTCCGAGCAGATCTCCACGGCCGGCATGGAAGCCTCGGGCACGGGCAACATGAAGCTCTCGATGAACGGCGCGCTCACGATCGGCACGCTGGACGGAGCCAACCTGGAGATCCGTGAGGCGGTCGGGGAGGACAACTTCTTCCTCTTCGGCATGACCGCGGAGGAGGTGCAGGCGGCGCGCGGCGATCGGCTCGAGGGGCACGTCGCCCTCAGGGACCAGCCCCTGCTGGCCGAGGCGGTCGAGCTCATCCGCGATGGCTTCTTCTGTCCGGACGAGCCCGAGATCTTCGAGCCGCTGGTCCACGACCTCCTCGGCTTCGACTCCTACATGGTCCTCGCGGATTTCGCCTCCTACGCCAAGGTACAAGACGCCGTCGCCGCCGGGTTCCGGCAGCCCGACGACTGGACGCGAAAGGCCGCGCTCAACATCGCGCGCGTGGGGCATTTCTCGTCGGACCGCACCATCCGCGAGTACGCCCGCGACATCTGGGGGATCGAGCCGTGCCTCATCACGAGCTTGCGGGACCCGTCGCTGGTGCCAGACTCCCACCCGGATATCGTGTGAAGGGGATCCTCGAAGGCATCGCCTGAGGGTGCGCGCCGGGCGCCTCTCGGCCGGCGCCGCGCGGGCGCGGGTCCGATCCGGCCCGCGGCGTCCCAAGCAGGGCTTGCAAAAGGTCCGCGCCGGGCGCACAAATGGGGGCCAGGGTCCGGTGGCGCCGAGCGCATCGGAGCGTCAGTCAGAGGGTGCATGGCAGAGCCGGAAGAACCCGAAGAGCACGAGGAACGCGAGGGCTCCGTCGAGACGGAGGAGCGCCCCAAGGTGGAGAAGGCGCGCCGCTTTCGCGTGCTCTTCCACAACGACGACTACACCACGATGGAGTTCGTCATCCGGGTCCTCATGAAGTTCTTTCACCGCACCGAGACCGAGGCGACACAGATCATGTTGAGCGTTCACCACAAGGGCCAAGGCGTCGCGGGCGTCTACCCGCGGGACGTCGCCGAGACGAAGGTCGCCCAGGTGATGGGGTACGCGAAGGAGAACGGCATGCCCCTCTTGGTCACCGCGGAGCCGGAGTAGCCATGCGGATAAGCCCCGAGGTCGAGGTCGCGTTCGGGCTCGCCACGCGCGAGGCGCAGCGGCGGCGCCACGAGTACGTGACGGTGGAGCACCTCTTCTACGCCCTCTTGTTCGACGACGAGACCGCCGACGTGGTCCGCCACGCCGGCGGCGACGCAGAGCGCCTCAAGAAGCAGCTGGAGGCGTTCCTCGACGACGAGATCGAGAAGGTCCCGGAGGAGGCGCACGACGCGCCTGTGCTCTCGCTGGGCTTCCAGCGCGTCGTGGGCCGCGCGGCGATGCACGTCCAGTCCAGCGGGAAGGAGGAGCTGAAGGGCAAGAACGTCCTCGTCGCGATCTTCGCCGAGCAGGACTCCCCCACCCTCGCGCTCCTCTCCCAGATGGGGGTGGGCCGGCTCGACGTGGTCAACTACATCGCTCACGGCGTGTCCAAGGCGGAGGAGTCCTCGGAGGTGGAGCTCTCACCCGACAGCGACGCCCCGCCCGGGGCGCCGGGAGAGCGGTCGAAGCCCAAGGACCCCTTGCGCGCCTTCGCGACCAACCTGAACGAGGAGGCGAAAGAGGGTCGCATCGATCCCCTCGTCGGGCGCGACGACGAGGTGCTGCGCACCATCCACGTCCTGTCCCGGCGGAGGAAGAACAACCCCCTGCTGATCGGGGACGCCGGCGTAGGCAAGACGGCCATCGTGGAGGGCCTCGCGCGGCGCATCTTCGAGGGCAACGTGCCGGAGCCCATGAAGGGCGCCACCCTCTACGTCCTCGACCTCGGCGCCCTCATCGCGGGCACCCGCTACCGGGGCGACTTCGAGAACCGCCTCAAGGCAGTCCTCAAGGGCCTGGAGAAGGTGCCGGGCAGCATCCTCTTCATCGACGAGATCCACACGATCATCGGCGCCGGCGCGGGCAGCGGGACGATGGACGCGTCGAACCTCCTGAAGCCGGCGCTCGCGTCCGGCAAGCTCCGCTGCATCGGCGCCACAACCTTCGAGGAGTTCCGCGGCCACCTGGAGAAGGACTCCGCGCTCGCCCGGCGCTTCCAGAAGATCGAGGTCGGGGAGCCGACGGTCGACGAGACGCGGCGCATCCTGGACGGGCTCCGCCCGAAGTACGAGGAGCACCACGGGGTCACCTACACACCGGAGGCGCTCGAGGCGGCCGCCTCCCTCGCCGCGCGCCACCTGAGAGACAAGAAGCTGCCGGACAAGGCGATCGATCTCCTCGATGAGTCGGGGGCTGCGGGCAAGCTCGCGCACGGGCCCGGGTACGTCGTCACACACACGGACGTCGAGGCGATCGTCGCCAAGATGGCGCAGATCCCTCCCAAGCAGGTGTCCAGCGACGACAAGTCCGCGCTCAAGAGCCTCGCGGAGGACCTCGGGAACGCGGTGTTCGGCCAAGCGGAGGCCGTGCGGATCGTCGCGCACGCGATCAAGCTGTCCCGCGCAGGGCTGCGCTCGCCCGAGAAGCCGATCGGGTCCTTCCTGTTCACCGGCCCCACGGGCGTCGGCAAGACGGAGCTCGCCAAGCAGCTCGCCGAGGCGCTCGGCATCGCCTTCATCCGCTTCGACATGAGCGAGTACCAGGAACAGCACACCGTCTCGCGCCTCATCGGCGCGCTGCCTGGCTACGTCGGGTACGACCGCGGCGGCTTGATGACCGAGGCGATCGCCAAGACGCCGCACGCGGTGCTCCTGTTGGACGAGATAGAGAAGGCGCACCCCGACGTCTTCCAGGTGCTCCTCCAGGTGATGGATCACGGCACCCTGACGGACAACAGCGGCAAGAAGGCGGACTTCCGCCACGCCATCGTCATCATGACCAGCAACGTCGGCGCCCGGGACCTCCAGCAGGTGAAGGTCGGCTTCGGCGATCGGGGCACGGTGGGGGAGGACGACAGGGCGTTCAAGAACCTCTTCAGCCCGGAGTTCCGGAACCGGCTGGACGCCCGGGTGAAGTTCGATCCGCTCGACAAGTCCGTGATGGGCAGCATCGTCGACAAGTTCGTGAAGGAGCTCATCGTGCTCCTCGCGGACCGCAAGGTCCTCGTCGTCCTCGACGAGGCGGCCCGACGGCACCTCGCCGACAAGGGCTACGATCCCCTCATGGGCGCGAGGCCGCTCGCTCGGGTCATCGAAGACGACGTGAAGGCAAAGCTCACCGACGCGATCTTGTTCGGCGCCCTCGAGAACGGCGGCACGGCGGCCATCGGGTTCGATCCGGCGAAGGACGAGCTCACCTTCACGTTCACCCCCCTCTCCGAGGCGGACGCTTGAAGGGCCGGCGCGGCGCCTGCGCGGCCGCGCTGATCGGCTCCGCGCTCGCGGTAGGCTGCGGGCAGGACGCGAAGCCGAGCGCCACCTCCGCGGCGTCGTCGGGCGCGCCCCCGGCCGCCGGCTCGGCCTCGGCGGCCGCCTCCAGCCAGGCCGCCCCCGGCGCCGTGGCCATCTGCGACGTCGTGACCCCCGAGGAGCACACGTGCTTCGAGTTCCACGACGAGGAGATCGCCTCGGAGCGCGCGCGCGTGTGCGCGGCCGGCCTGGTCCGCGGCGGCGCGTGCCCCGCGAAAGACCGCCTCGGCGCGTGCCGCCTGCCGGACGGGAGCGTCCGGTACGGCTATCCGCCGAGGACGCAGCAGCAGTCGGAGCGGGCGTGCAAGGACGCTCGGGGGATCCACGCGAACGGCTCGACCGCGCCGCCGCCCGACCCGAGGGTCCTGCTCTCGTGCCGCGGAAAGCACAAGGGGGCCTGCGAGGAGGAGACGACCTTCACGGCGGGGAGGGCGGCCCAGATCCGCGACGACTGTTCGACCTTCGGCGGCCTCCTCTCGGAGGGGGAGGCGTGCTCCCGGGACCGTGCCGTCGCCACGTGCGATCTCGAGGGCAAGCGCTTCATCGTCTTCTACCCGGACGAGCAGCTCGAGGAGCCCGACGAGCGCCGCAAGTTCTGCGAAGAGCGCAACGGAAAGTACGCCGAGCTCGCGCCGAGCGCCGCCTCGTCCGCCTCCGCTTCCGCAGGTCCGTCGCCTAATTGAGGGAGTAAGGGAGGAGCAGGTCGAAGGGCGCGATGACGGCGTCGAACTCCGTCCCGTCGGGGCGGCGCATCTGGTAGCTGCCGCGCATCGACCCGCGCGGCGTCTCGAGCACGCACCCGCTCGTGTACTCGAAGTGCTCCCCAGGCCGCAGCAGCGGCTGCTGCCCCACGACACCCGGCCCCTTCACCTCTTCGACCTTCCCCGAGCCATCCGTGATGATCCAGTGCCGGCTCTTCAGCTGCGCCACGGCCTCGCCGTCGTTCTGGATCCGTACCGTGTACGCGAAGACGTAGCGCTTCTCGCGGGGGACCGACTGCGCCGCCACGTACTCCGAGGTCACGGTGACCTTGATACCTTCGGTGAGGGCCATGGACATCGTGCGAGATTGCTATCCTCGCCCGCCGCTCCGATCAAGCGGCCCTTTGGGCGCCGCCTCGAGTTGACAGATCCGAGGCGGGGCACCACGTTGGGCGGGCCATGACGCCGCCCGAGCACCCCGGCGAAGAGCCAACGCCGGCGGGCAGCGGGGCGCTCGTGGTCTCGCCCGATCGGCGCCGGTTCGCCGAGGCCCCGGGCCTCCGCGCCGGCGAGCCCGACGCGGCCGAGCCGGGCGCCACCGAGCCAGGCGCCGGCCGCCCCGTGCCGGAGGTCTCGCCCCCCGACGGGTACACGATCATAGGTCCCTACGGCTCCGACCGCGCGCTGCGCGAGGCGGCCCTCGTGCTCTCGTCGGTGTCGGTGCCGCACGCGACCACGTACGCCCCTGGCGGTGGCGCGCTCCTCGTCCGCGACGCAGACTACGACCGGGCGCGCTCCAACCTGGATCGCTACGAGGAGGAGAACCGGAACTTCCCGCCACGCCGCACGGTCGAGCGGCCGCGGTACGGCGGCGTCCCGTGGATCGCCCTCGCCTTCGTCGCCCTCGTGGCCTTCGCCTTCGCGACCGGGCCCGTCGCGCGGCCGACGGGCGTCTTCTTCAAGGAGGGCTCGAGCGTCGCGTCTCTGGTCCTCTCCACCGAGCCGTTCCGGGCGGTTACCGCCCTCACGCTCCACGCGGACGCCGCGCACGTCCTCGGCAACCTCATGTCCGGCGCGCTCTTCGGGCGCGCGGTCGAGCGCCGGCTGGGCCCGGGCGCGGCGGCGTTGGCGGTGACGTTGAGCGGCGCGGTGGGCAACGTGGCGAACGCCGCTTTCTACACCTCGATGGGTGAGCCGCACGCTTCCATCGGCGCGTCCACGGCGGTCTTCGGGGCGGTCGGGATCCTCGCGATCACCGAGCTCGCGCTCGGGGGCACCCGCATCCTCACGCCCAAAGGCAACGCGCACTGGACCGAGTACGTGGCGCCGCTCATCGGCGCGTTGGCCTTGCTCGGCACGCTCGGCTCGAGCCCCAGCTCGGACGTGTGGGCGCACGCGTTCGGGCTCCTCGCCGGCTTCGCCGTAGGCCTGCCTTTCGCCGTCGTGGCGCGACGCTCGCGGTCGACGCGTCCGTGGTCGCAGCTCGCGCTCGGCCTCACCGCGCTGGGTCTGATCGGGGGGAGCTGGTTCGCGGCGCTGCGGTGAGCGCGCCCCACCCCCGATCGGCCTCCCAGGTCAGCTCAGCAACGCGGAGAGCCTGCGCTGCAGCTCTCCCTGCGCCTTGGCCGCGCGGCTCTCCACCACCTGCCTACCCTCCGAGCCTCCGATGGCGAGCAGCGCGCGGGCGGCGGCCTCCACCACCATGGCGCTGGGCTCGTCGTCTCCGCTCCCGAGGCGAAACACGCGCGACATCTTTTTGGGAGCGACCACGCGGGTGAGCGCCGCCACCGCCTGGGGGCGAGCAGCGGCGTTCGCCACTTGAAGCGCTACGGCAGCGGTAGCCCGGATCTCGTCGCTCCCCTGCGTCAGCAGGGCCTCGACGGCCGCCGCGCCCGCCGGATCGAGATCCCCGATCCGCTGGACCCCAACGAGCGCGGCCAGCCGGACCCCCTCGTCCTGGTCCTCCAGGAACGAGAGCACCGTGAGCCGCACCTTCCTCCCGAGCACGGCGGTGAGGGCGCCCAGCGCGGCGCGGCGCACCGCCGGCGCGAAGTGCTTCGTGAAGGGGAGCACCGCCGCTCCCACCTCCTCCGGCACCCCCTCGGGGAGCGCGCGCAGCAGGTCCTCGACGATGAACACGTCGAGCGAGTCCGGGCCCGCCTTCTTGAGGGCCGCCTGGATCGCGCTCGCGGCGTGCTCCCCGCCCATCCGGAGCACGACCGCGAACCGCTTGCGCGCGCCCAAGTCCAGATCGTGTCCCGTGCGGAGCCGGGCCGCGCAGAGGGCGCTCGCCCCCGCCGCTCCGGTCGCTCGGATCACCGACTCCGCGGCGTCGTGCGACGCGCTCGGACCTCGGAGGAGCACCAGCGCGACGCGCTCGAGGAACGCCTTGTCCTGCAGCATCGAGAGCG
This sequence comes from uncultured Polyangiaceae bacterium, assembly GCA_964492175.1. Classification (GTDB taxonomy): domain Bacteria; phylum Myxococcota_A; class Polyangia; order Polyangiales; family Polyangiaceae; genus Xiheicaenibacterium. Next base: position 11,130 of record CAZBJI010000162.1, on the reverse strand, counting down.
TCTTCGACGCGATCGGCGCACGGAACGCGTGGACCGGATCCTTGGCGTGCTCGGCAAGCATCCTCAGGATGTACGCGAGCGCGACGAGCCGCCCTTGCTGCACGAGGATCCCTGCAGCCTCCTGGACGACGACCATCTGCCTGGCGTAGGCCTCCTCGTTCGCGGCCGCCTCGAGGGAGGCGAGCGCTCGCGCCGGGGACTCGACGATCTGGGCGGCGCAGAGATCGGCCAGGCGCTCCGAGCGCATGTCCTCGGGGACGTCCTCCGGGACGAGCACCGACCTGGAGAGGAGGTTTCGCAGCAGCTCGTCGGAGTGCAGCGACCGATCTTGGGCGAGCCGGCGCGCGAGCATCCGCACGAGGTCGACCGGCACCGCCCCGGGGTTGACCACGAGCTCCGCCGCGAGCGCCGCGAGCAGCCGCGTGCAGACCGGCTGGGCCAGGCCCGCGCCCACCGCGCAGGCGACCTCCCACGCGGACGTCTTCGCCGCGGCGCCAATCAGGTCCGAGCTCTCGAGCAGGGTCCGAGCCTCGGGGTGGGTTCCGAGGACGCGGAGAGCGGCTTGCATGGCGCGGGCGCGCGCCGGCGACTCGGGCGTCATGAGCAGGAACGCGATCCGGGTCGCCGCGATGTCCACGGGCCATGGCAGCGACCGATGGACGCCCAGCCGGACGTCGTCGGTCACGATCGTCGCGTGCACCAGGGAGGCCGAGGTGACCTGAGGCGCCCTCAGTCTGGCCAGGACCATGGCGACCTCCGCGTCCTCCACGCCCTCCCGCAGCGTGAGCATCACGACGCCAGCGCGCGCCAGCGCCTGCGATAGGAAGGCGGTCGCGGGCCCCGGCGCGGCGACCTCGAGGGCGATCGGCTCGTTGGCGGCGTCCTGGACGAGGAGGTCAGGGCCCGCCGCGCTCTGGCGAAGGAAGGAGAGCTGCTCACGCTTCGCGAGCACACGCCTCAGCGCTCCGCACGCCTCCTCCTCGCCGCCCCCTCGCGTGACGCCGGACGCGAGCGCTTGCACGGCGCCAGGCAGGCCGGACGCAGGGTCTTGGAGCAGCGCGAGGACAGGCGAGACGGCGAGCTCCAGGCGCTGGCTCTGCGGCTCCCGCACGAGGAGCGAGGCGTGGACGTCGGTCACGGCGGCTTCGGCGCGGAACTGCCCTGCCTCGGGCGCCCGCAGCCCCTTCAGAGCGGTCCGGAGCTCCCGAGCGCTCTGGTAGCGCCCCAAGCGATCCTTGCTCATCGCCCGCTGGATGATCGCCTCCAGGCGAGGATCGACCTTCGGGTTCACGGTCGCGGGGGGGATCGGGACCGCGTCGAGCTGGCGCCGCAGCACGATCCGCGGATCTTCATCGTCGAACGGCAGCCGCCCGGTCGCCATCAGGTAGAGGAGCACGCCGCACGCATACACGTCGGCGCGCGCGTCGAGCATCTCCCCGCGAACCTGCTCGGGGGGCATGTACGCAGGCGTCCCGCAGGGGCCGCGGAACGTCCCAAACTGCTCTCCGCGCGAGAGGTCCATGCTCATCGCGAGGCCGAAGTCACACACCTTCATCACGCGCGTCGGGTGGCCGTCGTCGTCCTCCGTCGCGATGGCCAAGATGTTCTCGCCCTTGACGTCGCGGTGCACGATGCCGCGCTCGTGCGCGAGGGAGAGCGCGACACAGATCTGGCTCACGTAGTCGACGATGCGCGCCAACGGGAGCGGGCCCTCCTGCTCGACGACCTCGCAGAGCTCCGGCCCCTCGAGCAGCTCCATCACGATGTAGAGGAGCCCGTCGTCGTCCTGACCGAAGTCGAACACGCGGCAGATGTTGGGGTGATCCAGCCGGCTCGCGGCGCGCGCCTCCCCGTTGAAGTGGGCCGTGAACGTCGGATCCGTGGCGAGCTCGGCGTGCAGGACCTTGATCGCGATGGGCCGGTCGAGCATGAGGTGCCGCGCTCGGTAGATGCGGCCCGCGGCGCCCGTGCTGATGAGCGACCCGATCTCGTACTTGCCTCCCCCGAGCAGGCGCCCCGCGTACGGGTCCACCTCCGGAGCGCTGGCCTTGCCGCGCTCCTCGAGGAACGCGCGCAGATCCACCTGCCCTTGCGTCCCGAGGGGGCGCACCGAGAGCATCTCTTCGCCGTCGCTCGCCTCGCCGGCGAGCTCCGCAAGGACGGCGACGCGGCGCGTGAGCCCGGGGCACGTCAGCTCGAGGGCGTACTTCACACCCGGCTGAGGCGACTCGTCCACCTTGACGGCGACCAGCATGCGCTCGAGCGCCGCCTCCACCAGGGTCTCGACCTCCCTTCGGTTCGGCAGCGCCGCCACGAGCACCGGCAGGAGCTCGTTGGACATCGTGGAGCCGGCGCGCGCCACCGCCATGCTACCGCCCAGCCCCGTCGAAGAGCCCGATCGAGCCGCCCACCCAGGTGAGGTTCTTGTTCTGATCGACGCCGAGCATCTTGCCGCGCGAGACGCGCACCAAGTTCAGCGCGAGCTCGGGCCGCTGCCCGCCGGGCGTGCGCAGGAACATCATCCGCACCTCGGCCTTGACCGCGTTGCCGTCGGGCATCGGAATGCCCGGGTGGTAGTCGATCTTCTCCTGCAGCAGCCAGCCGTCCCGCTGCTCCTCGGGGACGCGCGACAGATCCTCGGGGGTGACGTCCACGACCACCCCGCCCCCCGCGAACGAGAACAGCGGCTTGAGCACGTACCGCGACAGATCCGCGGGGACGTCCCGGCCGATCTCCCTGAGCGTGCGCGCCCTGGGAACGGCGGGGTGCTCGAGGTGAGGCAGAGAGTGCTTCGATATCACCCAGTACCAGTTCGGGTGAGAGCACCAAGAGACGTCCAGCGGCTCCGTGTACGAGAACGGCAGCGGCGCGCTGGCCTTGGCCAGCTCGTCGAACACGACTCGGTTGTAGATGCGCCGGACGGGGACGCGGCGCCCCGCCTTGTGCCGGTAGAGCCGATCCCCCTCTTTGACGAGCGTGGTCGGGCACACCGGGTCGACGCCGATCAGGCGCTGGGTGGCGATGAAGTCCGGGTACGTCTTCTGCTTCTCGGGGGTCAGATCGAGCAGGACCACCTCCTCCGGATCGTGATCTCCGACCACGGCCTGACGAAAGCGCTCGGTGAAGCTCTTCGCGTCCAGGCCCCCGTAGAAGATGGACCAGTCTCTCTCCAGGCCTGGCATCTTGTCCGCCATGAGGCGCGCGATCACCCCGAGCTTCACGGTCATCAACGCGTAGAGCGACGGGAACGCCTGGAGCTCGACCACCTTGCCGTCGAGCTCGCCGTCCTCGCGGCGGACGACGGCGAAATCGATCTGGACGCAGTCCGGCAGATCGGTCATCCCCGGCGCGTCGAGCTCGGCCGGGATCGCTCGCCTGCCTCGATCGATGGCGGCGGGCGAGGTGGCGAGGGCGAGGATCTCGCGAGCGTGCGACGCGAGGCGATCCCTCAGGCCGTCGGGGACGAAGAACGGCGTCTCGGCGACTCGATACGGGATGGGGCAGCCGACCTCGCCCTCGAAAGCGGCGAGGAAGTCCCTGTAGAACCCATCCGTGTACGCGCGGTTGAAGAGCGGGCGGTATCGAGGATCCATGGTGAAGGCAGGGTCCTTCTTCGTATCACGGGTCCGTGCTAAGAAGTCAGGATGCGTTCGATCGCCTCGCTCCTCTGCCTGCCGCTCATGGGGGCCCTCCTCGTCCTCGCCACGGGGTGTGACTCCCTGACCGAACCGAACGCCATCACGATCCAGAAGGAGCCGCTCCCGCAGCCGAAGCCCCCGGCGCCGCCTCCCGTCGCGGAGGCCGCCGCCCCCGGCGCCGCGGCGCCCGCGAGGATGCCGCCCGGCGGTGCCCCGGCCAAATCCGGCGGCTGAGGCGGCTGACGGGCCCCGGTCGGGGCTCGAAAGAATCGAGAGACGAGCCACGGCGCGCTTGCGGCGCGCCGCGCGCGGCGCCAACAACACCTTCGTGTTCTACGAGACCGAAGAGCATCAGGCGCTGCGGGAGCAGGCGCGTCGCTTCGCGAGGAAGCACATCCAGCCCCACGCCCACGCCTGGGACGAGGCCGAGGAGTTTCCCCGAGAGCTCTACCGGATGGCCGCGGAGGCCGGCGTGCTCGGCGTCGCCTACCCGGAGGAGTACGGTGGCTTCGGCGGCGACATCTCCCACGTCCTCGCCGTCAGCGAGGAGCTGGTGCTGGAGGGCCACAACGTAGGTGTGACCGTGGGCCTCGGGAGCCACGGGATCGCGCTGCCGCCGATCGTGCGCGTCGGGAGCGCCGAGCAGAAGGCCCGCTTCATCCCGCCGGTCCTCAAGGGCGAGAAGATCGCCGCCCTCGCCATCACCGAGCCCGGCGGCGGGAGCGACGTCGCGTCGCTGACGACCCGCGCGGTGCGCGACGGGGCCCACTACGTCGTTACGGGCAGCAAGATGTTCATCACCTCCGGGTGCCGAGCAGATTTCGTCACGACCGCCGTGCGCACCGGCGGGCCCGGTCACGGGGGCGTGAGCCTCCTGGTCATCGAGCGCGGGACCCCGGGCTTCCACGTGAGCAAGAAGCTGAAGAAGACCGGCTGGTGGGCGAGCGACACCGCGGAGCTCACCTTCGAAGGTTGCCGCGTACCCATCGAGAACCTCGTGGGAGAGGAGAACCAGGGGTTCGTCCCGATCATGATGAACTTCGCGAACGAGCGAGTGTTCCTGGCGGGCCAGTGCGTGGCGATCGCGGAGCTCTGCTACCGCGAGTCGCTGAAATACGCGCGTGATCGCAAGGCCTTTGGGAAGTCGCTCACGGGCTTCCAGGTCACGCGGCACAAGCTCGCGGAGATGGCCGCTCGGATCGCCGCCGCCCGCGCGCTCCTCGCCGAGTGCGTGGTCCGCACGCGCCGCGACGAGCAGATCATGGCGCTCGCCGCGATGGCCAAGAACACCGCCACGGACATGCTCACGTTCGTCGCCGACGAGGCGGTGCAGATCCACGGCGGCTACGGCTACATGCGGGAGACCGTGGTCGAGCGGCTCTACCGCGACGCGCGGCTCTACCCGATCGGCGGCGGCACGCGTGAGATCATGAACGAGATCATCTCCAAGGCAGAGGGGTACTGACGTGCAGAGCTGGATGAGGAACGTGGGTACGGCCGCGCTGCTCGCGCTGGTCGCGTGTGACTCCAACCCGAACGTCCCGCCGGCGCGGACCGCCGCGGGGGGAGCCGCGTCGAGCCCCGTCGGTCCCGCGACCGCCGCCTCGGACGGCGCCGTCAAGGAGACCTCGATCACCTGGAGGAAGCCCGACGCCTGGACGGTGGTCGCCCACCCGAGCCCCATGCGGCTCGCGACGTACAAGATCCCGAAGGCCGACGGCGACGCGGACGACGGGGAGCTCACCGTGAGCCGCGCGGGCGGGGACGTGCAGTCGAACATCGGCCGCTGGGTCTCGCAGTTCGACGGCGCCAGCGCCCCGAAGACCTCCGAGCGCACCGCCGGGGATCTCAAGGTCACGGTGGTGGAGGTCGAGGGGACCTTCAAGGGCATGGCCATGCCGGGCGCCGGCCCCGCGGCTCCGAAGGAGGGGTACGCGTTGCTCGCGGCCATCGTCGAAGGCGGCGGAAGCGAGGCTCACTTCTTCAAGCTCACCGGCCCCAAGAAGACCGTGGACGCGGCGCGTCAGAGCTTCGACGAGCTGGTCGGCAGCCTCGCCAAGCGCTGAGCGGAAAGGGGGGTGTCCACTGCGATGGGGGCGGATCTGCGCTAAGCTCCGTCTTCGGCTCGTCGTGGAGCCACCTTGCTTTGCGCCGCGGGCCGCCACGGAGGCCCGCCCTCGAGGTCCCGAACATGCGCATCCATCCCCACCGCTTCGCAATGCTCGCCGGGCTCGCCGGCATCGCCTTCGCCCAGCCCCTCGGGTGCTCCGCGGGGACGGAGGACGGCCAGAGCGGCGGCGGCCCCGTCACCGGCGCCGGCCCCGGGAGCGGCTCGCCCCAGGGGACGGGCGGCGGCTCCACCCAGAACGTCGGCGGGGGCTTCGTCACCTCCGGCGGCGGGCAAGGCGGCCAAGGGGGCAGCATCGTCAACCCCTGCGGCACCGAGTGCGGCCCCACCGAGCTCTGCGACGGCGTGAACAAGGGCATCGACGACGACTGCGACGGCACCGTGGACGAGGACTGCCCGTGCGGCCCGGGTGAATCGGACAGCTGCTTCAAGGGGGACCCCTCCTACCTCGGCAACCCGACCTTCCCGACCTGCCAGCCGGGGACGATGGCCTGCACGGAGAACGGCGACTGGGGCCCTTGCCTCGGCGGCAACCACGCCGACGCCATCGACGAGTGCTTCGCCGAGAGCACCCTCGCTTGCCACCCGATCAACGCCGTCCCCTTCCAGACGGTAGACCTGTTCGACGGCACCGGCACGTTCGACGACGACGCCGACATGAGCACGTTCACGGTCGCCTGTCCGATGGGCGTGATGCCTTGCCCGGCCGTGAGCGGCGTCTCCGACTTCCAGGCCCTCCAGTCGGGGGAGTACACGGTCACCTACACCAAGACCGTGGGGATGAACGTGGAGAGCTGCGACTTCCCCTTGTACGTGGGCGCCCGAGGCCTGCGCGTCGAGCTCTCGTGGAACTGGGGCGGATCGGGCAAGGACATCGACTTCCACCTGCACCAGCCGAGCACCACGACGGCCTGGGCCGTGAGCGGGGCACAGCAAGACTGCGGCTACGGCAACTGCAAGGCGTACTCCTTCGTCCCCACGCAGAGCCCCAACGCGCCCAGCTGGTTCCCGCCGGGCAACATGCCGCCCGATCCGGTCAACTGGTACGACGCGCCGAACGACCAGGAGGACCTCTGCTACTACGCGCCCCAGGGCTACGGCGCCACCTGGTCCATGGCGGCGCAGGGCTGCCACAGCCCCCGGCTCGACGTCGACAACATCTCCTGCGACGTGACCGAGACCGATCCGACGAGCTTCAACTTCTGCTCGCCGGAGAACATCAACGTCGACTACCCACCCCAGAACGAGTGGATCCGCGTGGGCGCGTTCATGTTCTCGAGCTTCACGACGCCGGGGCTCACGCCCAACGTGAAGATCTACTGCGACGGGGCGCTCCGCGCGGAGCTCGGCTCGAAGGGCTTCTTCGATCCCGAGACGCCGATCGTCTGGGACGCGAGCCAGGCCCGTAAGTGGTGGCTCGTCGCCGACGTCGTCTTCAAGCAGGACGAGTGCGACAGCGAGTGCATCGTCCGGCCCCTCTACCAAAACGACGACGCCGTCGCGAAGCTCCCCGTCTACTACACGGAGAGCGGCCTCGTGGACGTCGGCCCCCCCTACGCTCCCCTCCCCTGATGCGCGCGAGTCCCCCACGGAGCGCTCCGCGCGGGGGCTCGGCCCCAACGCCGACCGCTCCAGCTTGGAAACCTGTCGCCCACTCCGGGCCACCCGCTTGACCGAGAGTTAGAGGCATCCATGCGACGAGCCCTCCCTTCCTCCGTAGGCCTCTTCCTGATCCTGGGCTGCTCCGCCGGCGTGGACGACGCGGGCGGAGGGGAGAACACCTCCGCGAGCAAGGGGTCGGGTGACACCACGGGGCAAGGCGGCGTGAACTTCGTCACCGTCACGGGGACCGGCGGCGCTGGCGGCGTGATCATGAACCCCTGCGGCAGCGAGTGCGGCCCGGAGGAGATCTGCGACGGCGCGGGCAAGGGCCTCGACAACGACTGCGACGGGGAGGTCGACGAGGGCTGCCCGTGCAACCAGGGCGAGACGTCGAGCTGCTTCAAGGGCGATCCGAGCTACGAGGACGCCGCCGGCTGCTTCCCGGGCAGCATGCAGTGCAGCGAGCTCGGCACCTGGGGTCCTTGCATCGGCGGCAACCACGCCACCGAGGTGTGCTTCATGGGGGATCCGCTCGGGTGTCACCCCATCAGCGCCGTGCCCTTCCAGACCGTCGACCTCAAGACCGGGTGCGGCAACTTCGACGACAACGCCCAGGCCGAGACCTTCTCCGTCCTCTGCCCGCCCGGAATCAACCCGTGCCCAGCGCCCAACGGATCGATGTACCAGGCGCTCCAGTCGGGCGAGTACACGGTCTACTACACGAAGACGGTCAACGGGCAGATGGAGGAGTGCGAGTTCCCGCTCTACGTCGGCGCGCGCGGCCTCCGCGTGGAGCTCACGTGGAACTACCCCTCCGGCTTCGACTCGACGGATCTCGACCTGCACATGCACGAGCCGATGACCACCACGCCCTGGGCGACCAGCGGCGCGCCCCAGGACTGCGGCTTCGCCAACTGCACCGCGTACAACTTCTTGAACCCGTTCGGCAACCAGCCCGAGTGGTTCCCGCCGGGGAACGTCCCGCCCGATCCCGTCAACTGGTACGACTCGCCGAACGACCAGGAGGACCTCTGCTACTACGCGCCCCAAGGTGCCGGGCAAGAGTGGCAGTTTCCGCCCGGGCCGATGGGCTGCCACAGCCCGCGCCTCGACCTCGACAACATCTCCTGTGATCCGTCGGTGTCGGACGTGAACAGCGGTAGCTTCTGCGCGCCAGAGAACATCAACGTCGACTTCCCTCCGAAGGAGCAGTGGGTGCGGATCGCCGTGCACTACTACCCAGGCACGAGCTCCTTCACGGGCACCACCTACCCGAACGTGAAGATCTTCTGCGAGGGCAAGCCGGCCGCGGAGCTCGGGACCTTCGGCTTCAACACCCCGGAGGCCCCCGTCCAGTGGAGCGGGGCGTCGGACCAGGACAAGGTCTGGATCGTCGCCGACGTCCTCTTCCGCGAGGACGAGTGCAACAACGAGTGCTTCGTGCAGCCCGTGTACGCGAACGAGGCGCAGAAGACGCCGCTCATCGTCACCGACGCCGAGGTCACGTTCTACCCGCCGTACCCGCCGATCCCGTAGCGGAGTCTCGCCCGGTCGTGGACAGCGTGTTCCAGAGCAGGGTCGTGGCGCTCGGGTGCTCCTCGATCGCGCGCTCGAGCGCCGCGATCGCCTTGCCCGAGTAGGTGATCTCGCCGGGCGCACCGAACGCCTCCTCGAAGCGCGCAGCCCCGCGCTCGGCCTCCGGCGTCCCGTACCCGTAGCCGCGACCCACGAAGCGGTGGTCGATCCGCAGGTTCGACCGCGGGAGCCGGCGGGTGAGGCCCTCGCGAGCGAGGAGCCGTCGGGTCCCGACGCCGAGGGCGCCGAGCGTGAGGGCGTTCGACGCGACGAGGTCCGTGATCCGGACGGCCACGATCTCGGTCGGCCAGCCCAGGATCGCCGCGCCGATCGCGAGCCCGACCGCGGTTCCCCCGCTGCCGCACGCGACGACGATCCGGTCCGGACGGGGGGCCTCGCCGCGCTGCACCTGCAGGCCGAGCTCCAGCATCGCGTCGACGTAAGAGAGGTTCGCGACCGGGCCCGACGCGCCGGGGGCGATCACCGCCGCGCGCGGCCGCTTCCTCACGATGTCCCAGAGCGAGAGCGCCGCGGTGCGAGCGTAGCCTCCGCCGTGGCGGATGCTCGCGCCGGCGCCGCGATCGAGCGCGAGGGCCTCGTCCACGAAGGGCGTGAGCGGCTGATCGAAGAGGACCACGCTCACGTCGAGGCCCGCCCGCCTCCCGTGCACGGCCAGGCTCGTCACCTGCGTGGACCCGAGCCCTCCGACCGTGAAGAGCTCCGTCTTGCCGCGGTCGATCGCGTCGGCGATGAGCCACTCCCAGCGGCGGACCTTGTTGCCGCCGTACCAAGGGGACGCGAGGTCGTCGCGCTTGACCCACACCCGATCCCCGAAGAGGGGCGCGGGCACGACCGGGGTCGGCCGGGCCACGATGGGGAGGAACGGGCGCCTTGCGAGTCCCGGCGCGACGTCGAGGATGGGGAGCGGGGGCATGGCCATGGAGACGAAGTTCGGCGGGAGGGGCGGGTCGCGCCAGTGTTATACGTTCGCCCATGGCTCGCGCGATCAACTTCAACGCCGGACCCGCGTCCCTGCCCCTCCCCGCGCTCGAGCGCGCGCAGCGGGAGCTCTGCGACTTCGAGGGGACGGGGATGTCCATCATCGAGCACTCGCACCGCGGGAAGGCCTACGAGGCGGTGCACGACGAGGCGATCCGACTGCTCCGGGGGCTCCTCTCGATCCCGGACGACTACGACGTCCTGTTCCTCCAAGGGGGCGCCAGCCACCAGTTCGCCATGGTGCCGTTCAACCTGCTCCCGCCCGGCGCGAGCGCGGACTACGTGATCACCGGCGGCTGGAGCGAGAAGGCCTACGAGGAGGCCGGGCGCATCGGCACGGCGCGCGTCGCGGCGTCGACCGCGGTCGACAAGGCCTACACCCGCGTGCCGCGCGCCGACGAGCTCGACCTGGACCCGAACGCGGCGTACGTCCACCTCACCAGCAACAACACGCTGTTCGGGACGCAGTGGCAGACGTTCCCGGAGGTCACCGCGCCGCTCGTCTGCGACATGTCCAGCGATATCCTCGGACGGGCGATCGACGTCTCCCGCTTCGCCCTCGTCTACGCCGGCGCCCAGAAGAACATCGGACCGTCTGGGGTCACGCTCGTCATCGCGAAGAAGTCCCTCGTCTCCGCCGCGCGCAAGGACATCCCCGTCATCCTCCGGTACGAGACCTTCGCGAAGAACAACAGCCTCTACAACACGCCGCCCACCTTCGCGATCTACCTCATGCGCAACGTCCTCGCGCACCTCGCGGAGACGGGCCTCGCCGCCGTGGAGAAGCGGAACGAGCAGAAGGCCGCGCTCCTCTACGGGGCCCTCGACGAGATGGCGGACTACTACCGCGCCCCCGTGGAGAAGGCGTCGCGCAGCCGCATGAACGTGGTCTTTCGCCTGCCGAGCGAGGATCTCGAGAAGAAGTTCGTCGCGGACGCTGCGAAGGCGGGCATGGTGGGCCTCGCGGGGCACCGGTCCACGGGCGGCGTCCGAGCGTCGCTCTACAACGCCGTCGGCCTCGACGCCGTCGAGACCCTCGTCGCGTTCATGAAGCGCTTCAAGGGCTAGCCCTCCGAGCGCTCCGCGTCGTGCCGGCTCACTCCGGGACGGGGTTCGTGCCCACGCTCACGCCCGGCGTCGCGATCCACTTGAAGTTGTCGACCAGCGTCGTCGAGTCGAGCACGCCGT
>CAZBJI010000161.1:0-17811 GCA_964492175.1 uncultured Polyangiaceae bacterium | reverse complement strand
CTCGGGCCTCATCACGCCGAGCCTCGACGAGATGGTGTACGTTGCCTCCGAGATGGAGCGGCGCAAGATGAAGCTGCCGCTCCTCATCGGCGGGGCCACCACGAGCCGCCAGCACACCGCGGTGAAGATCGCGCCGAAGTACTCCGAGTCGGTGGTGCACGTCCTCGACGCCTCGCGCGCCGTCTCCACGGTCGCGGCGCTGCTCGACCCGAAGCAGAAGGCGGCGCTCGACGAGGAGAACCGCGCCGAGCAGGAGCGCACGCGGTCGCTCTTCGCCAGCAAGAAGGACCGCGACCTCGCGTCGCTCGCCGAGGCGCGCCGAGGCCGGCCGAGGGTCGCCTTCGACGCGGGCTCCGCCGCGACGCCGAGCTTCATCGGTCGCCGCGTCGAGACCGCCGACACCCTCGCGGAGGTGGCCAAGTACATCGACTGGACCTTCCTCTTTACGGCGTGGGAGCTGAAGGGCAAGTACCCGGACATCCTCCAGAGCGAGAGGTACGGCGAGGCGGCGCGGGACCTCTTCCAGAACGCCCGGGCCCTGCTCGACGCGATCATCGCCGAGGGCGCGCTCTCGCTGCGCGCCGTGTGGGGCTTCTGGCCGGCCGTGAGCGACGGCGACGACCTCGTGCTGTACGGGACGGAGGATCGCGACGCGGAGATCGCGCGCTTCCCGATGCTCCGGCAGCAGGCGCGGCGCACGGGGGAGACCGTGTTCCGGTCGCTCGCGGACTTCGTCGCGCCCGCCGGCGGCGCGCCCGATCACGTGGGCGCGTTCGCGGTCACCGCCGGCATCGGCCTCTCGGCGGTCGTGGAGAAGCACGAGCGGGCGCTCGACGACTACAGCGCGATCCTCGCCAAGGCCCTCGCGGACCGCCTCGCCGAAGCCTACGCGGAGCTCTTGCACGAGCGCGCCCGGCGCGCGTGGTACGCCGCCGGGGAGCAGCTCGGGTCGGACGCGCTCCACGCCGAGACGTTCCGAGGCATCCGTCCGGCGTTTGGCTACCCGGCCTGCCCCGACCACACCGAGAAGCGGCGCCTGTTCGCGCTCCTCGGCGCCGACGAGGTCGGCATCACCCTGACCGAGACGTGCGCCATGAGCCCCGCAGCGAGCGTGAGCGGCCTCTACCTGGGCCACCCCGACGCCCGCTACTTCATGGTCGGCAAGATCGGGCGCGACCAGGTGGAGGACTACGCGGCGCGCAAGGGGATGAGCGTCCGTGAGGTGGAGCGGTGGCTGGGCCCGAACCTCGGCTACGAGCCTCCGTCTTGAGCGCGGAGGTCCCGGCTCGGTCGGGTGAGTCGACCCAGGCGAGTCGCGCCGGCGTCGTCGTCGGGCTCGCGCTCGCGGTCACCGGCGCCGTGCTCACGTTCTTTCCCCTGGGGGTCGCCGCGGCGCTCGGCCGTCCTTCCTCGACGCAGGGGGAGCTCATCAACCTGCGCGCGACCTGGGGCGGCGGCACCCTCGGCACCGGAGCGTTCGTCGCCGCGGTCTCGGCGCGGGGCGCGCTGAGGCCGTGGGGGACGACGATCCCGATCGTGCTCCTCTGCTTCATGGCGGGGGTGGGGGCCGCGCGGGCGGTGGGCTTCGTGCTCGACGGAGGCCCGGACGCGCTCCAGTGGTTCTGGCTCGTCGCCGAGGTGGTCATCGTCGTCGCGTGCGCCGCGGTGCTCGTGCGCCGCAGGCGAGCCTCGACGGAGTAGCTCCACGCCTCGACTGGCGCGCGAGCGCTCGATTGAGGTCTAAACTCGCCCCCGATGACCTCGCGGCACAGCGTCGTGCGCGCGCCCCTGCACGAGGCGCTCGGCGAGGAGATCCACGCGCTGGATCTCCGCCTCGCGCGCGCCTGGCAGATCCTCGGCGTCGTCGGCATCGTCGGCGGCCTGCTCGTCTACTGGGTCCTCGGCTTCGAAGAGGGCCCGGCGGTGAGCGCGATCAGCGTCGTGGGCTTCGCCTGGTTCACGGTGCAGCACGCCTGGCTGGAGCGGCGACCGGGGCCCCTGCCGGTGCACGTGGGGACGTTCGTGGAGGCGATCGCGGCGCCGGCGTTCCTCGTGGCGATCGGCGCGACCCGCGGCCCGGCCGACGCCCTCGGCTCCTACGTCCCGCCGATGGTCTTCACCGCCGTCATCGTCGCCGCGATCGCGCGGCTCCGGGCGTCGGTCACCGTCGTGCTCGGGGTCGTCAACGCCGTCCTCTTCCTGGCGATCTACTTCGGGTACCTCCGCGGCCTCATGAGCCCCGAGGAGGCGGCCAGGCCCCTGCTCTCGCCGGGGATGCAGATCGTCCGGGCGCTCGCCTTCGGCGCGGGGAGCGGCCTCGCGTACCTCGTGACGATGGCGCTGCGGCGCGCGATCGGGCGCGCAGAGCGGAGCGTGCGCTCGACGGACCTCTTCGGCAAGTACAGGCTCGGCGACAAGATCGGGTCGGGCGGCATGGGGACGGTGCACCGCGCCGTCTACTGTCCCGAGGGCGGCTTCGAGCGCACCGTGGCGGTGAAGCTCCTGCACCCGCACCTCGCCGACCAGCCCGAGCTCATCGCAGCCTTCCGCGCGGAGGCGGAGCTCTCGGCGCGCCTCGTCCACGCGAACATCGTGCAGGTCCTCGACTTCGGGCGGTTCGGGGACGCGTTCTTCCTCGCGATGGAGCACGTCGACGGGCTCACGCTCGGCTCGCTGCTGAACCGCTGCGTCGCGGGCGGTCGCGCCCTCGACGAGGCGCTCGTCGCGTGGATCGGCCAGGAGCTCCTCGCCGGGCTCGCGTTCTCCCACGACGGCGCACGCGACGCCGAAGGCAAGCCCCTGCGGGTGGTGCACCGCGATCTCTGCCCGGCGAACGTCCTCGTGTCCGCCAGCGGCGACGTGAAGATCTCCGACTTCGGCATCGCGAAGGTGCTCGGGGACGCAAGCTTCTCCATGACCAAGACGATCGCCGGGCACTCGGGGTACATGGCGCCCGAGCAGGTCCGCGCGGAGCCCGTCGATCAGCGCGCGGATCTGTTCGCGTTCGGCGTGATCGTGTGGGAGCTGCTCGCGGGCGAGGCGCTCTTCAGGCGCGGCCAAGAGGGGCTGACCGAGGTCTCCGCGCGTCCGCTCCGGGTTCGCTCGATCGCGGAGCAGAGAGCGGGCCTCTCGCCCGGCTGGGATGGTCTCTTCGCGCGCTGCCTCGCCGCCCAGCCCACGGACCGGTTCGAGTCGGCCGGCGCCGTCAGCGTCGCGCTCGGCGAGATCGCCGACCGCTCGGTCTCGCGGCGCGCCGACCTCGCGGCGCTCGTCTCCTTTGCCCGTGACCTCGAGCCTCCCGCGTCCGCGGCCCAGCCCGAGCAAGCGACGCTGCCGACCGAGGTGGATCCCTAGCTCCGGCGCTCGCGCGCCGGCCGCCGGGCTCCGATGCCTGCAGCGTCCGCGCGCGGCGCGGCGTTGGACTCCGCGTCGGCGCCGGCTGCCGGGTGGGCGGCGTGAGGTCGGGTGTCGCGCCCAGCGCTCGGAGCCGCGGACTACCCCTCGAGCGTTCCGCGTTACCATGAGCGTCCATGACGCCGCGCGCCCTCCTCCCCCTCCTCGCCCTCGGGGCCCTCCTCGCCCCCGGGTGCGACGACGCGCCCGGCCCCGCCGGACCGACGAAGGCGACGGCGGAGCCCGTCGGCCCGCGGTCGGCGGCCCCGTCCCAGGTGGCGTCGGCAGCGCCGCCCCCGCCGACCGCGACGGCGGTCCCCTCCGCTCCCGCTCCGCCGTCGGCCTCCGCCGCCGCGAAGCCACGGCGAGACGCCCCCTTCGTTCGCGTGCCGCCCCACAGCGCCAACAGCGACGCCGACTGGGTGGATGCGTGCCTGCAGGTGGGCGGGAGCTACTACTCGTGCGGCGGAGCCATCAGGGAGGCCGACGCCGCCGGCGACCAGGCCTACCGACGCTTCCTCTGGCGCATCGCGCAGGCCCACGCGGCGGGGAAGTCGACGTACGACAACGGCCCCGACAGCGACGACGACGTCGCGCACGCGGAGGTGCCGGCGATGTGCGACGTCACCAAGCCGTGCGGCGGCGACCCGAGCACCATGGTCTCCAACACCGCGGAGACGTGTCTCTCGCGGACGTTGACGGAGACGTCACCTGCGCGGGCGCGCGCCGCGCACGCGAAGGCGTGCCAGTGTGACAAGGCGGAGGGCGCGATCCCCGCGTACAACGGGACTCCGTTCATTTGCGACGCCGCGGGCAAGCCGGCGTTCATCGCGCCGGGGATGAAGCCGGACGTGGCCAAGGACATCCTCGACTGCGCGCTGTGTCACCCGAAGCGCGGGCCCAAGGCGTGCGAGGCCGAGATGAAGCGCCACGCCGCATCGGACGCCGAGCTCGCGGCGTTCATTCTCGATCGGCACATCCCGCGGTGTCAGACGAAGAACGAGGGCCCCCGCTCCTGGGACGAGCTGGAGTAGGTCCGCTGGCGCGGGCCGGCTCGTACCGCCATCGATTTCGATGGGTCTAGGGCGTCGGCGGGCTCGCGAGGTTCTGGGGCGCGGACGGCGTGAGGACGTTGAAGTCGTTCGTCGTGTCCCCCGTGTCCTGGCCGTTGCCTGCGGCGGCGCCCGGCTTTCGCTCCAGGCTCTTGTCGCCCCACGCCGTGCCCGTGCAGCCGGAGACGGGGAGCGGCGTGCCCTCGCAGGTGTAGGTGGCGTCGAAGGGGTTGGTGCCGCAGTAGAGGCAGGCGGCGTCGAGGACCGTGGTCCCGCGCCGCAGGACGACGCTCACCTTGTCGGTGAGGAGGCCGTTCACCGCCGACGGCTGCGCGTCGAACGCCGTCGCCCCCGAGTAGCCGCCCCCGACGATCAAGTAGTGGCCGTGCGCCGGGATGGTCTCGCCGTTCGCCGTCCACTTCACCGAGTAGCTCATCCCGGAGTCGCTGCGCGAGACCGCCTCGACCTCCCCCATGTTGGCGGGCGTGTCGAGCGGCAGGGTCACGGGGACGGGCAGCGGGTTGTAGATCTCGAGGAAGTCGTCGGTGCCTTGGCCTGGGCCGCGCCCGCGGAACTCGCTGATGAGGAGCTGGTACTCGCCGCAGGTCCCCGAGCAGGTGCCGCTCACGCAGTCCGACGCGACCGAGCAGCCTTGCCCGACCGCGCACGCCGGGCAGCTCCCGCCGCAGTCGACGTCCGTCTCCGTGCCGTTCTCGACCATGTCGGTGCAGGACGGCTGGCAGATCCCGCCGGTGCAAATGTCCCCGATGCAGTCGCCCCCGTCGATGCACATCTCGCCTTCGAGACACCCGGGGCACATCGTGCCGCCGCAGTCGACGTCCGTCTCCCCGTTGTTCTGCATGTTGTCGTTGCACGACGCCGGGGCGCACGTGAAGCTCTGCGTGCAAGAGCCGCTGGCGCAGTCGCTCCCCGCGACGCACTCGACGCAGGCGCCCGCCGCGTTGCAGACCTTCGCGTTTCCGCTCCCGACGCATGCGGTGCCCTCTCCGACGGGGACGTGGGAGGGCTGGCCGCCGGAGCAGGAGTCCGTGGTGCAGTCCTCCAGGTCGTCCGCCACGTCGGTGTCGTCGGCCATGACGTCCGTCCCGCCGTTGCCGTCACACACCTGGGTCTCACAGTCGCCCGCGGTCTGGTTCGACGTGGGCGTGCCCGCCGGGACGGCGTCGACGCCGCAGAAGCCCTCGACGCAGGTCTTCGCGCCGCACTCCGTGTCCGCGCCAGGGCAGTCGCTCGGATCTCCGCAGGGGGCCTCGCCGCCCTCGTTCTGTCCGCCCTTGCCGCTCGAGCTCGTCGTCGCCGCGTCGCTGCCGCCCGTGCCGAGCAGGCTCTCGTCGTAGGTGTTGCAGCCGCCGTAGAGCGCCAGCAGACAAGCGCCGGCCGTCGCGAGGAAAGTCAAGGTCGAGGGCCCGAGGAGGCGCATACCTTTCTATAGCGGACGCCGAGCCTCGACGGAATCAAGACCGGCCTCAGCCGGCGTCGCGGCAGCAGCGAAAGCCGATGCCGTCGCTCTGGTTGTACCGCCGGGTGTCGCGGAAGTTGGCGCACCGGAGATCTGCGGCCGAGCCGTAGTTGGGGCCCCCACGAGCGAGGCAGTTCTGCTCGTACTCGGGGTTGTTGTAGTCGGTGCACGCGTTGTCCCACTCGTCCACGTTGCCGCTGAGATCGAACAGATCGGGGAATCCGCCGACGCAGCTCGGGAAGGAGCCCACCGCCTCGGGGCCGCCGGCGAGATCATTGCAGCGTCCGGCCTCGTAGGCCGCGCCGTAGGGGTACTCGTTCGCGCCGTCCTGCGAGCAGGCGGCGAACCACTCGCTGACCGCGGGATCGTCGTGGAGCCCGGCCGCCTCCCCGTTCGTGACGTCGTAGTCGGCGCCTCCGAAGCGACCGCAGAGGCGCTTGCCGGCCCACGCGCAGTACGCCGACGCGTCGCACCAGTCCACGCACGCGACGGGCTTGTCCGGGTCGGCGTCGAACATCTTCCAGTTCCCGCAGGTCTCGGCGATGCCCGGCAGATCGGAGGGGAGCAGCCCGATCTCGGTCGGATCGTTCGGCTCGAAGCTGTGGTTCTCGGCGCAGTCGGGCATCGGCGCGAGCGCGAGGCTCGGCCCGGCCGCGAGGAACGCCTGGTACTCGGCGTTCGTGATCTCGTACGTGTCCATGACGAAGGCGCCCGCCGCCGCGGGCACGGTCGTCTCCGAGAGCGGCGGGCACGTCCCGCACCCGGGCGTGCCGCACACCCCCTCGCACGCCCCCGTCCCGGCGCTGGCCCCGCTGCCGGTGTCCGTCCCGGCGCCGCCGAGGCCGCTTCCTCCGCCCGGATCGCGGTCGGCGACGAGATCGTCGAGGCCCAGGATCACGTTGCAGCCTGCGACCGCGAGGACGGCGACCGCAGGGGTGAGCCGGTGACGCACGGCGCCGAGTGTACCCGACCCAGGGGAGAGCGCGCACCTCGAGCCGCCTCGGCGTCGAGCTCGCCGACCGCGCCGTAGGTCACCCCCCCGGCGGGCCGAACGCGTCGATCCGGTAGCGGTAGTGCCAGCGGACATCGTTGCCGGCGCCGCCCAGCGGGAACGCGGCGACCCACACTTCGCCGCCGCCGAGGTGGAGCGCGCCCGTGCCGGAGCCACGTCCAGCTTCCTCGATGCCGGAATCGGACCCAGCCGCTCGAGCGTTCTGTCGTCGATGAGAGCGCCCGTGTGCTTGCTTCTGGCGGCCTCCGCCGCCCTCGGACTCTCGTCTTGTTGGGAGAAGGACGACGGGCGGCCCACGTACGAGGGCCCATGGGCGTCGAGTGAGTCGCCCTCGCCCGACCCCCGCGCCCGCTCCGCGCCGCCGATGACCGGCGTGGTCGACCGCTCTGCGTCGGCGCTCTCGCGAGCGCCCGACGAAAAGCTCCTCTACCTCGCGGACGAGGACCGCTCCGCGCTGCGTCGCATCCCGCTTCCGGTCGACGTGCGCACGCCGCCCACATCGATCCCGCTCCCGGGGCGACCGGCTCAGGTCCTCGCGCTCCCCGATCGCATCCTCGTCACCCTCCGCGACCCCGGCATGCTGCTCGAGCTCGTGGAGGAGCGCGGCGAGCTCGTCGAGCGTGCGCGCGTCGAGCTGCCCGATGACGCCTGGGGCCTCGCCGTCAGCGCAGACGGGAAGACCGCGGTCGTGACGAGCGCGTGGTCGCACCAGATCTCCGCGGTCGACCTCGCCTCGTTCTCGGTCCGCTGGACGGTCAACGCCGCGCGCGAGCCCCGTGGGGTCGCGATCGGCTCGAACGGAACGGCGTACGTGAGCCATCTGGTCGGCAGCCGCATCACCAAGATCGACGACGTCGCAGCGCCCGCTCCGACGGTCCATCGCGTCGAGGTGGCGCCTTCACCGCTGAAGTCTCCACCCGGGCGCTTGCTCGCCGCTTCGCTCGGCTACACGGCGGTGCTGTCTCCCGACGAGTCGCGCGTCCTGCTGCCGCGGCACGCGCTCGGCGCGCAAGGGGTCAACTGGTGGTTCGGCGCAGCCACGGTCGACGTCGTGTCGACGAAGGACCAGCGCGCGCTCGCGCCACGGGCGGCGCCTGGCGGGTGGGCCGACTGGGTGACGGGGGATCTCGTCGACGTGGACGGCGCCGTGGCGCTGCAGGATCCCGACTTCGTCCAACCCCGCGCGGCGATCTACCGCCGGTCGACGCGCACGCTGCTCGTGGCGGGAGAGGGAAACAACACGCTCGTCGAGCTCGACGCGCTCGCGCTCGATCCCTCGCTCGCGACCAAGCGTACGTTTCCGCTCGCCACCTACGACCAGAAGGAGTCCCCCTTCCCGAGCCTCGTCGAGTCGGGTGGCGCCCCTTCCGCGATCGCCCTCTCGGCGGACGAGAAGACGGCGTGGGTCTACTGCCGGTCGACCAACGATCTGATGATCGTCTCGCTGGAGGACGAGGGCCCGATCCCTTGGATCCACGTCGCGGACGATGTGCTCGACGAGGACGCGCAGAAGGGCAGGAAGCTCTTCTACGACGCGACCGACCCGACCGTGAGCGGAGGCCTCGGTTGTGCGGGCTGTCATCCCGACGGGCGCGACGACGGCCATGTCTGGCACGAGATCGCGAGCTCGAAGTCGGCGAAGGGAGAGGAGGTCAGCCCCGCCGAGCTCGCCATGGGATACCGCGGTACGGCCGTCATCACACCCACCTTCGGCTCGACGCCGCCGCGCGTCGAAGCGGGGTTCCCGCGCCAGACGCCGATGCTCGCCGGGCGGGTCGACGCGCAGGGGCCGTATGGTTGGCGGGGCGAGGCTCCGTCGCTCGAGTCTCGTGTGCTCGGTGGGTTCGCCCTGCATCGGTGGGGTGGCGAGCGCGAGGCCCCTTACATGGTCGCGCTCGACCGGCCCAAGTGGTTGGCGGCGTTCTTGCGTACGGGGCTGGTCGCACCGTCGGTGCGCGAGCGTCCGCTGACACCCATCGAGAGCCGAGGCAAGGCCGTATTCTCGGATGACCGCGTCGGCTGCCCCACCTGCCACGCGCCGGCAACCGGCTACACGAACCGCGCGCCGATGCTCCTCCAGCGTCCGAGCCACCAGGGATTCGCCGAAGAGAGCCACGTCGCGTTCAAGACACCCTCGCTCCTCTTCGTCGGAGGGACGGCGCCCTACTACCACGACGGGGCCGCGACCTCGCTCGAGGCGCTGGTGCAGAGCAATGGCAAGACGATGGGCGACACCGCTCGCCTGAGCGCCGCCGACAAGGCCGCGCTCGCGGCGTACCTGCGCACGATCGGCGGGTACGTCGCGCCGTTCCCCGAGGAGGCGCCGTCGAAGCTGCCGCACGCCCCCCCTATCTTCGCGAGCACCACCCAGCCGGGAAGATTCCCCATGCGGGGCGAGTGGAACGCCACGAAGCCGTTCGCAGAGACCAGCGGCTGCAAGCTCAGCCGACTGAACGACTTCTTTCGTCTGGAGTGCGAGCCGCAAGCGACGCCGACGGCGATCGCCGGCACGACGGTGGGCGTCGAGCGCTTCCGTGGGCTCAGGAGCTCCTCGCGCCCCGAGGAGCACGTCCAGAACCTCGTGATGTCGGTGAAGCCCGGCGATCGGCGGGTCATCCAGCTCACGGGTACCGAGCAGGTCGGCAAGTGGGGGACACGAAGAGTATCGACCGGCCTCGTCCAGATCTTTTGGCTCGAGGGCGAGGCGGAGCCGGTCGTCAGCATCCACCGACCCTCGAGGACCGGCTCCTAGCGTCGGACCGAGCGTGCATCCCCAGTGGTCACGCCCCCGAGCTACGGCGCGAGCGGGCAGGCGTCGCTGGGGTCCGCATACCCGAACGTGATGTAGAAGATCGGGTGGCTCGGGTTGAACGCCGGGGCCTCGAGCTCCTCCCAGGCGAGGCCGTCGGTAGACCGGAAGAAGCTCTGCTCCGCGTAGCCCTGCCAGACGTTCCCCACGGCGACGAGCGTCCCGTCGTCGCCGCGCGCCACGGGGCCGAGGCGCGTCGGGGTCGTCATCGGAGTCACGGTCCACGCCGCGCCGTCGGGGCTGCTCGCGCGGAAGCCATCGTCCCCCCAGAACCAGAACTCGGAGCCGGTCCACACGCCGTGCGAGAGGATCTGCGTCAGCCCGGTCGGCGTCACCGACCAGGTCTGCCCGCCGTCGGTGGACCTGCACGCCGCGGCCTCCTGTCCCACGATGACGATGACGCCGTTCCCGCTCACGGTCCCGCCGTAGGTGCTCACGCCGTGCGCGCACTCCTCGGGGATGACGCTCGGCCGCCAGAAAGTCTCTCCGCCGTCCGAGCTCACGAGCATGTCACGGTCGGTGTTGCCGCTCGCGGTCGCGATGAAGCGCCCGCCCCCGTCGTAGTCCGCGTAGGCGAAGTTCCGGACGCTCCAGATGACGCCCTCGTTCGGACCCTGGAAGTCGGCCTCCTGGCCCGCCGTCCACGTCGAGCCGTCGGCCGACCAGAAGGGGAACCGCGACGAGAGGACGAAGCGGCCGGAGCCGTAGGCGATGCCGCCGAAGGAGTCGTTCGGGTGCGTCGTGGTCCAGTCGAGGCCGTTCGTGCTCCGCCGCACGACGCCCGGCTGGCCCCACCCCCAGGTTGCGACGAACTGGCCGTCCCCGTACGCGACACCCTTCGGGACGTCCGGCGCGTGATCGCAGCAGTCCATCTGCACACACTCGTCCCCGACCTGGTAGGAGCAGACCGCGCCGTAGCAGATCCCCTGCTGCACCATCCCGCACATCATCGGGTCGCCGTCGGTGTCCCACGCGCGGTCCCCGACCCAGGTGTGGCCGCCGTCGCACGACACGGTCGTACGCCCGACCCCGCCCTGCGCGACGAACATCGGCACCTTGCCCGTCGGCGCGCCGCCCGTCCCCGTCGAGGCGGAGCCGGTCGCGGCGGCGGTGGACATCCCCGTCGCGGCGCTCGCGCCCGCGCCGGTCGTGTCGGCGCTCGAGCCCGCGCCCTCCCCGTCCGAGGCGTCGCTGGAGGACGAGCCGTCGTCACACGCGAGGGCGAGCAAAGCGGCGGAGCAGACCAAGAGGGCGCGCGGCGTCATGGCTTCGGACCTCTCGACGATCAACCCTGGACCTGGGGGAGCCAGGCGCTCATGTCGTGGCCGCCCCACCCCGCGTAGTGGCCGCCCAGGCTGTAGTCGGCGGCGGCGTCGGGGTGGATGGCGTTCACTCCGTAGCCCGAGCCAGCCTTGAACGGGCTGCCCGCGCCGTCCGAGCGCGGCTGGTTCAGCGGCTCGAAGTAGCTGGGCGGCACGTCGACCGCCATGAGGAGGTTCGCGTAGAGCTGGTTGATGGGGAAGCCGAAGCGGCTGTACTCGAGGTCGTCGCGGTCGGCGACGTTGCGGTAGTCGACGTACTGATCGGTCTTCAGGGCGCCGCCGCCGCCGCCGACGGTGATGACGGGCACGTTCCACGACTCGTGCCCCCGCTTGTTGTGCTCCTGGATGCAAGCGATGACGCAGTTGTCGAGCTGCTCCAGCGCCTCGAGCTTCTTGGCGAGGTCGAGGACCATGTCCTTCATGACCGCGCGCGACTGCTCCACGACGCTCGTGTACTCGGTCGGGCTCGCGATCGAGTCGGTGGACCCGTCGTAGCCGAGGTGCGACCAGACGTGCCAGTTGTCCGGGTTCGAGTCGATGAGCGCCTGCGCCCAGCCCATGAAGGAGTGGCACATGCCGCAGGCGATGAGGCCGGCGATGACGTCGTTCATCGACCGCAAGACCAGAGACCGATCGTCCGGGTTGACCTCCGGGCGGAGCTGGTCGCACGCCGCGGCGATCTGCTTGATCTTCTGCTCCGTCGTCGCGAGGTGCGCGATGTGCGCCTCGACGCGCTGGCGGTCCTCCCCGCCGAGCCGCGGGTTCTGCGTGAGGGCGTGGTAGTCCTCGAGCACTCGATCGACCAGGAGCGCCTTGAAGTCGGAGGGGATCTGCGCGTCGGCGAAGTACTTGTCCCAGAGCGCGCCCGGATCGTTGAACTGCGCGGGGGTCGGGGTGCCGTCCGCCTGGAAGGAGCAGCCCCAGTTGTGGTCCGCCCACGAGGCCGAGTAGCTGACGACGTCGCCGGGCGCGCCTTGGGACGCGAAGTAGTCGGCCACCACGTTGTCGAGCGTCGCCATGTTCGGGTTGCCGGTGTCGCCGGCGGCCTGCGCCCAGTTGCCGAACTGCCCCGAGTGGTGGAACCACCCGAGCCCGATGTAGTCGAGGCCCTGCATCATGAGCATGCGGTTCAGGTAGGGCGTGAACTCCTCGTCGATGATGTCGGAGATGCGGCCCCCGTTCTGGGCGGCCAGCGCCGAGAGCGCGCCGTGGTGGATGGCGTGCCGGCCGGGGACCGAGACCTTGGTGAGGCCCGCGATGGAACCGTTCTGCACGATCGTCTCGGGCATGAGCTGCGAGCCCGGGCCGTACATCCGGTACATCCCGTTCCACGCGCCGATGCCGACGAAGCTCTTCTGCACGGCGGCCTTCGCGCCCTTGGGGGAGAGCGACTCGAGGATCGGGAGGGCGAGCATCGTGGCGCCCGCGCCCTGGAGGAAGAAGCGCCTGGATTTGCGGTTGAATTTCATCTTCTTCTCCCTACTTGACCAGGCGCCGGCGGAAGGACTCTTGGAGGACGCTCCGGCGGAGCATCGACTTGATCGAGCCGCCGTCCTCGGTCAGCCGATCGCGCATGTCGAGCACGTCGCACCCGTCGGTGATCGGGTCGGCGTCGCGCCCGTTCACGAACTCGAAGTAGTTCGCCACCATGCACACGTTGGCGGCGCCGGTTTCCGCGAGGTACTGGCTCAGGTCGACCGCGTCGGTGAGCTGGGGCACCTCCTCGCCGATCCCCGCCGCCGCGCTCGTGTCGATGGGGAGCTCGGCCACGACGTCGGCCGTGCCCTCCGCGAAGCGGATCTCCTTCTGGCGAAAGCGGCCGATCGGGTCGTAGGCCTCGGTGAGGAAGCCCACCGGGTTCAGCTGCGTGTGGCAGGCCTGGCACTCCGCCGAGGCGGTCGCCTCCTCCACCGCCTGCCGCGTCGTCTTGTCGGCGGTGAGGATCAGCGGCTTGATGTCCAGGTTGGCGGGCGGCGGGGGGATGGCGTCGCAGAGCAAGCGCGTCCGGATGAGGTCACCCTTGACGATGGGCCGGGTGTACTCCGCCGATGACGTGACCAGCGCGGCGCGGGTGAGGAGGCCGGAGCGCTCGCTCGCCGGCAGGCTCACCAGGTTCTCGCTCGACCCGTCCCACGTCGGCACGCCGTAGATCTGCGCGAGCTCCGCCGTCTTCGCGAAGGAGTAGGGGCTCGTGAGGATGTCGCCCAGGGTGCCGTCGGTCGTCAGCGTGTAGTGCTTCGCCAGATCGATGACCTCTTGGATCATGTCCTCGCGGTAGCTGGCGGGGACCATGTCGATCCCCGCGGCCGCGAGCATCGCCTGACCGGCCACGACGTTGCCGGTCGTTCCGGGGGTCTGCGCCGTGTGGTCCAGGTGGAGCCACTCGCGGTAGAAGCGGAGCAGGCCGCGCTCCGTCCGCGGGTCGGCGAGCACCTCGTCCACGACCGCAGCGAGGGCGTCGTCCTGGGTGATGTCCGTGCTCTCCACGCGATCGAGGAGCGCGTCGCTCGGCGGCCCCGCCCAGAAGAGGAACGCCATCTTCGAAGCCAGCTCCCACTTCGTGAGCTCGTACACCGCGTCCACGCCCTCGGTGCCCTCGACGAGCGCGCCCTCCGAGTCGAACCGGTAGTAGAAATTCGGGTGGGCGACGAGGCGGCCCATGATCATCGCGAGCCCGTCGATCCCTTGCGCCTCGGCCTGCGCGTAGAACGCCTTGAAGTCGTCGATCTCTCCCTGGGTGAGCGGCCTCCGGAAGGCCTTCCGGCCGTAGAAGGTCACGAGCGTCGTGAGGCAGGCGTCGTCGGCCAGCGAGGCGGGCGTGCTGCCCGGGCCGCACACGCCGACGAGCTGTGTCGCGTAAGGGGCGGCGTCGTCGGCGATCGCGGCGGCGAGCCCCATCCCGACGCCGAACACCGCGTCGACGTGCTCCTGGGAGATCGACTGATCGCTCGCGGCGTAGGTCTCGGCGATGTCCTTCGGGATGAGCTCGAGGCGTGTCCGGATCTGCTCGAGGAGCGCGCCCTTGGCCGCGTCGTCGAGCGGCGAGAGCAGCTCGGCCACCGCGTTGTGGTGGTAGCCGCGCGCGAGGCGCGTGATCGGGCTCGCGGTGAGCGCCGCGGCCTCGGGGTCGCATGAGAACCCGCTCGGGTCGGTGACCGGCCCGTCCGTGCCGGCGCCGTCGTCGCCGATGTCACCGACACATCCCAAGAGGACGAGCGCGCCGGCGAGGGAGAGCAGAGGAGTGAGCCGCGTCATGCCCACCCCTACAGCAGGACTCG
Organism: uncultured Polyangiaceae bacterium; assembly: GCA_964492175.1. GTDB lineage: Bacteria > Myxococcota_A > Polyangia > Polyangiales > Polyangiaceae > Xiheicaenibacterium. Next base: position 3,465 of record CAZBJI010000161.1, on the reverse strand, counting down.
TGCCGGCACCCACAGGGTCGCCCCCGGCCGGGATCCGCCCCCGGCTGCGCGATCGATCACGCATGTGGGTGCGCGGTCGATCGCGCAGGCTCCGCGGCGGCCCCGGGGAGGGCCTGATCGTGTCCTACCTCCTGCGCTGGGCGCCGAGGTGGGTGCACCCGGCCCTCCAGAGCGCTACATCCAAGGGACGTGGACGCTGCGGAGGCCGCCGAGAGGCTCGAAGAGACGATCGATCCGAAGCTGCGCCACACCGTGGCCGACGCCGCGGCGGCCAGTGGCCTGTCGCTCGCGGACGCCGACCGAGGGTTGCACGCGCTCGTCAAGGAGTACCGCGGCCACCTGCGCGTCACCGACGAGGGGGAGATCGTCTTCCTGTTTCCGCACGGCTTCGCCAAGCCCTGGGAGCGCCGCGACGCCGTCGCCGAAGCGGCGCGGAAGGTCGGGCGCGCGCTGGCTGGGGCGGGGCGCTTCATCGTGCGGGCATGGGTGGCCATCGTGCTGGTCGCGTACGTCGCCTTCTTCGTCGCGGCGCTGGTGGCCATGGCGTTCGGGCGATCGGAGCGCTCTGACTCGCGAGGCCTCTCCTTCGCTGGGCCGCTCCTCCGCCTCGTCTTCGACGCCCTCTTCTGGACGCTGCACCCGTGGTCGCCGTTCTACGTGGGCGCCGGGGCAGCCATGGCGGACCGGCGCGAGCGCCGCGCGCTCCGGCGCGATCCGGGGCCTCCGTTCTACGAGCGCGTGGACCGCTTCTTCTTCGGCCCCGGGCGGCAGCCGGTGGATCCGGAGGCCGGGCGCCGCGCGGTGCTCGCCGAGATCCGGTCCGGCAAGGGGCGCATCGGCCTCGCGGACGTGATGCGCGTCACGGGGCAGAGCCGCGACGAGATCGATCCGCTCATGTCGGCGCTGCTCCTCGACTACGGTGGCAGCGTCGAGGTCTCGGAGGAGGGCGGCATCGCGTACCGGTTCCCCGAGCTGCGAAAGACCGCGGAGGAGAGCGCGGCGGTCCGCCGCGAGGCGCCCATCTGGCACAAGCGCGAGGCCCCCGCGCCGATCACCGGGAACCGTCCGGCCCAAGACGTCCTCATCGGCGCCCTCAACGCCTTCAACCTGATCGCGTCCGGCTGGGTCCTCACGCAGGGGCTCACCCTCGAGCGCATCCTCGCGATCGTCCAGGGCGTCGCCCAGGTCGACCTCCCCCCGCCGGGCTTCCCCATCGTCGCCGGCATCATCCCGTTCGTGTTCTCGCTCGCCCTCTTCGCGCTGCCCCTCGGCAGGCTGTTGCTCCGGCCGCTCCGCGCCAAGAGGGCCGCGCGCGAGAACGGCCGGCGCGCCGTGCTCCAGGCCATCCTCGAGGGCGCGTCGTCGGGCGGCGTCTGGGAGCGGGAGCTCGTCGATCGCTACCGCATCGCCGCGGGCGTCGAGCCGACCTCCAAGGAGCTCACGAAGCACGTGGTCGCGCTGGGAGGTGACGTCGATCTCGAGCGCGCCGAGCAGGGCGTCCGCTACCGCTTTCCGGATCTGGAGCTCGAAGCGCGCGCGGTCGCCGCCGAGCGCGAGGCGGCGAGCGAGGAGGAGGCTCGCCTCGGCCCGGTGGTGTTCACGTCGGAAGCCTGACGTGACCTCGGGCGTACAGGGGTCGAGGCGATTGCGTGGAGGCGTGGACTTCTGGGAGGCTCTCCGTCGAATGAGCCCGCGGCTCGGTCCCCTGCGAAGCGCCGTCGGCGCGGTCGCGGCGGCCTGCGCGCTGCTGTGTGGCTGCGCCACCCGGGCCGACCCCGATCCGAGCGCCTCTTCGTCGAGCTCCTCCACCCCGGCGACGGGGGCCCCGACCGACGCCCCGTCGGCGCCGCCAGCCTCGGCCAGCGCGTCGGCTTCGAGCGCGCCGCCTCCGGGCGACGACGCTCCGGGGCCGACGGACGCCGCGCGGGCCGCCAAGCTCGTGGCTGACACCCCTCTCGTGAGGCGCGAGCTGACCGAGAACCCCGCGCTTCGCATCGTCCACCAGGATCTGAAGCTGCCCCCGCCGCTCGCCTGGCACCGGTTCTCGATCCAGCCGGCGGAGCCCGACCCCGGGGTCTCGTACCTGCGCGTGCGCGTGAGCGCGAAGACGGGTGAGGTCGCGGCGGAGTCCATGTGCGATCGCGGGGGCTGGGTGTCTGCGGGGAGGCGAGACTTCGAGGAGCGCGCGGTGGACGCGCTGTTCGCGCTCCCGGAGTTCACGGGCCTGGACCGAGAGCTCCGCGAGGTCTCGCGCGGGACCGTCCGCATGACGGTGCGCGTGGAGAGCTGCGCCTCGACGCCTGCCGACCGCACCCTGTCCCTCTATGTCGGGGAGCGTCATGACACGCACACGGTCCGCGCCTTCACCGTCGTGGCGGAGGATCCTGGGCCTCGCCTCTCGGTCGCGGGGCTGGCGGGCGACCTCCGCCCCTACGCGGTCTGGAGGACGACCGACCGCGCCAAGGACCTCGCCACCTACGGGCTGCCGACGGACGCAGGCACGGGGCCCCTCGGGTATGGAGCGCCGAACGAGATCACCGACGGCGCGAAGCTCCCCGACGCCTTGAAGGCCGCGGTCGCCGGCGTCCTCACGCTCTCGCGCATCGAGTACTACGCCACGAACTATCCGGCGTTCGTCGGCGCTCGGGCGCAGACCGCCGACGTGACCTTCGAGGAGATGGACCGCGTCCGCAAGGCGAACGCAGACTGGCCGTTCGAGCTCGTCTGGGCCGAGGGGCGGCGCCGCGCGCGCTGGGACGGGACGCTGCTGCGCCGGTTCGACGGCGCGTCGTGGTCGGCGCTCGAGTAGCGCCCGAGCCGGCCCGCTCAGCCCTTGCCGAGGCCGAACTTCACGAGGAGCTTGCCGAGGTAGCTGCGCTCGAGCCCCGAGATGCGCGCGGCCTCGGACTGGTTGCCCCCGGTCTTGGCGAGGAGCATGCGGAGATACGTCTTGGTGAACAGATCGGCGAGCCGGTCCTTCTGCTCCGCATAGGGCTTGTCCGGATCCGTCACCTGCTGCATCAGGTAGTCCAGCGCCGGGAGCTCCTCTTCTGGCGCGGAGGGGAGCGAGCCGAGCGCCACGTACGCCTCCACCGCGTTCCGGAGCTCGCGGGCGTTGCCGGGCCACGGCATCCGCGCGAGGCGCCCGATCACGTCCGCGGGGAGCTCCGAGAGCCCCGACGCCCGCGCGAAGGTCTGGGCGAGCAGCTCCACGTCCTCTCGCCGCTCGCGGAGCGGGGGGACCTCGAGCTTCACCACGGCGAGCCGGTAGAAGAGGTCCCCGCGGAAGCGGCCGGCCTTCACCTCCTCCTCGAGGCTCTTGTTCGTCGCGGCCACGACGCGGACCGCCACGCGGCGCGTCTCGGTGTCGCCGACCGCGCGGACCTCGCCCGACTCGAGCGCGCGGAGCAGGACGGGCTGGACGTCGAGGGGCAGCTCCCCGACCTCGTCGAGGAAGAGCGTGCC
>CAZBJI010000160.1:0-17891 GCA_964492175.1 uncultured Polyangiaceae bacterium | reverse complement strand
GCCGCGAGCTGCGTCGCCCCAGCCGTTGCCGTCCTGGTCGTCGTCGTCCTCACCTGTCGGTCGGCCGACCGCGCATGCTCCCCAACCTCGCATCGTCTGAGAGCACGTCGATCCCCCTCCCTCGTGGCGCGCTTGCGCCATGAGCAGCGCCGTCAGGCGCTGCGTCCCGGAGGGCATGGCGCGAGCGCGTCACGTTTGGGAGGGGATCCCGAGCGAAGCGAGGGTGGGGTGGGCACCCCACCCTCCTGCTCGTTCATCCCGTTTTCCGTACCCTGCTAGTCGCGCTCGAACAGCGCGGCGATCCCCTGCCCCACCCCGATGCAGAGGGAGGCGACGCCGCGCTTCTCGTTCGCGCTCCGCATCGCGTAGAGCAGCGTCGCCGCGATGCGCGCGCCGGAGCAGCCGATCGGGTGCCCCAGCGCGATCGCGCCGCCTCGCACGTTGACCTTGGTGGGGTCGAGCTCGAGGGCACGAACGCAAGCGAGGGCCTGCGCGGCGAAGGCCTCGTTGAGCTCGAAGAGGCCGACGTCCGAGGTGGAGAGGGCGGCGCGTCCGAGGAGCCTCTTCACGGCCGGGATCGGCCCCTCCCCCATCAGGTTCGGCTCGACACCGACGGTCTGCGACACGACCAGCCGGGCGAGCGGCGGCTTCCCCGACGCCTTCACCACCTCTTCACTGCAGAGGAGCAGCGCGGCGGCGCCGTCGTTGATCGGCGAGGAGTTGCCCGCGGTCACGGAGCCGCCCTTCTTGAAGACCGGCTTGAGCTTCGCGAGCGCCTCGATCGAGGCGTCCGCGCGCACGCACTCGTCCTTGCCTACCGTCTGCGGCTCGCCCTTCGGCTGCGGGACGACCACGGGGACGATCTCTTCGGCGAAGTCGCCTCGCGCCCACGCAGCGGCGGCGCGGCGCTGCGACTCGAGGGCGAACGCGTCCTGGTCCTCCCGCGTGATCGCGTGCTTCTCGGCGACGTTCTCCGCCGTCTCCCCCATGGATTGGAGCTCGAACCGGGCCGCGAGCCTCGGGTTCTGGTACCGCCAACCGATCGTCGTGTCGTAGACCGGCGGCGGCGCGCGGTCGAAGGCCGCCCCCGCCTTCGGCATCGAGAACGGCGCGCGGGTCATGCTCTCCACGCCGCCGGCCACGACGAGCTCGTTCTCGCCGAGGGCGACGCGCCGCGCCGCGTCCGCGACGGCCTCCAGCCCCGACCCACAGAGTCGGTTCACGGTGACGCCGGGGACGTCGTACGGCAGGCCCGCGAGCAGGAGCGCCATCCGCGCCACGTTGCGGTTGTCCTCCCCGGCCTGGTTCGTCGCCCCGAAGACCACGTGATCGAGGCGATCGGTCACGGCCTCCGCGCGCTTCACGAGCGCTGCGATCACGTGGGCGGCGAGATCGTCCGGACGCACCTGCGCCAGGCCGCCCGCGTAGCGCCCGATGGGAGTCCTCACGGCGTCCAGCACGAAGACGGGTCGGCCTTGGGTCGGCATGGCGCGCCATCGTACATGAGGCGCGTCCGCGTCACATCCGGCTGGACACCGTGTGGCGCGCCAGCCCGACCAGCGTCGGCCGAGCCGCGAACGCGGCGCGAGACCGCGCGGCGGCGACGGAGGCCACGGGCGGCGCGCCGCCCCCGACGTCGACGCGGACGCGCTCACCGAAGGCCCCCGAGCCGAGCGCCCAGGGAAGGGACGAGCGGTGCCCCACGCACACCGACGCGACGCCCTCGAGGGTGGCGAGGTCCGCGATCTCGCGCTCCACCTCGGGCTGCTCCCGCCAAAGCGGGTGGACGTACAACGCAATCGCGCGTGCGCCGAGGTCGAGGACCCGCTGCCGCGCGAGACGGAGCGTCGCGCGCGCGCCGTCGGCGTCGAGCTCTTCGATCGCGACGTCCGCCGTCCCCGAGCCGCGGAGGGCGCGGAGCCTCTCGTCGAGGCGCTCGCGGACGAGCTCGCGCTGGTCCCAGCCACGCGCGAGGAGGACGTGCGGGTGCGACGCGCTCGGCGCGGGCGCGACGACCTCCAGCGCCAGGTGCCGAACGAGACGGTCGAGGTCGCGGCGATCCCAGTAGTAGGGCGCGACCACGACGCAGGCGGGCGGAGGAGCCTCCGGCGCCGCGGCGGCCGACTCCTCGACCGCCCCGTCTACCAGGTCACCGAGCGCCTTCTCGATGGCGTGCCGGTGCGGCGCTGCCTTCGGCCCGAGGGTGAGGGCCACGGGGCCGCGGCCGCTCGAGGCGGCGCGCAGGACGGCGACGATCGCGCTGCTCGGGCTCGGGTGGTCGTCGTGGATCGAGTCTGCGCCCCCAGCGTCCTCGAGCGCCCCGGACCTCCGGACGCGCGCGCGGTCCACGAGGCGCGGCAGGGTCGGCGCCCCTCCGGCGAGGCGGCGGGCCCACGACGCGCTCGCGCCCGCCCCGAGCAGGTACCCGGCGGCGACGACGTCCGACGCCCCTCCGAACGGAGCCGCGAACGCTACGGCCAGCTCGTCCGCGGCGGCCGCCAGCCGCGGCAGCACACGAAGGCCGGAGGCTCGCGAGCTCAGAACGCCGCGCCGACGACCGGGACGTGGACCTCGGTCTTCTGCTCCACGCCGTAGATCGCCTGCTCCTCGAGGGTGTACATGTTCCGGACGACCACCGCGGGCAGGCCCATGCGCACCTCGCCGCGGGCGACGTCGAACAGGGCGCTCGGGGGCGCGCTCGGGGTGGGCCGGCGCCGGCGCAGCCTGCGCGCGTCGCTGGTCTTGTCGACGGTCACCGTCGTCCCGTCTCCGGCTGGGGGCGCGCCGGGCTGTCCCTCGTCCGGAGGCGGAGGCTGCGTGGACGGATCCCCGGTGTCCTCGTACTCCTCGTGCGTGATGGCGGCGGCCGAGAGCACCACGGTCGGAATGATGAGCGCGAGCCCTCCCGCGAGCATGTAGAGAGGTGCCTCCGCAGGCGGGGCGGCCTGCTCGACCGCCCAGCCGCCCACCGCGCCGCCCACCGAGCCGAGGCCGCCGAACACGAGGTAAGGCCACCACGGCTTGAGGCCGGCTGCCCCCATGGGGATCATGACGATCTCGCCCCCGAGGAGGGCCCCGCCGACGATGCCCTTGGCGGTCCCGGTCACCTGGTTCGGCTCGGCCGCCGCGGCTTGGGCCCGCGCTTCCCCTGCAGCGAGCGACACGGCGCCGAAGCACGCGGCCGCGACGGCCAGGGGCACCCAGCGGGAAGTCTTGGAACTGCGAGGGCCTCGCGTGCGCTCGATCGTCATCGGTCCACCCTTGGTCAGCGTAAGGTGCGTCGGACAGGTCGTCCGTTCGCAGGGGGGCGAGCTTACCACGATGCCGGGCCCCGAGGGCCACCCTGCCCGCCCTGGGCGCCCTTCATTGCTCGGGGGCCCGCCCCGGTGCTACGGTCAGGACACGGTCTCGCGAAGAGCCAAGGAGCGTCGGACTCATGGGTAGGTTCGGAATCACGGAGATCCTGATTCTCTTGGGGATCGCGCTGCTCTTCTTCGGCGGCTCCCGCATCGCCAGCATCGGCAAGGGGCTCGGTGAGGGGATCAAGAACTTCAAGAAGGGCGTGAAGGAAGGCGACGGGGACGCCGAGGAGGACCCCCCCAAGCTGCCCGAGGCCGCCAAGGCCGAGCCGAGCGAGAAGAAGACGTAGGGGAGGCGCGCGCGGCGTGCTCGCCACGCCAAGCCGTCTATACTTCGGGCGATGCGGATCCTCGAGCGTATCGGACGGGTCCTTTTCTTCTTGGCCGCGTTCGGGCTGTCGCTGCTCTTCGCGGCGAAGTTCGGGCCCGGGGGGCTCTGGCGTGGGTTCGAGCCCGCGCTCGCGGTCACCTCGAAGCCGCAGCGGGCGCCGTACGACCTCACCCGGCTCGAGGCGGTGAACGAGACGCTCAAGTACGTCCGCAAGAAGTACGTCGATCCCGACCGCGTAAAGCCGAAGCAGATGTTGCTCTCGGCCCTGAACTACATCCAGCGGGACGTGGCCCAGGTCCTGGTCCACCAGGACAACCCGAACGAGATCACCGTCAAGGTGGAGAACGAGGCGCGCACGTTCCGCGTGGACAACGTGCAAGGGCCCTGGGACGTCGCGGCGCGCCTGCGCGAGGTGTTCGCCTTCCTCCAGAAGCACCTCGCCAACACGGACGTGGACCTGCGCGAGCTCGAGTACGCGGCGTGCAACGGGATGCTCCACACGCTCGATCCCCACTCGGTGTTCCTCTCACCGGACGCCTACAAGGAGATGAACGTCCAGACGTCGGGCGCGTTCGGCGGCCTCGGCATCGTCATCTCCATCCGGGATCAGCAGCTCACGGTGATGCGGCCGATGCCTGGGACGCCGGCGGGACGCGCGGGGCTCAAGCGCTTCGACCGGATCGTGAAGATCGAGAACGAGTCGACGCTCAACATGCCCCTCGACGACGCCGTGCGGCGGCTCCGCGGCGACCCCGGGACCCCCGTCACCGTCTGGATCGTGCGCGAGGGCGAGGACGGCTGGACCACCCCGCGGGCGTTTCCGCTCACGAGGGAGAGCATCAAGGTCGCCTCCGTCGACTCGCGACCTCTCGAGGCCGGCATCGGCTACGTGAAGATCAAGAACTTCCAAGCGACCACCACGACGGAGGTGGAGTCGGCGCTCGCGACCCTCAAGCAGAAGGGCGCAGCCAAGGGCCTCGTCCTGGACCTGCGAGGCAACCCGGGCGGGCTGCTCGATCAGGCGGTGAAGGTCGCCGACCTGTTCCTCGACGAGGGCGTGATCGTGTCCACCGTCGGATCGTCGGAGGGCCGGGAGGAGCGGCGCGCGGTTGGGCCCGGGACCGAGCCGCCCTACCCCATCGTCGTGCTCGTGGATGGTCACAGCGCCAGCGCGAGCGAGATCCTCGCGGGCGCGCTCAAGAACCTGGATCGCGCGCTCATCGTGGGGCAGTCCACGTTCGGCAAGGGGAGCGTCCAGCTCGTCTTCCAGGACGTGACGCCGGAGAAGGCGGCGCTCAAGCTGACCATCGCCCAGTACCTCACGCCTGGGGACATCTCCATCCAAGGCGTCGGCGTGACCCCCGACGTCGGGCTGGACCCGATGACGGTGGACGAGCTCGAGATGGACCTGACGGTCCAGAAGGATGGCCTGAAGGAGCGCGAGCTCTTCGCGTCGCTCGACAACCAGAACGCGGCGCCGCCGAGCAAGCCGGAGGAGATGGTCCGCTACCAGTTCACGAGCGCCGAGCGAGAGACTGCCCGCGAGCTCGGGCGCGACACGGACGACGAGTTCCAGCTCGACTTCCCGGTGCGTCTCGCGCGAGATCTGGCGGCCACCCTCCCGCCAGGCAAGTCGCGCGCCGAGCAGCTCAAGGCCGCGCGCCCGGCGATCGAGAAGGCGCGCAAGGAGGAGCTCACGAAGGTCGCGGCCGAGCTCGAGCGCCTCGGCGTGGATTGGAGCGCGCCTCCCGACGGCAAGGGCGCGAAGGCGGAGGACCTCGAGATCAAGGTGGAGACGACCCGTCCGGGCGATCAGGTCACCGCCGGGGAGCCGATCGATCTGAAGGTCACCGTCAAGAACAAGGGGGCGACCCCGGTCTACCGCCTGCGCGCACAGACCGAGAGCGAGAGCGGCTACTTCGACGCCAAGGAGCTCGTGTTCGGGCGCATCGGCCCGGGCGAAGAGAGGTCGGCCAGGGCGCCGCTCGGCTGGTGCCAGGTGGAGGGGCGCAAGTACGCCTCCACGCAGCCGACGCCCAAGGACGCCAAGCGCGTCTGCAAGATCCCGATGGATGCGTCGGACCGGTCGGACGGCGTCACGGTCCGGTTCGAAGCGGAGGGCACCGACGCGATCGCCACCGGCGAGACCCGGCCCACGGTCGTCGCGCTCCCAAGGCCCGTCTTCAAGTACAGCTACCAGATCGTCGACGACGTCGCCGGCAACGGCGACGGCAAGCTCCAGCGCGGCGAGCGCGCCAGCATGCACTTGACGGTGAAGAACGTGGGCACGGGCCGCTCCTTCGAGACCCAGGCGAACCTCGGGAACAACTCCGGTGACGGTCTGCTCCTCCGCGCGGGTCGCTTCGACATCTCGAACATGAAGCCTGGCGACGCGCGCCGCGTCTCCTTCACCTTCGACGTCGCCAAGAACCTCTCGGAGCCCGAGGCCGTGGTGACCCTCACCGTCGCCGACCGCGATCTGAGCGAGGTAGCGAAGGAGAAGATCAAGATCCCGATCGAGCCCCCCACCGCGGTCGCCTCGACGGACGAGGTCCGGGTGGCGGACGCAGACGGCTCCTCTCTCCTGGAGTCACCGAAGGAGGGCGCGCGCGCGTTCGGGCGCGTGTCGCCCGGCATCCCGGTCGCCGTCGTCGGGCGCGTCGGCGGCTTCGACAAGGTGAAGCTCGACAGCGACCGGTTCGCCTTCATCGCGACGTCCGACCTCGCCAACGCGACGGGGAAGAAGGCGAGCGCCTCCCTGGCGTTCGAGGACGTCTACTCCCATGCCCCGCCGGAGCTCAAGATCACCACGTCCTCGCTCGCGACACGGGAGGCGACCGTGAAGATCCGCGGCGCCGCGACCGCCACGACGCGCATCCAGGATCTGTACGGCTTCGTCGGGTCGCGAAAGTTCTTCTACCAGTCCAACAAGAGCGCCTCCGACCCGAAGAGCGCCTCGTTCGAGCTCGAGGTGCCGCTCAAGCCCGGGGTCAACGTGATCAACGTCGTGGCGCGGGAGTCCTCCGACTCGACGACGCGCCGAACGATCATCGTCCGGCGCGACTCGGAGACCGGCGCCCTGATGAAGACGCCCAAGACCGAGGACATGGAGGACTGGTTCGCGATCCCGAGCGACGACTCGGCGCCGTGACCGCTCCGAGACGCTCGACCGGCGTCAGCTCGGCGCCTGCTTGTCCCGCAGGGTGCTCAGCGTGACGCTGACGACGAACAGCAGCGCGCCCACGATGGCGATACCCGTCCCGACGTTGAACAGGTAGTGCCAGGTCGCGGCGCCGCTCACGCCCATGACGAAGATGCCGAGGATCACCAGGCCGACGCCGATCGCGGGATCGACCTCGAGGAACCTGCGGAGGAGGGACTGCTCGCGCGCCATGAACCGAGCTTATCTCAGCCACACGCCCCGCTCAACGCGACGGTGCTGCGCGCCGGCGCACCGGTTGCGCCTACCCCCTGCAGCGCCCTCCCCACGCCCCTGTCGCTAGTCGTTCTTCGGGTTGAAGAGGTCCTCGAACGCCGCGTCGAACTCGTCCCCGGCGGCGGCGGCGGCGGCCTTGGCTGCAGGCTTGGGCGCCTCCTGGCCGAGGGCGCGCTCGAGCGCCGAGATCCGCTCCGCCACGGACCCGCGCGGGTCGCGGTAGGAGGGGTCGTTGCGAGCGAGGAGCTGGAAGTAGTAGAGCGCCTGGTCGGCGTTCTCGCGGTACTCGTAGGCGTTCGCGATCTCGTAGGTGAGCGCCGCCTCCTGCTCCGGGGTCTTGATGGACGCCTTCCACCCGCGGATGAACGCGTTGATCGCGAGGTCGATGTTGTTCGACTGCATGTGGATCATCCCGATCATCGACTGGCAGACGCACTCCCGCTGGGGGTCGCGGGACGCGAGCTCGAACTCCGCCAAGGCGTCGGCGGTGAGCCCCATCTCCTTGTACGCGACGCCGAGATCGTAGTGCGTGGCGGCGTCGTTCTCCGCGATCTGCGCGGCGATGCCAGCCTTGAACTGCTCGAACACCGCCTCCACGCTGACCTGTTGCTGCCCCAGCGGGGCGGCGGGGGCCGCGGAGGGCTCACTGACGTCGAGGCTGTCGAGGCTGTCGAGGCCGTCGAGCGCGCGAGCGATGTCGAACGCTCGGTCACCGGTCATCTCGGGCGCCGGCGCGGAAGGCCCCGCGCTGCGACGCAGCTCCCCCGAGATGCGGAGCTCGCCGGGAGCGGCCGACGGCGGGATCCCGCGCGCCTGCGCGAGCTCTCGCTTGCGCTCGAGCAGCAGTGGGTGGTTCGGGAGCCGGCTCAACTGCTCGTTCAGGAGGTTCTCCGCCTCCTCGAACATGCCCTGCGCCTGGAAGAATTCGATCTCCTCCAGGGCCATCTCGTCCAGGGCGCCGGAGAGCGACACGCGCTGCGGCGGCTCGTCCTCCTCCATCGGGAACGACGGAAGCGCGACGCCCATCTGGGTCGGCTCGTGGAACGGATCGTCCAGGGCCATCCCCGTCGGGGCCTGAGGGTGCTGCGGGTAGGCGAACCCAGGGAGCTCCTGCGACTGGGAGAGCGGAAGCTCGTCGGCCGTCAGCTCCTCGAGATCGTACGAAGGCAGCGGCGCGAGCGGGTCGGCGACGCCGTAGGCGGGCGCGTGCGCGCCATCGCCGGCGTGGAACGAGTGCGCGGCCTGAGCCTCCTCCACGCTCGGCACCGCGTAGCCGAGCGAGTGCAGCATCTCGAGCGCGGCGCGGCTCTCGGGGTCGAGCAGGAGGACCTCGTCCAGCAGGCGCGCCGCGGCGTCCGAGTCCCCCTCCTCCACCAGGTACGAGGCGTAGGCCAGCATCTCCGCGATGGCGCTGACCTGATCTCCCGACTCGATCAGGAGATCACAGAGACGCTCGCGGACGTCGCGCGCGCCGGGCGCCATGGCGATGGCGTCCCGCACGATCCGCACCGCCGTGTCGTAGTCTCCGATGCGCCGGGCGGCGTCGGACCGGAGGACCGCTTGACGGAGCTGACTGGCGGCGTCCTCGGGCGGGTACGACGACCGGAGGGGCAGCGGCTCCTCCTCCGAGACGACCTCCTCCATCTCCTCGTCGACGACCTGGATGTCCTCGCTGATGTCCTCGACGACGGAGACCACCGTCGGCCCGGGCTCCTCCAGCTGGCGCGCCTGAGCACGGGAGGACGGCTGCTCCACGAGCGGCTGCGTCGCGCCGAGCCCCATCTGGCGTTGAGGAGCGAGCTCGGTGTGCTTCGGTAGGCTGCTCGGGCCCATCGACGGCGCCCCCGTGGGCGCGACGCTCTTCGGCTCGAAGGATCCGTGCGCGAGCTGCAGGACGCCCTCGTCGTGTGGCGCGCGCTGCAGCAAGAGGCCGACGATCCGGTCGAACTCCTCTCGGTTCTGCGCCTCGCGCGCGATGCGCGCTGCCTCCTTCTGAACCTCGATCGCCTTGGTCGGCTGCCCGAGCTGGTCGAACGCGCGCGCGAGCAGATCCAAGGTGTTGATGTCGCGCGGGTTCTCCTTGAACGAGATCTGCAGCTTCGTGAGCGCCGCCATCGCGTCGTTCGGCTGTCCGCGCTCGAGGTAGATCTCCGCGGAGAGCTTCGCGAAGCGGCCTTCGGGCCGGTGCTGGAGCAGCCGGTCCACGACGCGCAACGCGTCGTCCTTCCGCCCGATCCGAAGCAGGATCTCCGCGGCCTGCGAGTACTCGACCACCGCCGAGTCGAAGTCACGCACGCGCGTGTACGCGTCGGCGAGCCGGAGGTGAGACACCGGGTTCTGGGGATCCAGCCCGACGATCTTGCGGAAGACGTCGATCGCGTCGCGCTCACGGCCGATGCGCTGGAGGCGCGTCGCCATCTCGTCGTAGTACGCGAGGGCGTCGCTGCGAAGATCGAGCTGGGTGAGGAGCTCCGCCAGCTTCGGGACCACGTGCCCGAAGCGGTCCTCGAGGTGGGGCGCGTGCTTCTGGATGATCTCGCGGATCTGCTTGTAGACCGCGACCGCCTTCACGGCGAAACCCTGCTCGGAGTAGTAGTTGCCGACGCGTTCGTAGGTGGAGATGGCGTCGGCGTGCTGGTCGACGCGGAGGTAAAGGTCCCCGATCTTCAGCAGCGTGCGGACGTCGGCGGGATCGTCGGCGACGACCTTCTGGAGCTCGGCAATCGCTTTGTCGAACCGCTTCTTGTCGACGAGCTTCTGCGCCTCCTGGAGGATCTTGTCCCGGTTGATGGCCACGCCTGTCTTCGAACCTGCCTCTCCTCGTGTTCCTTCGTGACCGCCTCGGGGGGACCACCGCCCGGCGGGGGCGCCGTCTCCAGCGGCGACGTCGGGGCGCCGCGGAAGATGCGAATGTCGTTAGCAATGTACCCGATGCCTCGAACAGCCGGCACGCTTTCGGCCGGTCGCCCAAGAGCGTCGGGGACTTGGAAGCCAAGGCCGGCGGGCAAGTCGCGCTGCATCGCTTGCCGCGCGCCGCCGCGACATGCGTGATGAGTCGATTCTAGCGCGGCAGCGGCGGGATGTCGCGGCTGGCGCCGAGCGAGCGCCCCCATTGTGTGCCTGTATCCCACCGGCCGTGATGCTAGGGTCATCGTGTGAGCCGCGCACCCTTCGCCCCCTTCGCCCCCGGCGGCGCGTACGCCGTCACGCCCGACCTGTGCGACCGGCTGCTCGCCGTCGCGCTCTCGCGGGGCGGCGACTACGCCGACCTCTTCTTCGAGTATCGGCTAGGGGCGGGGTTCTCCTACGACGAGGGCATCCTCAAGTCTGCCTCGCGTGGGGTCTCGATGGGGCTCGGCGTGCGGGTTCAGAAGGGCGACGCGACCGGCTTCGCCTACGTAGAGGACATCGAGTGGGAGGCGATGCGGCGCGCCGCAGAGACCGCGTCGCAGATCGCGAGCGGAGGAGGCGGCTCCGCGCGCGTGCCCCTCGCGCCCCGAGAGGTCCCGCACCGCTACGACGTCCACGAGCTCTCCCTCGACACCCCCGGCCTCGACAAGCGGGCGCTCCTCGAGCGCGCGAGCAAGGCAGCCCTCGCGTCCGACCCGCGCATCGTGAAGGCGGAGGCCAGCTTCGCGGAGGAGGTGCGCGAGGTGCTCATCGCGACCAGCGACGGCGTGCTCGCCTTCGACGTGCAGCCGCTCCTCCGCATGGGGGTTCGCGCGGTCGCCGAGCGCGCCGGGAAGCGCCAGGACGGCTCGAGCGGCGGCGGAGGCCGCACCACGCTGGCGTACTTCGACGACAAGTCGCCGGAGTGGCACGGGGCCGAGGCAGGCCGCCAGGCGATGTTGATGCTGGACGCGCTCGACGCGCCGGCCGGGGAGATGGAGGTCGTGCTGGCGCCAGGTGACAGCGGGATCCTCCTGCACGAGGCCGTGGGCCACGGGCTCGAGGCCGATTTCAACCGGAAGGGGACGAGCAACTACTCCGGGCGCGTGGGCGAAGACGTGGCGAGCCCGCTCTGCACGGTCGTCGACGACGCCACGCTCTTGTTCTCGCGCGGCAGCCTGAACGTCGACGACGAGGGCAACGAGCCGGGCCGCGCCGTCCTCATCGAGGATGGCAAGCTCGTCGGGTACATGCACGACAAGCTCTCCGCCCGTCACTTCAAGCTCCGCGCGACGGGCAACGGCCGCCGCGAGAGCTTCGCGGCGATCCCGATGCCCCGGATGACGAACACCATCCTGCTGGGAGGCCAGAGCGATCCCGACGAGATCGTGAAGAGCGTGAAGCGCGGCGTGTTCGCGAAGAAGTTCGGCGGCGGCCAGGTCGACATCTCGAACGGAGATTTCGTCTTCTCCCTCACGGAGAGCTACCTGATCGAGGATGGCAAGATCGGGGCGCCTTTGAAGGGCGTGAACCTGATCGGCAACGGCCCCGACGTGCTCCGCCGCGTCACCATGCTGGGCTCCGACGTGGAGGTCTCCGACGGCATCTGGACCTGCGGGAAGGAGGGCCAGAGCGTCCCCGTCGGCGTGGGCTGCCCCACGGTGAAGATCGACCGCATCACGGTCGGCGGCACGCGGATCGGGTGAGCGACGCCGCCCATGGGTCGCTCGTTCGTCGCCGTGATCGGCCCCCTCGCCGAGCAAGGGCGCGACGATGGGCCCGCCTTGCTGCTGCGGCAGCTCGGCGCGACGGTGCGCGGGATCGACCTCTGGGATGACGCCGCCCAGCTCTTCGAAGCCGACGAGGACGTGGCGCGCGCGGTCGTCGTGGAGGCGGGCGCGCGGCCCGATCTCGCCCCGCTCGTCCTGAGGGGGGTGCGGAAGGAGCCTCGGCTCGAAGGGGTCGGGACGATCGTGGCGATCCAACACCAGCACATCGCCCGGTTCGACACCGCGAGCGGGTTCGACGATTTCATCCTGACCCCCATCGTCCCGGCGGAGCTCTACGCGCGGGTGCGCGCCGTGGAGTGGCGCCGGAGCGAGTTCACCAACGAAGAGCAGCTCAAGCTCGGGGAGATCTTGATCGACCGCGCCGCACGGGAGGTGCTGCGAGAGGGCAGGCCGGTCGCGCTCACCGCGCGGGAGTTCGACCTGCTCGTCTACCTGGCCGACGGGCGAGGCAGAGTCATCTCGCGGACGGAGCTCCTGGAGCGGGTCTGGGGCGCGGCCTACGAGGGCGGCGCGCGCACCATCGACATCCACGTGACGCGCCTCCGCGCGAAGCTCGGCCCCGCCCTCGATCTCGCGACCTTCCGCGGCGCAGGCTACCGCCTGGGAGCGCCGGAGAGGCGAAGATGAGACGGCCGACGCTCGTCGTGTCGATCGGCTGCCCCGCGGGCATCGGCCCGGAGGTGTCCGTCGTCGCCGCGTCGAGCGCCGGCGTCCGAGTGCTGCTCGTCGGAGACCCCGCGACGATCGCGGCCGCCGCGCGCCTTCGAGGCGTGACGGCGCCGCTGGTGAGCGTCGGCGACGAGCGCGACGTTCGCTCCATCCCTACGGGCGCCATCGGCGTGTGGGCGCCGTCGCGCGCGCTCACGGCCCGCCCGCCCCGCGGCGCGCCCACGCGGGAGGCGGGCGCGGCGCAGCTCGCGTGGGTGGACGAGGCCACCCGCCTCGTGGCGACGGGCGCTGGAGACGCGCTCGTGACGGGCCCCGTGTCGAAGCACGCGATCGCGACGAGCGGGGCGCGGGGCGCGGGCGGGTTCCTCGGTCACACGGAGCACCTGGCCTCGAGGCTCGGCGCCCGCGAGGTGGTCATGGCCTTCTGGGCAGAGGAGCTCGTGACGGCCCTCGTCACGACGCACCTCCCGCTCGCCAAGGTCTCACGCGCGATCACCCCGGAGCGGGTGTCGGTGGCCACGTACTGGCTGACCCGCCTCCTGCGCGCGGTCGGCGTGCGGCGGCCGCTCGTCGCCGTCGCGTCGCTGAACCCGCACGCGGGCGAGGGTGGCCTCCTCGGATCCGAGGAGGGCCTCGCGATCCTCCCCGGCATCGAGCGGGCTCGCCGGCGGCTGGAGAGGGAGCAGCTCGCCGCCAAGATCGTGGGACCGCTCGGCGCCGAGACCGCGCTCCGGAGGGCGGCCGCGGGAGAGGTGGGGGGCGTGGTGGCGATGTACCACGACCAAGCCACGATCCCGCAGAAGCTCCTCTCGTTCGGCGACGCCGTGAACGTCACGCTGGGGCTGCCGATCGTCAGGACGAGCGTGGATCACGGCACCGCGTACGACGCCGCGTGGAGGGGACGGGCAGACGGCCGCGGCATGACCCGCGCGCTCGAGCTGGCGGCCCGCCTGGCCCGGTCGCGGCGGCCTCCTACCGCGCCCTCGAGTCGATGAGGATCGTCACAGGCCCGTCGTTCTCGACCAGCACCGTCATGTCGGCCCCGAATTGGCCGGTCGCGACCGGCAACCCGCGCGCCCGGCACGCCGCGACGAAGCGCTCGAGCGTGGCGCGCGCCCTCTCCGGCTCCATCGCGGCGGTGAAGCTCGGCCGGTTGCCTCGGCTGGTGTCGCCGAAGAGCGTGAACTGGGAGACGACGAGCAGGCCACCGCCGACGTCCGAGACCGAGCGCGCCATCTTCCCGCGCTCGTCCTCGAAGACGCGCAGCTCGGTGACCTTCCGCACGACGTAGTCGAGATCCGCGTCCTCGTCGCCCGCTCGAGCGCCGACGAACGCGACGAGCCCGCGCTCGATTTGCCCGGTGACGGTCCCCCCCACCTCCACGCGTGCCCGGTGGACGCGCTGGACGACGGCCCTCACCGCCTGCCCTTCCTCAGCTTGCCGAGCAGCGCGAAGTAATCGGAGCGCGAATGAGGTTGGTTCAGCACGTGGAACTCCTTGCCGACCAAGCCCACGCACCCGAAGCAATAGCTCGAGGCGGTGCAGTCGTAGCAGCGGACCAGGTAGGAGCCTTGCACGCAGCGCTCGCTCTCGTCGCAGTGCGTGCACCCGAAGAGGTCGCGTGACGCGCGGCAGTGCGTGCTGGAGACCAACCTCTCGGAGTCGAAGCAGTAGTGACAGCGGAGGAGCGAGGAGGACCGGGCGCAGAAGGTGCAGTCGGTGCAGCCGTCGCACGCGGTGCACTGCACGCACCCCGTGTTCTCGCGCGCGCCCTGCTGCGCGCGGAGCAGCCTCGCGAGCTCGGCCTCGAATTCAGCCTCGGTCATGCGCGACGGCTGTGACCCGGCCGCCGCGCAGGGTCAAGGCGACGCTGGCCCGTCAGGAGCCAGCGACGCGACGGCGGAGCCGCCCCGCGGCCTCCTGGGTCCGAGGGTCGTCGGCGAGCTCTGCGAGGCGACGCAGCCGGGAGTCGAGCATCGCGACGCGCTTCGGGGGCTCGTCGTCCAAGATGCGGTCGATGCGCTCGATCGCGGCCAAGATGATCTCCTCGTCGGCGTGCTGGAGGAGCTGGAGGTGCACCTCCTGATCGTCCGGCGGCAGCTCGAACCCGGCCTTGCGCAGCTCGCCCTCCGCCCGTGTGATCGCAGTGCGCCCCTCCGCCACCCGCAGCTTCTCGAGGAGCTTGCCTCGCTCGGCCTCTCGCTCGTCGAGCGGCGCCGCGGCCGCGCCGTCCACGGCGGGTCGGACGACCTGGCGCCTCGAGCTCGGCGCCGGCGCCGGGACTTCGGCGCCATCCACATCGGCGCCCGCGCGCGTGGCGGCGTCCGCCTCCGGCGCCGCGCTCGGTCGGCGCTGGACGGGAAACCTCCGCGGCACGAGCACGTCGGGGTTGTGCCACACCTTGGGACCCTCCCGGGGCGGACGGCGCATCTTCCTGGGCATCTCCCCTCGCTGAGGCTGAAAATAGCACGAAACAGGGGCGGAACCACAGCGCCCCTGACGAGAGCTCGAGAGCCGAGGCAGGTCAGAAGATATCGCAGCGGGCGATGTTGATGTCGTCGATGTACCAGCCGCGCTCCCAGCCCTGACCGCTGTCGACGGTGTCGTACGTGAACCGGAAGATCCCCTCCTGGCCCACCAGGTTCGCGGGGACATTGATGGAGATGTCGTCCCAGGCGGTGAGCGACCGGTTCTGGAACGGGGGGGACGGCTGGCAGAAGGGGATGGTCATGTTGCCGTCGCAGTCCACGAGCGTCTGAAAGATCATCCCGCCGTCGACCGAGACGCTGATGGTCTTCTTGTCGCGCAGCATGAAGGTGTCGTTGCCCCCGCGGTCCTGGTGCCACGACTTGAACGTCAGGGTCGCGGGGATGACCGTGGGCCCCGTCAGCACGCTCGCGTTCTCCACCTCGCCCTGCCCGGCCCAGGGGAAGGCGCCGGTGCGGCTCCCGTCGTTGCCGAGCATCGGGTACGTGAGGAGGTCGCCCGGGCCGTTCGAGAACGGGAAGCAGGGCGACTCGTTGGGCGTGACCGAGTTCGGCTGCACGCAGGACTGGGCGCCCCAGTCACCAGCGAACGTCCAGGCGCTGTAGTCGGCGTTGTAATAGAAGGTCTGGACCGCGGGGCAGTTCGCGCAGAAGCCGTCAAAGCATGCCTGGCAGAGACCTGGGCCGTCGACGCAGCTCGCGCAGCTGTCGCCCTCGAACGGGAGGAAGCCGCTCGCGCACCAGCCGTTGGAGTCACAGGTCGGGTCCGAGCAGTCCCCCGTGGTCGGGCTGGGGCAGGAGGCCCCCAGGTTTTCCGGCGTGATGGCGCACTCGTCCACGGGAAAGTCGCACGAGCCCATGCCGCAGGACTGGGTGAGATAGGCGCAGTCCTCGTGGGCGGTGCAGGCGCAATCCTGGGCGAAGTTGAGCGCGTCCACGTACCAGCCGCGCTCGAAGCTGCAGCAGCCGTCCGACGTGTCGTAGAGGAAGCGCACGTACCCGACCTGTCCGACGAACTGCGGAGGAACCGGGATCGAGATCATGTCCCAGTCGTCGGGGTCCCGGGTCTGGACGAAGTCGCAATAAGGCAGGCCCGGCATGCCGTTCACGCAGATGTCGACGGTCGTGAAGCTCACGCCATCGCTCGAGACCTGCACGGCCTTGAGATCGTAGGCGGCGCCCTCGTCGATGTGCCAGGAGTTGAACATCAGCGTGTCCGGGAGCACCGTGGGGGGGCTCGTCGCGCTCGATATCTCGAGCTCGCTCGCCTGACCGTACGGGTGCGCGCGGTTCCCGTCGGTGCCGAGCGCCGGGCGGGCGAAGCGAATCGGGCCTGTCTGCTCCTCGGTGTCGTCCCCAGGTCCGTCACAGTCGGGATCCAACAGATCGATGAGCATGTCGCCGTCGTTGTCGAAGGCGTCGTTGCACGCGGAGATCTGGAACTCGAAGGGGTCGTCGGCGTCGACGCAGCTCGGGTCGGCGGGGAAGTCGACGAGCATGTCGCCGTCGTTGTCGATCCCGTCCGAGCACTGAGGTGGGATGGGCCCGCCGAAGACCGAAGGGGGCGTCTCGGCGTAGATCTTCCAGTCCCCCGTCAGGGTCCACCCGGACGCGGCGACCGGCGACCGGAAGGTCTTGATGATCGCGCGGTCCGTGCAGTCCTCACACGCCCCCTGCTGGCACAGCTTGCAATTGCCCGGGCCCGCGGGGCAGTCATCGCAGAACGTACCGTCAGGCACGCTGCTCGCGACGCACGTGCCCGCGCCGTCACAAGCGTCCGCGAGATCGCACTCGCTCATGGGCGTCGGGCCGCAGGGGGTGTCCGCGGGCTGCGGCGTCGTGACGCAGACGTTGCCCTGGCACTCGCCGGTGGCGCACTCCGTCGTGAGCGACGCGCAGTCGTCGTTCGAGTCGCAGGCGGGGGCGGCGCCGCCGCCGCCGTCCGTCCCGGCGCCCGTCCCCTCGCCCCCCTGGCCGGAGCCGGTCCCGGGGATCACGTCATCGGGGGCGTTGATCACCGAACAGGCGCTCACGCCCACCACCACCCAGAAGCCAAGCATCCCGAGGGACACGGACAAGGTACGCCGCGAGCTAGCCATCGTGAGCAATCTATCAAGCTCGCCGCTCCATCGAAAGGCTCCTCGGCGCCGGCCGTGCTAACGCGGGCGAATGCGAGCCTCCGACCTCGAGCGCCCCGCGCGCCTGCGCTCGCGGACCGTCGCGGCGTACCGGTTCCTCGAGCTCCTCGAGCACGACGTGGCGGAAGGGGGAGGCGAGCGGGTGGTCGTCACGATCGGGCTCCGGGACTGGGTCGTCGTCGCGGCCCGTGATCCCGACGGCCTGTGGGTCCTGGTCCGGCAGCACCGGCACGGGGTCGACGACGTGACGCTCGAGCCCGCCGGGGGCATCATCGACGCTGGCGAGGGACCCGCGGAGGCGGCGGCGCGCGAGCTGCTCGAGGAGTCAGGCTACGAAGCGCGGGGCCTCCAGTCTCTCGGCTGGGTCCACCCGAACCCCGCCCTCTCTTCGAACCGGGCCTTCCTCTACTTCGCGGAGGCGGCCCGCGTCGGCGACCCAGCCTCCCCAGCGGACGAGCGCACCGCGATCTCTCTGCTCGACGACCGAGAGCTCGAGCGCGCCCTCTCCGAGGGCCAGGTCTCGCACGCCCTCGGCGTCCTCGCCCTCGGCCGCGCGCTCGACCGCGTCCGGGGCGATCGGCACGCAGCGACGCTGCGAGCGATGGAGGAGCACCACGCCACCCGCGTCGTGTCCCTCGCGAAGCGCCTCCGCCACGACCTGACGCCCGACGATCTGCTCAGCCCCCACGACTTCCCCGAGCTGCGGGATCCGGACTGGACGTACGAGGACGGGTACCTGGCGGGGGTGCGGGCCGCGCGCGCGGCCATCGCGGCCGAGTCGAGGAGGGCCTCG
>CAZBJI010000159.1:0-18090 GCA_964492175.1 uncultured Polyangiaceae bacterium | reverse complement strand
GCGGCGCTGTGGAGAAGCGCGGGCGGTTCTCACGGGGATGTGAGAAGCGGGCGCCACGGGTTGCGCGATGGGCCTAAGAGAGCACGCTCTTCATCGTGGCGCCCATCTCGGCGGGGGTGGGAGCGACCTTCACCCCCGCGGCCTCGAAGGCGGCGATCTTCTCCTCCGCCGTCCCCTTGCCGCCCGAGATGATCGCGCCGGCGTGGCCCATCCGCTTGCCGGGCGGCGCGGTGCGCCCCGCGATGAAGGCGCAGACCGGCTTCTTCATGTTGGCCTTGATCCACGCCGCCGCCTTCTGCTCCGCGCTCCCGCCGATCTCCCCGATGAGGACGACGCCCTTCGTCTCGGGATCGTCGTTGAACATCTGCAGGCAGTCGATGAAGTCCAGCCCAGCGACCGGATCGCCCCCGACACCGATGCAGGTGGACTGGCCGATGCCGAGCGCCGTCAGCTGTCCGACCGCCTCGTACGTCAGCGTGCCGCTCTTCGACAGGACGCCCACGGGGCCGCGCTTGTGGATGTGGCCGGGCATGATCCCGATCTTGCAGCCGCCCTTCGAGCCCTCGCCGGTCCCGGGCGTGATGACGCCGGGGCAGTTCGGCCCGACGAGCTTCGTGGGCTTCCCCTCGAGGTACCGGCGCACCCTCACCATGTCGAGGACGGGGACGCCGTCGGTGATGCAGACCACGAGCCTACACCCCGCCGCGGCGGCCTCGCAGATCGCGTCGGCGGCGCCCGGCGGAGGCACGAAGATGATGCTGACCTCCGCCCCCTCCTGCTTCACCGCCTGCTCGACGGTGTCGTAGATAGGGACTTGATCGTCGAACTTCTGCCCGCCGCGGCCGGGCGTGACCCCGGCCACGACCTTCGTGCCGTAGGCGAGGCAGGCGCGCGCGTGGAGGCTCCCGGACGCGCCGGTGATGCCCTGGAAGACGATGCGTGTGTCCTTGTCGACGAGGATGCTCATGATCAAAGTCCCTTGATTGCAGCGACGATCTTCTGGGCCCCGTCCGCCATGGAGGACGCGCTCTGGATCTTGAGACCGCTCTCGTCCAGGATCTTCTTGCCCGCCTCCACGTTGGTGCCCTCGAGCCGCACCACGAGCGGCACCTTGAGGCCGAGCTCCTTCGTGGCCGCCACGATCGCGTTCGCGACCACGTCGCACCGCATGATGCCGCCGAAGATGTTGACGAAGATGCCCTTCACGCTGGGGCTCGACAGGATGAGCTTGAAGCCCTGCGTGACCTGCTCCTGCGAGGCGCCGCCGCCGACGTCGAGGAAGTTGTCGGGCTCTCCCCCGTAGTGCTTGATGATGTCCATCGTGGACATCGCGAGGCCGGCGCCGTTCACGAGGCACCCGATGTTGCCCTGGAGCGCGACGTAGGAGACGCCGACGCGCTTCGCCTCCATCTCCGTCGGGTCCTCCTCGTCCTCGTCTCGGAACTCCGCGAACGTCGCCTTGTGGCGCCACTCGGCGTTGTCGTCGAACGTCATCTTCCCGTCGAGGGCGAGCACCTGGCCCGCCTTCGTGACGACGAGCGGGTTCACCTCCACGAGCGAGCAGTCCTCCGCCACGAAGCACTCGTAGACCTTGGTGGCCAACGTCGCGAACGAGGAGAACGTCTCCTTCTTGTCGGCCAGGCCCAGGAAGTAGGCGAGCTTTCGGATCTGGAACGGCGCGAGGCCGAGGAGCGGATCCACGTGGACCGTGAGCACCTTCTCCGGCTCCTTCTCGGCCACCTCCTCGATGTCCATGCCGCCCGCGGCCGACGCGATGATCGCCACGCGGCGCGCCTCTCGATCGATCAGCATCGCGAAGTAGAGCTCCCGCGCGATGTCGAGCCCTTGCTCGACGTAGAGCCGCCGGACGGTGGTGCCCTCCGGGCCGGTCTGCTTCGTGACGAGCTTCTTGCCGAAGATTGACTCGGCGAAGGTGCGCGCCGCGGCCGCGCCGTCCTTGATCACCTTGACGCCGCCCGCCTTGCCCCGGCCGCCCGCGTGGATCTGCGCCTTCACGACGACGACCGGGATGCCGGTCTTCTGGGTCAGGCGCTCGGTGATCGGTCCCACCTCCGCCGGAGAGAAGGCCGGCTCGCCCTCGGGCACCGGGATGCCGTGGCGGCGGAAGATCTGCTTCGCTTGGTACTCATGGATCTTCATCGGGTCTTTCCTGGCTGGCTGCGGGCTCGCCAAGCTAGCAAAGGAGCCGGCGACTGCGAAGGGCGCTGACCGCCGGGCCTCGCGGTTTCGGCGCCCGGAGCCCGCCGCGCGGACCGCGCGGCGCCCTCTGACGCCGGGTGGTATCAAGAGGGGACGTTCGATGCTCGACCACG
The DNA here is from genome assembly GCA_964492175.1 of uncultured Polyangiaceae bacterium. Lineage (GTDB taxonomy): Bacteria > Myxococcota_A > Polyangia > Polyangiales > Polyangiaceae > Xiheicaenibacterium. The sequence continues at coordinate 15,757 of CAZBJI010000159.1, read as the reverse complement.
GGTTGCCCCAGCCGAGGTGCCGGTGACGCGGCGAGGCCCGCCGCGCACGCTCGCCGCGGCGCTCGCCGCGCTGCTCGCCGGCTGCTCCGCGCAGATCGTGGAGGTCGAGGAGCGGGCCCCGGTATCCATCCGCGCGCGCGTCCGGACCGCCCTCGACGCCCCTGCGCCGGGGGGCGCTCCGCCCGCGCCCGGCGGAGACGGGGCGTGCCCGTCGGGCATGAAGCTCGTCGACACGCAGCACTGCACCGAGGTGCGACGCGAGTGCCTGAAGGACGAATACTCGAGCTCGAACAAGATCACCATCTGCCACCGCTTCGCCGAGGCGCCGCCGCGCTGCGTGGGCGAAGAGCGGCGGACTCGGTTCTGCATCGACGAGTACGAGTACCCGAACGAGAAGGGCGCTCGCTCCCCCGTGATGGTCGACTTTCACGACGCCGCGGCGCTCTGCTCCGCCGAGGGCAAGCGGCTCTGCTGGGAGAGCGAGTGGACGGCGGCCTGCGAGGGCCCGGACAAGACGCCCTTCCCGTACGGCTACGTGCGCAGCCCGGAGCAATGCAACATCGAGAACCCGTGGATACGGCCCAGCCTCAGCAAGCTCTACGACACCAACGCGGCCGTCGCGGGCGCGGAGCTCCAGCGGCTGGACCAGGGCGTGCCCTCCGGGGCGAAGCCCGGCTGCGTGAGCGGGTTCGGCGTCCGCGACCAGACGGGGAACGTGGACGAGTGGGTGCTGCTCGAGAAGAAGCGGGGAGAGGGGGGCTGGGCGGGCCTGAAGGGCGGCGCGTGGGGCCACGTGCGGAACGCGTGCAGGCCGGTGACGACCAGCCACGCCCCGGAGTTCACCTATTACTTCGTCTCGTTCCGTTGCTGCGCCGACGCCGCGCGGCCGACCGACGGCGGGGCGCCCGTCTGGAAGCCGCCGCCGCTGCCCCCGGCGAAGAAGACACCCCAGACGGCGAGCCGAGGCTGGACGCCGCGCTGAGGGCTCAGGCGCGTCCGACGACCGGGCGGGCGAGGAGGCGCCCGCGGTACACGTACCGCGCGACGGTGCTCGGGCCCTCGGTCCGGACCTCCAGGTAGAGCCCGCGGACGAGGATGGCCACCAGGTACGTGTGCGGATCCTTCTCGAGGACGACCACGTGAGGAACGTAGCACCCGCCCGCGAGGACGCGAGGGGCGATCAGCCGCTGGCCCCCTTGACGCGCGTTGTGTCCGCGCCGGCGGCGGCGAGCTTCTCTTCCATCCGCTCGTAGCCTCGGTCCAGGTGGTAGACGCGGAGCACGTCGGTCTCCCCCTCCGCCACCAGGCCTGCGATGACGAGCGAGGCGCTCGCGCGGAGATCCGTGGCCATCACCTGGGCGCCCTGGAGCTTGGCGGGCCCCCGCACGACGGCGTGGTTGCCCTCGGCCTCGATGTCGGCGCCCATGCGGCCGAGCTCCGGCACGTGCATGAATCGGTTCTCGAAGATCGTCTCGGTGATGGTGCTCGTGCCATCGGCCAGGCACGTCAGCACCATGAGCTGGGCCTGCATGTCGGTCGGGAAGCCGGGGTGAGGGGCGGTGGTGATGCGCACCGGCTTCAGGGCGCCGGTCCGCTTGATGCGCGCGGCCGAGCCCTCCCGGCTGATCTCCACGCCCATCGACCGGAGCGTGGCGCAGACGGCCTGCAGGTCCTCGAGCGGCGCGCCCTCGAGCAGGACCTCACCCCCGGCGGCCGCGGCGGCCACCATGTACGTGCCCGCCTCGATCCGGTCGGCGATGATCGCGTGATCGAACGGGGCGAGCTCGTCTCGTCCCTCGATCTCGATGACGTCGGTGCCGGCGCCGGACACGGTGGCGCCCATCTTGTTGAGCACGCGCCCGAGCTCCTCCACCTCGGGCTCCTTCGCGGCGTTGACGAGGCGCGTTCGGCCCTTCGCCAGCGCGGCGGCCATCATGAGGTTCTCGGTCCCGGTCACCGTCGGCATGTCGAACACGATCTCGTCGCCGCGGAGCCGCGGCGCCGTCGCCACGATGTAGCCGCGCTCGAGGTGGATCGTCGCGCCGAGCTTCTCCAGGCCCTTCAGGTGCTGGTCCACGGGGCGGGATCCGATCTGGCAGCCGCCGGGCAGGGAGACCTTGGCCTTCCCGAAGCGCGCGACGAGAGGGCCGAGCACCATGACGCTCGCGCGCATCTGCTTCACGAGCTCGTAGGGGGCCTCGGGCCGCACCTGGGCTCCGGCGTCCACCTTCACGCTGTGAGGGGACGTGGTCACGCTGCGGCCCAGGAAGCGCAGCAGCGCCGCGGTCGTCTCGATGTCGCGCAGCGCGGGGACGTTCCGCAGCAGGCTCTCGCCGTCCGAGAGCAGCGTCGCGCACAGGATGGGCAGCGCCGCGTTCTTGGCGCCGCTCACCCGGATGCTCCCTGAGAGCGGCTTTCCCCCGCGGATGCGTATCGAATCCATCTGCTGTCCGGTCTCCTGTCGTCTCGGTGCGATCCCGACGGGGCGCGCGAAGCGCCGATCGGGTGTGACCCTAGATCGGAAGCCGCGCCGGGGCTCGAAATTCGCGAGCCGGCGAAGCGCGGCTAGCGCCTCTTTCGCTACGCTTCCCCACCACGCGTGGGGTCGAAGCCCATGCCGGGTAGCAGCGCCAGCGCGTGCGCGAGCATTCTCTCCGCGCCAACGCCTCGCCGCCCTTTCGGTATCGCGGCGAGTGCTTCGAGCGACGCAGCTGCGCCAACTCGGTCCCCGCGGCTCGCGTGGAGCGCGGCGTCCACGGCCGCGAGCAAGGCGCGCTCGACGACCGCGCCCCGCGAGGCGCCGAACCTCTCGGCCCCGTCGCGTCGTTCGGCTGCTTGGTCGAGCTCGCCCTCCAGGATGGCCCACTCGGCCTGCGCGAGCTCTGCGATGACGACGAGCTGGCGAAGGCCACGCGCCGAGGCGTCGTGGACGAGACTCCGGGCCTCGCGCCGACCGCGGTCGCGGGCGGCGGCCCAGTAGCGGTCGAGCGCGCTCGCTCGCGCCTCGAGCTCCGTGACGACGGACCCTGCGGCGCGCGCCGCGACGATGGCGCGCTCGATGAGGTGTAGGCCCTGCTGAGCGTCGGTCGCGTTCGCGAGCACGCGGAGCGCCGCGGACGCGTGGGCATGGTGACCCCTCGCCTCGGCGCGCGCGAGCGCCTCGGAACCGAGGCGTCGGGTGGCGTCGAGGTCGCCCGCCCGCAGCGCATCGACCGCCATCTGCGTCAGCGCCGCTTCGACGACCAGATGGTGGGAGGACTTCCGAGCCAGGTCGAGCGCAAGGTGGGTGGCGCGGAGCCCGCGCTCGAGGTCGCCCGCCCTGCGAGCACACTGGCTCTCGCGGAACGCGACGAAGGCCTGGGTCGCGTCCGCGAGCGCCGGGGCCACGAGCGCGACGGCGCGCCACGCCTCGTGGATATGCGCGCTCGCTTCGCTCGCTCGGCCCGACACGCCGTGGGTGTGCGCGAGGTCTGCGTGGGTTCGCGCCAGGAGCGCCGGATCGTTCGTCCATCGGAGAAGCTCCTCCAACCGGCTCGCTCGGACGTGAGGCTCCCCTCGCGATGCGCTCCACTCCGCGGCGCGGAAGAGCGCCTCGGCGGCTTCGTGGTGCAAGCCCGCAGCCCGGAGGTGGTGGCTGCGCTCCTCCTCGATGTCCTCGCGACCCACGAGGATCGCGAGAGCGGCAGCCGCGAGCTGATGATGGCGAGCGCGCTCCTCCGGAGACGGGGCGCTCCGCAAGTAGTCGCGCAAGAGGCCGTGCGTCCACTGGTACGTCCTGCCCTCGGCCCGCAAGAGCCCGGCAGCGAGCGCCCGGGTGAGGGCGCGGTCGAAGCTCGCTCCAACGAGCCGAGCGAGCTCGCGCGCGACGTCGAGTGACACGCGGTCTCGCACCGACGCGAGCAAGGCCAGCGGACCTATCTCGGCTCCGGACAGCGCGACCCGACGAGCCCACACCGCGCCTGCGTCGGCCGGCAACGGAGCCATGTCCGTGCCGGGGGCCAAGGAGTAGCGACCATCTCGTAGCGAGAGCACGTCCTCGACCATGAGCTGACGCAGGAGCTGGGTGATGAACAGCGGGTTCCCCTCGGAGCGTTTCACCACCAGCGAGCAGAGATCCTCGTCCACGTCGAGGAGCCCGCGCACGAGCTGCCTGGCCGGCTGGTCGGCGAGGGCGTCGAGCCGAACGCGGGCCACGTGAAGTCCTCCTGCCGCGCTCGTGCTGGCGGCTTCGAGCAGCAGGAGCGCCGCGGCGGGGTCGGTGTCGTGGTTTCGCACCGTGGCGATGACGCACACCGGAAGCGCTGCGGCGAAGAGCGCCCGCACGAGGTCGGCCGCCTCGCCGGCGCTCCACTGCACGTCGTCCATCCAGATCGCGACCGGCTGCCGCCGCGCGGCCAGTCGGACGGTCTCGGTCGCCGTGCGCTGCGCCAACCCCGGATCGGGCTGGGCGTTCGCGTCGGGCGCGAGGAGCAGCTGGACGTCACGAACGAACTCGCTGCCTTCGCCGGCTCGTAGATCGCCGGCCACGCGCCTGAGCCAGAAGGAGACCCTGGAGGCGAGCGCCTCCGTCGACATACCCCGAGTCTCGAACTCGTTCGCCACCAAGCCGTGCAGACCTTGGTCAGCCGTGCGCTCCGGTGAGTATCCCGTCTGCATGGCGTGACAAGCGCCGAGCGCACGACCGCGCTCGATGGCGTCTCGCGCGAGGCGGCTCTTGCCCGACCCGGCCGGCCCCTCGAGGATCACGAGCGAGGGGCGCCCCTCGGTCGCCGTCGTCGCGACGGCGTTCCAGACGGCGGCTCGCTCCGACTCTCTGCCGACGACGGCGAGCTCCCGGAGCCCAAACAGCGCGTACGCTCCCGCGAGAGGCTCGCTCCGGCGGTCGGGTCGCTCGGGGACCTCGGCCTCATCACCCAGAGGAGGGCGCTTTCGGGACCAAAGCTCGACCACCTCGGTCGCGTCGTCGCCCCTCTGGGTCGGCGCCGCGTCGGCCACCGTGGGCTGTCCCTCTGGGTCCCAGTCGACCGCGGAGGTCGGGGCGAGCGTGTCGTCCGCGTCGAGCGCCCCGAGTGCTCGCATCACGTCGGCCGCGGAGCCTGGCCGCTCCGTGGGGTCGACCGCGAGGAGCGACGCGCAGAGGAGCGGCAAGCGGCGCGGGACTCCCTCGATCCGCGGGATGAGCGGCGGAGGCGGCCTGGTGACCTTCTCGAGGATCAACCCCGCCGCGTCTCCCGACGCGTGCGCGTAAGGCTTGCGACCAGAGCATAGCTGGTAGAGGACCGCTCCCAGCGCGTAGAGGTCGGTCCACGGCCCGAGCTGCTCGTAGGACTCGCTGCACTGCTCCGGAGCCATGTACGCGAGGGTGCCCAGCAGCTGCCCGCTCGAGGCGGACGCGGCGCCAAAGTATGGCTCGATCCCGCGGCCGATTCGCCTTACGCGCGAGATGCCGAAGTCCACGATCGTCACGAGGAAACGGTCGAGCCCGAGCTCGTCGCGGCGACGCGCCACGAGTACGTTGTCCGGCTTGACGTCGAGGTGGAGGACGCCCCGAGCGTGTGCGTACGCGAGGCCGCACAGCACCTGGCGAAGGATCTCGCGCACGGTCTGGTAGCTCGGCGGCTCCCGAGCGAAGACACGGAGCGACTCGCCCGCGCGGTGCTCCATGACGAGCAGCGGAGGGCCATCGTCGGGTTGGTGAAAGTCGTAGATGGGCACGATGTTCGGGTGGCAGAGCGACGCGATCGCCGTCACCTCGCCCAAGAAGAGGCGGTCCCCGGCAGCGCCCGCTCCTGCCCGCAGCACCTTGACTGCGACGTCGCCTCCCAGCTGGGTGTCACGGCAACGCCAGACTTCGCCCATGCCACCGCGCCCGAGCAGGGCGTCCGCGCGGTAACGTCCCGCGAGCAGCGCGCCGGCCTCGAGCGTCCGATCCACGCGGGCAGGGTAGCAGCGACCTGAGTCCTCGAGGGCACACCGCGAGCCGTTCCGGAGCGGTCCTCGGCGCAGATCGTCCGCCGATTCGCCCGACCAGCCCGGCAAAAACAGGCTCACCCGGCCCCGACGCTGGTAAGGTTCTCCCCGACCATGCGTCGCCTGCTCGCCGTCGCCTTCGTCGCCGCGCTCCCCTCCAGTGCTCTCGGCCAGGATCAGCCGTCGGCGGACCTCCGCGGGACCTTCGCGCCTCTGCACCACGAGGCTGGGATGGGGATGGAGTCGGTGCGGTCCCCCGGGACCGGAGACACGACGGCGGGCTGGCGCGGCTCGTACGCGTTCCGCCCCGTCGTCCTCCGCGGCTCCGACGGCGAGATCGCGCACTCCGTCCTCGAGCACCAGTTCACCGGCGACTTCGTCGTGTCGGTCGGGATCGTGGAGCACGTGACGCTCGGGATCGATCTGCCCTTCGTCATGGGGCAGGTCGGCGACGACTACAGCCGTGACCCGAACGCCGTCCGCTTCGTCGGCGCGGCGCTGCCCCCCACGACGGCGCTCGGTGACGTCGGGCTCCGCCTCAAGATCACGATGCTCAAGCCCGACACGGACGAGCTCGGGCTCTCCCGGGGCTTCGGCCTCGCCGCCGACGAGCGCTTCACGCTGCCGTCCGGCGACGAGAAGAGCTTCCTCGGCGAGGGCGCGGTCACGAGCGAGACGCGCCTCCTCGCGGAGCTGTCGCACGGCCCCATCACGGGCCACCTCCGCGCCGGAGCGAAGGTGCGGGCAGACACGGGCGCGTACGCGTGCGACCCGGCCCTGCCGGTGGACGACTGCGTGTCGCGGTTTGGCCACGAGCTGCCGCTCGGCTTCGGCCTCGCGCTCCACCCGAAGGGGCTCGGGATCGATCCCAACGGCATCGGCACGCTCTTCGTGGAGACGCGCGCCTACCTCCCGCTCGACCCCGTGCTCTTCACCGAGAGCTCCGCGCCGGCGGGTTGGTTCGCGAGCGTCGCGGGCCGGCTGAAGTTCGGGGACGTAGCGCTCCTCGCCGGCGTCGAGGCAGGCCTCCTCGACGGCGTGGGCAACGCGCCCGTCCGCGCCACCATCGGCGTGAGCGTCGCGCCGCGTGAGCCCGATCAGGACGGCGACGGCATCCCCGACGCCGAGGACAAGTGCCCCACGTTCGCCGAGGACCGCGACTCCTTCGAGGACTCGGACGGCTGCCCCGAGATGGACAACGACGGCGACGGCGTGCCCGACGCCCTGGATCAGTGCCCCGCGGTCCCTGGCGCGTCGGGAGACGCCGGCAACGGGTGCCCCGCCGTGGACCCGGGCGCGTCGACGAACCCAGCTTGATCGCGGCGCGCGCGCCGAGCCTCGCCGGGCCCGCCTTTGCGGGCGGTGGCCTCGATGCTACGACGGCGGGATGTCGCCGACCGCGCGCCGCGTCCTCTTCTTGGAGCTCAACGAGCTCTGCTGGCCGATCATCGATCGGCTGATCGCGGAGGGCCGCCTCCCGACGTTCGCGAAGCTCAAGCAGGACGGCACGTGGGCGTCGCCCGAGAGCGTCGACCACACGCCGCACCTCGATCCCTGGATCACGTGGGTCACCGTGCACACCGGAGTGGACCGGTCGGTGCACGGCGCCTCGGTGCTCGAGCAAGACTCCGCGACCATCCAGGCGAAGCGGACCTGGGACTACGTCGTCGACGCGGGCAAGAGCGTCGGCGTCTTCGGGAGCATCAGCGCCTACCCGCCGCGGCCGGTTCCCGGCTTCATGATCCCTGGCCCCTTCGCTCCCGGCGACGAGACCTACCCGGCGTACGTCCGGCCCGTCCAGGCGCTGAACCGCAAGTACACCCAGGTCCACCACAAGAACGCCGGCGAGGACGGGCCTCTCGGCATGGTCAAGGCGGGCCTCGAGCTCGCCGGCCTGGGCCTGCGGCCCGCGACCGTCGCGCGGGTGCTCGCGCAGCTCGCTCGGGAGCGGATCACGCCCCACGAGCGCTGGCGTCGCGTGGTGCTCCAGCCTTTGCTCAACTTCGACTTCTTCGAGAAGCTCTACGCGCGGTACCGCCCGGACTACGCGACCTGGCACACGAACCACGCCGCGCATTTCATGCACCACTACTGGCGCGCGTGGGACGACTCGCAGTTCCCGGTCAAGGGCCCCCCCGACGAGAAGGCGAAGTACGCCGAGGCCGTCCCCTTCGGCTACGAGATCGCCGACGAGCTGCTCGCGCGCGCCCTCCGCGTCGCCGGCGACGACACTGTCCTCGTCGTCGCGACCAGCATGGGCCAGCAGCCCTACGTCGCCGATCTCTTCCCGGAGGGGCGCATCGTGGTGCGCTTCAAGGACATCAAGAGGTTCTTCGACTTCATGGGGATCGAGGGGGTGACGGAGATGGTCCCCACGATGGTCCCGCAGTGGAACGTGAAGATCCCCGACGCCGACAAGCGTCGCCGCGCGCGCGAGCTCCTGGAGAAGGCGTACATGGTCGGCAACGCGCGGCCGCGCGTCTGCTTCGTGGAGGAGACGGGCGACATCCTGACCGTGACGCCGGGCGGTCTCGACCGGCCGAACCCGGACCTCAGGTACTTCTTCCCGGACGTCCCGCGCGCCCGCGCCTCCGGCCACGAGCTGGAGGAGTTCTTCGCGTGCGACACGCCGACGCCCAAGCAGGGCATGCACCACCCGACCGGCGTGCTCATGCTTCACGGCCCCGGCGTTCGCCACGGCCTCCAGATCCAAGGCACGAACAACCTGGACATCCTGCCCACCGTCCTCACCCTGATGGGCGTCCCCGTTCCCGCGCACCTCCCCGGGCGGGTGCTCGCGGAGGCGTGGGGCGGCGCCTCCGCCGCCGCGCGTCCTGCCACCAGCGCCGAGGCGCGGGCCTCCCGAGCCAGCTAGCGGACGCCGGCGACCTCGGCGATGCGCGCGGCCGTCCGCTCTCCGGAGAGGTAGGCCCCGTGGACGGTGGCCGGATAGTCCTCGCTCGTCGCCTCACCGCAGAAGTAGAGGCGCTCGCCCTCGGGCGCCGCGAGCGCCTTGCGATCCTCGGGCGACGCGCCGGCTGGCAGGAATGAGTACGATCCGAGGGTCCAGGGATCGGCGTTCCAGCGCTGGACCAACCAGCCGGTAGGTCGTGGAGCGGTCTGGCCGAAGCACCTCCGCACGACGTTCATGGCGCGCGCGACGCTCTCCTCATCCGACCACGCCTCCGCCTTCGCGGCGAAGCGCCCGGCTTGAAACAGGAGCAGCGCTGGCCGCCCGCCGAACGCGTTCCAGTCGACGATCTGGGGGAACTCGCCGCGTGTCTCGGACACGTAGAAGAACGTTCCCACGTCTGCGGGCCAAAACGCCCGCTCGAAGCTCAGGATCACCTTGTTCAGAGTCCCCATCTCCAACCTGCCGATGGCGGCGCGCTTCCGCTCGCCGAGCGGGGGATCGAACCGAATGCGGCCGGCCTTGAGGACGCCGAGCGGCACGCTCACGACGACCCCGTCGGCCTCGTGTGTGCCGCGGCTGGTCCTCACGCGCGCGCCGTCCGCGCCGACGTGGACCTCCTCCACCGGCTCCGAGAGGCGAACGTCGAGCCCCCGCGCGACCCCCTCGACGATCTTGTCGTAGCCGTCCGGCATGAAGAGCGACTCGCCGCCGAAGCCGTCGCCTTCGCCCGTGTGCTCGAGGGAGGCGCGCTCGAGACCTCCGGCGAGATCGAGCTCGACGGACGCCAGCGCGAACGACACGGCGCGGCGCTCGAACGCGGTCAGCGTCTCGCGCGCGAGCAACCTGAGCAGGGCCGGCTCCACGGCCTGATCCCGATCGGCCTCGTCCGCGACCTCCTCGAGCGCCTCCTCGATGGCCTCGCCCACCTCCTCCAGGGACGCGACCTCCTCGTCCGTCAGGCGGCGTCCGTCGTGATCGAAGAACGCCCCTTCGGAGGAGTCGACGACCGTCCGGACGGAGGCGTCGCGCGCGGCGGCGGCGACCGGGTTCCCGCGCTCACCCTCGATCCAGTTCGCGCCCCGCTCCACCGCGAAGCCGAGGGACCGATCCGTGTACACGCGTCCGCCCACCCGGCCCTGCGCCTCCAGGACGACGACCGTGAAGCCGGAGCGCACGAGCGCGCGAGCGCAAGCGATGCCCGCCATCCCGGCGCCGACGACGATGATCTTGTAGCCGGCAGAGCCCGCCATCTTCTTCGCCCCTTCCCCCGAGCACGTGCAGCCCGAGACCCACAGCGACCCAGCGCCGGAGAGCAGCGCGCGGATCAAGGCTCGCCGGCTCCCCTTCACCCGAGCAGTCTAGCAGGCCGCCGAGGACGGTCTGAAGGAGACCGAGCCGTCGACGTCGTCCGAGCGCCGTGGGTGGGCGTCCGTCAGGGCCCAGGGCCGAGGAGCTGCCGCTTGCACGCCGGCTTGCCGAGGCACTGCGCGAGCTCCTTCATGAGCGGCAGCGGGTCGTCGACGTCGAGCACGAAGTCCGGCTGGTAACCGCCGTCTTCGGGCGCGGCGTCGGGCCGCGAGAAGGTCGCCGAGGGGACGTTGAGCCAGAGCCCGCTCTTCGGGAGTCGGTAGGGGAGATCCACGCGCTCCCGTCCGGTGCCCGCGGTGCGGTGGCCGACGACGACCGCGCCCGACCCGCCCTTCAAGATCGTGAGCGCGTCCTCGCAGACGCCGCCGCACATCGAGTCGACGAGCGCCACGATCACCGGCGGCTTGCCGCTCGCCGTGGTCCACTTCAGTGGCTCGACCTCACGCGGCTTCGCGGCGCCCGCCTGGCGCTCGCGCCGCTCCAGCTCCAGCGCCTCGAGCGCGGCCTCCGCTCGCTGCGCGAACATGAACTTCGCCTCCTTCTCGACCATGCGGCCGATCAGGCACCGCAGGTGGTTGACGGTGCCCTGCGCGATGACGCTGCTCCTGCGCTTGTCGATCGAGGGGCCGCGGGGGGAGAGGCGCGCGAGCCAGGAGCCGTCGAGCGGCCAGTAGGACTCGCGGTTCACGATCTGGTGGGTGTCGGTGGCGCGGAGGTCCAAGAGGACGGGCTTGCCGGCTGGGCCGAGCTTCTCGAAGGCCTCGCGCGCTTCCTTCCCGCCGCGCACGAGCGTGCCGAGGCGCGCGAGCGCGATCGTGGTGACCGGGCCCGCGTCGGAGCCGAGGGGCGGCTTGGGGGCGCCCGTCGGCGCGTGCTTGAGGCTGCGCAGCTCGATCACCGCGCGCTCGAGGCCCCGGCCTCCGTCCACCGTGCACGTGACCGAGGCGGGCGCCTGGTGCTGCGTCACCGAGAGGCGGTAGCGGACGCGGAGGGGCTTGCCGACGATGGTCCGCACCATCGCGCGTTCGAGGTCCAGCCCCTCGCAGGAGTGGAGCTTCGGTGCGGCGCCGGGCCCTGCGCCCTCGAGCTGGAAGGTCCCTCGGTCCCTCTTGAAGAGCGCCTCCGACACGCGCGTCTCGATCCACGCGGTCCGGCTGGACGCGATGACGTGGTAGGGCTTCCCGTCCTTGCGGGTCTTGACCACGGTCTGGAGGGAGTCGTCGCCGGCTTTGGAGAGCGCCTGGCCGAGCCAGCGCCCGTAGCGCTCCGCGTCGATCGCGTCGGGCAGCAGCGCCGCGTCCTTTCGGGCGGTGGAGAAGACGGCGTCCCAGTCGACGCCCCGCTGCGCCGCCGCCTCGAAGCCCGAGTAGCCGTCGCGGAGGATGCGCTCGACCACCGCGAGCTCGGCGATGACGTCCGCGCGCTTCACGCTCTCCGACGTGGCGGCCTCGCACTGCTCGATGGGGACGAGGAGCTCGTGGTCGGCGTCGGCGACCGGCGCCACCTGCGCCGCGGACGCGGAGGGGGAAGGGGCCGTCGCGGAGAGCGCCGCGGTGGGCGCGTGGGTGGGCGTCGGATCCGCGCTGCACGCCGTCCCCGCCACGGCCGCGCCGCCGAGGGCGAAGCCGCAGACCGCGAGGTGCGCCAGAGAGGTCGCGCCGCGGGGGCGCCGGCTCAAGCCCCGACGACGGGGAGGTGCTTCAGCTTCTTCCGCTTGGGAGGGGGGGCCGACGGATCCTGACGCGCACGCTCCGCCTTCGCCAGATCGTGCTCGGCCACCGTGATCGGGTTCTCGAACGCCGGCAGCTCGAGGTCCTTGTTCTTCGCGTAGACGGGGTGACGTCCCTGGCGTGCGTACCACTCGGCCACCGTAGCATTGGCCTTCATCTTTTCGATGATCTGGCGCCAGCCGGCGCCGGTGTTGTACGCGCAGAAGCTGATCTCCCCCATCTGCGTCCCGTAGGGGATGATGCACATCTCCGTCCGGCGGAAGTCGTAGTTGAAGAGGTCCTGGAACCACATCCCCGCGACGAAGAGGACGCGCCACTCGAACTCGTTGGCGTCGTTCTCCTTGTGGCGCGTGCCCATCTGGCTGAGGAACTGCTTCAGCAGCGTGTCGACCGTGAAGCCCGGAGGGGCCGTGTCCGGCCGGTAGTGCCGCAGCACCGAGGCGGCGAGCTGCGCGATGGTCCACGAGCGGCCCCGCCCGGAGTCGAAGATCGCGCGCATGTCGGAGAGGATCCCCTCGAGGTTCAAGAAGTCGCAGAGGGGCACCATCTGCTTGGTCTTCTTGTTCACGAAGAGCACGGTGCCGATGCCGCAGTTCGGGTGGCACCCACACTTCAGCTGCCCGAACGTGCGGTCAGGCCCGTCGATGAGATCGCACACGTCGCCGAACGGCGAGAGCGCCGAGAGCGGGAACCAGTCGCGCAGCGGCTGCGTGACGCCCGCCTGATCGTGGATGTCGTGGGCGAGGTGGGAGAGCGTGTAGCGCTGGGCCGCGCGCGTCTCGTCGTCGATGTCCTCGTCGCGGCCGGTGAAGCTGACCGGCTGGAACGACACCACCGTGACCTTGTCGGCGTTGTCGACCGCGAACTCCACGATGGGGCCCACCTGGTCGTTGTTCACGCCGTTCACGATGGTGACGACCAGGATGACGTCGATCCCGGCCTTCGCGCACTCCTCGATCGCGCGGAGCTTCACGTCGTAGAGGTTCGAGATCTTGCGGTGGCCGTTCGACGCGTTCGTGACGCCGTCGAACTGCAGGTAGACCATGCGGAGGCCTGCGTCCTTCGCCTGCTGCGCAAACCCGGGCTCCTGCGCGAAGCGGAGGCCGTTCGTCGCGCACTGCACGGCGAAGTAGCCGACCTTGCGGGCGTAGCGGATGGCATCCAGGAAGTGAGGCGAGAGCGTGGGCTCCCCGCCCGAGAACTGGATCGACATCTGACGGCGCGGGCGGACGCTGATCGCGTCGTCGAGGATCTTCTGGACCTCCTCCCAGCCGAGCTCGTGGACGTACCCGACCTGGTTCGCGTCCATGAAGCACGGGTCGCACATCATGTTGCAGCGGTTCGTGAGATCGACCGTGAGGACGCCGCCGCGACCGTACTTGATCGCGCTCGACCCGTGGTCGTGCAGGGCGTCGGGGGTCATGGCCACGTCCCGGCCCGGGAAGAGCTCCTCGAGGCGGGTCAGGAAGGCGGGATCGATGGCGATCGTGTCCTCGAAGTGACCGTGCTTGGGGCAGGTCTTCTCCATCACGATCTTGCCGTTCTTCTCGTGGATCTTCGCGCGGATCTCCCCGGGCTTGTCCTCGATCAAGTGACCGATCGGCTCGTCCCCGCTGAGGATGGCCGTCCGAGCCTCTTTCACGCATCGCGGGCAGAGGCTGTCGGTCTCGCGCGGCCACCCGAGCGGCGGCTTGGTCCGCTTCGCCCCTCGTGGGATCGGCTGATCCGCCCACTTCGGCTGGAACGGCTTGGCCTCCCCGACCAGCTTGTCCGCTAGGCGGAGCACGTCCCAAGCCCGGTTTGCAGAATAAGTAACGATACGTTCCGCAACCTTCGGAAGGTGCATGGCGGGGAAACCTACTTGAACCTGCCCAACTTCGTCCAGCGGCACGCACCGTGCGGACCAGCCAGTCACCCGTCGGCGCTCTGCTGGAAGTGATACGTAGGCCTGGCCACTTCGAAGGCCCTCCAGCACGTTCCTCGCGTGTTCTGCGGGGGTTTGGGGGCTTCGAGCACGAAGCGAGCGCGTCCACGGCTGCCCGATCCGCCTTGGTCCCGCGGCGGGACTGCCGTAGAAAGGTCGCCGATGCCTTCGAGGGCCGTCTGGGTGTGGGTGGGCGGGCTGGCGGCCACTGCGCCCTGCGCGGCCGCTCCGTCGGCGGCGTGGGCCCAGGCCGTGCCTGGCGGGCCGCTCGTTGGGCTCGAGGGCTCCCCCGGTGGGAGCCTCCTCGGGCGTACGGCGGTCCCGATGGGCCGGCACCTGCTCTACGGGGCCACGGCGGACGAGCGCTGGCGGGGCGTCGAGAGGCTGGGCGCGTCGGGCACGCCCGAGGCGGTCGACGCCCTCCTCGAGGCGCTGGACGCCGGGAGCGTGGTCGCGCGGGACCATGAGGCGCGGCTCTACGCGGTGCGGCTGCTCTACCCGCACGCCGCACGCGGGGACGTCCGCGGGTTCCTCTCCCGGGAGCTGAACGACGTGCTCGGCCGGCGCGACCCTTCGTCGGGGATCTCGAGGCTCGTTCGCCAGTCCGCCGCGCTCGCGCTGGCGCGTGCGGGTGATCCGGAGTCGCTGAAGCCGCTCGTCACCGCGGCGGCGCTCCGCGGGCCGGCAGGAGACGCGGCGCGGGAGGCGCTCCTCGTCTACCCGCCGGCCGATCTCGACGTCCTCCTGCTCGAGGCGCCCGCCGAGGAGGAGGACGCAGAGCCAGAGCCCCCGACTGCCGAGCCGAACCCGTTCCCAGGTGCCGAGCGTCGACCCCGGCCGAGCGGCAAGCTCGAGCGGCGCGCGCCGCGAAAGAAGAAGCCGTCGGAGGAGGCCGTCGAGCGCACCCCTCGCGCGCTCTCGCCGCCGCTCCTCGGGCTGCTCGGGGAGCTGGGGGACGCGCGCGCGCGCCGCGCGCTCCTCGCGGAGGTCGACGCCGCGCAGCGTCCGAGCCGCGCCGCGGCTGCGATCGCGCTCGCGAAGCTCGGGGACGTCGGCGTCGGCGACGCCGTAGCGCCTTGGCTGCAGGACTCGGATCCGCGCCTGGTGGCGGCCGCCGCGGAGGTGCTCGTGACGCTCGACCACCCCAAGGCGTCGGCGGCGGTGCGCGACGTGCTCGCCAAGGAAGCGACGCGTGGGACCGGAGTGGCGCTGGCCCACGATCTCGCGTCCCCAGCGCTGGCCGAGCCTCTGACGAAGCTCCTCCCGAAGCTCGAGGGCGCCGAGGCGGTGCGAGCCCTCATGGGCATCGGGCGCGCCGGAGACGTGGGAGCGCTCGTGCAGCGCCTGGAGGATCCGGTCCTCTCCTCGGCGGCGATCAGCGCTCTCGGGATGTCGCCGGCGCCCGGCGCCGCCCAGGCAATCGCGGAGGGCATGCGCGCGGAGGCGCCCGGCCGGCGGCGCGCCTTCGTCCGCGCCGGGCTCGTGCGTGCGCTCTCCACCGGGGACCGCGTGGAGGGGCTGGAAGAGGCGCTCACGCGGCTCGGCCGGAGCACGGACGGCTCCGATCGGGACACGGCCGCCTTCGGGGTCGTCGCGCTGGGTCTGGCCGAGCCCTCGGAGGTGCTCGGCAGCGATCCGCCGCTCGCCGTCGTCAGCGGCGCGGTGCGCGGAGCGTTGCTCCGCGGCGACGAGGCCCTCGCCGCGTTCGCGCCGCTCCTCACGAAGCTCGACCCGGAGAAGCCGACCGCCCGCGAGCGCGCCGCCGGGCTCGCGCTCGTCTCCCTCCCGGTCGCGGACGCGATCCCGTTCCACACGCTGCTCCGCCTCGCGGAGCGGGGCGGCCCGCTCGCG
>CAZBJI010000158.1:0-18094 GCA_964492175.1 uncultured Polyangiaceae bacterium | reverse complement strand
GCGCGTGAGGTCGAGGCGGCTCGCCACGCCGGCGCCAGCGGCGTGGTAGACGCCGCGAAGCGCGAGCGCGCGCTCGTGGGGGGCGTCGCCGAGGGCACGCACGACCGACAGCACGGCCCGCGCGAGCTCCCTGGAGGATGTCGGCGACCCGAGCTGGTCGTGGGCGGCCGCGAGCTCGGCGCCGCGCCGCGCTCGCTCGAGGACGCGGGTGACGAAGCAGGGGCGCCGCAACGAGTAGACCCAGGCCGTGCGGAGGACCAGGGCGGGCGCTGCGAGGTCGGCGAGGGCGCGCTCGCCCTCGAGCTTGGTCAGCCCATAGACGCAGAGGGGCGCCGCTGCGTCGTCCTCGCGGTAGGGCCGGCCGAGCCGCCCATCGAACACGTAGTCGGTCGAGACGTGCACCAGCGCCGCGCGCTGCTCGAGGCACGCGCGGCCGAGCGCGGCGGGCGCCTCGGCGTTGATCGCGCGGGCGAGCGCCGGCGCGTCCTCGGCCGCGTCGACGTCGGTGTACGCCGCCGCGTTGATCACGACGTCGGGGCGCAGGCGGGCGACCGCCCGCGACAGCGCGGCCGGGTCGGCGAGGTCGAGCTCCTTCCGCGTGGGGGCGGAGACCGCGTCGCCCCCCGCGAGGAGCGGCGTGAGCTCCTGGCCCAGTTGGCCCGAGGCGCCGAGGAGCAAGACGTGCATGTCGGCCGGTAGGGTAGCCCCCCGGAACCGTGGTTTCATGGGTTCTTCGTGCCAGGCAGGAGCTATCTCGTGACGGGCGGCGCCGGCTTCATCGGCTCGGCCCTCGTACGCCGGATCCTCGAGCGGGAGCCCGATGCGCGCGTCGTCGTGCTCGACGCGCTCACCTACGCCGGGACGCGCGAGAACCTCGAGGGCGTGGCCGGCGCGCGGTGCGAGCTCCTGGTCGGCGACGTCCGTGACCGCGCGGCCGTGCGGGCGGCCTGCGAGCGGGCGCGGCCCGAGGTGTTGATGCACCTCGCCGCCGAGACGCACGTCGACCGGTCCATCGAGGACGCCGCGCCCTTCGTCTCGACGAACGTGGAGGGGACCCTCCAGGTGCTGGAGGCGGCCCGCGCGCACCGGGCGACGGAGGCGGGGCGCGGGCTCGAGCGCGTCGTCCACGTGTCGACCGACGAGGTCCTCGGGCCGGCGCCAGCCGGCGTGGCGCTCCGAGAGGACGCCCCGATGTCGCCGCGCTCGCCGTACGCGGCAAGCAAGGCGGGCGGTGAGGCGCTGGCCGTCGCGTTCCACGCGACCTACGGGCTACCCGTCGTCGTGGCGCGTCCGACGAACCACTACGGGCCGCGCCAGCTCGCGGAGAAGCTCATCCCGCTGATCATCTGCCGAGCGCTCCTCGGGCTCTCGCTGCCCGTGTACGGCGACGGGCTCCACAGCCGCGACTGGACGTTCGTCGACGACGGGTGCGACGCGCTCCTCTTGCTCGGCGCTCGGGGGGCACCGGGCGCCATCTATCACCTCGCCTCGGGAGAGGAGCGCACGACGCTGGAGGTCGTGGCCGAGGTGTGCGGCGCGCTGGACGTCATCGCGCCGGCCCGGCGCCCGCACGCCACCTTGATCTCGCACGTGGCGGACAGGCCAGGGCATGACCGCCGCTACGGCGTGGACGCGTCCCGCGCGCGTGAGGAGCTCGGCGTCCGCCCGGCGACGTCGTTCGCGGAGGGCATCCGGACGACCGTGGCGAGCTACGTCGAGCCCGGCGCCCTCGCGCGCGCCAGGGCTCACCTCGAGCGACGAGGGCGCCTGACGTGAAGGCGCTCGTGCTGGCTGGCGGGGAGGGGACGCGCCTGCGCCCGCTCACCTACTCCGGCCCGAAGCAGCTGGTCCCTGTGGCGAACCGCCCCATCCTCTACTACGTCATCGATCGCGTGGTCGAGGCGGGGATCACGGAGGTCGGCGTCGTCGTTGCGCCCGAGACGGCGCCGGCCATCCGCGCCGCGCTCGGGGACGGAGCCGAGCTCGGCGCCCGGGTGACCTACGTCGAGCAGGCTGCGCCGCGCGGCCTGGCGCACGCGGTGCAAGTGGCCGAAGGGTTCCTCGGCGGGAGCGCCTTCCTGATGGTGCTCGGCGACAACCTCATCGGCGCGTCGCTCGCGCTGTTCGTCGACGGGTTCGAGGCGAGCGCCGACGAGGCGCGGCTGCTGCTCAAGGACGTGGAGGATCCACGCCGCTTCGGCGTCGCCGAGATCGGGCCTGACGGCCGCGTCGTGCGGCTCGTGGAGAAGCCCGCGTTGCCTCCCTCGAACCTGGCGCTCGTGGGGGTCTATCTCTTTCGCGCGTCGATTCACGGCGCCGTCCGCCGCATCTCCCCCTCCGCGCGGGGGGAGCTCGAGATCACGGACGCCGCGAACGAGCTCATGCGTGGAGGAGCCCAGGTCCGGTTCGACAGGCTGGAGGGTTTCTGGCTCGACACCGGCAAGAAGGACGACGTGCTCGACGCGAACGAGACCGTGCTCTCCGCGTGGCTGTCGCCGGCCCGTCTCGGCGCCGTCGACGCGGAGAGCACGCTCTCCGGGGAGGTGCGCGTGGAGGCGGGGGCGCGCGTCACGCGCTCCGTCCTCCGAGGGCCGCTCGTGGTCGGGGCGGGCGCGGTGATCGAGGACGCGGAGGTCGGCCCGGGGGTCGCGATCGGCGCGGGCGCCGTCGTGGCGCGGACGAGCATCGAGCGATCGATCGTCCTCGCGGGCGCGCGGCTGTCGGACGCCGGGCGGCTCTCGCGTTGTCTGGTCGGGCGGCGCGCGGTGGTCTCTCGGAGCGCGACCGCCGCGACGTCGCTCGTCATCGGTGACGACTGCGCGGTCGAGCTCGCGCTCCCCGCCCTCGGGGACCGCGGCTGAGCCGGGCGACGCGCCGGGCGAGCGCCTCACAGCGATCGTAAGAACGCCGCGAGCGCTGCGCGATCCTCGGTCGCGAGCACGTGCGACGCGCCCATGTGGCTCCGCGGGTCGGAGAGCAGCTCCTCGAGGGTCGCGTAGCGGCCGTCGTGGAAGTACGGTGCCGTCGCCCCCACGAACCGCAACGACGGCGTGTCCATCGGGTGCGCGCCAGCGAGCGCGTGGGAGCGGCCGTCGACGCCGCGCCCCGCGACGTGGCAGGTCGCGCACCCGACGTCCTCCGCGTAGAAGAGCTCGCGCCCCCTCTCGCCGGCCGCTTCGTCGCGCCGCGGCCGAGGGGCGGGGAGCGCCTCGAGGTACGCGACGAGCGCCGTCATGTCCTGGTCCGCGAGCCCACGCCCGCCGAGCCGCCCGATCGTGTCCGTCACGTAGCGGGCGAGCGTGGTCTGGTCACGGGACCACCCGTACGGTGCCGTCCCGTGGAGCCGGCCGGCGAGCATGGGCGTCTGGCGCGGGCCCTCCGGCGTCGTCCACGTGACGCCGTCCTCGAGGCCGTCCGGGTGGCAGCTCGCGCAGCCGACGCCGTCGCGTGAGATGTTCGGCTCGTCCGTGCGGTGGAAGAGCTTGCGCCCGCGGATCCACGCTTCGCCAGCCGAGCCTCCGTGAAGCAGCGTCGACCAGACGACGCCCCCGCGCGCGTCGAGCGCCGTGACGGCGCGCGCGTGCTCCGAGTGGACGAGGAGCCCGCCCGACTCGTCGAGCGCGAGGCCCGTCGGCCCCTCGGGGACGTGCACGCGCCGGAGCTCTGCCCTGGATGGATCCAGCGCCCGCGCGTCGAGGGTGAGGACGGCGTCGATCCCCTGGCAGGCGACGAAGGCGAGGCCCCCCCGCGCCTTGATCGCGCGGGGGAGCAGGCACTCGCCCACCGGATCGAGCGGGCTCATCGCGAGGACCCGATCGCTCAGGGGCCGCGCCGTGCTCGGATCGACCGCCGAGACGGCGGCGGTCTGCCTGGGCATCCCCAGCGGCGCCGAGTAGTAGTTGGCTCCCGTCCGCGGGCTCCCCGGGTCGACGCTCACGAGGGGCGCGAGGATCCGCTCCGGGGGGCCCTCGGCGTAGGGCGCGGGCGCCTTCGGCCGCGTGCCCTTCCCGGGGCCGAGCTCGGGCGCGAAGCGGCCGGAGGGTGTCGGCGCCTCCGCGCCTCCGCTCGGGGCCACGATGACGCTCGTGAGCGCGTAGCCCTGGGACGCCGTCCGCCACCCGTCGACCTGGACGTCGGGTACGAGCGGGGACGAGGCTCGAGCGGCGAGCTCCACCGAGGTCGGTCCCACGTGCAGCGCGTCCAGGTCGACGCGCGAGAGGGTACCGCCGACGAGGTGCGTGACGTACGCGAAGCGCCGCTCACCGACGACGACGCCTCGAGGCGCTCGCGGGACCGCCACGGTGGCGCGAGGCGTGAAGGTCGCCGCGTCCAGCACCGTCACCGCCCCCGCCCAGGCGCTCGTCACGATCACGTCCGCGTCGTCCGCCGAGACGGCGACGCCCCACGGCCCGTCGGGCAGCCTGCGGGCGCAGAGCGCTCCGAGGCCCCGGTCGGTGGACGGCGCCAGGACGACCACGCTCGCCTCGTCCTCCAGGGTGACGACGACGCGCCCGTCCCCGACGACCGCGAGCTGCCGCGGCTTGCCGCCCAGCCTGACGGCGGATCGGACGGCGCCGCTCCGCGCGTCGACGACGTGCACGCGTCCGCCCTCCGCGTCCGCTACGTACGCGACGCGATCCTTCCCGCGGGTCGCGAGGCCGATCGAGCCTCCGCTTCGGGCGTCTCCCACCGGCCGGCTCTCGGCCTCGCCGGGCAGCTCGCACGACCGCCCCAGCAGCGCCTCGACGGTCGGAGTCTCCTCGGCGGCCCCATCGGAAGCGCCAGCTCGACCGGCGGGGGGCGTCGTCGGTGCGCTGCAAGCGGCGAGCAGGACGGACAGCGCGACGGTGACGGGTCGGGGGGGGATCATGCGCTACTCCTCGCGAGCGAACGCCCGCGCATCGCTCGGGACCAGGGTCGTGTTCGTCACGCCGACGCGGGCAGAGACGGTCGGCTCGGGCTCGAGCCGACCCCACGTCACGTCGACGCCGAGCTCGAGGAAGCCCTCCTGGTCGCTGAAGCCGGCAGGGTCCACGACCTCATCGGCCCCGCGGAGCACGCGCTTCCACGCCGCGAGGTTCCGCTCGGCGATCTGCGCGACGACGGCGGCCGCGCCGCCGCGCTCCACGGGCAGCTCCACCCACGTGAACAGGCCGTCGATCACCGTCGCGCCCTTGTCCGGTAGCGGATCCGTGGCGACCCAAGGGGCGCTCGGGAAGACGAGCAGGAGACGCGCGCGCCCCGCGGTCTCCGTGCGGCGCCCGGCGTAGAGGAGGCCGGGTACCACCGCGGTCGCGACGAGGTCGCTCGTCGAGCGCGGCTGGAAGGCGCACGTCGCGAGGTCCAGGTCGCCTGCGGCGAACGCGAGGCGCGCGCGCGATGCCGTCCACTCGCTCCTCCGGATCCCGACGAACCGAGCGGCAGCCACGCCGCGGCCCGGCGCGCAGGTTGGGCCGTCGGTCGAGCGCCGGAGGTGAGGCGTGTGCGTGAGGTGCTCACCGGCCTGCAGCGTCCCGACGATCCCGTCCGCGCCGGCCAAGACGTACTCGTGACCGCTCGGCTCGTCGGTGTCGATTACCCGGAGGTGCGGCGCGCTCTGCTCGTGACGGACGGGCTCGGCCTCTGGCAGGTCGGCGAAGCGCACGTCGTGGCGCACCGACACGGGCCGGCGGTACCCCTGGCGCCGAGGGCTCGGCGCCGCGCCGACCGAAGCCGCGTCGTCCAGGGGGTGCGGCGGCTCGGGGTGCCACGGCGTCATGCGACACGCCGAGGCCCCGATCGACGCGGCGATGACGGCGGCGCGGATCACGGGCGTGGGACCCGCCCGCTCGTCCGGCCTTGGGTCGTTGGGCCGCTCGCGCCATTGTCCCCGGAGCGCGCGATGTGGCCTCGGGAGGTGACCAAGAGCGGGGTGGGGCGGGTACACTGCCGCCGGTGACGTCGACCCCTGCTCGATCCGCGCTGCGGTGCCACCTCATGGGGGAGCAGTCGCTCCTCGTCCACTGCGCCGAGGCGCTCCTCGAGCGGGGCCACCGGGTGTGCGGCGTCATCGCGCGTGATCGGCGCATCGCCGAGTGGGCACGCGCGAAGGGGATCCCCCTCGTCGATCCCAAGGGCGACCTCCTCGCGGCCCTCTCGGCGGAGCCCTTCGACTACTTCTTCAGCGTCACGAACCTGTCGATCCTCCCGGAAGAACTGCTCGCCATGGCCGGGAAGGCAGCGATCAACTTCCACGACGGGCCGCTCCCCCGCTACGCGGGGCTCCGTGTGCCCGCCTGGGCGCTCATGAACCGAGAGACGACGCACGGCGTCTGCTGGCACCTCATGCAGGGAGGGGTCGACGAGGGGGACGTCCTTGCGGAGCGGCGGTTCGACGTCGCGCCGCGCGAGACGTCGTTCACGATCAACACCAAGTGCTACGAGGCGGGCATCGAGTCCTTCGCCGAGCTGCTCGATGGCCTCGAGCGGGGCTCTGCCCCGAGGAGAGCGCAGGATCTCGGCTCGCGCCTCTACTTCGGCCCGCGGCGCCGGCTCGACGCAGCCGGCTTCCTCGACTGGGGGCGGTCCGCGGAGGAGCTCGACGCCGTGGTGCGGGCGCTCGACTTCGGACCGACCGACAACCCGATCGGCTGCGCCAAGATCGTCCTCGGTCCCGCGCTCGACGCCGACGACCTCGGTCCGCGCGGTCGCGGCGCGGTGCTCGTACCGACGGTGACCGAGGTGCACCCCGAACCGCTCGATCCGTCGGCGCCGAGCGGACGCGTCGTCGCGATCGAGGGTGGGCTCCGCGTCGCGACTGGCTCGGGCGATCTCGAGATCCTGCGCGCCCGGACCCTCGACGGGCGTCCGGTGGATCCGGGCGCGCGGGCGCGCGAGCTCGGCGTCGTCGTCGGCGACGTCCTCGCGACGCCCAGCGCGGCGGTGCGCGCGCGCCTCGGCGCCGTGGACGAAGAGCTCTGCCGGCACGAGGCGTTCTGGCGCAAGCGCCTCGCTCGGCGCGCCCCGCTCGAGCTGCCGGGGATCTCGCGGATCGACGGGGAGCGGTCCGTGGGCCGCGCGCCGCTGTCGATGCGCCGGGGCGGCTCCGCCCCTGCGAGGTCCGTCGCCGAGGTCGCCGCGCTCGTGCTCGGTTTCCTGAGCCGGCTCGCGGAGCGGTCGGTGTTCGACGTGGGGTTCGCCGCCCCGGAGCTTCGGCGTTCGGTCGCCGGCGCCGCCGCGATCTTCGCGGAGCACGTCCCGCTCGTGGTGTCAGCCGATGGAACGGCGACGCTCGCGTCCCTCGCCGAGGGCGTGGCGGCGGAGCTTTGCGCGCTCCGCGGCCGCGGCTCCCACGGCGTGGATCTCTCGTGGCGGCGGCGCGACGTGGACGGGCCTTCGCCCCGCCACAAGATCGTGCTCGAGATCGGCGAGGAGCACCCTCACAGCCTGCCGGACGGGTGCGACGTCGCGTGGGTGATCTCCCCGGACGCGGACGAAGTGACCGCGCTCTACGACCGCCGCGCGGTCTCCGGCGCCGCCGCCGCGTCGCTCACGCGGCGCCTCGGCGCCTTCTGCGAGGCGTGGGAGCGGGAGCCAGGGGCCGCGCTCGGCGCGGTGTCGATGCTCACCGAGGAGGAGCGCCGCCGCGTGCTGGTCGCGTGGAACGACACCTACGCCGCGGTGGACACGGGCGGGTGCGTCCACGAAGCGTTCACGCGGCAGGCGGCGCGGACCCCTGACGCGACGGCCGTCATCTTCGAGGACGCACGGCTCTCCTACCGCGAGCTCGACGCGCGGACGAACCAGCTCGCGCGGCACCTCCGCTCGCTCGGGGTCGGGCGTGACGTGCGCGTGGGGGTCGCCGTGGAGCGGTCTCTCGACATGGTGGTCGCCATCCTCGGCGTGCAGAAGGCCGGGGGCGCGTATGTCCCGCTGGATCCGACGTATCCCGCGGAGCGCCTCGCCTTCATGCTCTCCGACGCAGGCGCGCCCGTCGTCATCGCAGGGGCCGAGGTCGCGTCGCGCCTCCCGCCGCACGGCGCGCGCACGGTGCGCATCGACGAGGCGTGGGGCGTGATCGGGGCGCTCCCGGCGGAGCCGGTCGCGAGCGACGCCGACGGGGCGAGCCTCGCCTACGTCATCTACACCTCGGGCTCCACGGGGAAGCCGAAGGGCGTCATGGTCGAGCACCGGAACGTCCTCAACTTCTTCGCTGGGATGGACCGCCGCGTGGAGCACGATCCGCCCGGCGTGTGGCTCGCCGTCACCAGCCTCTCGTTCGACATCTCGGTGCTCGAGCTGCTCTGGACGCTGGCGCGCGGCTTCACCGTCGTCCTCTACCGCGACCGGACCGCGGAGGTCGGCGCCGCGCCGGTGAAGCGGCGCCGCCGCGCGCTGGACTTCAGCCTGTTCTACTTCGCGAGCGACGAGGGAGAGGCGGTCGCCGACAAGTACCGGCTGCTGCTCGAGGGCGCGAGGTTCGCCGACCGGAGCGGCTTCGTGGCCGTGTGGACGCCGGAGCGGCACTTCCACGCCTTCGGCGGCCTGTACCCGAACCCGTCGGTCGCGAGCGCCGCGCTGGCGATGATCACCGACCGCGTCCACCTGCGGGGGGGCAGCTGCGTGCTGCCGCTGCACGCTCCCACGCGCGTCGTCGAGGAGTGGTCGCTCGTGGACAACCTCTCGGGGGGACGCGTGGGGATCGCCTTCGCCTCGGGGTGGCAGCCCAACGACTTCGTGATCGCGCCCGAGAAGTTCCAGGACCGGAAGAGCATCATGTTCCGCGACATCGAGATCGTCCGGCGGCTCTGGCGCGGGGAGTCGGTCACGATGCGGTCGCCGACGGGCAAGGACGTGGAGATCCGCACGTTGCCCCGCCCGATCCAGAGGGAGCTCCCCGTCTGGATCACGGCCGCCGGGAGCCCCGAGACGTTCCAGGAGGCCGGCCGCATCGGGGCGAACGTGCTCACCCACCTCCTCGGGCAGACGTTCGAGGAGGTCGGCCAGAAGAACGAGCTCTACCGCAAGGCGTGGCGCGACGCCGGGCACGCGGGGAGGGGAACGATCACGCTCATGCTGCATACCTTCGTCGGGCGGGACGAGGAGCACGTGAAGGCGACGGTGCGCGGCCCGATGAAGGGCTACTTGAAGAGCGCCGTGAACCTCGTCAAGCAGGCGGCCTGGACCTTCCCGACGTTCCAGCAGCGCGCGGACGCTCAGGGGAGGACCGCAGCGGACATCTTCGAGAAAGAAGAGCTCAGCGCGGAGGACCTCGACGCGCTGCTCGACCACGCCTTCGAGCGGTACTACCGCACGTCGGGGCTCTTCGGCACGCCGGAGGCTTGCGCGGCCGTGGTGGACCAGCTCCGGGCGGTGGACGTCGACGAGGTCGGCTGCCTGATGGACTACGGCGTCCCCTCGGCGACGGTGCTCGAGCACATGCCGCTCCTCTCCGAGGTGAGAGAGCTCGCCAACGCGGGCGTGGACGCGGGCGGCCATTCGCTCGCCGAGCAGATCGTGCGGCACGGGGTCACCCACCTGCAGTGCACGCCCTCGATGCTCGGGATGATGCTCGCGGACGAGGAGACGCGCGCCGCCCTCCCGCGCCTCCGCGTCGTGATGATCGGGGGCGAGGCGTTCCCGCTCGCGCTCGCGGCGGACCTCCGGCGCGCGGGTGTCTTTCGGATCCTCAACATGTACGGGCCGACGGAGACGACGATCTGGTCTTCGGTGGACGAGGTGGATCCGGCGGAGGGCGTGGTGACGATCGGGAGGCCGATCGCCAACACGGCGCTCTACGTCCTCGACGGCCGGCGGCAGCCCGTCTTGCCGGGGATGGCTGGGGAGCTCTACATCGGAGGGGCCGGCGTCGTGCGCGGCTACCACGATCGCCCCGAGCTCACTGCCGAGCGCTTCGTCCCCGACCCCTTCTCGACGGACGCCTCGGCGCGCCTCTATCGCACGGGGGATCTCGTGCGGTTCGGGGAGGACGGGCGCGTCCACTTCCTCGGGCGGCTCGACCATCAGGTGAAGGTCCGGGGATACCGAATCGAGCTCGGCGAGATCGAGGCCGCGCTGACGGATCTGCCGGGCGTGCGGGAGGCGGTCGTCGTCGCGCGCGACGAGCAGGGCGGGGAGCGACGGATCGTGGGCTACGTGACGGGCACGGCCGGCGCGCGGCTCGCGGGGGCGGAGCTCAAGGCGGCGCTGCGCGGGCGGCTGCCGGAGTACATGGTGCCGGCCCAGATCGCCGTGCTCCCAGCGCTGCCTCTCACCCCGAACGCGAAGGTCGATCGGGGCGCGCTGCCGGCGCCGGAGTCGCTGGAGGCCGCGACGAGCGAGGACTTCGTCGCGCCGTCCTCGCTGGTCCAGCAGGCCATCGCCCGGATCTGGACCGAGCTGCTCCACGTCGAGCGGGTCGGGCTGGAAGACAACTTCTTCGACCTCGGGGGCCACTCGCTCCTCGCAGTCCAGGCGCACCGCCGGATCCGCGACGACGTGAAGGCGGCGCTCTCCCTCACCGATCTCTTCCGGTTCCCGACCATCCGCGGGCTCGCCGCGTTCCTCGAGGGAGACGCTGGCGCCGGCGCGGATCTCGGCAAGAGCGCGCAGCGCGCCGAGGCGCGGCGTGAGGCGATGGGCCGCCGGCAGGAGCTGAGGACGCGCCGGGGGCCGGGGAGAGGCGCCTGACGTGGGCTCGCAGAACCACATCGCCATCGTCGGCATGGCGGGGCGGTTCCCCGAGGCCCCGGACCTCGACGCCTACTTCGACAACCTCCTCCGCGGCGTGGAGTGCACGCGCGCGTTCACGGACGAGGAGCTCTCGGCGAAGGGCGTGCCGGCCGAGGACCTCGCGCACCCGGGCTACGTGCGGCGGGGCGCGGTGCTCGGCGACATGGAGGGCTTCGACGCCGGCTTCTTCGGCTTCAGCCCGCGCGACGCCGCCATCCTGGACCCGCAGCACCGCCATTTCCTGGAGGTCAGCTGGGCGGCGCTCGAGGACGCGGGCTACGATCCCGAGCGCTTCGACGGCAGCGTCGGCGTGTTCGGCGGGTCGGGACACAACGCGTACATGCCCTACAACCTCCTGCCGAACGAGGAGCTCGTCCGCTCCGTCGGGTTCTTCCTCTTGCGGCACACCGGCAACGACAAGGACTTCCTCACGACGCGGGTCTCGTACTGCTTGAACCTCCGCGGCCCCAGCGTCGCGATCCAGACCGCGTGCTCGACGTCCCTCGTGGCGATCCACCTCGCCTGCCAGAGCCTCCTCTCGGGGGAGTGCGACATGGCGCTGGCGGGAGGCGTGACCATCGAGCTGCCGCATGGCCGAGGGTACGTGCACGAAGAGGGTGAGATCCTGAGCGCGGACGGGAGGTGCCGCGCGTTCGATCACCGCTCCGACGGCACCTTCTTCTCGAGCGGCGTCGGCGTGGTCGTGCTCCGGCGGCTCGAGGACGCGCTGGCCGCCGGGGACACCATCCGCGCGGTGATCCTCGGCTCCGCGATCAACAACGACGGCTCGAACAAGGTCGGCTACCTGGCGCCGAGCGTCGACGGGCAGGCCGCCGCCGTCGCCGAGGCGATCGCGCTCGCGGACGTGGATCCGAGGACCATCTCGTACGTCGAGGCCCACGGGACTGGGACGAACGTGGGCGATCCGATCGAGGTCGCGGCGCTGACGCAGGCGTTTCGGGCGGGCACCGACGGCTCGGGCTTCTGCGGGCTGGGCTCGGTCAAGACGAACATCGGGCACTCCGACAACGCGGCGGGCGTGGCGAGCCTCATCAAGGTGGCGCGCGCGCTCGAGGCCGAGGAGCTGCCGGGGACGCTCCACTTCGAGGCCCCGAACCCATCCATCGACTTCGGGTCCACGCCGTTCTTCGTGCAAGCGGCGCGCGCCGCGTGGCCGAGGGAGGAGGGCCGGCCGCGGCGCGCGGGGGTGAACTCGCTGGGGGTCGGCGGTACGAACGCGTTCGTGGTCCTGGAGGAGGCGCCCGCGCCCGCGGAGAGCGAGCCCGGGCGCCACGCCTGGGAGCTCTTGGTCACGTCGGCGCGGACCGCCGGCGCCGCGGACCACGCCCTCGAGCGCCTCGGTCGGCACCTCGCGCGGCACCCCGAGGCCTCGGTCGCGGACGTCGCGCACACGCTGCAGGTCGGGCGCCGCGGCTTCGCCCACAGGCGCGCCGTGCTGGCGCGCGGCGTCGCCGACGCGGCCGCCGCGGTGGAGGCGCGAGACCCGGCGCGCGTGCTCGTGGGGATCGCCCCCGACGCGCCGCCCAAGGTGGTGTTCATGTTCCCCGGGGGCGGAGCGCAGCACGCCGGCATGGGGCGGGAGCTCTTCGACCGGGAGCCCGTCTACCGCGCCGAGCTCGAGCGCTGCCTCGCGCTGCTCGCGCCCCGCGTGGGAGAGCTCCGCCCCCTCGTGTTCCCGCCGGCGGGCGAGCGAGAGGCGGCGAGCCTGGCGCTCGAGCGGCCGCGTCTCTCGCTCCCCGTCCTCTTCGCGACGGAGTGGGCGCTCGCGGCGCTCTGGCGCTCGTGGGGCGTCACTCCCGCCGCGATGATCGGGCACAGCATGGGCGAGTACACTGCGGCGTGCCTGGCGGGGGTGTTCTCGCTCGAGGACGCGCTGGCGCTGGTGAGCGTCCGCGGAGAGCTCTTCGAGAAGGTGGAGCCCGGCGGGATGCTCAGCGTGCCGCTCTCCGCGCGCGATCTCGAGCCTCACCTCGGTGATCACCTGTCGATGGCCGCCATCAACGGCTCCGAGCTCACCGTCGCCTCCGGACCCGACGAGGCGATCGCGGAGCTGCAGCGGAAGCTCGAGCGCCTGGAGATCGACGCCAAGCGCATCCACATCGCGATCGCGGCGCACTCGGGGATGCTCGAGCCGATCTTGCCCGAGTTCGCCCGCTTCACGCGGACCATCCGGTACGCGGAGCCCAAGCTTCCGTTCGCGTCCAACGTGACCGGCAAGCTCGCCACGGCGCGGGACGCGACCGATCCCGAGTATTGGGTGCGGCACCTCCGCGCCCCCGTGCGCTTCGCCGACGGGCTCGACGCGATCCTCGCAGACGGGAGCCCCGCCCTGCTGGAGGTCGGACCCGGCAGGGCGCTCTCGACGTTCGGCCGGGCGCGGGCGCTCGAGCTCGGTCGAGCCTCCGCGTGCGTCACGTCGCTGCCGCACGCGAAGGAGACCACGCCCGAGGTGGAGCACCTGACCGGCGCCCTCGGGCGGCTCTGGGTCGCCGGGGTGGACGTCGACTTCGCGGCGTACCGGGGCGACGAGCGTCGCCGGCGCGTCCCTCTCCCGAGCTACCCGTTCGAGCACCAGCGCCACTGGGTCGAGCCTCCGGCGCGCGGCGTGGTCGCGGCTCCGCGGGCCACCCTCGTGAAGAAGCCCGATGTCGCCGGCTGGTTCTACGTGCCGAGCTTCGAGCGAGCGCCGCTCGTGCCTCGTGAGCCGGTCCCGCGCCGCGTCCTGGTCGTCGGCGGGGGCGATCGCGCCTTCGAGCTCTGCGCCGGGCTGAGGGGGCGAGGTCACTCGGTCGTGCAGGCCGGGCAGGGGGGCGACGCCGACGTCCTCTCCGTCGACCCGAGGGCCGCGGAGGATCTCGACCGGCTGTGGGAGCGGCTCCGCGGTGAGGCGGGCGCCCCGGACGTCGTGATCTTCGCCGCCGCACTCGAGCCCGAGCGCCGCGGCGGGTTCGCGGAGCTCCTCGCCCTCGGGCAGGCCCTCGGACGGCGGGAGGCGCCGCAGGCGGTGGAGCTCGTGGTGCTCACCACGCGGTCTCGCGAGGTCGGCGGGGAGGCGGTGCTCCACCCCGAGGGCGCGATCGCGGCCGCGGCGGCGCGCGTGCTCATGCACGAGGTACCGTCGCTCGGGGCGCGCGCGATCGATCTCGAGGATCCGGCGGCCGGCCCGGACGTGGCGCGGGCGATCGCGGACGAGATCGAAGAGCTCCCGGCCGATCGGGTCATCGCGCTCCGCGGGCCGCATCGCTTCCGGGAGCGCTTCGTGCCCCTCTCCCTGCCCGCCCAGGGCGGGGCGCCGAGCCTGCTCCGGGAGCGCGGCGTCTACCTGATCACCGGCGGCCTCGGTGGCATCGGGCTCTGCCTCGCCGAGCACCTCGCGCGAACCCGGAGCGCGCGGCTCGTCCTCGTCGGGCGCACGCGTCTCCCCGCGCCCGCCGCTCGAGCGGAGTGGCTCACGTCGCACGATCCGGACGACCCGATGCACGCGCTCTTGCGCCGGCTCGAGGAGCTCGAGCGGAGCGGCGCGGAGGTCCTCGTCGCGTCCGCGGACGTGACCGATCCCGCCGCGCTGCGCGCGGTGATCGCCGAGGCGAGGGACCGATTCGGATCGATCGACGGGGTGTTCCACACGGCGGGCGTCCTCGACGACGGGGTGGTCGCGCTCGAGACGCTGGAGGCCGCGGAGCGCGTCCTCGCGCCCAAGGTCGCGGGGGCGGCCGCTATCGACGCCGCGCTCGGCGACGCCCCGGTCGACTTCGTCCTCTACTTCTCCTCGGTCAGCGCCATCACCGGGCTCGCCGGGCAGTTCGACTACGCGGCGGCGAACGCCTTCCTCGATGCGTACGCGGAGGCGCGGGCGCGCCGCACCGGGCAGCCGAGCTTCGCCGTCGGGTGGAACGCGTGGCGGGACGTGGGCATGGCCGCGGGCCTCGCGTCGAGCCTCGGGCTCTCGCGCCCGACACCCCGTGCACCGGCCGGGCGGCCCACCGGGCACCCGTGGCTCGACCGGGCGATCTTCGACACCACGGCGCGCAAGGTCTACGCGTCGCTCCTGTCGCCGGACACGCACTGGGTGCTCGGCGAGCACGCCCTCCGAGGCGGCGATCCCGTGCTTCCGGGGACGGCCTACCTGGAGCTCGCGCGCGCCGCGCTGGCGGAGGCGGAGGGGGCGGGGCCCTCTGGCCCCGGCCCGGCGCACGCAGCCTGCGAGCTCGCGGACTGGGCGTTCGTCGCGCCGCTCTCGGTGCCCTCCGGCGAGGCCGTGGAGGTGCGCGTCTCGCTGGAGCGCCGCGGCGAGGGGTGGGACGTGGCCGTCACGAGCGGTCCGCCGGGGGATCGTGTGGAGCACGCGCGCGGGCTCGCGCGGCGTGTGGCGCCGCAGGCGCCGCGCGCGGACGTCGCCGCGATCGCGGCCCGGTGCTCGAGGCAGGTGCGGGAGCGGTTCGATCTCGCGGCGGAGCCTCACGTCGCCTTCGGAGAACGCTGGGACAACCGCCGCACGTGGCGCCGCGGCGAGCGCGAGGCGCTGCTCGAGCTGCGGCTCCCCGAGGCGCTGCGCGGTGACGTGCAAGCCCTCGGGCTGCACCCCGCGCTCCTCGACTTCGCGACGGCAGGCGGCCAGGAGCTCGTCCCAGGCTTCGACGCGCGGCGCGACTTCTACGTGCCCCTCTCGTACGGGGCCGTGCAGGTGCACGCGTGCCTGCCCGACCACGTGCTCAGCCGGATCGAGCTCACGAAGGTGTCCCCCGGCGCCGCCGTCTATGACGTCGACGTGCTGGACCCCGCGGGCCGTGTCCTCGTCGAGGTGCGCGAGTTCACGATGCAGCGGGTGGAGGGGCGGTCGCTCCGCACGCGGCGCGCCACGGGTCCCGCCAAGCAAGCGACCGCGAACAAGATCCTCGAGCTCGGCCTCGAGGCCGGGATCCGCACGCCGGAGGGGATGGAGGCCATCGAGCGCATCCTCCGCGCTCCGCGCCTCACCAGGGTCGTCGTCTCGTCGCAGGATCTCGGGGCGCTCCTCGAGAGCACGCGCCCGGCGCCGGGCACGACGCCGGCGGAGGGAGCGGCGCGTGCTCCTGGCGGTTCGGTGCGGACGCCGCGTCCGCCGCTCGCGACGGCCTTCGTCGCGCCGGAGACGCCGCTCCAGCGGACGATCGCCGCGGTGTGGGAGGAGCTGCTCGGGGTGGAGGGCGTGGGGCTTCACGACGACTTCTTCGACCTCGGCGGGCACTCGCTGTTGCTCACCCAGCTCGCGTCGCGGGTCCGCAAGCGGACCCAGTCGGAGGTCAGCTTGCGGAGCCTGTTCGAGCGGCGTACCGTGGACGCCATCGCCCGGCAGATCGAGGCAGCTCTGCAGGTGGGCGGCGCGGCCGGGCCGAAGCTCCAGCGCGTCTCGCGGGACGCCTTCCGCGTGGCGCGCTCGACCTTGACGCAGGGCGCGGATCGCGACGAGAGCAAGAAGGACGGCAGGTGAGCGGAGAACCCTCGAGCGACGACGTCTACGTCTTCCCGGCCTCGAGCGCGCAAGAGCGGCTCTGGTTCCTCGATCAGCTCGAGCCCGACACCTGCGTGTACAGCATCCCGCAGGCGCTGCGGCTGCGCGGGGGCCTCGACGCGGAGCTCGTCCGGAGGTCGCTCGTCGAGATCGTCGCTCGCCACGAGTCTTTGCGCACGACGTTCGCGGCGCCCGACGGGATCCCCGTCCAGGTGGTGACGGACGAGGTCTCGCTCCCTTTCACCGTCCAGTCGGTGGCCGACCTCCCGACGGAGCGCGAGCGCGTCGAGGAGGCGCGGCGGCTCGTGCAGGTGGAGGCGGAGCGTCCGTTCGATCTCTCCCGCGGGCCGCTGCTCCGCGCGGGCCTCGTGGCGCTCGGGCCCGAGGACCACGTCCTCTGGCTCGACGTGCACCACATCGTGTGTGACGGCTGGTCGCTCGGGCTGCTGTACGAGGAGCTGAGCGCCCTCTACCGCGCCTTCGAGCGGGGCGCGGGGTCGCCGCTCCCGGAGGTACCGATCCAGTACCCGGACTTCGTGATCTGGCAGCGGGAGTCCCTGGGCGGGGACGCCCTCGCCGCGGAGCTCGCCCACTGGAAGCGGGCGCTCGGGCCGACCGTCCCGGTGCTCGAGCTCCCGACGGATCGCCCGCGCCCGGCGGCGCCCACGACCCGTGGCGCGCAGCTGACCTTCGACCTCCCGGCGGAGCTCGCGGGGGCGCTCGGCTCCCTGGCCAAGACGGAGAGCGCCTCGCTCTTCCAGGTGCTGCTCGCCGCGTACTACGTGCTCCTCTACCGCCTCTCGGGGCAGACCGACGTCGTCGTCGGCGCGCCGGTCGCGAACCGGGAGCGCGCGGAGGTGGAGAAGGCCATCGGGTTCTACACGAACACCGTCGTGTTCCGCGGGGACCTCGCGGGCGAGCCTACCTTCCGCGAGGTGCTGAGGAGGACGCGCGCCGTGGTCCTCTCGGGGCTCGCGCACCAGGACCTCCCGTTCGATCGGGTGGTCGAGGCCGTCCAGACCGATCGCAGCGCCGGCTTCCACCCGCTGTTCCAAGCGATGTTCGCTCTCCAGCGCGCGCCCGAGTCGGCGCTCGATCTGCCCGGTGTACGCGCCGAGCCGTGGACCGTGCACCCGCGGACGTCCAAGTTCGACGTCCTCTGCGAGCTGCAGGAGACGTCGCGGGGGCTCGCGGGGCTCTTCGAGTACAACACGGACCTGTTCGACGACGCGACGGCGGAGCGCTTCGTGAGCGCGTTCCGGGTCCTCCTCGGGTCGATCGCCGCGGCGCCCGACGCCGTGGTGGAGGATCTCGACGTGCTCTCCCTCGAAGAGCGCGCCGCCCAGATCGACGGCTGGAACCGCACCGACGCGGAGCTCCCCGCCCGCGCTGCGCACGAGATCGTGACGGAGCGGGCGGTCGCGACGCCGGACGCCGTCGCGATCGAGGCCGCAGGCGCCGTCGTGCGGTACGGAGAGCTCGAGCGGCGCTCGAACCAGCTCGCCCGGGCGCTCGCGGCGCGCGGGGTCGGGCCCGGTGACCACGTCGGCATCGCCCTCGAGCGGTCCGCCGAGATCGTCGTCGCCATGCTCGCCGTGGGGAAGCTCGGCGCGGCCTACCTCCCGATCGACCCGGCGTACCCAGCCGAGCGCGTCGGCTTCATGCTCTCGGACGCCGGCGCCCGGCTCGTGATCACGCGATCCGCGGACGCGAGGGATCTCCCTGCCGAGTCCCCGCCGCGGCTCCTCCTGGACGAGGAAGCAGGGGGGCTCGAGGCGTGCTCGGGCGAGCCCTTCGAGCGGCGCTCCGATCCGTCGAGCGCGGCGTATCTGCTCTACATCGGCTACCGCTGTCTGCGGGCGCGACCGACTG
>CAZBJI010000157.1:0-18231 GCA_964492175.1 uncultured Polyangiaceae bacterium | reverse complement strand
GATAGAGCAGCGGCGCTACGGGTGTGCCGTTGACAATCTCACTCGCGGCGGTCGCCAGCCGTGGTGCGCTCGTCCGTTCATCGGAGCCGCAACCGATCGCGGTTGCCAGCATCGCGGCCCCCCCAGCAAGCTCTGTGCCGACGTCGTACGAGTGTTGCTCATCGGGCCCTCCGAAGAACGATTCTCGCGGTGGCCCGGCGTCGGCGCAAGGGTGCGCGGACGGTCACGCGGAGCAGCGTTGAAGGCCAGTCGGCCTTTGGGTGCAGTTCCCCGTCCATCGCGCAAAAGCGCCTGGTCGAGGTTGCCGGCGGCAGAACGTCCTGAGCTACGCCGGCAAGGATCGAGGTGCGGGGTTGGTGGTGCAACGCGTTCGACCCCGAAAGCGCGGCTCCGCGCCGCCGGGCGATCAGGCAGGGCCCACCGCCCGCGGCGCGACGCCTGGCTCACATCCCCGCGTCGGCGAGGATCGCCGCTTCCATGTCGGCGAAGCCGTTCGCCGGGTAGCCGCTCGCGAAGTCCATCACCCGCAGCTCGGGATCCACCATCACCCACGACGGGTAGCCGGTCTGCTCCGCGAAGAGCGGGAGGAACATGCTGAGGCCCCACGCGCGGTCCGCGAGGACGGGCGAGGTGAGCGAGTAGTTGTCGATCCAACCATCGAGCATGGCCGTGGTCGTCTCGCCGAGCGGGTTCGCGAGCGAGGGAGCGAGCAGCGTGATGACGTGCACCTCGATCCCCTGCATCGCCATGCTCTGGACGAACGCCTCCTCGTCCCCCGCCATGAGCTGGCAGGGCGGGCAATCCCGCGCGCCCATGTTGATGAAGAGGTAGCTGCCCTGGAAGTCGTGCAGGCGCACGGTCTCGTCGCAGGCGTCCTTGAAGAGGCCGTCGGGGACGACGCCGCCGCTCACGATCGTGTAGTCGCCGGTGTACGCGGGCGGGTCGGCCTTCGGCCAGCCGCACGCGTACGTGGCGGGCGGGACGAACCCGTTCAGCGGATCTCCGTCCTGGCTGGAGAGCGTCAGGCTCCCGGCGATCGCGAACTCCATCGTCCCGCCGACGGGCGCGTCGAGCATCGTCACGGCGTTCGTCGTCGTCAGCGCCTGGCCCGCGACGTCGGCCGTGCCCTGCGCGCTCATCGGGCCGATGCCGCGGTAGTAGACGCCGCCGCCGTAGCCGATCCACTCCTCGTCGGAGGGCGGCTCGGCCGAGACCTGGGAGAAGCAGTCGGCCTCGCCCGCGGTCATCTGCACCGTGGCGCGGAACACGACCTCGCAGGAGGGGCAGACCCACGGCCGCGACGCGTCCTCGATGCCCTCGTAGTGTCGCGTGTACGAGCAGTTGGTGGCGCCCGCAGCCTGGGCCGTGGCGTCGAAGGTGACCTGCCACGTGACGTCGCCGGCGATGGTGGCCTGCGCGAGCTCGACGACGCCGCCGGCGCCGGTGGTGCCCGCGCCGGTGGTCACGGTCTGCCCGGGCCCGGCCCCGGTGCCGTCGCCCGCGCCGCCGCCGTCGTCGTCGGGCGTCGCGGCGTCGTCACCGCAGGCGAGCAGGAGGGGGAGGAGCGCGGCGGCGAGACGTCTGGAGTGCATCACGGTCGCGACGCTTACCGCGATCCGCGGGCGACGGCTACGGCGCGCTCGCGCTCCGCTGGCTCTTCACGCGGCGCGTCGGGCTACGACGCAGAGCGTAGCTCGCGGGCCTCGTACGCCTCCGCGGCCGCCGAGGGCGGGACCTCCCACCGGCCCCGGACGATGCGCTCGGACGGTACGCGCAGGAAGTCTCGGAGCGAGGTGCCCGCGGGCAGCACGAGCAGGAAGAACACGAGCCCCAAGAGGCCCCCGACCCTGGACACCACGCCCTCGAAGACGGGCGGCTGGAGGGCGAGCGCCGTGCACGCCGCCGCCCCGAGGACCATCGCGGGGACCACGATCCACCGCGCGAACCGCGCGCGGCGGCGGAGCCAGACGACCGGATCCAGCGCGGCGACGAGGAGCCGGCCGCCCTCCGGAGCCGTGAAGACCAGCCTGCCGTCCTTCGCGGAGACCCGCCCGAACAGGAAGACCCGGCGCTCGCGGCCGAGCGCCGCCGTGACCGTGCGCGCGGCGCCGCGCGTCTTCTTGGCGTCCGTGAACGCGGCCTCGAACGAGGCTCGGTCCGCGCAGTCCGCCGCGGCGTCCGCCTCGTCCGCCCCGAGCCACACCTCTGCCGGCGCTCCCGCCTCGAGGTGCACGCTCGCGCCCGCGACGTCGACCCGGCCCCCTGCGACCTCCGAGCGGTAGGACTTGTCGTGCCAGAGGATGGCGGGGGCCTTCCCCGCGGCCGCCCGTCCCAGCTGGTCGACGGAGAACGCCGCGAGATGGTCGCCAAGGACCTCCGCGACCCGCCCCTCGAGGTAGCAGTCGCTCCCGGCCTCGGGGCTCCGCCGCGCCCCAGCGACCCGGGCGGCCCGCCGGCTGAGCGCGCGCGCCCGCTTCAGCGCCGCGAGGGCCACGAGGATCGTGTTGCCCCAGAGCACCCAGAGGGCGACGAGGCCCATGATCTCCGGCGTCAGCACGGGGCCCTCACGCGCGCGCGCCCGCCTCGGCGGCCTCGGCACGTCGCACCTCGACCGGCGCGAGGTCGGCGCGCGGGGCGGCCTGCTCCACTGCGCTCAGGTCCTTCTTCGGCGGGCGCCCGACCGGAAGGGCGTACGTCCGGAGGAGGTAGGCGACCATGCTGGGCTCATCCAGGCTGGGATGGATCCGCGGGACCACCTCCTTCTGGTGCCACTCGTGGAGAACCGACCAGTGCAGCCCGGCGCGGTTGTGATGGATCGTGTGGTAGCCGTTGTTGCACATGATCCAGTTGAAGGCGCGCCCGACGAAATTCCTCGAGTGATTCCAGTCTGTTGTCGTGTCACATCCGTCGTGCTGGATGATGTTGATCCGCAGGATGGAACGTGCGCCGTAGAGCTGCGGAAGGACGATGAAGAACAGCGTCGTCCAGAAGTCGACCACCATCAGCAGGCCGGTCAGCCCGAACATGAAGGCGTTGTCGTAGACGTACTGTCGCTTGAAGTCCTCGCGACCCGCCACGGCCGCCCAGCGCTGCACCCCGCCGAACGTGTTCGGCCCGGCGACGTTGGGGAAGTGGATGAGGTTCAGGAGGTTCCAGCGGAAGTCCACGTGCTCGGGCGCCGCCCAGTCGGGCTGCCCGTCGTCCTCGAAATGGTGATGGACGATGTTGTGGGACGGGAGGTTGACCGACGCGGGGTAGAGCGCGCCGAAGCTCAGGATCCGCCGCCACGCGTGGTTCAGGGTCTTCGAGTGGAAGATCCCCTGGTGCATGTGGTTGTGAATCACGACCGAGTTGAGGAAGCTGAAGTAGCAGGCCGCCACGAAGACGAGGACGTTCCGGCACACGGGCACGAAGAACATCGCCGCTAGGAGCGACCAGTAGGTCGCGACGATGCCGATCTGCCGCCACTCGGCGGGGTGCCGGACGAGCCACGGATCCCGCGGCTGGGGTGCTTGGCTCTGAGCTTCTGCCACGCCTTCGGCTCCCTCCTGCGCGCGCCGGTCTAGCCGAGGCTCCGAAGAGAGGCAACTCACGGGTCGGCGGTCGGGCACGAAAGCGTCGAAGATTCGTCACCGCTCGCTGGACTCGACCGAGGACCTAGGGTAACTGCCGTCCTTGGGCTTCCATGCGGCGATTCGCGGGCATCGGACGCGGACCCCATCGAGCACAAGGAGACACCGAAGTGGCCGCTGCGATCGTCTCGACCTTCACGTCGCTCCCGTTCGCTCAGCTCCGCAAGAACCGGTATTTCTACCTCTATTACGACGGGTTCTACGCGCTGGCGCTGGGCTCGGCCACCGCCGCCATGCTCGCCTACGGGCACACCGGGCTCTTCGGAGAGGGCGCGCTGCTCGGCGCCTGGAGCTACGGCTACCTGCTCGCCCTGCCGCTCGTGGCCTACGCGCACATCCTCTGCAGCGTCTTCGTGCACGTCTGCACCCACGGGAGCTTCGCGCGCCCGTACAACCGAATCATCGGTGAGCTCTGCGGGATGGTGATCCTGACCCGGTTCGCCTCGTGGGAGGTCCTCCACCAGAAGCACCACCGGAACTCGGACCACCTGGAGAACGATCCCCACCCGGTCGGCCCGAGCTACTGGGCCTTCTGCTGGCACCACGTCGCGCACCTCGAGAAGCACCTCCACGAGGCGGTCTTCGAGGTCCACGGCGACACCCCGCAGAACCGCCGCTTCGAGCGGATCCGCTCGGTGGTGAGCTTCGGCACCGGGGTGCTCCTCGTCGCGACCTGGTTCACGCTCCTCGGCTGGCAGGCGTTCCTGTTCCTGTTCCTGCCCGCCTCGATCATCGGCTTCTTCCACCTCGTGCACTTCAACTGGAGCACGCACAACGCGAAGAGCCCGACGGGCGACTACAAGCCGGTGAACCTGAACCACGGGCTCTTCAAGCTCGGCAACAAGCTGTTCTTCGGCATCTACATGCACGCGAACCACCACCGGTTCTCGAACGCGCTAAACCCCGCCAAGGTCCGCACGAGCCTGCCCGTCGAGCCGGCGCCGACGAAGGAAGACTTGGCCGCGTGGCGACGCCTGAAGAAGCAGTACTGGGCGAGCCGCGCGGCGGGCTGAGCCTGTCGCGGCGCTCGCTCTGGATCTATTTCTTCCCGGGATCGTCCTCGGGCGCCGCGGTCGGAGCCGCGGAGGCGGAGGCGGTGGTGGCTCGGGGAGGCGCCGCCGGGGGCGCCCAGCAGTCGCCGACCGGCGGCGGGACGAAGGTGATGACCATCGTCGACGGGTCTCCGCTCTTGGTCGTGTGCTTCACGGTCTCGTAGACCGTGGGGTCGGCGCACTCGAACCGCGTCGTCCCAGCCCCTGGCTTGGCGTCGTCGGGGTGGGGCGCTCGCTCGTTCGCGCACTGCGCGAACTCCAGGGTGTACTCGGCGCTCGCGTCGGGGAGCAGGAAGCGCGTCGGGTGGGCGGCGTCCTGGATCCCCACGAGCGTCACGGTCGCGGTGGTCTCACCATCCGACAGGACGCGGAGCCGGACGGGGCGCTTGAGGCCGCCACGCATCTTCTTCCCGGCGACGTCGAAGCCCTGGCACACCGACTCGTCCTTGACCACGGCCGGGGCGGAGGGGGAGCTACAGCCAAAGATGGCCGCCGCGAGGGTGAGCGCCAAGCCGCGCCGCGAGAGAGGGGTCATAGCTTCGTCTTGCTGAGCTTGAGGATGTAGTCGAAATGGGGCTTGGAGACGGGGACGACGCTGAGCCGGGACCGCTTGATGAGGGCGATGTCCGCCAAGCTCGGCTCGCTCTTGATGACCTCGAGCGGGACGGGGATCTTGAGGGGCTTGACCGGGGCGACGTCGACGACGCTCCAGTCCTCGCCGGGCGCCGTGGGGTCCGGGTAGGCCTCCTTCAGGACCTTGGCGATGCCGACCACGTGGAGCCCCTCGCTCGAGTGGTAGAAGAGACAGAGGTCGCCGACCTTCATCGCCCGGAGGTTGTTTCGGGCCTCGAAGTTGCGGACCCCCTCCCAGGTGGTCCGCTTGTCCCGCTCCAGCTCGGCGTAGGAGTACTTGAACGGCTCACTCTTGATGAGAAAGTAGGCGGGGGGGGCCTTCGGCACGGAGGCGAAACATAGCGGAAGGGGGGGCCCGTCCCAAGCGCCGTCACACTTTCTCGGGCCGGGGCGATACCCTGGCGATGAGCACCCCCATGCCCACGTCCAGCCAGCCTCGAGCCCACCGGTTCCTCGGAGCGCCCGAGACGAGGCGATTCCTCCAGGACTACGTGCGCAAGCGCGTAGGCGAGAGCGACGTCGACGACGTCGTCCAGACGGTGCTCGTCGAGGCCCTCGGCTCCCGGTCGATGCCCGACGAGGAGACGGAAGTGCGGAAATGGCTGACCGGGGTGGCCCGCCACAAGATCGCCGATCTGCACCGGCGTCGGGGCCGGGAGCAGCCCGCGGAGCTGCCGGACATCGAGACCGCACCGCCCCCGATCGAGGAGCGAGAGCTCACCCGCTGGGCGGAGAAGCAAGCGGACAGCTCGGCGGACGCCCAAAAGACCCTCCAGTGGATGGCGCGCGAGGGGGAGGGGGACAAGCTCGAGCACATCGCGGACGAGGAGCAGGTCCCGGCCGCCCGGGTGCGGCAGCGGGTCTCGCGCATGCGGCGCTTCATGAAGGAGCGCTGGCTGGCAGAGCTCGCGGCCGTCGCGGCCGTCGCCCTCGTCGCGCTCCTCGTCTGGCGGGCGGTGCGAGACCCCGCCGAGCCCGAGATCGCCCGCGACCCGAGCCTGCCCCCCACGCCCACCGCCGACCCCACCGAGGCGCCGCCTCCGGTCGCTCCCCGCGTCGCCGAGGGTCGGGAGGCGCGAAAGAAGGCGCTCGAGGCCTGCAGCAAGGGAGAGCACCAGCGGTGCCTCGACGGGCTCGACCGCGCCAAGGAGCTGGATCCGGCGGGCGACGCCGCGCCCGACGTCCAAGGAGCCCGCGAGTCCGCGAAGAAGGCGCTCGAGCAGACGCCGCAGGAGGAGATCAAGCCGATCGAGTCGGCCGCTCCGCCCCAGCTCGACAAGAAGGCCCCCGCGCCGCCGCTGCCCACGGGCAAGCCCACCGCGACGCCGCCTCCCACGGCACCTCCCAAGTCGGACTTCCCTCAGAAGAAGGGCCCCACGAAGCCGCAGCCGGACTTCGGCAAGAGCTCGGCCCTCGAGAAGAAGTCCAGCGAGGCGACGGTGGAGGTGCTCGCGCCCCCCAAGGGCTCGATGCCGTCCCAGCACGCGCCCCCGCCGACGAGCTTCGGGTCGCCCCAGTCGCTCGACGGGCTCGGCTCGAGCTCGGGCCCCTCCTCGTCGGTGAAGTCATCGCTGAAGTGACCGGCCCCGCCCCCGAGGGGGCGCGACGGTCACACGCGTCGCCGGCGCCGGATCGCCGCGTGGAGCGCGACGGCGGCGTCCTCGCTGGCGGCTGCCTCGAGCGCGGCGCGCACCGAGCGGTCCGCCGTCGTTTCGGCGGCGACGCGGACGCGCGCTCGGCCGCCGGGGTGGTCGACGAGGGCGAGCGCCGCTGCGACGCGATCCTCGGCCGCCGCGGCGGGGTCGGCGAGCAGGTCGCCGACCGCGTCGGGCTCGACGTGCCCCACCCGGTAGCCGCCGGCGCCCTCGAGGACCCCCTTCGCGACGCGGACGCGATCCTCGAGCGAGCCCGAGAGCTCGAGCGCCGGCGCGCGCGACCCGACGGCCGCGTCGCGGGCTTGCTCGATGCGCGCCGCGAGCCGCTCCGGGGTGTCGCCCGTGAGCGTGTCCGTCCCCATCGGGATGCGGAGCGGCGCCCCGCGCCCGTCCACGGTGATCTCGACGCCGCCGGCGCGCCCGAGGAGGCTCCGCTCTCCGAAGGCGCGGACGGACAGCACGCGGGACCACGGGAAGAACTCGCGGCGGCCGAGCGTCGTGAAGCCCAAGCCGTCGAGGCCGACGGAGAAGAACGACGGCAAGGCGGCGAGCACGATCGGTGGGACGAGCAGCGCGAGGGCGACGACGCCGATGATCGGTGGCCACCCGAGGGGCACGACCGCCACCGCGAGCGCGCACACCGCGACCAGCGCGCCGATGAGGCCATCGGAGAACCAGCGCTCCGCGAGCCAGGGCGACTGCGCGAGGAAGGTCGCCGTCGTCTGGTCGGCGCCGAGCTTCAGCGCCGCTAGGAGATCCCTGGCGGACGATGGGTCGTCGAAGTGCAACACCAGCGGCTGACGCCACCGGGTCGTGCGGAGCTGCACCACGGCGCCGTCCTGCGTGTCGACCACCACCCCGTGCGTGATCGCGGCCCGGTCGATGCGCCGCGCGCCCACGAAGAGCGCGTCGCCTTCGACGCGCACCTCCCGCGGCGCGAGCCGTCGGAGCCGCGCGCGCTGGTGCGCGACCGCGGCGACGCAGACCCACGCGGTCGCGACGAGCCCCGCCACGGCCCAGAAGGCGTCCCCCAGGCCTACGACGTAGAGCAGCGCGAGCGCCGAGCTCGCGAAGAGGCCGAGCGCGGGCGGCAAGAGCGCGCGGAGATCGCGCTCGATCGGTGACGCACGATGCCGCCTCTCGTCGCCCACGGAGAGAGCGTCGCGGGCGCGGAGGGGCTTGTCAACGCGGCGGCCCCACCTCAGCCCCCGAGGAGCTTCCGCAGCGCGTCCTCGGCGGCCTTCTTCCGCTCCGCCGGCGAGGCCTTCTGGGCCCTGAGCGGCTCGATCATGCGGCAGAGCTCCGCGCGGTCCGCCGGCGGGAGCCTCCCGCAGAGGAGCTCGACCTCGGGGGCCGTCTCCTTCACGCGCGCCGGCTCGCCGGCGAGGGCGTTCGACGCGTGGTCGAGCAAGAGCGCGACACCGAGCGCCGTGGCGCCGTGGTCCCGCTGCGACGTCACGAAGCCCGGCCTCTGGACGACCGCAGCGAGCGCCTGCGGGCTGCCGTGGGTCAGCGCGAGCTTGGCGGAGAAGAGCCCGACCTCGAGCTGCCGGGATCCGTCGCCGATCTTCGCGAGCTCGGCGTCGAGCGCGCCGAGATCCGTGATGAGCGCGGGCGTCAGCGACTTGGCCTCGCAGTTGACGGCGGCGCTCAGGAGGTCGGCCCGGACGGTGGCCGCCCGCTCCATGCGGAGCGAGGCAGCCCGCAGGAGCCCCACGAGCTGCGGCGTGCAGTGCGCGCCCTGGCGCTGGCGGGTGAGGAGCACGGAGGCGTCGTAGACCTTGCCGGCGTCGAGCATCGCCCGCGCCGCGTCGGTGAGCTTGTCGGGGTCGTAGGTCCCACGGGAGGCGGGCGTGAGGAACGCGTCGAGCGCCCCGAGGTCGGCGCACGGCGGCCCGCCGGCGGCGCGGCGCTCGAGCTTGGGCAGCGCCGCGATCGAGTCCGCCACCCGGAGGGCGAGGGCGATCGGGTACGTGTCGCAGCCCGCGCGGAGGTGCGCCGCCTTGTCCGACCTCGGCCCGCCGCACGTGAGGCCGCCGGGGAGGACGCGGAGCGTCGCCTTCGTTCGATCGATCACCGCGCCTGCGCCTCGGAGCGTCGAGAGCGGCGACGGCACCGGATCGAGCAGCGCCGCGAGCTCTTCCGGCTTGGCGAGCGTCCCGTCGAAGGAGCCTCGGACGACCCCGAGGAGCGCGCCCGCGAGGAGCGGCCTCCCCGCCTCGGCGGCCTGCTGCCCGAGGACCGCCAGCGCACCGCGCGCGTCCTGTGCCCAGGTCATCGGCTCGTCGGTGACGCCCTGCACGTAGAACCGCGTCCGCTGCGTGAGCACGCCGAGCGCGCGGGCCGCCGCGATCTCCCCTCGCGCCGGATCCCCGGCGAGGAAGTGCATGACGCCGGCGAGGGCCGCCGCGTGGACGTAGGTCCGCGCGGACTCGTCCCGGGTCTGCTTCGCGTCCGATGTGCCGACGGTCGCCTCCAAGGAGAGGAGCGGCTCGCCCCAGCTCCTCGCGCCGACGCCGAAGCTGAAGCTGTTGGACGAGCTGAGCACCGGCGCGCCGAGCCCGATCTCGAGCGTGAGGTTGAAGACCCGCACCTCGGTCTCTTGACGGAACGCGTAGGCGACGCGCGGCACCACGAGGTCCTTCTCCGCCCGGTCCAGGAACGCGTCGAGGGCGGTGCGCGCCTTCTGTGGATCGCCCGCGCGGTGCTCTTCGAGCGCGCCCATGAGCGACGAGATCTCCTTCGTGCTCGCGAAGGCGCACTTGCGCGCGACGAGCGCCTCGAGCCCGGGGACGAAGCTCTCCGCGTCGACCGACTGCCCGTCCTCCAGCCGCCGCGCCTCGCGCAGGAACTTCAGCACCCA
This sequence comes from uncultured Polyangiaceae bacterium, assembly GCA_964492175.1. GTDB lineage: Bacteria > Myxococcota_A > Polyangia > Polyangiales > Polyangiaceae > Xiheicaenibacterium. The sequence goes on along the minus strand of CAZBJI010000157.1, from coordinate 8,396 downwards.
CGCGATCTCGCTCTTCTGCTGGTCGGCGAGCTCCACCGCCGAAGGGTGAACGGCGCGCTCCTGGAGCGACGCCACCACGAGCGCCGTCAGGAGGACCATGTCCCCTTGCTCCGAGCGCTTGTCCCCGTAGAGGCCGCGCGCGACGTCGACGAAGAGCGGCGCGGCGTCCTTGTCGCCGATCGCCCGCGAGAGCGCCTGGAAGAGCTGCCCCGTCGCGGCCATCTCCCGGCTCTCCGCGAGCAACGCTCCGAGCGAGGACACGAACGCCTTGCCGTCCTCCAGGCTGGCGCCGGTGAACGCCGTGGGCCCGGCCTCCGCGAGCGACCGGAGCAGGCCGTACCCGGTCACCAGCGCGTCCGCGGAGGGCCCCGTCACGCCGAACGACGCCGCGCCGGCGGTCAGGATCTTGCGGGCCTCGTCCCGCTTCACGAAGAGCTTCGCCGCCGGGAGCTTGGCGTCGCCCGCCTTCTTCGCGCCCTTCTTCGGCGGCCTCGCGAGGGCGGCGGCGAAGTCAACGAGGTCGCTCACGACGAGGGCGACGCCGCGAGCGCGCGCAGACCACGGATCGGTGGCGGTCGCCAGGCGGCCCGTGAGCACGTCCTTGCGGGTGTCCGCGAGCTTTCCGAGCGCGCGCACCACGCGCGGATCGAGCGGGGCCTCGTCCTCGGCGCAGACGTCCTTGGGGCGCGCCTTCGCGGCGTCGCCGCGGGCGGACGAGACCACCCACAGCGCCACGGTGGCGGCGGATCCGTCGAGGAGCGTCGTCAGATCGTCGAGCGCGCGCGGATCGGGGTCGACCCCGGGGCCGCCGAGCCCGCCGAGCGCCCTCTTGAGCGAGGCCCGCGCGGCCGCGCGCCCGGGGAGGGGCGTCGCGTCGCGCTCCACCACCGGGGACCCGAGCGCGTCCTCCGACGCCAGCGCCGCGTAGCGGACCAGCGCCGAGACGAGCGCCGCCACCCCCGGCTGGACGACGCCGGGCGCCTCGAGCGCGCGCGAGATCTGCGCAGCAGAGCCGCGGACGTCCAGCCCGAGATCGAACAGGGCGCGGTACGCGCCGTCGAGCGCGAAGGCGGCCGCGACGCCCCAGCCCGTCTCCCGAGCGAGATCGTCGCGCAGCCGCGCCGTGAACGCGCCCTGCAGCGCCGTCAGGTGCGCCTCGCGGAGCTCCGGCGGCATCGATCCGCTGAGCATCGCGCTGAGGAGCGCCGCTCCGAGGATGTCCCACGAGTCCTTCGCGGTGGAGAGGACGCCCGACGCGGCGCTCCGCCCCACGTCGACGACCGCCGCCGCGAGCTCGGCGTCGACGTAGTTGCCCGAGGCGACGAGGAAGCCCGTGTGCGAGAGCCCGACACGCCCGGGGTCCACCTTCGCGAGCGCCCCGAGCGCCCTCGCGTGGCGGAGGGCGAGCCTCGTGACGCGGCGGTGGACGTCCGACCCCGAGGGGACGACGCCGCTCGAGCCGCCTCGCTCGGTGACGAGCGCCGACGCGAAGAGCCACGCCGTCTCGGTGCGCTCGATCGTGGCGGCGAGCTCGCCGTAGCGCGCGTACCACGTCGCGATGTCCAGTCGGCCGTTCGCCGCCCGCGCGCGCGCCGGCTGGAGCGCCCCGCCGAGGAGGCGCGCGAACGCGAGCTCGCGCTGGGTGGAGATGGGCGGCGGGACGACGACGTCGCAGCCCGAGGTCGGGAGGTCGCCGAAGAGGGCGTCGACGGCCGGGTGGAGCTCCGCCCCGATCGCGCGGAGGATGCGGGAGCGCCGCGCCGCGTAGGCCTTCGCCGACCTCGGATCGGATCGCGCGCGGAGGAGGTCCACGTACGGCGTCTCGTCCGGGCGCGGCGCCGGCGGCGTGGCCGCGGGCGTCGAGCCCTCCTCCTCGAAGAGCGGCCTCGGGGCCGAGAGCATGAGGAAGCTCGACGCGACGGTCGCCCGGAGCGTCTGCGCGTCGTAGGTCGGCCGCGCGCGCGCCAGGGCATCCAGCCGGTCGATGGCCTTCGCCGCGCCGACGTAGTCGAACGCGCGCGCCGCGCGCACGGCGTCCCGGAGCGCCGCCTCCACCGCCACGTCGGTCCCGACCGCGGCGGGATCCTCCGCCCGCGCCACCGGCACGAGCCCGAGGGAGAGGGGCGCGAGCGGATCCTTCGGGAAGTATCGCCAGACGGCGCCCTCGCGGGCGACCGCCAGGTAGTCGAGCCCCGCCGCCTCGGCGAGCGCGACGGTCACTGCGTGCAGCTCCTCGGGCACCTTCGTCGAGAGCGCCCCGTCGACCTTCACGATCTCGGCGTCGGGCAGCCGCGGCGGTGCGCCTCTCGGCTCGACGAGGAGCGCCGCGCGCCGAGTCTTGGCCGCCCGCGAGAGCGCCTCGAGGGCCCGACCGAACGCGTCGTCGTCGTCCGCCTCGGCGCGCGCCTTCACGTAGGCCCGGACGAGCGGCCCCGCGTCGTCGCCCACGGCGACCGCCTGGCCGATGGCCCGCTCACAGGCCGGGAGCGAGGTGGGCGCGCACGCCGACGTGTCGGGCCCGGGCCGCAGGGAGGAGCCGGGCGCCCCGCCGCAGGCGACGGCGACGATCAGGGAGAGGAGCAGGACCAGCGCTCGGGGGGATCGCCACATCGAGCGCCGAGCATACCGCCTCGCTCGTTCGCACGTGCGGCCGGACCGTGCCTTGTGTTAGCCATCTTGCGTGCCCGCCCGCTCGGCCCTCCCGTGGCTCTCCCTCGCCGCGTCGCTCGCGGCGTGCAGCCCCACGGACGACAAGAGCCCGTACTTCGGCACCACGGATCGGCACGGCAAAGATCCCCACACGCTCTACGTCAACAACCTCGGCGAGCCCGAGTACCTCGATCCGGGCAAGACCCACGACTCGGTGAGCTCGAAGCTGGTCCTGCACCTCTTCGAGGGGCTCGTCGTGTACGGGCCCGGCGCCGAGCCGACCGCGGGGGTAGCCACGCGGTACGACAAGACGCCCGACAGCCGCTTCTACCGCTTCCATCTCCGCGACGACGCGAAGTGGAGCGACGGAAAGCCCGTCACCGCTCACGACTTCGCCTACTCGTTCCGGCGCGTCATCGATCCGCTGACGGGCTCCCAGAGCGCCAGCCACCTCTACCCGCTCAAGAACGCCGAGCTCGTGAACCAAGGCAAGCTCCGCGTGACGAGCAAGGAGCTCTCGGTGAAGGGCGGGCCTGCGGCCGACGCAGCGGAGGTGGCGAAGCTGCCCTCCGGCGCGGCCGTCCGGGTGGTCGGCCGCTCCCCCGTCTCGGTCGCGACCGGGATCGCGCCGTTCGCCGAGGAGCCGAGGGACCTCGACGGCCTCGGCTACGACAAGGCCGACCCGAAGTCGGGCGCGCCCGAGCAGCTCGTGATCTTGTTCTCCGCGGGGAAGGAGACGCGCGCGGCGGATCCGGCGGCGCGCCTCTCCGCCGGGGACTACGACCTCGCGCGCCGGCTCGGCCCGGTGATCTGCAACGGGGAGGCGGATCACTTCTTCGAGGTCGTGGCGCGGGACGGCAGCGGCAGGCGCGGCCTGCTCCCTGGCTGCATGCTGGGGGAGTCGAAGATCGAGCCGAAGCTCGCCCTCGTCGCCAAGCACGAGGACCTGCCGACCTTCGCGCCGAAGCCCGGCGAGGCCCCGCCCGAGGGCGCCGCGCCGCTCGGGTTCGTGGACGACGCCGCGCTCGTGATCGACACGTCGATCATCGGGGTTCGCGCCGTGTCGGACACCGTCCTAGAGCTCGACCTCGCGTACCCCGCGCCTTACATGCTCGACCTCCTCTGCTCCCCCACCGCGTTCCCCGTGCGCAAGGACGTCGTCGAGCGCTTCCCGGAGGACCCAGATCGCTGGACCCGCATGGAGAACATCGTCACGAACGGGCCCTGGGAGCTCAGCGGTTGGAAGTTCCGCTACGAGATCCGGATGAAGCGGAGCAAGCACCACCGCTTCCACGACCACCTGAAGATCCACGACATCGTCTGGATGAGCGTCGAGAGCTACGTGGCGGGCATGAACCTCTACAAGGCGGGCGAGCTCGACTACGCCGGCGACAACAGCTCGTTGCCGCCGAACTACGTCCCGTTCCTCCAGCCGAAGAAGGACTTCGAGCGCACGAACTACCTCGCGACGTACTGGTACGAGTTCAACACGAAGCAGCCGCCCATGGACAAGGTGGACGTGCGCCGCGCGCTGAACCTCGCCGTGGACAAGCAGGAGCTCGTCGACAAGGTGCTGCTCGCCGGTCAGCAGCCCGCCACGCACTTCGTCCCGGACTTCGCCGGCGGCGGCTACGCCGACGCGGTGCAGGCCGACCGCGCGGCCGGCCGCGATCCGTTCATCGGCAAGGGCGCCGTCTTCGATCCCGAGTACGCGCGAGAGCTGCTCGGGAAGGCCGGCTTCCCCGTGGTGAAGGACGGCGACGGGTACCGCGCGGAGGGGATGCCGCCGATCGAGGTGCTCTACAACACGAGCGAGGGGCACCGGAAGGTCGCGGTCGCGATCCAGGACATGTGGAAGCGCCACCTCGGCGTCAGCGTCACGCTCCGCAACGAGGAGTGGAAGGTGATGCTGAAGAACGTGCGCGATCGCAACTACCAGATCGTGCGCTTCGGCTGGGTCGGGGACTACGACCACCCGCAGACGTACATGGACACCTTCATGGCGGAGAGCCCCAACAACCGCACCGGCTGGAAGAGCGCCGCCTTCGACGCCCTGGTCACGCGGGCTCGCGCCACCGGCGACGTCCAGAAGAGCATGGCGCTCTACCGCGAGGCGGAGAAGATCCTCATCGACGAGGCGCCGAAGCTCCCCCTTTACTTCTACACGAAGGTCGCGCTCATCAAGCCCTACGTGAAAGGGCACCACTTCAACAAGCGCAACGAGCAGCTCATCCACTGGATGTGGATCGACCCGAGCTGGCAGACCAACGCCTCGGACGAGCCCGCCATGAAGCCGGAGGTCCTGCCTCCGCCCGGTGCGTACTGACGTGCTCGCGTACATCGTCCGCCGCCTCGTCTCGATCATCCCGACCTTGTTCGCGGTGCTCACGCTCGTCTTCGTGATGCTGCGGCTCGCGCCCGGCAGCCCCTATGACCAGGAGCGCGCGCTCCCCAAGGAGGTCCTGAAGAACCTCGAGAAGCAGTTCCGACTCGATCAGTCGATCTGGGTCCAGTACCAGGAGTGGCTCGGCCGGCTCCTCACGGAGGGCTCCTTCGGCTACAGCGCGAAGTACCCCGGCCGCACCGTGGAGGAGATCGTAGGCATCACCTTCCCGGTCTCGCTCGAGCTCGGCCTCTGGGCCACGCTCCTGGCCGTCGCGATCGGCGTCCCGCTCGGGATCATCGGCGCGGTCCGCCAGAACACGTGGAAGGACTCGCTCGCGATGGCGGCGGCCCTCTTCGGGATCAGCGTCCCGCGCTTCGTGCTCGCCCCGCTCTTGGTCCTGCTCTTCAGCTTGAAGCTCTACCTGCTCCCCGTCGCGCGGTGGGAGTCATGGCGGCACATGGTGATGCCGGTGTTCTGCGCGGCGCTGCCGATGGCGGCCTACATCGCCCGGCTCGCCCGGGCCGGCATGCTGGAGGTCATCCGGAGCGACTTCGTCCGCACCGCGCGCGCGAAGGGCCTCTCGGAGCGCGCCGTCATCACGAAGCACGCCCTCCGCGGCGCGATGCTCCCCGTGGTGAGCTTCCTCGGCCCGGGCTTCGCGGGGTTGCTCGTCGGGAGCCTCGTCCTCGAGAAGATCTTCGACATCCCGGGCATGGGCCGGTACCTGGTCGAGTCGGTCCAGAACCGCGACTACAACCTCACCGCGGGCGTCGTCCTCGTCTACGCCGTCCTCCTCACGGTGGCGAACGCAGTCGTCGACATCGCCTACAAGTTCCTCGACCCGCGCGTGGAGCTCGAGTGATGGCGGAGCCCTCCGGCGGACAGGGCCAGGGTGAGGCGGTCGAGCAGGGGTCGAGCCTCTCGGCCGACGCCTGGCGGCGCCTCAAGCAGAACCGCGTGGCGGTGTGGTCCGGCGTCATCCTGACCTTCCTGGTGCTGCTCTGCATCCTCCACCCGTTCTTCGCCGCGCACCCTTACGACAAGGCGAACCTCCAGCTCGGCCCGACGCCCCCGTCCGCCGAGCACTGGATGGGGACGGACGATCTCGGGCGTGACCTGTTCGCGCGCGTCACGTTCGGCGGGCGGGTCTCGCTCGCGGTCGGCGTGATCGCGACGATCATCAGCTTCGTCATCGGGGTGTCATGGGGCGGCGTCGCCGGGTACTTCGGCGGCCGCATCGACGCCGTCATGATGCGCGTCGTGGACGTGCTCTACACGTTCCCGCTCCTCGTGTTCGTGATCTTGGTCACCGCGTTCTTCGCCAACCCGAAGACCGTCTTCTACGACGCCTTCGTCGCCACGCTGGGCGTGTTCACCGATCACCCGAAGGACCCCAGGTACCTCCCGCTCTTCAAGATCATGTTCGTGTTCGCCGCGCTGGGCGTGGTCTCGTGGCTCACGATGGCGCGCATCGTCCGCGGGCAGGTGATCGCGCTGCGGAGCCAGCCCTTCGTGGAGGCAGCGCGCTCGATCGGGGTCGGCCACGCGGCCATCGTGTTCCGGCACCTCGTGCCGAACGCCCTCGGCCCCATCATCGTCTACACCACGCTCACGATCCCCGAGGTCATGATGGTCGAGGCGTTCTTGAGCTTCCTCGGCCTCGGCACCGAGGAGCCGCTCTCCTCCTGGGGTCAGCTCGTGGCCGGCGGCGCCGAGGCGCTCGACCTCTACCCGTGGCTCATCACGTTCCCGGGGCTCATGCTCGCCCTCACCCTGTTCTGCTTCAACTTCGTCGGCGACGGGCTCCGCGACGCCCTCGATCCGCGGACGCGAAAGGACTGAGCCCGACCCATGCTCCTCGAGGTTCGCGATCTCAAGACCCACTTCTTCGGCGAGGAAGGCGTCGTCAAGGCGGTGGACGGGGTCTCGTTCTCGGTCGACCGGGGCGAGGTGCTCGGCATCGTCGGGGAGAGCGGCTCGGGCAAGAGCGTGACCAGCCTCTCCATCATGCGGCTCGTCCAGGAGCCTCCGGGGCGCATCGTGAGCGGGGAGATCCGCTTCCAGTCGAAGGAGGGCCCCAAGCGGGACCTCGTGAAGGCCACGGAGGAGGAGATGCGGTCGGTGCGGGGGGACCGGATCGCGATGATCTTCCAGGATCCGATGACGTCGCTGAACCCGTACTTGCGGATCAGCGAGCAGCTCTGCGAGGTCCTCGAGCTGCACAGGGGCATGGAGCGACCCGAGGCCCGCGAGCGCGGCATCGAGATGCTCCGCTCGGTAGGCATCCCGGATCCGTCGCGGCGGTTCGACGACTACCCCCACCAGCTCTCGGGCGGGATGCGCCAGCGCGTGATGATCGCGATGGCGCTCCTCTGCGAGCCTGAGCTCCTCATCGCGGACGAGCCGACCACGGCGCTCGACGTCACCATCCAGGCGCAGATCCTCGAGCTCATCGGGGAGCGCAAGGACACGGACGGGGTCGGCGTCATCCTCATCACGCACGACCTCGGGGTGGTAGCGCGCCTGGCGGACCGCGTGGCCGTGATGTACGCGGGCCGCATCGTGGAGCAGGGCCCCGCCGAGGACATCTTCCGCCGCCCGCAGCACCCGTACACCGTGGGGCTCGCGCGCTCGATCCCGCGCCTCGACGACGACGAGCACAAGCGCCTCTCGCCGATCCGCGGCGCCCCGCCGTCGCTCGCCAAGCTCCCCTCCGGGTGTCCGTTCCGACCGCGCTGCCCGAACGCGATGGACGCGTGCCTGACCTACCCCGACGTGCGGGTCGTCGACGTCGGCGGCGCGAGAGAGAGCCGCCGCGCGAGCGGCCTGCCCACCGAGCACACGGTCGCGTGCCACGAGACGGACGTCGACAAGATCCGCGCCGCCGACGCCGGGGAGGAGATCGCGTGACGGACCTCCTCTCGGTCCGCGACCTCAAGGTCCACTTCCCCGTGCGGCGTGGGATCCTGCAGCGCCAGGTCGCGACGGTGCGCGCGGTGGACGGCGTCAGCTTCAGCGTCCCCGCAGGGGCCACGCTCGGTCTCGTCGGCGAGTCCGGCTGCGGCAAGTCGACCACGGCTCGGGGGATCCTCCGCCTGGTCGAGCCCACCTCGGGCAGCGTCACCCTCGACGGCACCGAGCTCCTCGCGCTCGGCGCCGGGGCGCTCCGCAAGAAGCGGCGCCACATGCAGATGGTGTTCCAGGATCCCTACGCGAGCTTGAACCCGCGGATGACGGTGTTCGACACGCTGGCCGAGCCGCTCCGCACCCACTCGGTGTTCGAGACCGGGCGCGAGGTGGAGGACCGCGTCCGCGAGCTCATGAAGCAGGTCGGGCTCTCGGCGGCGTACATCCGCCGCTA
>CAZBJI010000156.1:0-18276 GCA_964492175.1 uncultured Polyangiaceae bacterium | reverse complement strand
TCGTCGTCGGCCTGGCGGCGACGCTGATCGTCGCTTCTGCGATCTCGCTCACGAACTTCCTGCGCCGCCCCGAGTTCTCGGGGCGCGAGCAGGGCGTCGAGGCCTTCTACGAGACCGTGGGGGAGGACAGACCGCGCGGCCTCGCGCCGCGGATCGCGGCCGCGGCGTTCGGGTTCTTGCGGCTCCTCAACCACTACCCGAGCCACGTGTACCTGTTCGCGATCGCCGACCGGTTCGACGCCTTCCTCTTCCTCTACGCGTCGCTGAACGCGCTCTACCTAGCGCGCGGGTGGGTCGGGCTCCTCTTGCGGTTCGGCATCTCGCGAGGGTGACGCCGGCGCGATGAGCCGCGCCGAGCCGCCTCAGCGCGAGAGATCGCCTCGACCGGCGTCGGCCTGAGCTCGATCGAGCGCAGCCACGTGGCGGCCACGACGTCGGGGTGAGAGCCCGTCACCAGACGACGCCGAGCGAGTCCCCGTTCGTCGCGTCGAAGACCTCGAGCCGGGTGTTGAGGCGCACGTAGAGCCTGTCCTTCGCCGCCGTCATCGAGCCGAAGTGGGTGCCGTGCTCGGCGCGTGGGGGGTTGCGGTGCCAGAGCCGGTCGCCGGTGCGAGCGTCGCGGGCGCCGAGGAGCCAGGCGCCGCTCTTGAGCTGGTAGTAGGCGACGAGCCTGCCGGCGGCGACGCCTACGGCGAGATCGGGCTCGGTGTGGATCTCGTCGTCGGTGAAGGGCAGCCTCGCTTCGAAGCGCTTCTTGCCGCCCTTCGGATCGTAGCCGAGGAGGAGCGGCGGCACCGCGTCGCGCTGGCGCTCCTTGGGCGGGAAAGCGAGGACGACGCCGAGGTCGTCTTGCTCGCGGATCGTGTGGACGGCGAAGTTGTCGCGGAGCCACGGCGGGCGAGCCGAAGGCACGCAGGCGGATCCATCCGCGCGTGGGCAGTCGTCGACCCTCCAGCTGCGCGGGCACCACGAGGGGCGGTCGACCAGGCTTCGGCTCCCGGTCGCGGTGAAGAGGGTCCCCCCGAGGTCATCTCCCTCACGATCACGCGGTTGCCCCCACACCTCCTCCGCGTCGGGCGAAGCGCAGAAGTCCTCCGTCGGGCCGACGCTCGCCCAGGCGCGCTGCGCGCCCGTCGCGAGGTCGTGCACGAAGAGGTTGCCCTCGCTGTCCGTGAGGAAGAGCGCGGATCCGCTCCGCACGAGGTGGATGGAAGGGGAGTACCACTTGGCCGGTCGCGACTCGGTGCTCCAGATGCGACGGAAGGTCCTGCCGTCCGTGGCGACGACGGAGAGAGCAGCCTCCTCCTTGTCCCAGTCCCAGCGTAGGCCGACGATGTCGTCGACGCCGTCGGCGGTGAGGTCGGCGAGGATGGGGCCCGGCTGGGGATACCAGCCGAGCGACGGTCCGTCCCCGGACCGGGCGGGCGTCGTGACGCTCTTCTGGGCCACCGGGCGCGGCGGCGGCCCCTCGTCGAACGAGCGCGGGCGGTGGCGTGGCACCAGCACCACCAGGACGCCCATGAGCACCAGCACGGGGGTGCGCGCGAGGGTCATCGTCACGAGCCGGTCGACCGCTTCGGGGAGATCACCCTGCAGGACGAGCGAGCCGGCGCGACCGGCCCGGTAGGGGTGGTCGGCGCGCTCCTCGAGCAGCCACTGGCCAGCGCCGACCCCGAGGTCCACGTTGCCCGCTCGGACCGGGGCCTCGTCCTCCACACGCACCGCGCGCCGCGCCCAGCGCGTGAGGATGCGCACCTGGAGGGCGCCGATCGTCCAGGTGACCGCCAGCGTGGCGCACGCGAGGCCGAAGAGCAGTCCGCCGAACGCCCGGGCGCTCGTGAGCCAGAGGGCGCCGAGGAGAGCCACGACGGCGCCCGCCCGGAACTCGACGCGGCCGCGCTCGACCCGAGAGACGGCCGACCCGTCCCGGGCGTCCGAGGAGGCGCCCCGCCAGAGCCAGGTCGAGCCCATCCACAGGGCGACCGTGGCTACGCCGGCGGCCCCGATGGGCAGCCCGACGCCCGCCTGACCGCTGAAGGCGGCCAGCCCGCCGAGCAGGAGCAGCGCCGTGACGACGGCAGGAAAGGCCGGCCACCGCGGGCGCAGCGCCCCGACGGCGAAGCCGACCAGGGCGCCAGCGAGGCCCCACCCGAGCGACGGAGACCTCCCAGGAGCGACCATCGCCGCGACGACCCCGGCGATGACGGCAAGCCCGAACCCGACGCGTGCCCGCATGTGCTCCTCCGACCTCCGCCACCCGAGGTAGCAGCGACTCGTGGAGAAACGATGGCGGGGGGGTGGAGCTTCCCGGGATCCCGGATCTCAGAAGCCGGGCATGACCAGGGCGTCGATGCGGCCTGGGGTGAGGCTCGGGTCCCCGAAGTCGTCCAGGGGGTCGCCGCTTCCGTTCTTGCACCCTACCGCCGCGCCGATCGTGCTGAGGATGCGGTTGTTCGTCACGTCGCCCGCGTCCACGTAGAGGCCGGTGCGGAGCGCGCCGCCGGCCGTGCCGGCGAGGATGTACGGGACGTTCCCGTAGGAGTGGTATTTGTTCGAGAGATCGTTCGTGAACACGGCGACGCCGCAGTCGAGCAGGCTCCCGCTGGGCATCGGGTACGACGCGAGCTTGTCGAGCAGGTACTTGAAGAGGCCGAGGAGCTTCCGATCGATCAGGTGGTGCAGGACGTCCGCGTTCGGGATGGGCGGGCCCATGTCGCCGTCGGAGTCGATCCGATGGGAGATCTTGTGGAAGGCCTTCTGCTTGGCGCCGTCGACGAAGTACTGCGTCTGGTCGTTGCCGCAGCCGATCTGGAGCGTGGCGGCGCGGGAGGCGCCGCACGCCATCGCGAGGGCGAGGACGTCGAAGTGCAGGCGGATGACGTCCTCGATGAAGTCGTCGTTGTCCACGTTGGCCTGCATCTGGTCGAGCGTCGTGACCTCTCCGTCGGTGAGTCCGCAGATGATCCCGGTCTCGAGGTCTCGGATGGAATCGAAGTGCAGCTGGAGGCGGTCGCGATCGAACTGGGAGAGATCCGTCCGGGAGAGGAGGCGCTGCATGTCGGTCCGGACCAGATCGTTCACGCTCTGACGGCGGACGCGGATCCGCTCGAGCTCCTCCGGATCCACCCCGGACAGACCGAACAGGTCCATGTAGACGTTGTACGGGTTCTGCTCCGCGCCGCGGAGATCCTGCGGCCCCCGGTAGGACAGCACCTCGTCGAGGTAGCCGAGCTTCCGGCCCGCGTAGAGGGTCAAGGGCTCGACCCCGGGGGCGCCGAGCTCGGTGACGATCCGGTTGTCGATCGACTCGCCCTCCGCCTTCGACTCGTTGCCGCTCGGGTCGACGGAGACGCGCGCCGCCGTGAGCACCTGGTTGCCGCCGCCCGAGTGGCCGCAGCCGTTGCCCGGGAAGCCGAAGTCGATCCCGCGCACGAGCGCCAGCTTGGCCGCGTGGTCGCTGAGCTCGCTCAGCGCTCGATCCGACTCCGCCGCGAGCGAGGCGGAGGTGATGGGGGTCCCGGCCGCGGAGGCGGCGAAGCTCGGCCAAAACCGCTCGGGCTCGCCGTCGGAGGTCTGCTGCGCGACGCCGTTGCCCTCCCGCACGAAGATCGCGAACGGCGGGGCGTCGCCAGGCGCCGCGGACGCAGGCTTCTTGGGCGCGAGGCCCTCGAGGAACGGCAGCGCCATCACGACCCCGCAGGCGCCGCGCAGGACGTGCCGACGCGTGGTCCTGTCCTGGGAGGCCGCGCCCGGAGAAGCGAGCTTGCGCCGACTCATCACTGTCCCTCCGTGGCAACGCGGTACCGGATCGCATCGCTCGTCAGCAGCGTGCGGAAGAGCTCCTTCACCGAGGCGCCAGCGACGGACTCCGCCGCCACCAGCTCGATGAGCGCCTCGTCCTCTGGGACGACGCTCCTCGCGAGGCCGTACTCGACCCAGTACCGAGAGAAGCACGTGTGCACCTGCGGCGCCTCGGCGAGGATCGCCATGAGCTCGATCGCGCCGTTGTAGCTCTTCTCCCCGTCCTGGAAGGGGTAGGTGGCCGAGGCGTCGACGGGCTGGCCCTCGGCCTGGGTCCGGTACTCGCCGACCGCGCCGAAGTGCTCGAGCCCGTAGCCCATCGGGTTGATGAACGTGCCGTGGCAGGACGCTCCGCAGGTGCCAGGCCCGGTGAGCGCGTTCACGCGGTCGCGGTTCGTCAGCCCGCCACCGAGCATCGCGCCCATCGCCTCGTCGGGCGGGTCGGCGAGGTCCTGGCAAAGCACCAGGCGGTTCAGGAAGACCCCGCGCAGGATGGTGTCAGGCTGGTTCTCGGTGCCCTTCCAAGCGAGGAAGCCGGAGAGCGTCAGGAAGCCGCTCCGCTCCGCCGGGTCGAGCTCCACCTGCGAGAACCCCGCGGCGTCGGGCGCGCCGAGCGTGGCCGGATCCAGCCCGTAGATCGCCGCGATCTCCGGCGTCACGAACGAGGTCCGCGAGGTCAGGAGCTCGCGGATCCCGCCGGCCTGATCCACCACGACGTGCTCGACGAAGCGCGCCAGCTCCTCGCGCATGTCCGCCGCCACGCCCGCGTCGAAGTCCGGGTAGACGAGGGGGTTCTTCGTGATGCTGACGTACTGGTTCGCCGACCAGAGCTGATCGTGGAACCGGCGGAAGGTGGTGCGCGCGCGGTCGCTCGAGAGCAGACGATCCACCTCCGCCTCGAGCCCCTCGATCGTGTCGAGCTGACCGGCGGCCGCGGCGGCGAAGAGCGTGTCATCGGGCATGGAGTCCCAGACCGCGTAGGAGATGCGCGACGCGATCTCGTAGCTCGAGAGCGGGATCAAGCTGTTGTCCCCCACCTCCGAGCTGAGCTCCGCCCGGTAGACGAACGAGGGCGACTGCAAGAGGAGCTCGAGCGAGACCCGCACCCCGGCGGTGAACGCGTCGAGCGTCGGGTAGTGGGTCACGCCTTGGTCGAAGAGGGCCGCGAGCGCCACCTTCTCCTCGACGGTGAGCGGTCTTCGGTACGCGCGCGCGCCGAACCCATCGATCCAGGCGTCACGCCGCGCCGCGGGGTCGGAAGGGAGATCGGCGGGGACGATGCGCGCGAGCAGGGCGGAGTCGCCGGTGACGAGCAGCGCCACCTCCTCGGCGGCCGTCTGGTAGTCACCCCAGAGCTGGGAGGCGACCGAGAGGGACGCCTCGTTGTCGTCGAACGCCTTGCCGCCGAGCGGATCGGGCGCGAACGACGAGGAGAGGCCCGTGGGCCCGTCGAGCCGAAAGAGATCGACGACCGTGTTCTCCCACTGCACGTGCGAGAGCCGCGGAAAGCGGCTCGAGTCGACGATCTGCAGGCCGCTCTCGGTGCAGCCGACGCACCCGTCGTCGCCGTCGCCGTCAGCGCTGTCCGTGGGTGTCCCGCCGATGATGCCGGTGCAGGCCCCGAGCACGCTCAGCGAGCACCCGATCAGGAGGACCTGCCAGGCTCTCATGGACACCTCCCGCCGCCATCCAGGCGGCGCAGCGACCAGAGTCCCTCATCGTGGTCGTACCAATCAAGCAGTTTGCCCACGTGCACCCAAAGAGGTGGGACTCATCGCTACACAGGCTCCTCCCGACTCGCTCAGCCGCGGCGGCCGAGCACGTGCTCCACGGCCGGGGGGACGAGCCCGTACGAGTCGGCGGCCGCGATGAGGCCGGCGTTGTGGTCGAGGCCGGTCAAGAACGCGTGGGCGTAGGGGGTGTCGGCGAGGCCGCGGAGGCGCTTGAGCAGGAGCGGGATGGCGCGCTCGATCGAGCGCTTCGCGTCGGCGAGATCCCCCGAGTCCACGCAGGCGTCGTGGAGCGCGAGGTAGACCGGCGCCTCGTTGAGGAGGCTCGGCGCGCCTTGGTCGAGGAGCGCGGCGGCCTCCTCGGCGAGCGCGCGCGCGTGCTCCGCGTCGCCGAGGCGCCGCTCGGCCTCCGACCAGAAGCCGAGGCTGACGGGCAGGACGTCCAGGTTGCCGGTGGAGCGGTACGCCTGGGCGACCCGCTCCAGGAGGCCGCGCGCGCGGGTCAGGCTGGAGTTGTCGCCCCGGAGCAGCTCGAGCCCCCGGTAGAACAAGGCGCCCAGCGTGGCGCGGTCCTGGATGACGTAGCCCCCCGACGCTGCCTCGTCCGCCTGGGCGCGTGGCTCGGCGAGCGACTGCGCGATGCGAGCCTCCGGGCCGAACGTGGCCACCCAGCCGAGCAGGATCATCTGGCCGTGGCGGACGGCGCCGAGGCTGCCGATGGCCTGCGCCTTCGCGAGGCCGGTCTCGATCTCCACGAGCGCCTCGCTCTTGGCCCCGATCGTCGTGAGGGCGAAGCCGACGTTCATCGTGAGGATGGCCTCTCGCTCCTGCAGCCCCGCCGCGCGGGCCGCGCGCGCCGCGCTCCGGCGCGCCTCGAGCGCCGCGATGAGCTCTCCCCGCGTCTGGCGCACGACGGCGAGCGTTTGCCAGGCGTCCACCGCGGAGCCCACCATCCCGTCGGCCTCCGCGAGCTTCAAGAGATCCGCGGCCTCCGCCTCGGCGGCGCCGAGGTCCCCCGCGAACGCGAGGCGCTGGGCGAGCGCCGCCGAGCACCGGGCGGCCTCGTCGACCAAGCCGAGGGCCCGGGCGCGATCCCGGACGTCGCGCAGGCGCCCCTCGATGTTCGCGCCCTGCGCGCGCGCGTCGTCGTAGCGCGCGGTGGCGCCCTCGGTGCGGAGCTCGCTGGCCTCGTCGAAGGTGTTCTCCTGCATCGCTTGGATCGCCGTGTCCCGCTCCGAGCCCCGTGCGTCGAGGCGCGCCTGCGCCTCCTCGAAGACCGCGGCCCGCGCGAAGGCGGTCGGCTTGTCGTTGGCGAAGGCGAGGGCGCGCTCGCTCATGGAGGCGGCGTCGGCAAGGGAGTTCGTCGCGAGGGCGCGCCGGGCCGCCGCCTCCCAGTACCGCGCGGCGTCGTCGTTGCGGTCGCCGAGGTCGAAGTGGTGCGCGATCGTCGCGGCGTCCTCGCCCACCGCAGCCAGCCACTCGGCGGCGCGGCCGTGGAGCTCGCGCTTGGAGTCGTCGCCCACCATGGCGTACGCCACGTCTCGGACGAGCGCGTGCTTGAACAGGAACTCCCGCGTGCCCGAGAAGCGCGTCTTGGCGCTCTCCACGAGGATGTCGGCGGCGACGAGCTTCGCGAGCGTGCCCTCGGGCGCCTCGCGGTCCGGTCCGTAGAGGGCGAGCAGGCCGGCGTCCCACGCCGAGAGCCCGAAGATCGAGAGCCGCCCGACGGTGTCGCGGACCGCGTCGTCGAGCGCGTCGAGGCTCACCTGGATGGCTGCCTCGATGGTGGGGGCCGCGCCGACCCCCTTGCCCTGCGCGACGAGCCGCGCGAGCTCCTCCGCGAACAACGGAGAGCCGGCGGCCTGCTCCGCGACCTGATCGAGCTGCGCGTCGCTGGCCTCTGGCCCGATGAGGCTCCTCGCGATCTCGCGCACCGCTCGCCGCGCCATGGGCTTGAGCTCGATGCGGACGTGATCACGCGTGGAGAACCGCTGGGGGTTCTGCCGCCAGAACGCGGGACGCACCAGCAGCAGCCCGAAGAGCGGCTTGCCCTGCGCGCGTCCGAGCAGATGGTCCACCCACGCGATCGACTCCGGATCCGCCCACTGAGCGTCCTCGATGACGAGCGTGCAAGGCTCGCGAGAGGCCGCGTCGATCACGAGCTCCGTCATGGACACATAGAGCGCGTCGCGCGCGGCCCGCGGCTCCACGGTCTCGGGGAACGGCTGGTTCGAGAGGAGGTGCGCCAGCAGGAGGTGCGCCTCGGCGTCGCGTGGCCCGCTGGCCGCCTGGAGGGCGGTGATCGCCTCCTCCACGTTCGCGCCTTTGGGGAGCAGCAGGAGCGACCGGAGGGCATCGGCCGCGGTGCCGAGGGCCTGGCCTCGCGCGTACGACTCACAGCGGACGAGCATGACCTTGGGGGGCTCGCCGCGCCGCTCGAGGCGCAGGATCACCTCCTGCCCGAGGCGGCTCTTGCCGATGCCGGGGGGGCCCGAGATGCTGACCACGAGCGCGGTCCGGTCGTCCACGCACCGGTCGTACGCGCCGAGCACGCTCAAGAGCTCGGGCTCGCGCCCCACGAACGACGAGCTCTCCGAGTCGGCCCACCGCCGCTTGTTGGAGACGATGGTGCTCTCCAGGCTCGGGACGTCGAACTCGAAGCGGCCCCGCGCGAGCTCGCTCGTGGTGAGATCGAAGGCGACCTTCCCGTCCTTGGCCTCGCGCGCGAGCTTGGCGGCGCGATCCACGATCTCTCCGCTGGAGCTGGTCAGGTCGACGCGGGTGCGACCGGTCGCCACGCCGACCTTGCCCCCGCGGTCCGCGAGCTCTTGGCCGATCTCGAGGGCGCGCGACGCCTCGTCGCCGTGCGCGCGCCGCGCACCGAGGTGCGCGACGATGGAGTCGACGCCGAGCGGGAGCGCGTCGGCTCCCCGGTCGCGGATCTGCGTGAGCAGGCGCAGGCGATCGTCGCCCGTCGCGACGCCGAGCGCGACGAGCGTCGTCACGAGGCGGGTGCCGACGCGCGCCCGGGTGTCGTCCTCGCGCAGCGTCAGCCGCCCGAGCCGCGCGAGGCCTGGCTCCTTGAGCAGACGCTCGATGCGCTGGGCCACCTGGGAGGCCGAGGAGGGCCGGGCCGCGGGGTCCGCCTCGAGCAGGTGCGCTGCGAGCGCGTCCAGCGGCTCGGGGACGTCGAGCAGCAGCTCGGAGAGGCGTGGCGCAGGTCCCGTCACCCGGCGCGCGAGCGTGGCGATGCTCGTCGGGGCGGCGTGCGGCGGGCGGCCAGCGCAGAGCTCGAAGAGCGTCGCGCCGAGGGAGTACAGGTCGCTGCGCGCGTCCGGGTAGCCGCTGCCCTGGGCCTGCTCCGGCGCCATGTACGCCGGGGTCCCGACGATGGCCCCCGCCCCCGCCAGGGTGGGATCACTGGCGCCCGCGACGCCGAAGTCCAAGATCTTCACGACGATGGTCGCCGGCTCGGCCGAGGGCAGGCCGTCGTCGATCTGCCCGCCTCCGCGCAGGGTGGAGAGACCGCTCGTGGCGCCCTCCGTGGGCCGCGCCGGGTAGGCCAGGAACACGTTCGACGGCTTGATGTCCCGGTGCACCACGCCCGCTTCGTGTGCACACGCGAGCGCCTCCGCGACCTGCCTGACGACGTCCAGCGCCGGCGCGAGGGAGAGCGGGGAGGCGCGCTGGCGCACCGCGAGATCCTCGCCGTCGAGCCACTCCATGGCGACGTAGGAGCTGCCCGCCTGGAACCGGCGGCCCGCAGGGTCTGCGTAGCCGGAGTCGAGCGCGCCGTAGCCGAGGACGCGCACGATGCCGGGGTGCTGAAGCTGCGCGAGGACGTCGCCCTCCTTCAGGAACCGCGCCTGCTCGTCGACGGCGTCATGCGAGGGCGCGATCACCTTGAGGGCCGCGTGTGCCCCCGTCCCGACGTCCACCGCGCGGAAGACGACGCCCGCGGCGCCCCGCCCGACCTCTCTCAGGATCTCGAAGCGCCCCGCGAGGAGGTCCTTCTCGACGGCGGTCACGGCGCGCACCCGGGGCGCCGCGCGTGGAGCGTCACGTCGACGCGGCGCCTCGACGGACCTCCGAACTCGGTCCGCGCTCGAGGCCGGGGAGCCTGGGAGAGAGGGCAGGGCATGGTGGATCGCGGTGGGTCGCGTGCGCCAGCGAAGGGAAGCGGCCGAGGGCCGGCCTCCAGCCTACCCAATGTCCGACGGGCGCGGCCAGCCCAATGGCGAGCGATGGCCCCGCGCGAGGCTCGTAGCCTCTTCGCGCGGCCTGCGGCGCCCATCGCCCCCGAAGGGCTCGCGCTGCGCGGCGGCCGATCGACGCCTCCCGCCAGAACCGCTACGGTTCGACCCCCGTGCTCCTCCGTGTCGCGCTGCATCAGACCCGCCTGAAGACTCCGGGCCTCGGCCTCGACGCGAAGGGCGTGGCGTTGGGCGCGAAGGGCCTCGTCCTCCTGCCGAGCCTCGATCGGCTCGTGGCGTTCTTGGCCCTCTATTCCCGCTCGAGCTCGCTCGAGGACATCCTCCGGAGCCTGTCGGTGGACGTGGTCAAGAGCAAGCTCGGCGCGCGCGAGGTGACGCTCACGTTCGCGACGGAGAGCAGCGACAGGATGGATCGAGTGGCCGAGGTCGCGCGCCTCGCGGGCGGCTATACCTTCACGGGGACCAGCCGCCATTTCGTCCAGTACCGCGACGCGGCCGCGCCCTTCGGATACGACGCCGGCGAGCTCCTCGCGCAAGACGGCGCGCTCTTCCTCTACCACGGGACGTTCACGCAAGCCTACGCGCTCGAGCGCACCGTGGAGCTGCGGTCCTTGCTGGTGCGGCTGCGCCCGCACCTGGATCCGAAGACCGCGGCGGAGCCCGGGCCCAAGTGGATCGTCGCGGAGAAGGGGCTCGGGCCGGCGCTGATCGGGTACTTCATCCGGTCCAACGTCGAGGCCGACGTCGGGCTCGGGGAGTGGCCGCCGGAGTCGGGCTTCGAGGACTCGCCGACGCAGCGCTACCTCTTCCGTGTCTCCGAAGTGCCGGAGCGGATGATGCCCCTGCTCACGCGCACCCCAGGGCTCGGCGTCTTCGCGCCGGTCGCGGACGGCGTCGGTGTGGAGCTCGGCTTCCGCCACCCCGTGAACCTCCGCGCTTGCCCGGTCTTCGCGAAGGAAGGCCTCGTGCTCTTTCGTGGCCACGAGGACCCGCTCGAGCTCGGCAAGCTCCCCGTGCTCGGCTCGGTCAGCGCGTTCGCGCGCGTCGAGCTCGTCGGGGAAGGGGGCGCCGTCGCGATCTGCGGCGTGGACGCCGGGGTGCCCACCGGCATCGCGCTGGCCCTCCGGATGGTGCCCTCGAGCGATCCTTGGCGCGGCGTCACCGCGACGTGGGTGCAGCCGAGCGAGCTCACCCTGCTCAGGCGCCTCGCGTACTTCCTCGGGCCCGAGACGCTGCGCCGCGCGACCGTGGCCTTCACCGAGCGCGGGGCGTTCGTACGGCACCCGTCAGGCATCGAGTCCGTCCCCATCGGCGAGTTCTTCCGAGAGGTGCACCCAGGCCTCTACATCCCGGCCGGGTACGATCCGCTGCCGGCCGTCTCGCCCGACGTCCTCTACCGCTCCCTCGGCGCTCCCGCGGGGCAGGTGCTCTTCATCGGTCGGGAGGGAGGGGTCCTCGGCGTCCCGGCCGAGGCCTTCGTGAGCCTGGAGAGCGCGCTGCTCGAGGCCCAGACCTGGGCGCCCCTGCACGCGGGGGCGGTCGAGCCGGCCCTCGCCACGGAGATCCCCGAGCTCCAGCTCGAGTCGCCGGGCCTCCTGCCCCTGCGCGATCTCGACCTCAAGGTCGACCGGGAAGGCTCGTAGCGCGGATGGCCAAGCCGAACCTCTCGGCGAAGCTGGAGGCGCTCGCGGAGGGCGTGGTCGGGCCGATGGTCCTCGGCGGCAGGGTGCGGCTGAGCCCGCCGCTCGGCCCGCAGGTCGGCCTGGCGCTGGGCGCGGACGGCCGGCGAATCGTCGACGACGCCCTCCGGTCGCGCGTCGACGTGGCTCGCGTCCGCGTCGCGCGCCAGGTCGCGCCGGTGGACACCCTGCCGGATCTGTCCCCTGCGGAGTGGAGCCTCGCCGCGGCGCTCAACGACCTCATGCAGGCGACGAACCACGAGCTCTCCGGCCCGCTCACGCGAGGCAGGCACGAGAAGGTGCTCGACGGTGTCGCGCGCCTCCTCGAGTGGATCCCCGCTCCACGGACGACGCTCGAGGCGCTCGTTCGGCACGCCACGTTCGCCCGGCTCCTCGAGATCGTCCGCACGGACACGGTCGTGAGCTGGTGGGTCGGCAGCGAGCACTACCGCGGCCGGCCTCCGTCGAAGCGGCTGACCGCTTGGCCCGAGTTCCGCCGCGTCACGGTCACGCCGAAGCGCGTGACGCTGAGCGACATGTGCGAGGGGCTCCCGGCCGCGTCGACGCCCCATTTCCAGGCGCTCCTTTCCCGCCTGCTGATGCTCACGCCGCTCACCGACATCGCGACGGCTCGACGCCACGCGCCCTCGTTCCACTGGACCAAGCCTACCCTCGAGCTCGTGGGCTACCCGATCGGTCGATCGCTCGCGCTCCGAACGTTCTCGAGGGCCAACGTCCAAGAGGGCCTGGCCGCGCTCCGGCTCGCGTCCGACCGCCTCCTGCCGGGGTCACACCTGCGCGAGATCGCCGACAGCTTCGCCCGGGACGTGCTTACGCGGGTCGCGGGCCACGGCGAGCGCGGCGCGCACGCGTGACGCGCGTCAGGTGCCCTCGACGACGGCGGGCGCGCGCGTGACGCCCGCCGCGCGGAGGCGCTCGGCGAGGTGGATCTTGATGCGATCGTGCATGCGCGTGACGGTGCGCTTCACCACGCCGAGCTCGACGGCGATCTCGTCGAAGGTCGCGCCTTGTCGGTAGTGCCGCTCGATGAAATGCCGCTCGCTGTCCGCCAGCCCCCGCAGGGCCTCCGCCAGCGCCTCTTGCCCGCGCCGGTACGCCTCGCGGACCGTGACGTCGTCCTCCCCGCCTTGGACCTCGACCGAGCTCACTTCCATGGTCGCGACGAAGGCCGCGGCCGCTTCCCTGCGGATCCACGACACCGCGCGCGCGCGCGCCTTCTCGGGGGAGTCCTCGAGCGCCTGGTCGAGGGGTAGGTCCGCGGGGGGTGGCTCGGCGTTCTCGGAGAGCGCGTTGCGGACGATGACGTGGATGCGACCGAAGTGCTCCTTCGTGGCGTCCCGAACCATCGACCCCGAGATGCGCTTGACGGCGAAGAGCTCGAAGGGCACGCCGCGGCTCGCGTCGAAGGTGCGGGCCGCCTCCACCGCCGCCTCGTGGCCCAGCGACACGAAGTCGTCGACGGGCACCTCCGGAAACCGGCGGTGGGTGCGTCGCGCGAGCGCCGCGACCATGGGCAGCGCCTGCTCCACGAGCTTCTGCTCGTTCGGTCCCAGCTTCATGAAGTCCGCCCCCTATCCCGACGCCTTTCGGCCGGCGTCCTCCGAGGCGGCCGCCGCGTCCGGCTCGGCGCCGGCGGCCGTGACGTCCCCGCTCCGCTGCAGCTCCGGGTCGGGCTTGATCTGGCGCAGCAGCCGCCGTCCGCTGGCCGTCGCGGCCAACGTGTCCCCGAGGGAGTCGCGAAGGGCGCGGAGCGCATCGGGGGGGAGCAGATCCTCGTAGTCGGCGAGCGCCTCGTCCAGGAGGTCTTCGACGAGGAGGTCGTCGTCGGACGGATCTTCCATGGGAATTCCTTGGAGACGGGGAGAGTCTAACACGGTCGTGGTAGGAGTCGCAGCGAGCGGTCCGAGGAGGACAGGGAATTGGGCGGACGCGGGACGAGCAGCGCTCGTGCTGGGACGCTTGCGCCTCGCGCATGCACGCATGGCGGGTCGAGCGTCACGCCCGAGGACAGCCGCAGAACGTTGGGTCGCCGGCGCCGACGCGCGGGCACTCTCGGGTGGACGCCCCCGCCCGGGGAGGGTAGTCAGCGGGCGCCCCTGGAGATCGGTCACACGGCCAGCCGTGTGAGGTCTCCCGTCGAAGGTCCATCGGCATGCGAGCGAGCTCCCCCATCGCAGGCATCCTCGGCTGCGTCGCCAGCCTGGCCGGCGCCGCGTTCGCGGCCGTCTCCACGCACGACTACGCCCAGCACTTGGATCGTCGCCTCCACGGCACCACGTGCTCGTTCCTGCCCGGGCTCGTGGACACCGGCGCC
Organism: uncultured Polyangiaceae bacterium; assembly: GCA_964492175.1. GTDB lineage: Bacteria > Myxococcota_A > Polyangia > Polyangiales > Polyangiaceae > Xiheicaenibacterium. The sequence continues at coordinate 4,517 of CAZBJI010000156.1, read as the reverse complement.
GGGGAGAACGCGTGCACCGTGGCGATGTACAGCCCTTACTCCGCGATCTTCAAGGAGCGGTTCTGGGGTGGGGTCCCGATCAGCCTCTTCGGCCTAGGCGCGTTCGCGTTCCTGTTCGCCGCGTCGCTCTACTTCGCGGTCGCTCGGCGCGGCGCGTCCAGGCAGGCGCGCGTCGGCTACTTCCTCGCGACGCTCGCGCCGCTCGGAGCGAGCGCGGTGATGCTGGTGATCTCCCTCACCAAGCTCGGCGAGGTCTGCAAGCTCTGCGCGGGGATCTACGTCGCGTCGCTCGTGGCCGCGGTCGCCGGGTTCCTCGCGCTCTGGGCGCCGGCGTCGGAGGACTCCAGGGCAGGGCCACCGAAGAAGCCGACCGACCCCGATCGGACCCAGCTCGATCCGGAGCCGTGGCACAAGAAGGCGAAGGCGTCGGATGACGCCCTGCCGCTCTCCGCGGCCACTCCTGTCGCGGAGGGGAGCTGGCTCTCCGCCGCGTTCTTGGTCGCGGCGCTGGGTCTCTCGACCGTCGCGCCCGCCGTCGTCTACGCCTCCACCCTCCCGAGCTACGGCGGCAAGATCCTCGGCTGCGGCAAGCTCTCGGTCGCCCCCAAGCCCGGGGTGCTCGTCAAGGTCCCCACGACGACCCCGCTGCAGCCGGCCATCTCCTTCGAGGATCCGCTCTGCCCCGCGTGCAAGGCCCTCCACGATCGTCTGAAGGAGAGCGGCGCTTACGAGCGGCTGGACCTGCAGGTGGCGATCTTCCCGCTCGACAGCGAGTGCAACTGGATGCTGTCACGGCCGCTGCATCCCGGCGCGTGCGTCCTCGCCCGCGCGTTCGTGTGCGCGGACAGCGGCGGGACGGCGCGCAGCGTGCTCGAGTGGTCGTACGCGAACCAAGTGACCCTCACCGAGGCGGGCAAGAGCGACGTCGCGCTCGTCCGCGCGAAGGTGAAGCAGCGGTTCCCCGAGCTCGACGCCTGCATCGACTCGAAGGAGGCCAAGAAGCGGATCGACGAGGTCCTCCAGCTCGCCGTGGCCAACAAGCTGCGCGTCTCCACGCCGCAGCTCTACCTGGGCGAGCAGCGGCTCTGCGACGAGGACACCGACATGGGCATGCCGTACGCGTTGCGCACGCTCGCCCCGGAGGCTGCGCCGAGATGAAGATGCCGGTGGTCCTCTCGTGCCTGGTCGGCCTCGCGACCGTGGGCGGCTCGTCGCTCTTCGTGGAGCACCAGGTACGCGCGGCCAAGACGCGCCTCGACGCGCCGCCCGAGGCGCTGCCGGAGAAGCAACAAGCAGCCGAGGTCCCGATCGCCGATCACACCGACGCGCCGTACTGCACGCCCGAGTTCCGCAAGGTGCTCGCGCGGGTCGTCGACGCGTGCGGCCTCTCCGGTCAGGACGCCCGGCGCGGGTGCGAGCCGGTCGACGTCCGCAACTTCGCGAGCATCACCGACGAGGATTTCAACGCGCTCTTTCATCCCCTCGTGGAGCGCGGCGCGATCATCCTGTTCGACGACAACTCCGACAAGCTGGATGCCGGCGCCGAGAAGCTCATCCTGGAGAAGTGGGAGGAGCGGAAGGGCGCGCGCTACTTCTTCATCGTGGCGCGGGCGTCCAAGACCGGTACGAAGGAGCACAACCTGGCGCTCTCGCAGCGCCGCGCGAACACCGTGATGTTCCAGCTACAGGAGAAGTCCGAGGAGAAGGACCTCGACAAGAAGGTGGGCCTGCTGTGGCTCGGGAGCCAGTACGCGCAGCTCCCCAAGGACTACTGCGGCACCTGGAAGCATTCCCGCCCAGGCAAGCCTTGCAACGATCAAGCGATCAACCGGAGCGCCTTCATCTCGTGGGTCGATTGCCGCCTGTGACGTGCGCGCGCGTCCTCGGACCGGTGGGGCTCGCCGTGGCGTCTCTCGCCGGCGCGGCGTGCGGGGACGAAACGAGACCCCAGACGTCGCGCGCGCGCAGCGACGCGGTGCTCGAGAGCGCGTCGGCCCGTCGCGCCGCCGGCCCGCCGCCGGCCGCGACCTCGGCGGCGCCCAAGCCGCCACGCAAGCTCTGCGAGCAACGGCCGAAGGCAGCCGGGGCCGCCCTCGACGACGCCGCGCTCGGGCACGTGGAGGCCGCCGGAGAGGCTCCGCTCGGGGAAGCGATCCCGACGGGTGGCGGCAAGTGGACCTGGGTCAACCTGTGGGCAGGCTGGTGCGTTCCGTGCAAGGAGGAGATGCCGCTCCTCCGCGCGTGGGAGTCCAAGCTGGAGAGGTCGCTCCGCGTCGTGTTCGTGAGCATCGACGACGATCTTCGCCTCGCGCAGAAGTTCCTCGATCAGCAGCCGAAGGCCGGCGTGCGCCGCAGCTACCACCTGCCCCCGGAGCCGCGGGACGCGTGGCTCGAGACGGTCGGGCTCACGTCGCTGACGAAGCTCCCGAGCCACGTCATCCTCGATCCGGCCGGGAAGGTCCGGTGCGTGGTGCAGGGAGCGATCGAAGAGCGAGACTTCGTCGAGGTAGAGTCCCTCCTGACGACCCGCTGAAGGCGGTGGCGCGTCACGAGCGGCGGGCGCGGCCGGAGGTTGGGGGAAGGTCGCCGAGCGCGGCGCGTCACGAGCGGCGGGCGCGGCCGGAGGCGGGGGAGGGCTCGGAGCGCGGGGCGCGCTTCGCCGGCGGTGACAGGCCGGCGCGGGCGAGGTCGGCCCTCGTCACGACGTCCCCGGAGACCTCCAACGCGGCTCGCGTGAGCAGGGCCTCCAGCTCGACGTCGTTGGCCGGCCAGTCGTGCTCGACGAGGACGGCGAGCGCCTCGGGATCGATGCCGAGCGCGCGGCCACGGTGCCGCAGCCCGGCGCGCGCGACGTGGAACAGAGCGAGCGCGCGCAGGTCTTCGCCGCGCATCGTGAGCGCCGGGATGGCCACGGCGCGGTCGCCGAGCACGTCCGCCAGCGCCTCGTCGAGCTCCCCCGCGGCGACGAGCGCGGAGGGCGTGCGCGGCACGACGACGACGAGCCCTGCGGCGCCGTCCCACGCGCGTGCCAGGTAGCCCTGGACGCTCCGCGGGAGCCGCTGGGGATCGACGAGCACCAGGGTGCCGCCCCGCGACCTGGTGAGGGGCGAGTCCGCCGGCGCGCGCCACGCCTCGAGCTCCGCGAGCTTGGCGTCGGCGCAGTCGAGGACGAACAGCCCACCGCCGCGCCGCTTCGTGGCCAGGTGGTAGCTCGCGGCGTAGCTCAGGGGATCGATCCCGGGCGGGACGAGGAGCGAGAGGGGCTCGCCGGTCGTCGCCACGCGCTCCAGCGACTCGACCGCGGTCCTCTGCGCAGGGCTGTAGACCGCGATCCGGGCGCGCGCCGCGAGGCTCTGCGTCAGCGCCTCGGTGCGGTCCCTCTCCCGATCGATCTCGGCCTCGAGATCGTGGAAGCGCTCCTCGATCCGGGCGGCCGCGCGGCGCGGATCGTCCTCGCGCGCGAGCGCGCGCGCGAGGCGCTCGCGCGCGCCGAGCGCGGCGCCCAGGCGCTCGGCCAGCAGGAGCTCCGCGCGCACCTCCGCGTAGCTCAGCACCTCGACCCGGCCGAGGGAGGGGAGGCACAGGAGCCCGGTGGGGAGCTCACCGTCCCGCATGAGCACCGCGACCGCCAGGTCCCGCTCGACCATCCACGCGAGGGCCGGGCGCGCGTCGGCGCGGCGCACGGCCGCGCGCTCCAGCACGTCGCGGCGGAGCGCCTGCATCGGCGCCTCCGCGGCGACCTCCTGGATGCCCTCGGGCAAGACGGCCGGCTCCGTCTGCGCGTAGCCGGCGCGGTCGACCTCGACGATCGCGCCGGGCGCGAGGCGCACGAGGAGGGGCGAGGCCCGGCCCCCGCCCGCGAGGGCGCGCAGCTCGAAGAGGGCGCGCTCGAGGGCCTCGTCGGGATCGGCGTTCGACGCGGCGGCGGTTGCGGCGGCGGCGGCCGCCGCCCACGGCGCGCCGTCCGGAGCGAAGCGCGCCGCGACGCGCCGCGCGGCCACGCCGCCGAGCGCCGCGGCCGTGGCGCCGAGCACGCCGAGCTCGACGGCGAGCCAGGGGGCGCGCTGCATCCACAGGGCGGCGCCGAGGGCAGGCGCCCCGCCGAGGGCGGCGGTGGCGAACGTCCGCGCGGCCGCGTTGCCGAGGAGATCGGGCGCTGGGGCGCACGCGGCGACGGCCGCGAGCGCCCCAGCGAGGGCGGCGGCCGCCGGCAGCACGACCTCCACAGGCGCCAGGCCGAGCGCTCCCACCGCGGCGGCGACGCCGATCATGGTCCCCGCGAGCCACGCGAAGGCTCTGAGGCGCTCGGGCGCGCCGAGCTCGAGGGCGCGCGCGCGCATGGCGCCGATCGCGATCGCCACCATGAGCCCGAGGCTCCCCAGTGCGGCGGCGGACACGATCTGCGCCTCGCTTCCTTCGGGCCAGCCGTGGAGGCGCGATGGGTCGGCCGCCGCGGTCGCGAGGGTCGCGAGCGCGGCGAGCCAGCCGGCGCCGGCGAGGAAGAGGGCCTGCGCGGC
>CAZBJI010000155.1:0-18322 GCA_964492175.1 uncultured Polyangiaceae bacterium | reverse complement strand
ATCTACAAGATCGAGGCGTACAGGAAGAGCATGATGGCCTCGGGCGCGGGGGGAGCAGGCTAATGGCTCGCCCGGCCGGAGCGTCCGGCGGCGTCGTCAGAGCTCCAGGATCGTCCTGGCGCCCACGAAGAAGAGCTCGCCGCCGACGCTCTGCCCCAGGAAGAGGGCGTTCGGCTCCTCCGGATCGCGCGTCGCCACGATGCCCCAAGCGTCGGAGACCGGATCGTACCGCCACGTCGTGCCCGTGGACGAGAGCGCGGTGGGCGACGCCTGGTCCGCGACGGCGAGCAGATGCATCGCGTCGGCGTGCTTGGCGTACGAGTACACGCCGAACGTGGGGAGCGCGGGGGGATCGGTCCCCGCGGTCCACTGGCCGGTGGCGGGATCGAAGAGCTCGACGAGCGGACCGTCGGTGATACCGAACGTCACGGCGAGCTTCCCGCCGACCTCGTCGAGCGCGTAGAGCGCGCGCGAGTGGGGCATCTGCGGCTCGAGCGACCACGCGTCCAGCGCCGGATCGTAGGCGAGCATGTCGCGGTCCTGCGGCTCCTTCTCCTTCGCCGTCGAGAAGGTCGCCTCCGAGAATCCGCCGGTCAGGTAGATCTTCCCGCCGACCGGCTGGACCCCCATGAAGGCGCGCCCCGAGGGGAGCGCGGCCAGCTCGGTCCAGACGTTCGTCTGCGGGTCGAAGCTCCACGCGCTCCGCATCAGCTCTAGCTCGTCGTCGATGCCGCCGAGGACGTAGACCTTGCCGCCGTGCGCGACCGGGACGAACCAGCTGTACGCCTCGGGCACCTCGGGGCCGCGCACCCAGGTGTCGGTCGCGGGGTGATAACAGTCGACGGCGGTGCGGATCGGGTCCTCGAGGCTCTGGTACCCGCCCACGGTGCACAGCCTCTCGCCGACGACGAGCTGCCAGGCGAAGCCCGCCTCGGGCCAAGGCGCGCGCTCCTGCCACGTGTCGGCCGCAGGATCGTAGGCCTCGAGCGTGCTCACGTAGCGGCCGTCCTCGTCGAGACCACCGAGCACGAGGAGCTCGCCGCCGACCGCGTGCACGCGGAAGAGGCTCCGCTTCGTGGGAGGTGGGCTCACCGCGACGTAGGTCTTGCTCTCGGGGACGAGGCGGATGGCGTGCATCTCGAAGCGCACGTCGGCGTTCTCGACGACGTCCTCGAGGTCCTCCTCGTCAGGGAGCACGACCGTCTCCTCGGCGAAGAGGCAGCCGCTCACGCCGGCGAGGACGCTCAAGGTGCAAAGGAGGTGGATGCGATGCATAAGGAAGCTCCTCTCCCCCGACGAACGGGGGCTCGGGCTTCCTTCAGCAACCGGCGTGCCCCAGGCGCGTAGCCGCTCACGCACCTGAGTTTCTCCGGGGCAATGCGCGACCGCGTCGACACGACCCGGGCGCCCGCGTCAGGGGGGTGGAGCCGCTGGTTCACACAGAGGGCCGACCGGCCCTACCGCGCGATGCGGTTCAGCCGTGACTGTGCGGGGCGCTTCTGCCTCGGGATGCCCTCGGAGAGGCTCGAGTAGTAGACGTGGTCACCGTGCAGCGCGAGCGAACGCGGCCCCGGGATCCCGCTCTTGAGGACGAGCGGCTCCCCGGTTCCGTCGGTCCGAGCGCGCACGAGCCGCGCCGAGCGGGTGCCCCATGTCGCGGCCCATTGCTCTACCAGCGTCGCGCCGCACTGAGGCTGCGCGAGCTCGATCCAGTAGACGTAGGTCAGGTCCGCGACGATGAAGAACGGCTCGGGCCGTGAGCCGGACACCTGCTCCGGGCTCGCGCCGGAGCCCACCTGCTGGCGCCAGATCTCCCCCGCGTCACACCGAGCCCAATAGACGAACCCGTCAGTCTCGGTCAGCCCTGTCGGGGTTCCGCCCGTCTGGACGGGGTTCCCCTCGCGATAGACTCCACCTCCGGCCCCGCGCGAGGTCCAATACGTGGCGGTGGGGGTGGCTGCGACGCTCCAGACCGATTGCGTGCTCGGCGTCATCAGAGGGGCAATGGCCACCCCGCCCGTATGAAAGAAGGTCTCGATGACGCCGTCGTCGTGATTCGCGCGAACGAGGTGGAGTCCGCTCGCGCTGAGGTGGTACGTCCCGTCGGCGCCGGTCGTGCCCGGAAGGTGGTGCGACGCGAGGGCGATGGGTGCCTGCGCGGTCGCCGGGATGGCGTACAGGCCCACGCTGTCGCTGACCACCACCCTGCCCCCGTTCGCGTCCTGGAGCCACACGAGCGACGTCGGCGGCCTGTCGACCCCCACGAGCCAATCGAGGTCCAGCTTCCATTGAACCGTGTCCACTCGGACGACCCCGCCCGTCACCAAGTCTCCTCCGAGGACCCCAAGGTAGACGTAGTCGTCGGTCGGCAAGACCTCCGTGATGAATCCCGCCTGGATGGTCTCGCCGAACGTCTCGAACAGCGGCTCCGCGACGCACTCGCTGGCGACGCACGCCTGTCCCCGACACGATCGGTCACACGCGCCGCAGTGCTCGGGGTCCGCGGTGAGATCGATCTCCGCGCCGTCGCAGAGGGTGGCGTCGCCACCGCCGCTCCCGCCCGTGCTGCTGACGCTGGCCCCCCCCGTGCCGCCGCCTCCCTCCTCCACGACATCCGGCAGGTTGCAGCCGTCACAGCCCACGAGCCCGACCATCCCCAAGATCGAGAGCCATGACGTCCTCTTCATCGCGAGTCCTCCGAGAGCCGACGACCGATCCTGCCAGCCTACCAGTCCCCCTCAGTGCGTCGGGATGGGTCCTTCGGGAGCGAGTCCATCCACGTCGCTGCAGCCCGGGTCGATCAGCTTGAACGCCATCTTGCGAAAGTCCTCCTCGCGCCGCGGGAGCTCGACCTCGGTGAGCCAGGGCGAGAGCGGGGCGGGGAACCCCTCCGTGCGCGGGCCCACGTGGAGGAAGCCCGTGCCGGTCTCTGCTTGATGGCAGCCGTCGCACGTGTTGAGGGCGAACGCGTCGCGCGCGAGCGGGTTCTGAATGCCGGGCGCGTCCCAGATCCCCTGGACCGGCGCCGCCCCGCCGAGGAAAGGCACGCCCTGGAACGTGTCGGGGACGACGTGCGTTCCGGCGAGGATCGCGGCCTCGTTCTGGTTGATGAACGCGGCGAGGGCCGGAGAGCCCTGAAAGGAGATGTCGGGGGTCTGCTTCACGGTGACCTGCTCGAAGAGCGCGTCGCGGCACGGGAGGTTCGCGTCGGTCGCGTCCGAGCACGCGAGCCGGAGCTCGCGCAGCTCCCACGGCGAGCCAATCGCGATCTCGTTCGTGCGCACCTGGTTGATCGAGCTCCCGTTCGGCCGCGAGGGATCGTTGCCGACGCCTGCGAAGTGGTCCGTCAGCACCTGGAGCCACGCGTTGTAGTCGTCCGTCCCGGCCTCGGGATCGTTGAACTCCTTGAAGAGGAGCTGGAGCCACGCCCACGCCCAGAGCTTCACGTCCTCGCAGCCGCTCGGCGCGATGAGGCGGTACTCGAAGATCACCGTGAACGACGTCGGGAAGCCCTGCTCGTCGAGGACGCCGAAGACGAACCGCCCCTCCCCGGCGTGGCTGAGGTCCGGGGCGCGGAGGTCCATGCGGCTGACGATCGCGAGCAGACGCATCGGCGCCTTCGAGAAGTCGAGTCGCCCCGACGGGCCGCTGGCTTGGAGCCATGGCTGCGTCACGAGCGGCGCGATGGCGGGGCGCGCGGGGACGGTGAAGGAGTTCACGTGCTGGTTCGTTTCCCACTTCGAGAGCAGGTCGAGGGTGAGCGCGCTCACCGCGTCGTGATCGTGGGTCCCGGCGAGGCTCGCCATGATCGCCCCGAAGGTCCAGGGGCCGCAGTCCTCGGGCGACGGCCCGTTGCACACCGTCCGGATGGGGTCCTCGACGACGGACGGGTCGCGGATGACGAAGATCTTCTCGAGATCGATCTCGTCGTCGGCGAGGGCAGCCACCTGCGTCGCTTCATCGTCCTGCGGCGAGATGTCCTCCTGCGGCGGGGCGCACGCGAGGGCGACGGTGGTGAGCAAGAGCGGCGTAACGCGAACACTTCGAGCGAACGTGGTCATGGCGAGGAGCCTCCTGCCGAGCCCCATCGCAACGCGCGTACCGCGTGCTTCGTGCGGAGAATCGCCCCGATCTGGGCCACGAGCCCTGCAACGCCCTGCGCGGTGCGCAAGCCGTCGCTCACCGACGTGGCACGCGCTTTCCCGCTCCGGCCCGGTTGTTGGCATACTCACCGCGTGAGCGGCCGCGAGGACGAGACCGACATCGAGACCCGTTCCACCGGGAGCGAGGCCAAGGACGCCGTCCTCCTCGTGCGCGCGGGCGACCGCACCGACGCGATCCGGCTCGAGGACGGGCGCACCATCGTGATCGGACGCGGCGCCGACGCGGACATCGTGGTCGACCACGCCAAGGCCTCCCGAGCCCACGCCTCCATCCGGCTCCGCGCCGGCGTCCTCGTGGTGGAGGACCTCGGGAGCCGCAACGGCACGCGGGTGAACGACCGCGTCCTGCGCGGCGAGTCCACCGTCCTCCGCAGCGGGGATCGCATCTACGTCGGCGCGACCGAGGTGCTCGCGGCGGTCCCGGAGCGGCGCGCCGAGGGTCGCGACTTCTTGGAGGTCGAGCTCGCGCAGATGGTGGCGGCGCGCGGGGGCGCGGTGGTGCTCGTCCGGGTCGCGTTCGCCCACACGCCCGAGGAGGAGGTGCTCGACGCCGTCGACCGCGAGGTGGGTGAGCAGGGGTTCGTCGTCCCGGGGAGCGAGCGGGAGCTCTACGCGCTCGTCGCCGGCGTCGAGCCGCGCGCGATCGCCGAGAGGGTGCGGCGCGTCGCCCCGTCCGCGCAGGTCTCGACGGCCGCACACCCCTCCGACGGGTCGACGGCGCGCGTCCTCTTGAAGGCGGCCGAGCGGGCGGCCGGAGCGACACTGACCGAGCGGCCCGACACCATCGTCGCCGACCCCGTGATGCTGAAGGTCTACGAGGTCGTGCGGCGGATCGCGCCGGTGCCCACCACCGCGCTTCTCCTCGGCGAGACCGGCGTCGGCAAGGAGGTCGTCGCCGAGACGCTCCACCGGTCGAGCCCGCGCGCAGACGGCCCCTTCATCAAGATCAACTGCGGCGCGCTGCCGGAGAACCTGCTCGAGAGCGAGCTCTTCGGCCACGAGAAGGGCGCCTTCACGGGCGCGGACCGGACCAAGATAGGGCTGTTCGAGGCGGCGACGGGGGGCACGATCTTCCTCGATGAGATCGGGGAGATGAGCGCCACCGCCCAGGTCCGGCTCCTGCGCGTCCTCGAGTCGCGTCGTCTCACCCGGCTCGGCAGCACGGCGGAGATCCCGATCGACGTGCGCGTCGTCTGCGCGACGCACCGGGACCTGCCTGCCCTGGTCGAGGCCGGCACGTTCCGGAGCGACCTCTACTACCGCGTCGCGACGACGACGCTGAGGATCCCGCCGCTCCGCGAGCGACCGCTCGAGCTCACGTTGCTCGCGCGGTCCTTCGCCGACGCCGCCTCCGCGCGCGCCGGTCTTCCGCCCGCCTCCCTCGGCGAGGACGTGATGAAGCTCCTCCAGGCCCACCCGTTCCCGGGGAACGTCCGCGAGCTGAAGAACGCGATGGATCACGCGGTCGTGATGGCCGGCGGGGGACCCATCGGCGCGTCGCACCTGCCGGAGTCGATCGGGGGCGACCGACCTCGCGCGGCGGCCCTCAGCCCGGTGCGGCAACAGGTGGCGGACGCGGAGAAGAAGGCGGTGCTCGACGCGCTGGCCAAGACCGGCGGCAACCGCACGCACGCCGCCGCCCTCCTCGGCGTCTCGCGCAGGACGCTCGTGTACAAGCTCGCGCGCTACGGCATCGGCCGCGCCGGCTGAGCCCTCAGAACGCGGACCTCCGGCCGACCGACGCCCCGCCCGGACCGGCGCCGAGGACGGGCCGCAAGGAGGAGCGCCCGGCGGGCTGGATCGCGGGCTCGACGGCGGCATCGACGATCCACCAGATGAGGCCCGAGGCGAGGAAGGCGCCCGAGATGGCGAACGAAATCTGCGACCCGAGCTCGAAGGTCTCCTTCTTGTCGGCGGCGGGGGTGAAGCACGCCTCCTCTTCTGCCCCCTTGACCACCCCGTCGTCGCCGGCGCAGTCGCTCGCCTCCGACGCCTTCTGCAAGGTCAGGCCAGCGAGGGTCGCCCCGGCGCCAGTGCCCGCGATCGAGAGCCCGAAGAACACGAACGCCCCGGCCGGGGGCACGTACGACCGAGGGCCGGGCTCGCCGTCCTTCACGCTCTCCGGGCGCTTCGCGGGCGCGCCGAGCTCGATGGTCACGCTCTGGCTCTTCTTGCCCTCGATGACGGTGACGACGCGCTTGGCGTCGCCGTGGATGGGGTGGGACACGCCGACCTCGTGCACGCCCGGGTCGACGTCGCGCGCGGTTCCGAGGTGTGGCCACGGGGCGCCGTCCATGGTGACGGTCGCGTCCACGACGGAGCGGCCCGCTCCGTCCTGGATGGAGACGGCGATCGTGGGCATCTCCGTGAGCACCGTGGAGAGCAGATCGGAGCAAGCCTGCCGGACGAGCGCCGGACACGCCTCTCGTGCACAGAGCAAGAGCTGCTCCTTCGCCGCGACGAGCTTCTTGTCGTTCCGGAGCTGCTGGGACCGCGTGTGCGCCTCGATGCACTGCTGCTTGTCGGTCGGCGCGTCCGGGCTCTGGCCGCGCGCGTCGGCGACGACCAGCGCCGCCGTCGCGGCCAGCGTCACCGCAACGGCGCGCGCGAGCGGCCGGCCCGCGGGCGCGGCCGGCGAGCTCGGCGGGGTGGGTGGGCGCACTAGAGACACTCCGTCTTGAAGCGTCGGACGCCTTGCGCGTCCACGGTGTACGGCGGGTTGCAGTCCGCGGGCTTGGCGGTCGCTGGCGGAGCGGGCGCGCCCGCCGAGGCCGGACCGCGCGGCCCGATGGGGTGCACGCGCGCGTCACGTGGGCGCTCGGTCGGCGCCGCGGTCGCGGTGGCGGAGGTCTCCTCGACCGAGGCGGCGGACGGCTGGGGCAGAGACACCGCGGCGGTCGCCGTCGTCGGCTCGGTCGGCGCGCTCGCCGCCGGCGGCGGGCCCTCGACGCTCGAAGGCGCGCGCGTCCCAGCCGACGGCGCGTCGGTGCGCGCTCGGAGCACCAGGCCCCCGAGCGCTGAGCCCGCGAGGGCGGCGAAGGCGAACACCCACACACGGCGCCAGCGCGGGCGCCTCGGGTGCCCGTCGAGAGACGTGCGCGCGGCGGAGGCCGGCCCCGACACGATCCCGGCCGAGAGCGCCATCCGCGCCGAGGTCCCGTCGGGCTCCACGCCGGCGGAGGTCGGGCTCGTCGGCTCCAGCGCGAGGGGCCCCACGTGGGTGGGCCGCGTGGTCGCCGTGCTGGTCAGCCCACCGTCGAGCGCGGCCTCGTCGAGCCCGGTGATGAGCTTCGCGCTCGAGACGTCCGTCTCGGTCTCGTCCTCGGCTCCGGCGCGGGGCGTGGGGCGCAGCGCCGAGTCCCGCTCGATCTCCGCCAAGCGCTCCTCGCGCTGGAGCAGCGACGCGGCAGCGAGCGTCGCCACCCACTCCGCGAGCCTCCTCGGAGGCGCGACGTCCGCGAGATCCTCGAGCGCGTTGGCGAAGCTCAGCGCGTCGGGGTACCGATCCGCGGGGACGAGCTCCATGGCCCGGTGCACGGCGGCAGACAGCGGCCCGCTGACGGCAGGGTTCACGTCGCAGAGCCGCGGCGGCGCCTCCTTGAAGGCGTAGGCCTTGGCGACGTCCGCCTCGGTCTTGTGGAGCCGCCGCCCCGCGAGCGCCTCCCAGAGGACGATCCCCGCGGCGAACACGTCGGTGGCGGGGGAGACTGCGTCCGCGCGGACCTGCTCGGGCGCCATGTAGCGGATCTTTCCCTTGATCTGTCCGGTGGAGGTGTTCGAGAGCCTGTCGGTGGCCTTGGCGACCCCGAAGTCGAGCACGCGGACTAGGCCGTCGGTCCCGACGATCACGTTCTGGGGCGAGACGTCCCGGTGGACGATCTGGAGCGGCTTGCCGAGCTCGCTCTTGGCCTGGTGCGCTGCGTGGAGGCCGTGGAGCATGCCCACCGCCACCCCGAGGGCGATGGGCACGGGCACCGGCTCCGCGCGCTCCAGGAAGCCGCGCAACAGGCGGGCGAACGTCTCGCCCATCACGTACTCCATGACGACGAAGAGCTCGCCGTTCGAGACGAAGACGTCGAGCGTCGGGACCACGTTGGGGTGCTTGATGCGGGACGCGAGCCGGGCCTCGTCCACGAGGCTCGCGACCATCTGGGACTCGCCCCAGCGCTTCGGGTGCAGCCGCTTGATCGCGACCGTCCGAGCGAAGCCGACCTCGCCGATGAGGCGCGCGAAGTGCACCGTCGCCATCCCGCCCGCGGCGATCGGCTCGTAGATGCGGTAGCGGCCGACGACGAGGGGAGCCTCCATGCTCGGGCGCCATCATACGTTAGCTATCGCGGTTCCACGAGCTTGCGCTCCGCCGCGACCGCGTCAGGGGCCCGGGCAGGTGATCGCGTCGCCGCACCACTCGCCGCACCTGGCGGTGTCGCACATGCAGCCGTAGAGCCCTTCGAGCGGCGCCCCCGCGGGGTGCATCGTGTCGCACGCGTCGAAGCACGCCGCGTCGGCGCAGTTCGCGGCGCACCCCGCCCAATCGGTGCAGACGGGGTCGCCCGCGCAGACCCCCAGCTCGGGCGTGCAGTTGCCCGCGAAGTTGGCGTCCGAGATGCACTGCTTGCAGAGCGCGGCCCCGTCGCAGGCGCCCACGCATGCGCGCATGGACGCGCCCGTGAGGGAGGCGAAGAAGTTCGAGATCTCGCTGCACGTGTGGTCCTCGATGCACTGGAACATGCAGTCGCTCTGACTGGGCGGCTCACAGGTGAACGGGTAGCCCTGCATGGGCGGCCCGCAGAGCTCTCCGAGCTGGCACTCGTTCTCGAGCTTGTCGCACGCCGCCTCGCAGACGCTCATGCCGCCCTGCCCGCCCGCGCCACCCTCGCCGCCCTCTCCGCCCACGCCGGTGGACGTGGACGTGGACGTCGACGTCGACTTCGTGGTCCCCGTCCCGACCGCCTGGATGGTGGAGGTCTGCGTGGTGCTCCCGCCCGCGCCGCCAGCGCCGCCGCTCCCGGCCGGATCGTCGCCGCACGCGATCGCCAGGGAGCCTAGCGTGAGGAGACCGATGATCGTTCTGTTCATGACGTACCTCCAAGAAGAGAGAGGGGGACGAAGACGGGGCGCCGGGCTCAGGCGCGGAGCTCGTCGAGCGGGCCGCCGGCGCAGTACGCCGGGCCGCCGAACGTCTCGCGCGGATCGCCCATGCACTCGAGCAGGTTCAAGAGCAGCCGGTTGTGAGGCGTCTGACCGGGGAGCTTCAGGTACCGCCCGGTCTTGAAGTAGCCCTGGCCGGAGCCGACGAGCGTGAGCGCGACGTCGTGCCGATCGTGGTACCACGGCGTCCCGCACTCGCTGGCCCACAGGATCACGGTGTTGTCGAACAAGGACGTGCCGTCCACGTCCTCCGTAGCCTTCAGCCTCTCGACGAAGTAGCGGAGCTGCTCGGCGTACCATGCGCCGATCTGGGCGAGCTTCGCGTTGGCGTCGGTCGTGTTCGCGTGGGTCATCTCGTGATGCCCCTCGCTGATCCCGAGCCACCCGTAGGGGCTGTTGTTGCCAGCGGCGACCCACTGGAAGCCTGCCACGCGCGTCAGGTCACACGAGAGGGCCATGACGAGCTGGTCCATCTGCATGCGGCCGAGCTCCGGTACGTTCTCGAAGGCGAAGATGTTGGGCACCTCGTCGAGCGTCGGCGGCTCGCACGAGGCGAGCGCGCTGATGTCCAGACGCCTGGCGAGCTCCTCCACCTGCGTCAGGTGGGCGTCGAGGCGCGCGCGGTCCTCCGCGTCGAGCGTGCAGCGCAGCGCGCGGGCCTCGTCAGCGACCGCAGAGAGAGCCGTCTTGCGCTTGGCGAGGAGCGCCGCCTTCTGCGACTCGTCGAGCGCGATCTCGCTGAAGAGCGCGTCCCATGCCTTCTGGGGATCGAAGATCGGGGTGACCGGCTGGTCCTTGCCCGCGTAGAACATCCGCGACCCGATGTTGCCGACGGACGGGATGACGCCCAGGTAATAGGAAGGGAACCGGGTCTCTTGCCCGACCGACGCGGCGAGCGCCGCGTCGACCGACTCGCTGACGGCCCAGCCGGCGAGCTTGTTGTCTCCGCCGAACTGCGAGCCCACACCGGCCCACGTCCCGGTGAACATCGACGTGTTGCCGGCCTCGTGCGCGCCGGCGTGCCCCTCCGGGTCGAAGGACGACTCGTAGCCGATCCCCTCGATGAAGGTGCAGTCCTGCCTGATGCTCTCCAGCGGGGCGAGGATGGGGGAGAGCTCGAACTCCGTGCTCTCGGATGCTGTCACGGCGCACTTCCAGTGGTGGATCGGAAAGCCGTTGGGCGTCACCCAGAGGACGACGCGCTTGGGGGCGGTCGCGCCCCCGGCGCGCGCGGGGCGCATCGCGTTCAGGAACGGCAGGCCCAGGGACACGCCGCCTGCGCCGCGCAGCAGGGCTCGTCGGGACAGTCTTCGAGAGCTCATGGGCACGCTCCGGTTTGGATGGTGGGCCGTTCGAGGAAGCTGGGTCGGGAGACGACGGTGAGGAGGATCTCGCGGAGCGTCGGGTCCGGACCCAAGGACTCGACCATCGCGGCCAGGTCGCACGCCTCCCCGGGCGTCTCCGCGTGCCCCCTCGCGTAGCGCGTGATCTGGGTCGCGAAGCAGCGACGACCGACGTCGCTCTCGGCGATCTGCGCGGCGAGCTCCGCCACGTTCGCGACGTCGCCGCTGGCGTCCTCGGCGTCCTTCACGGAGCCGCTCGTGTCGATCGGGCGCCCGTTCTCGTGCGTGCGGTACCGCCCGACCGCGTCGTACGCCTCCAAGGGGAACCCGACCGGATCGATCAGCGCGTGGCAGCCGGCGCACGATGGGTCCACGGTGTGCTGCGCGAAGCGCTCCCGCGTCGTGAGCGAAGGATCGAGCGGCGGCGTCTCCACGATGGCGCCCTCCGGCGGGCTCGGGAGCGGCTCGCAGAGCAGCGCCTCCCGGACGAAGAGGCCACGGGCGACGGGGGAGCTCTGGTCCGGCTTCGCGAACGCCGACAAGATCGAAGGGTCCGTGAGGATCCCGGAGCGCTGGCCGGCCGGAGTCGCGACGAGGGCGAAGGACTCGGGATCGGGCGCGGCGACACCGAAGAGCGGCGCCGTTCGACCCGTGACGACGGCGATCTCGGTCGTGTAGAGCTCGCGCAGCGTGCCTACGGGCGAGTCGAACGTCACGTACGCGGCGAGCTCGAGCGTACCTTTCGCGAGCTCGTCGATGAGCTCCTGGTCGAACGGCTCTCCCGACTTGGTGGTGGTGAGCAGGCGGTCGAGCCTCAGCCACTGACGGTAGAAGTTCGCGAGGCCACGGCGGGCGCGGGGGTCGGCGAGCATGCGCTCGGCCTCCGCCCTCACCCCGGCCTCGGCGCCGAGCGCGCCCGCCTCCGCCGCGTCGAGCAGCGCGTCGTCGGGCGCCGAAGCCCAGAGGAAGAACGAGAGGCGCGCGGCCACCTCGAGCCCGGTGAGCCGCGAGACGCCCGCGACGGTGGGATCGGGTACGCCGACCTCGAAGCGGTGATGGAAGGCGGTCGACTGGAGCACCACCTCGATCACGCGGCGCACGCCGACGTCGAAGCCGGCCTCGGCGACTCCGGCGGCGAACACGGCCTCGAGCCGCGCGCGCTCCTCCTCGCCGAGCGGTCTCCGGTAGGCGCGCCGGCCGAACGCGGAGATGAACGCCGAGCCGCACGCGACCTCGCCGGTCATGGCCGGATCGCAGGGGACGACCGCGGCGACGTCGACCGCGGCCGCGACCTCCTCCGCCGTGCTCATCAGCCCCTCTGCGTGCTGGTAGGAGAAGGGCTGGGCCTCCACCTGATTGTCGAAGCCGAGCGAGACCGCGTCGCCAGGCCACGCGGGGCTCGCGGCGACGCCCAGGAGATCGAGCACGGTGTTGCGGTACTCGATCTGGGTGAGGCGCCGCCCCGGAGCCCACGCCGGTCCCGGCTCCTCACAGGTCGCCGGGGCGCCCGGGGCGGGCGCCGGGTCCTCGCACGCGAGGACGAGCGCCGCCGCGGCGCCGAGGAGGCAGAGCTCGAGAGGACGTGCCGCCGATCGTCTCATGCGAAGGGGCATCGCAAGCGTCGTGCCCGCGAAGTCCCGCGTGATCGCGGGGCTTTCTCGAGCTGCCGCTGCGCAACCCCGCACGGCCGGCCTGCGCACCGCGCAAGGATCTGCTCGCCGCGAGCGGGCCCGCTGGGGCTTGCCTCAGGGGCGGACCAGCACGGTGGTCCCCTTGATCTCCGGGTAGTAGGCGGCCGCCGCGTACCAGCCCTGTGGCAGGCCCGGCTCCATCCACTCCCAGAGGAGTCTCGCGTCGTTCGGGGCGACGTTCACGCACCCGTGGCTCTTGGGACGACCGAACTCGTTGTGCCACCAGGCGCCGTGCACCGCGTAGCTGTCCTTGTAGTAGGCGACGAACGGCACGTCATCCACGGCCCAGGGCTCCTTCTTCTCGACGCCGGCCATGTCCGCCGTGATGAGCTTCCAGCCGACGCTGTACGTGCCCCGCTTGGTCGTGTGTCCGTGCGCCCGCTCCGTGATGCCGTCCTGGCCGGGTGAGATCGCCGTCACGTACACCGGCGTGTCGCCCTCGTACGCGACGAGCGTGCCCCAGGTGATGCGCACGTCGATCCACTTCTCCTTGGAGCCCACACCGGCGGGGCGTCCCTCGCGCTTCTTGAAGATCGTGACCAGGTCGTTGCGCACGTAGTGCCCGTCGCTCGTCTCCCAGTAGTTGCCGCCCTTGCCGCGCACGAGCTGTCCCTTGAGCTGCAGGAAGGTCTGACGCGGCCACAGCTCTCCTGTCTCGACGTACTTGCCGTCGTGGGTCTTCTTCAGCTTCGCGGTGTCCTCGATCCACGTGTAGCCGATCGGGAACTTCATCTCGCCCTTCCTCAGATCGACGCCGACCAGGTTCGACGGCGTCGCGAGCTTCACCTTGTCCTTCGGCACGAACGTGAGATCGGGCGTCACGTAGAACGTCCTGCCCTCCGCGTCGAACTCGCCCACGAAGGCCATCTTGCGGCCCTTGAACGCGTCCTTCTCCGCCACCAGCGGGGGCTTCTGCGCCTCGATGTACTGCAGGATCCTCGGGGAAGGCCCTTGCCCGGCCTTCGCGACGTCGACCCCCTCCTGCTTGGCGAGCGCAGGCAGGTCCGCCAGGTGCTTGTCGAGATCCGACTCGGCCTTGCGCTGCTCCGCCGGCGTCGGGATGCGCTTGTACTGCGGCGCCGCGCGGACCATCGCGCCCACCTTGAACGGCATGGGCTTGGTCGGATCCGGGAGCACCTCCGCGGCCGCGAGCACGCGAGGATCGTCGGGGTCGAGCGTCGAGGCCTGCCCGACGCAGACGAACCCACGCGGCTTCACGGCGTAGAACCCTCCCTTGCAGTGCCCTACGCCGGGGCCCTTCTGCGGGTTGGGGTCCGCCAGCGGCACGCTCTGCCCTGCGCGGAAGAGGCCGATCAGAGGAGACTTCGTGTCGGGCTTCTGGAAGATCTTCTCGTAGCCCGCCACGGCCGAGACGCTCGGCTCGCGGGGAGCGAGCGACGCGGTGGGATCGCTCGGGAGCATCGCGACCGCGCGGACGGTGGGCTGACCGTTCTCGTCGAGCGGCGCGTCGCTCGCGCGCACCCCGACCGCGTCTTGGGCAGCGCCTGGCGCGACCTCGGCCCCGGAGCAGGCCAGGAGCCACAGAGGTACACCCGCTGCCAGGAAGGAACGAAGCGATCGGTCGAGGCGACCCGAAGACTGCCGCATGATGGAAGCGTTACGCACGCGCGGCATGCGCGCCAACTTTTCGGAGGTGCCCGCGGTCGACCGAGGCGCCGCGCGCGACGGGCGTACGGTGGTGGCGCCGCCGCCGTCGGCGCGCACCACGGAGAGGTCAGCGCGCGTCGACGCAGAGCAGCACGGGCACGTCGCCGCGGATGCGGACCTGACCTGCTCGCACCTTCAGTCGGATGCGCCCCTTCTCACCCGACTTGCTCGGCGCCTCGAGCACCGTCACCGTCCCGAAGGGCCCGCTCCAGCCGCTGGCCTCGTCCCACCGGCTCCCCTGCCACACCTTCATCTTGTTCGGGTTGAAGGCCATGTCCGGCGGCGGGAGCGAGAGGTCCAGCTTGGCACCCTGCTCCCACGGGACCGACATCATGAGCTGTCGGTCTCCCTTCTTCGCCTTGGGCTTCGAGGCGCAGTCACGCGGCTCCTCGAAGAGCTCGAGCAGGACGTGCAGGTGCCCCTGGCGCTGGAAGCTCCCGCTCGCGAGCGCCACCACGGGTCGGTAGACGGAGCCTGCGACCTCCCCCTTGCTCTCGAGCGGTCGAGGCGCCGGATCGTCCTCGTCGGGCTCGGGCGGGGCCGCCGTCGGCGCCGGCTCGGCGCTGGCGCTCGGCGACGCCTCGACGCCCGACTGGCTGCCGCCGCACGCGGCGGCAGAAAGGAAACAGCACAGGAGCA
This sequence comes from uncultured Polyangiaceae bacterium, assembly GCA_964492175.1. Lineage (GTDB taxonomy): Bacteria > Myxococcota_A > Polyangia > Polyangiales > Polyangiaceae > Xiheicaenibacterium. The sequence goes on along the minus strand of CAZBJI010000155.1, from coordinate 3,667 downwards.
GCAGGGGGCGAACCATCCGGCCATGATACCCCCGCCCGCCCGCGCGCCTCCAACAACCGGCCGGACGCTGCCGGACGGCCGCTCAGACGAACAGCGAGCTCACCGAGTCGGAGTTGTGGATGCGGCGGATGGCCTCGGCCAGGAGGCGAGCCACGCTCACGACCTTGAACTTCCCCGTCGCCTTCGCCTCGGCGGAGAGCGGGATGGAGTTCGTCACGACGACCTCCGAGAGCGGCGACTCCGCGATGCGGCTGACGGCCGGGCCGGACAGGACGGCGTGGCTGGCGCACGCGGCCACCTGCTTCGCCCCCGCCTTCACCAGCGCGTGTGACGCGTTCACGAGCGTCCCGGCCGTGTCGATCATGTCGTCCAGGATGAGGCAGCGCTTGCCCTCGACCTCGCCGATGATGTTCATGACCTCGCTCACGTTCGCCTTCTCGCGCCGCTTGTCGATGATGGCGAGGGAGCCGAACAGGCGCTTGGAGTACGCGCGGGCGCGCTCGACGCCCCCCGCGTCCGGCGAGACGACGACCACGTCGTTGCCGTAGTTGGCGCGGAGGTGCTGGTCCAGCAAGGCCGGCATCCCGAACAAGTGGTCGAACGGGATGTTGAAGAAGCCCTGGATCTGGGCCGCGTGGAGATCCAACGCGACGATGCGGTTCACGCCGGCGGCGACGACCAGGTCGGCCACCAGCTTCGACGTGATGGGGGTTCGCGGCGCGACCTTCCGGTCCTGCCGGGCGTAGCCGTAGTAAGGGATCACCGCGGTGATGGAGCCCGCCGAGGCGCGCCGGAGGGCGTCCGCCATGATGAGCAGCTCCATGACGTGGTCGTTCACGGGGGCGCAGGTCGGCTGCACGATGTAGGTGTCGACGCCGCGGACGTTCTCCTGGATCTCGCAGAAGGTCTCGCCGTCCGAGAACCGCGAGACCTTGGCCTTGCCGACCGGCAGCTCCAAGTACTGGCAGATCTCCGCCGAGAGCTCGGGGTTTGCGTTGCCAGAGAAAATGCTCACCCGCTTGAACATCGGTGCGCCTCTTGGAGCGGATGGTCCCGTGTCGGCCTCGCCGGTACCAGCCAGCGGGGGGGACGTCAAGGTAGGCCCCGGGTCCCGCGGCCGGGGTGGAACTCGGTTTCCACCACACGAGCCGCCCTCATGCTAACAGGACCGGCTCGTGGCGCTCGTGGTGATCGGCAATTTCGACGGAGTCCACCGGGGCCATCAGGCGCTCCTCGCGGGCGCCGTGCGCGAAGCCGAGGAGGCCGGCATGCCCACGCGGCTGCTCACGTTCTGGCCTCATCCGGCAGAGGTCCTCGGCCGCGCGCGCCCGCCGCTCCTCACGGCGCCGGCCCGGAAGCGAGAGCTGGTCGGGCGCGCCTTCCCGTCGGTCGAGTACGTGCAGCACACGTTCGACAAGGCGTTCGCCGAGACGTCGCCGGAGGACTTCGCCGCGTGGCTGCGCGCCGAGCTCGACGCGCAGCGCGTCGTCGTGGGACAAAACTTCCGGTTCGGGAAGAACCGCGCCGGCGGGTTCGACGACCTGGTCCGCCTCGGGGCCACGCTCGGGTTCGTCCCGAGGTCGGCGCCGCTCGTAGGGGACGAAGCGGGGCCTTGGTCCAGCACGCGCGTCCGCGCCGCCGTCGCCTCCGGGGACGTCGCGGGCGCCGAGCGGATGCTCGGGCGCCCGCACACGCTCATCGGCGAGGTCGCGCCGGGCAAGCGGCTCGGCAGGACGCTGGGGTTCCCGACGGCGAACCTCTCCGGCTGGGTCGAGATGCTGCCGCCGATGGGGGTCTACGCCGTCGTCGTCGACCGAACCACGTCGGAGGGCCCGCTCGCGGTGGGGCTCGGCGCGATGAGCGTCGGGACGAACCCCACCACCGACGCCACGTCGGACGTGAAGGTCGAGGTCCACGTCCTCGACTTCGACGGCGACCTCTACGGACAGGAGCTGCGCGTTGGCCTCGTGGAGCGGCTCCGCGGCGAGGCGCTCTTCGAGGATCTCGACGCGCTGGTGCGGCAGATGAAGGAGGACGTGGCAGGCGCCCGCCGCGCCCTCGCCGGGCGCACCCGGTACGCCGGTCCGGGCGGCTGACCGCGGCGAGCGGGCCGCGCGGGGTCGCTGACCATCCACGGCGCCGGCCTCGGCGAAGCGCTTCGGTCGACGGGCGCCGCGGTCCCTCACCCGACCTCGGCCGACGGCGGCGCGACGCGCCCGAGGGAGGGTCTGCGATTCCCTGTTCGCTATCGCTCCTTCAGGGACTAGGGTTCCCCCCATGGAGCGGACGGATCTGGAAGGGCTCTCCCGTGAAGCGCTGATCGAGAAAGCCGAGGGCCTGGGCGTCGCGCGCGCGCGCTCCCTCACGATGCCGGAGCTCGTGGACGAGATCCTCCTCGCCGCGGAGCGTCGGACCGGCGTGAAGCCGTCTCGCGGATGGTTCGGCCGTGCCCGGGACCTGCTCACGAGCGTGATCGACCGCGGCCTGGCCCTCCCGACGTCCGGCCAGCGCCGGTCCGGCGGACGCGTCGCCGCCGCGGCGCCGCCCCCGCTCCCCACCGTCACGCTGGCGGAGATCTACGCTGCGCAAGGCCACCTGGAGCGCGCGATCGGCACGCTGCGCGAGGTCCTCGCCCGCAGCCCGGACCACGCCGAGGCCAAGCGGCTCATGGATCAGTTCACGGCGCGCCTCCAGAAGACGCGTCCGTCCAGCACGCCGCCACCGCCCGCGGTGGTGCACCTCGCGCCGGTCGCGGACACGGCGCAGCCGGACCGGAGCTCCACGGTCGCGGTGGGACGGTCGGTCGAGGTCGGCGGCGACGTGGCGCTGTCGAGCGGGGAGGCGCCCGCGGCTGCCCCTACCGCAGACGAGAGCCTGGTGGGCGAGCCCCTCGCGTTCGATGCCGACGAGGTCGTGGCGGTCGCGGTCGATCCAGGGACGGTCTTCCTCTACTGGGAGGTGCGCCCCAAGACGTTCGCCGCGGCCCGCGTGCGCAACCCCTCCGGGGCGCTCGTCGTGCGCGTCGTCGCGGTGAGCCCGCGGGCGTCCGGGCCGAGCTCCGAGGCGCGCGACATCCGGGTGGACGCGCTGTCGGGCGAGCTCTTCGTCCGCGATCTGCCGCCGAACGCCCAGGTGCGCATCTCGGTCGGGTACCTCGCCGCGGGGGACGCGGCGGCGGGGGCGCCCACGTTCGAGCCCTTCGCCGTGGGGATGGAGATCGCGACGCCGCGCGCCGCGCCCGCCGGCCACGCGGCGCAGACCTTCCGGCGGTTCAGCGACGTGCGGGCAGAGCTCGCGGAGCCGACGTGGCCGGGGCCGGGGCGTCGCGACGAGCCGCAGCACGCGTCTTCGCCCTCCCGTCACGCGGCGAGCGGAGCGATGCCGCAGCAGAGCTACGACCACCTCGGTCCCCTCCCTCCGGCGTCGTGGATCGAGCCCGGAGCGCGCCTCGTTCACGTGGCGCACGGCCCGGGTCTCTCCACCACGTCGTTCCACACGCGCTCGGGGTCCAGCGACATCTTCCGGACCGAGGCGCGCTGGTCCCGCGCTCCCTACGGACCGTGGGAGTCGTCGGCGTCGCACGCTTTGCGGCCCGCGACCCCCTAGTACCGCGACCCATCGACACCGAAGGGTCGCGGTGCCCCAGGGAAATAGAGGATGGAGCACG
>CAZBJI010000154.1:0-18334 GCA_964492175.1 uncultured Polyangiaceae bacterium | reverse complement strand
GCCCCCCTTCGACGCCGGCAGGCGCGCCACGTCCGTGTAGGGCGCGCCGGCGTCCTCGAGCGCGAGGCGCACGAACTCGCCGCGCCCCTGGATCGAGGGCCAGTAGAAGAGCTCGAACGGCTTGGCCATACCCATCGCGTACGCCCGCGTGGCCGCCGGGACAAGCGACCGCCTACAGGTTGCGGCGCTCGCCCTCGGGATCCGGGGGCGGCCTCGGCCGCTCGCCCGGCGGCGGCAGATCGCCGCGCTTGATGGCCGCCTTGAGGACGACCGACTTGTGGACGAGGATCGGCGCCCCGCGGCCGAGCGCGAGCGCGATGGCGTCGGAGGGCCGCGCGTCGAGCTCCATGATCTGCCCGCCGCGCTCCACGTAGATGGATCCCACGAACGTCTCCTCCCGCACCCCGTCGATCTGCACCCGGACGAGCTTGCCGCCGAGCTTGTCGAGGACCGCGTCGAGCAGATCGTGCGTGAGCGGCCTCGCGTAGCGCCGCTTGTTGTTGCGCAGATCGATCGAGAGCGCCTCCGAGCCGCCGACGAAGATCGGGACGAGCAGGCTCTTCTCCGCGTCGACCAAGATCACCGCGGGGCCCCCGTGCGGCGTCGCGATCACGTCCTCCACGCGGAGCTCGAGGTACCCCTCGGGAGGCTCCCGACTCGTCGACTCCTGAGCCGCCGCCGGCTTTGGGATGGCCGCCGAGGCGCTCGGGCCCGCCAGCCGCTCGGGCGCGGGCGGCGCGCTCGCGCACGCGGCCGCGAGGAGGAGGAGGGCGCCGACCCAGCCGCGCGCGACCGAGCTCGAGAGCGAAGCGAGCGTTCGGTCGCGCATGGAAACCAGGCTATCACGCCGGGCCGGATCGGCCCGGACGCAGACCCTGGGCTCGCGGGCAGCGGCCCCCGCGACGTCAGCCGACCCGCCCTTCACCCGTCCGTTGCCGAGCGGACCGCGTTCCGCTAGGTTGCGCGCCTCACGCGACACTAGCTCAGTTGGATAGAGTGTCGGCCTCCGAAGCCGAAGGTCGCAGGTTCGAATCCTGCGTGTCGCGCCACGAACGAGGGGTCGGGGAGAAATCGGGGAGGCGGCTGCCCGACGTCGGGAGGGCGGCCGCCGGAGCGCGCGCCGCTTTCCGCCGCGCCCTTCCGACGTACCCTCCGTGGGTCGTCGCTACATCCGCGACGCGACGACCTCGAGGATCGCGCGCTCCTTCTCTAGGGCTTGCCGCTCGATCTCCGCAGCTTCGTCCAGGAGCGGCTTCGCGCGCGCCTGGTCCTCCAGGGATGCGCAGTTGATCTTCACGTTGAGGTGCGCTCCGAGCACCGCGGTCCTCGCGCAGAGCGCCCCGACGCCCGCGTCGGAGACCGAGGCGGGGTTGCCGATCTCGGCCATCTTCGCGATGACCTCCATCGAGCCGTACGCGACGCGCATCACCTGGAGCGGCACCTCCGCGGCGTGGAAGGTAGCCTCCTGGATGGCGCGCTTGCGGGCGGCCTTCTCCGCGTCGGTCCCGCGCGGCAGGCCGAAGGCGTCCATCACACGGTTGAACGAGGCCGTGTCGAGGTCCACGAGCCGCATCAGCTCGGCGTAGCTCTCCTTGCCGCGGTCGGCGTGGTCGCTGAACTCCTCCCAGCGCGCGTCCCACCCGCGCTTGTGCGACGAGAGGTTCGCGACCATGGTCGCGAGCGCGGCCCCGAACGCGCCCACCGTCGCCGCGATCGACCCGCCGCCTGGGGCCGGTGACTCGCTCGCGGTCTCCTCGACGAACCCCCGCACGGTGCGGTCGATCAGGAGCCTCCGCTGGGCGCCGCGCTTCTTCTCGATGGCGAGCTCCACGATCTTGTCCTCGGCGACGAAGGGGTAGAGGTCGTCGAGCCCGAGCGACTTCACGGCGATCTTGATCAGCTCGGCGTCGGAGACGCCCGTCGACCGCTGCTGCTTTCTCAGGAAGTAGCGGCCCGCGTCGAGCATGGCTCGCATCGGGATGAGCCCCACGAGCTCCGACCCGGTGACCCGCACGCCGCGGGCGTCGGCCTTCTTGCAGCACTCGTCGAAGGCGACGTGGACCGGCGTGACCGAGATGTCGGTGAGGTTCAGCGAGATCTGGGCGACGCCATACTCCTCGATGAACCAGCCGATCCCCTTCACCTTCTTCAGGGAGCCCGGCACCCAGATGGGCTGTCCCGCCGCGTCCTTGACCGGCTTCATGGTCCCTTGGTCGAGCTTCTCCCGGCCCTTCTCCCGCACGTCGAAGGCGATGGCGTTCGCGCGGCGCGTGGACGTGGTGTTGAGGTTCACGTTGTACGCGACGAGGAAGTCGCGCGCGCCCACGGCGGTCGCGCCGCTCTTCGCGTTGAAGACCGCGGGTCCGAAGTCCGGCGCGTGCTCCGGCTTCGCGAGACGCGCGGCGAGGCCCTCGTACTCCCCCTCCCGCACGTCCGCGAGGTTCTGCCGCGCGGGGACGAAGGCGGCACGCTCGTAGCAGTAGATCGTGAGGCCCACCTCCCGCGCGAGGCGCTCGGCGAGGCGGCGCGCGAGGTCCACGGTCTCCTCCATCGAGACGCCCGCCACGGGGACGAGCGGGCAGACGTCGAGCGCGCCGAAGCGAGGGTGCTCGCCCTTCTGGGTGCGCATGTCGATGAGCTCGCTCCCGCGCCGCGCGGCGCGGACCGCCGCCTCCAGCACCGGCTCTGGAGGCCCGACGAACGTGATGACGGTGCGGTTCGTGGCCTTCCCGGGGTCGACGTCCAGCAGGAGGACGTCCGGGACCTCGGAGATCGCCGCGCTGATTGCCTGGATCACCGCGGGATCCCGCCCCTCGCTGAAGTTCGGGACGCACTCGATCAGCTTGCCGCTCATGGGGGGCTTTCTACCTCAGTTGGCGCCGTCTCGGGACCCGGCGGGACGCGGACCGGGCGTGCGCCAGCGGGGACCGCGTGACCGCGGTCCAGGCCGGAGGAGGCGCCTCGCGCCCACGCGGGGGGCTCGGGCAGGGACCCGTAGAGCGCGCGGAGCTTCGCAGCGTCGTGGCCCACCCAGGATCGGAGCCACCCCGTGTAGCCTTCGGTCGCGGCTCGAGCGGAGAGCGCGCCGGAGCGAGCCACGACGATCGCCCGCGCCGCTTGGACGCCGCTCATCAGGGCGCGGAGCACGCCGTGCGACGACGCCGGATCGAGCACCGCGGCCGCGTCGCCGACGACGAAGAGGCCGGGGCCCGCAGCGCGGTCGCAGAGCCTCCAGCTGACGTCGGCGCCGCGGGAGCGGGCGACGGGCCGACCGAAGATGGTCACGTCGCTCCGCGGCCCGAAGTCGAGGCGCGTCCATTGGTGGAGGCCGGGACGCACCTCCGCCCGCCAGGTCCAGCCGCGCGGATCGGCGGCGAGCGAGGGCTCCGCGTCCCGGGGCCCGGACACGTAGCCGTAGCGCGCGACGAGCCTCGGCGTGAGCGGCCGCGCGGCCAGACCGACCGCCCGCGCGATGACGCGCCTCGCTCCGCTCGCGTCCACCACCCACGTCGCCTCGATCGGGCCGCGGTCCGAGAGGACGCCCGCGACGCGGCCGGCTCGGAGGACCGGCCCACGCACGCGGCAGCCGAAGAGCGTGCGCACCCCCAGCGCCTCGGCCCGCGCGCGCAGGAGGCCGTCGAGCGTCGCCCGCCACGCCTGGTAGCCCCGCCATGGGCCGGAGGCGTCGGCCCCGTAAGGCTCGAACCGCGGCGCGCCCGCCCACGACACGCGCACGCCCTCGTGGCGCAGGAACCCGGCGCTCTCCACCTCGCGGTCCACGCCGAGGCGGCGAAAGACCAACTCGACGCCGGGGTGGAGCGTCTCGCCCGGCCGGTCCACGGGGCGCGCCGAAGCGTCGAGGAGATCGACCGTCAGGCCGGCCTCGGCGCAGGTGATGGCGGCCGCCGCTCCGGCCGGGCCGGCCCCGACGACGACCACGCGCGGCTCAGACATCGGCCTCGCCGTACCAAGGCTGAGCGCCGCGCTTCACGAGGAGCTGCAGCCCGTCCACGAAGAGCAGCGCCCGCCTCCGGACCCGGACGCGCACCTTGCGGAGATCGCTCGGGTGGTCGACCACGGCGCCGTGCTTGTACGCGTCGATGCGGTAGACCGGCATCGTGAGCGTCCGGCCCACCGCCGCCTGGGCCGCGTCGAGCTCTGGGGAGCTCTGCTCCAGGCGCTTGAACGAGAGCACGCCCCACGTGGCCTTGCGGCGTATCTCGGCCTCTTGCGTCCCGCCTATCGCGCCGAGCGCGCGGTACGCGCGCGCCATCGCGTGCACGCGCCGCTCATACTCTCGCGTCTCGATCTGCCCGGTGTAGGCGAGGGTGAAGCGCCCGGCGAGGGCGCTGTCGACGTAGTCGACGTTGTCGAACCGCTGGTACTCCACGAGCTCCGCCCCGCCGGCTTGGACCACCGTCGGCCCCGTGAAGCCGTCCCACGAGGTCCCCCCGATCCCGACCTCCTCGTCCGTGAGCGGGGCGACCGTCGGCGAGGCGTCACCGATGACGTTCGGCTGGAACACGCGCGCCGAGTCGGGCGCGACCGACGGCCAGAACGTGGAGAGCGCCGCGCAGAGCTTCGCGTCCTCCGGGAAGGGGCTGCCGAGACCATACGCGGCGAGGTGTCGCGTGCCCTGGGTGACGTCGCGCGAGACGTCCCACCCCGGGTCGTAGATGGCGGACGCGGAGTCCGGAAGCCACGAGTGACGGACTGTGTCCCCGAGACCGACCGCCCCCGTCTGCGCCCCCGCCGCCCCTGGGAGCGTGACGATCGCGCTGACCGTCTGGTCCTCCTTCACGAAGCGCGCGCGGAAGTTCAGGTTCGGCGCGAGACGCTCGTCGGAGAGCGTGCGCGGCTCGTAGACCCACAGAGACCGCCGCAGATCGGACTGCACCGACTGCTCGGTCCACTCCAGCAGCTCCCGCTGGTCGCAGTGGACGAAAAAATCCGGCGCGGTGACGAGCGAGTACGCCGCCACCTTGCGGGGCACGTCCGCGGCGAGCTCGGCGCACGAGCCCTCCACCCAGCCGTCCCCGGTCCAGTCGATGTAGTGCTGCGCCTCGTAGCCGCCGGCGGCGACGAGGTCGGCGACGTCTGGGCTCTCGTTGAGGTTGGTCACCTTTCCGTTCTCCACTCGATGCCGAGCGTGGACGAACTCGGGCGCACGGCGGCGGCTGCCCGTGGGGACGACGTAGAGGCTCGAAGAGAGCGTGTCGGACCCGGGTGGGACCGTGAACGTGACGTCCTTCGCACCGATGCGGGCCTTCTCGACGAGCGGGTGCGGCTGCGGGACGAGCAGCCCCACGCCGTCCGCCGGGGCCTTCGAGAGCTCGGCGATCCCGCTCGTGATGACGAACGGCGGCCTCGAGATTTCCGGCTCCTTCCACCGGGTGGTCTCCGCCCAGACGAGGTGCAGCCGCCGGAGCTTCTCGTTCATGTGGCCGCTCTGCAGCGTCACGTGGAGGTCGAGGCCGCGGATGCACTCCTTCCCGCTGAACAGCTTGTGGAGGGGCACCCAGAACTCGAGGCCCTGGTCTCGCCCCTGGGGGCGCATCGGACCGAACGAGCCCTGGCTGCCGAGCCACTCGGCGGCGAGGAACACGCCGTACCGCGCCGGCAGGACGCGCATGCCGTACGGATCACCCTCGACGAACGGGAGGAAGCCGCGGGCGCGAGCGTCGTAGCGGGCCTCGGATGTCCCGACCCGCGCGACGCCGGTTCGCGACAGGCAGAGATCCGCGTGGCGGCGGTGCACCGTCTCGTGGGCGGGGCGGTACTCGTAGGCGTACACCGCAACCGCGAGCGGGCTCGGTCCCGCCAGCGTGCGGATCATGGAGAGGGTGGGCGGCTGACAGCCGAAGACGTAGTCCTCGACGGCCTCGATCTCGGCGAGCGTCGGGAAGTCCGAGAGCTCGGTGACGCCGTCCGCGCCGCGGAGCACGTTCGGTGACGCGATCGCGTGGTAGAGCAGGCTCCGCGCCGGGCGCGCGGGCTCGACCCCGCGCGTCCCCTCGAGCGCGAAGTCCTCGAAGCCGGGCAGCGCGCGATCGATCTGCGTGAGCGGCTTCGCGAGCTCCGCCTTCAGCGCCGAGCCCTTCAGCGTGATGTCCAGCCCGTGCTGGAGGAACAGCCCCGCCCACCCGGCAGGCCCGAGCCGCTCGCACACCGCCTGCACACGATCGATCAACGCCATGGACCCTCCTCGCGACGCGGGGCGCCTCGTACCGCGCCGGCGCGGTGGCCTACCCCGGACGCGGGAGGATACAGAAGCGGATCACCCGGACAAGTGGTCGGCGCACCCGCGTCTGGGCGAAGACTCTCAGCGCTTCCCTACCGCCACGAGGAGCAGCACCTTGGGCCGCTCGCCCGAGGCCCCGAGGAGGTCGCCGAGCTCGTCGTCGAAGAAGGCGCCGACGCTGCACACCCCGAGCCCCCGCGACGTCGCCTCCAGGTACACGGCGCCTCCGGCGAGGCCCGCCTGCACGAGCGCGTGACGGAAGTCGCGCGGGCCGTCGACCTCTCCCGCCTCAGGGCGCATGCCGAGCGCCAGCACGAAAGCGCCCCGACCCACCACCTCCTGGTCGAGCCCGGCCTCCTGCACGGCGGACGCGACGTCGGCGCGCTCGGTGACGAGCGAGAGGCTCTCCGCCGACCGGTACGCGCCGGGGCGGAGGCCTTCGACGGCCCGCACCGAGACGAGCACGTCGACGAGCACGGGTCGACCCAGGGCCGGGAGCGCGGCGCGAGCGGCCTCGAGCACGCCGTCCAGGTCGGCGCGGGCCACCGCGGAGGGAGAGAACGCGCGGAAGGATCGACGGGCTCGGATGAGCCCGAGCGGATCCGAGTACCTCGGCTCGCGGTCCGGGACCGGGACCTCGAGCCCGCGCGGCGAGCCCTCCTCACCGGGCGCGAGTCGCCACGACGTGAGCGTGTGCGAGAGGCGCGTGAGCTCGACCCGGTCGGCGAGCTCGGGCAGCTCGGGCGGAGCGTGCGCCGGGGGCGCGCCGCGCACGCGCGTGCGCTCGTCGGAGCCGCAGCCGGCGACGAGCACCGCGCCCTCCCCGTCGGCGCCTAGCCCCACGGCTGCCGAGAGCGTGACGTCGTCGAACCACGGCTCCAGCACGCAAGGCAGCCCGAGCGCAGCGCCTGCCGTGAGGAGGTTCTCGGCGGCGTGCCCCGCGTCCAGACCCACGTAGCGATAGGAGCGCGTGTCGTACTTGAAGGCCGAGCGATCGAACGTGGAGCCGAACACGACGACGAGCGGGGCGCGCGCCGCCACCGAGCCCCGTGGGAGCGCCGCGAGCGCGCGCTCCGCCGCGGCTCCGTCCCCGACGGTCGCGAGGGCGTGGTCCTCCGGATCGTAGTAGTGGACACCCGCTGGGACCGCGCCCTCTGCGCGGACGACGAGGAAGACGTCCGTCGGGTAGAGCGCGCCCGCGGACGCGGCGGCGCGGAAGGGGAGGTCGTCGCTCAGCCGACGCGTCGCGCCGTAGGTGTGGTGGAGGAGCTCGGCGATGCGACGCGCGTCGAGCGCGTGCCGGGCGCCCGTGACGATGCGAGCTGCGTCATCGACCGGTGCCCGCGGCTCCGGCCGGTCCCCGGCCGGCAGCGGGAGGCGCGGCGCGCCGGGGGTAGGCCGAACGGAGGGCGGCCGGGCCGGCGTGACGCCCGGGGGGCGGAGGACGCCGAAGCGCGTGTGGCGGGACTCGGACCAGAGGTACTCGGGCACGCTCATCCTCCGTCCGCCCCGCTCGATCCAGACCGCGGACCGCTCCCCCGCGGAGGCGCCGGAGGAGGCGGCGGGCGCTCCGACGTGGCTCCGCACTCTGTCGGACGGGCGGATCCGCCCGACCACCCACGCGAGCACGGGGGCACCCGCGACGACGACGAGCGCGGCGAAGCCGACGAGTCGAACGGATCGTCGGAAGCGCCTGCCCTCGGGCTCGAGGAGCCAGGTCGGGCTCCGTCTCCGAAAATGCGCGGCGAGCCCCGCGACCTGCAGCGCCACGTGGGCGGCCAGCACGACGAGCAGGCCGTACCCGAACAGGTAGTGCCAGTCGAACACGGGTAGATCCATCCGCGCGACCCAGAACACCCCGAGGGCGGCGGTGGTGACGGTGTAGACGAGCAGCACGAGCGCGACCGCGACGTTCGCGGAGCGCCGCGAGAGATCCCCGCGGACCGCGCGGTACGCGACCCAAAGAGAGAGCAGCAGGAGCGGCGCGGCCGCGACCCAGATCTTCACGCCCCGCTCCCCGCGGCCCGCGTCCGCCGACGCGCCTCGACGAAGTACGCGACGACGGGGACGAGCGGAAGCGCGAGCAGCACGTAGAACGCGGGGCGGTCGAGCTCCACGCCACGCGGGCGGTACACCTCCCCCGCGAGCGCGGTGAGCGCCAGGTACCCCAGCAGGATGAGGGCGCCCGCGCGCGACCAGACGCCGAGGTCGATCGGCTCACGCTCGTTTGGCGCCGCGAGCGCGGGCGGCGTCACGGTCAGCACCCCGACCCAGGCGTGCAGGTCCCAGAGGAGGAGCGCGGCCGTGGCGAGCCACATCAGCGTGGCGACGATCGCGGTCGGAACCACCATCGTGCTCCAGCAGAACACGGCGATGGCCGTGATGACGGGCGCGCAGAGGAGCGCACCGAGCGCCGCACGGCGCTGCGTGAGGAGCAGCGCGGCGACGACGAGCTGCAGCGCCCCCACGAACTGATAGAAGACGCCGGTGTCCCGGAACGCGTGCAAGAAGTCGTGGAACGGCCCGTGGTTCCGGGGGTCGGTGAAGGGCTGGTCGAGCAGCTTCTTCAGCCCCGCCGGTAGGAACGCGAAGCCGAGCAACATCCGCGTGAGCACGACGAGCACCTGGGCGCGGCGCGATCCGCGGGCGCGCGCGACGAGCCGCGAGACGCGGAGCAGGGGCTCGGACGTTCCGGACATGGTGCGTCTCTCCACCCTTGAAGGGGCGACCGCGCGGATGCAAGGAGTCGCGCTCGCCCGGCCGGATACGCTTGAGGGAAGCGCCGCGTCGGGCGACCATGCGCGGGTGAAGACCTGGCTTTCCCTTGCCTCGCTCGTGATCGCGCTCGCCGTCTCGCTCTCCGGGGCGGACGTCCACGCCCAAGGCGCGCCGCCGTCGGAGCCCGTGAAGGACGTGGCGCGCCAGCGGTACAACGAGGGCGTCAAGGCCTTCGACGCCGGCCAGTTCGAGGAGGCGCGGATCGCCTTCGGCGAGGCGTACAAGCTCACCCAGGCGCCGGGCATCCTCTTGAACCTCGGGATCAGCGAGGCGAAGTCGAACCATCCGGTCGAGGGTGGCAACTACCTCGTGCGGTTCCTCGCCGACTACAAGGAGGCCACGCCCGAGCAGAAGACCAGCGCCGCGCAGTGGATCGAGGAGTGCAAGAAGCGCGCGGCGCTCGTGCAGGTCTCTGTGGACGTCGCCCAAGCGGACATCAGCTTCGACGGCGCGAGCGTCGGCAAATCCCCCCTCCCCCATCCGGTCTTCGTCCAGCCGGGCTCGCACACGGTCACCGCGGCCGCTTCCGGCGCGACCGCCACGGTGACCGTCGACGCGGCGCTGGGCACGGTGGCACAGGCGAACCTCCGGCTCCGGTCGCTCCTCGGGGGGCCGGGAGAGTCGTGCCGCGCGCGCGCCGACTGCGAGGAGGGGCTGCGCTGCGTGAGCTCGGTGTGCCGCGACGACCGGGAGGGCACGCGCTGCCTGTCCGCGGCGGACTGCGGTGGTCGGCTGCTCTGCGCCGCGGGGTTCTGCAAGGCGCCCCACGCGAGCGGCGGGAAGGGGCCTCCCGGGGGCGAAGAGCCGGATGAGCCCAGCAAGCCAGCGAAGACGCTGGAGGGGGTGCGCGGGCACGTCGGCCTCATGCTCGGCGGGGGACCGACCCACCCCGACAACACGTTCGTGCCCCCTCTCGGGAGCCTCCTCTTCTCCCTCAAGGGCGGCGTCTTCATCGACCGGGGCGAGATCGGGATCGAGTTCTCCCCCGCGTCCTTCGTCCTCACGTTCGAGCCGTTCAGCGTCCCGCTCGTCCAGCTCAACGCGTATGGCGGCTACCACATCCCCGTGGCCGGCCCGGTGTCGTGGCCGCTCCGCTTCGGCGCAGGCTTCAGCCACTACGCGCCGGCGGGAGGGCGGCCGGAGGACGTGACCTTCGAGGGGCGCGCGGATCTCATCGGCGTCTCTATCCACGTCGACCCGATCTTGATCGATCTCTACGTGCCCTCGTTCCGCGTGAACACGGACTTCGACCGCGCGCACCTCTTCACGTACGTCTTCGGCGCCGGGGCCTCGTGGCTGCCGTGACCGGGGCGGCCCCGCGCGCGTAACGAACCGCCGAGGACCGTCACCGGGCGGGCGGGGCGGCGCGACGACGACGCCGGAGCGCCAGGACCGCGAGCCCCGCGAGGGCGAGCTCGCTGCCGCCCGACCCGCCGCCTGCGGTCCGGCAGTCGCACCCGTCGACCTCGACCTGCGGATCTCCGCCGCCGCCACCCTCTCCGCCCTTGCCGCCGGACGCGCCCGTGCTCTGGCTCCCGCTCGACTGCGTGCCTGGCCCGGCGCCGGTCGTCGCCGGTCCCGTCTGACCGCCGCCGCCCACGCCGGGCTCGGCGACGAAGCTCACCGAAGCGACCTCCCCGGCGAAGGACTCGTTCGTGGGGCTCCCGAGGCACATGGTGTACGTGTACGCCCAGGTCGGCTGCACGACGATCGTCGCCGCTTGTGCCGAGTCCACCTGGAGCACGACGGAAGCGACGCGCTGGTCTCCCGGCGGCAGATCTCCCATCACGACACCGCCCGAGAGATCGGCGAGGGCGACCGGGCCGCCGTTCACGTCCCCGGTCTGCCCGTCCGTCTGGAAGTCCAGCAGCGAGATCCCGGAGGGGAGCGGCAGCGTGAACGCGAGCCCGCTCGCCGGGGCCGTGCCCTCGTTGAGGAGCGTGGCCGTCACGGTGAAGGTGTCGCCGACGCCCACCGAGGCCACGTCGATGTCCGTGGTGGACGCCGAGTAGAGGAAGGTCGGCGCGTTCACGTCGATCGCGATCCCCGCGAGGACCGGCAGGTAGCTGTCGTCGAGCGTCTGGGTGCGCAGCACGGCCGAGGTCTGCTCGGTCACGAGGTGGCCCGCGGTGGAGCTCAGCGTCACGTGCGTCACGTCCCACCCCTGCCGCGCACCCGCCGCGTTCGCTCCGGGCGTGTGGTTCGCGCCTCCGAAGGTCCCGCTCGTGTCCAGGAGGCCGCTCGGATCGTTGATCTGGGAGCAGAAAAAGTTGTCGACCGGGTTGTTGGGGCCCGAGACGTTGACGAACGTCGAGGCGACCGTCTCGCCGATCGCGAGCTGATCGCCCACCCGGTTCGAGTCCCCCTCCAGCGTGGCGATGGCGATGGTGCCCTCGATGTCTCCGACCGGAGGAGCGCAGAAGCCGCTGACCGAGTAGTCGACCGTGGTGTTCTCGTCGACGAACGCCGTGTCGCCGACGAACACCGACATGTTGCGGATGGGCTCCGACTCGTAGCGGTAGGCGACGATGATGCTCCAGCCCGCGGCGTTTACGGTGTTGAAGTTGGACGCCTGCGTGCCGGGGACTCCTTGGACCGCGTACGACCCAGCGCCGTGCTGCGAGACGAAGCCCGTGACGTCGCCCGAGCGCATGTAGTAGCGGATCGTGAAGCTCCCGGTCTGCTCCACGGTGGTCGACGTGATCGCGTCGGGCTGCACCTGGATCGAGTCGTTGCCGAACGAGAGCATCACTGCGTCGTCCAGGAACGCGGAGACGTCCTCGCCGTACTGGTGGCTCCCGGCCCACACGAGCTCCGCGTAGAGCACCTGGCTCTCGATGGGCAGGAAGAGCGTCGCGGCAGACCCGTTGGCGCTCCAGTCGCTCGTGGTCCCACCAGGCCAGGCCTGTGCCCCGAGGGGCGCGTCGGTGTCGACGCTGGCCGGGTCGAGCGACGTGAACGTCCCGATGGCGTCCTGCGTCCCGGGCCCGTTCAGGTTGAGCTCCTTGGCGAGGCCGAGCGTGTTGCCGACCGCGACGACGTTCCCAGGCTCGGTCGTCGTGAACCGGAGCACCTGCGCCTCGACCGCGGCGGGGAACGCGAGGATGCCGAGAGAGACCCACAGGAGGCGTGCCGGGCGCTGCATGCGCGGCATCTTCGGCCAGCTCGAACGCGGGGTCCATGCGTGCCCCCCAGAAAGGTGCGAGCCGGGGCTGGTGAACCCGGTCACCACCCCGAGAAACTCGTGACCGTGGCCCTCTCGCCGGGCGCGGCGCCCCGCGCGCCGCCCAGCACCCCGCCCCCCCAGCAGCGAGCGGTCCCCGACGCTTCCTCGACGCAGCTCGTGGCCTCGTCTGCGGCGCCCCGCGTCGCGGCGGGGACGAGGGCGCGCGAGAGCGGCTCGCCCGGCGCGTCCCCGCGATGATCGGGGGCGTCGACCCCGAGCTGCCCGAGGTCGTTCCTCCCCCAGCAGACGAGCTCTCCGCCGTCGAGCGTGGCGCAGAAGTGGTAGCCGCCGGCGAAGAGCGATCGCGCCGGCCCGGGGAGCGGCACCGCGCCGAGCGCGTCGCCCATCTCACCCGGCTCGTTGCCCACGTCCACGTCGCCGGAGCCGAGCCCGTAGTGCCCGTAGCCCCAGCACTTGACGACGCCGCCGCCGGAGCGAGCGCACGTGGAGCGATGGCCGAGCGCGACCTCCGCGACCAGCGCCGTGTCCGGCGTGACGCCGAACTCGGCCCCGAGGTCCACGAAGGGCAGGAGATCGCCCACCTGGTCGGCGCCGAGCGACGACGTGGAGCCGAGGCCCAGGCCACCCGTCCCGTTGTAGCCCCAACACTTCAGCCCGGACCGCGCGCCCTCCACCACGGCGCAGACGTGCGCCCCTCCTGGGCCCCCGACGTGCACCGACCGTGCGGACAGTCCGGCGCCGAGATCGATCGCGACGTCGGGGCGGGGCACGGTGAGCTCCGCGCGGCCGGGCCCGAGCTGGCCGTAGGTGTTGTTGCCCCAGCAGAAGAGGGCGCCGTCGGGGCGGACGGCGCACGCGGTCCCCTGCCCCGCGGCGACCTGCCGCGCGAGGAGCAGCTCCCCCGACGCGGCGCGCACCGGCGGCAAGGCGTCGCCGAGCTCCCCCGGCTCGTCGCCGCGGGAGAGCACGTCGCCTTGACCGAGCTGACCCGAGCCGTTGGCGCCCCAACACTTCACCGTCGCGTCGTCCAACACGGCGCAGGAGAACTGCGGTCCCGCCGCGACGAACGTGGCGATCCGGCCGGCCCCCAGATCGACCGGCGCAGCGCGCTCGCGGCGCGGATCGACAGGGCGGGTGTGGCCCTGGCCGAGCTCACCGCTGTCGTTGGTCCCGAAGCACGACACCTCCCCCGCCTCGCTGAGGAAGCAGCCGTGCCCTTCGCCCAGCGAGAGCTGCACCACCGCGCCGCAGGGCGGCGGGCAAGCTTGCGTCTCCTCGGTCTCTCCGTCGGGGCAGCCGACGGCCGACACCGCGAGGGCCAGCGCGAGCACGACGAGCGCGCGGCTCACGTGCGTCCCATAGGCTGGGCGCCCATCCCCCGAGGATAGCAGCGCGCCGCGCAGTCAGCGCGGGTCCCCGCGGAGCCAGCCGATCTCCCGCGCGGTGAGCTCGCCGACGACGAGCTCCTCGATGTCGTACGGGAGCGCCGCCGTCTTCGGACCGAGCGCGCGAGTCCCCGCCATGAGCTCCGCCCCGCGCTGAGGGTAGAGCGGCACACGGCTCGGCTCGGCGAGGCCGTCCGGGACCACGGGCATGCGATCCGGCCCGTACTTGTCGGTGGCGCCGAGCGTGTGGAACAGCTCGTGCGTCGCCACGAACAGCGTGAAGTCCACGGAGTCGCGGCCGATCGCGCAGGACACGACGCCGATCCTCCCGCCGTCCTGGCTCGCCCCCTCGACCATGCGCGGCGCCTCGCCATCGGGCGGCCGCGCCACGACATAGACGCGCGAGTCGTGCCGCCTGCCGTCCAGGCCGGCCGGGCCGTCGACGCGCTGGGTGAAGCGCCAGAGGTCCCACGCATAACGAGCGGCCTCGAGGACGCCCCCGTCGCGCGGCGGCCGCGGCGGGTCGATCGCGAGCGCGACCGGACCCACGATCTCCAGCAGCAGCGGCGCCTCGCCTT
Organism: uncultured Polyangiaceae bacterium; assembly: GCA_964492175.1. Taxonomy (GTDB): domain Bacteria; phylum Myxococcota_A; class Polyangia; order Polyangiales; family Polyangiaceae; genus Xiheicaenibacterium. Next base: position 4,165 of record CAZBJI010000154.1, on the reverse strand, counting down.
CGGCGCGGTACCGCCGCATCTCTCGCTCGACGCGCGCCTCGAGCGCCCACTTGCGCGCGTGCAGCAGGTCGCGCACGTCCCCATGGAGCGGTTGGGTCTCCACGATGACGAACGCCACGGAGAGCGGCCGCGACCACCGCGTCCGCTCGGCGCGGCTGGTGACGTCACGCCACGCGTACCCGAGCACGCCGACGAGCACGACGAGCAGCACGAAGACGCGGGCGTAGAAGAAGAGGCGTCGACGGCGCTGGCGCTCGGCGGCGTCGGCCTCTTGCGTCACGCGTCAGGACCTCGGCCGGGCGGTGGCAGCGCCCAGCATGACGGCCGCGACCCCGAGCAGCACCGCGCCGGCGGCGCTCGCGTGGCGTTGGTCGTCCGCGCGGCTGATGAGCGCGGCCTGCTTCGAGCGCCAGCACGCGTCGCACGCGGGCCCGATGTCGGTGATGTTGAGCTGCCCCGCTGCGTAGCCGCGGCCGCACCCCGCGCAGGTCGTGGGCTGGTCGGGGGGCACGGCTACGCCGGTCACCGCCTCGCCGCGGAGGACGGCCGTGAGCCTGCTGAGCTCGAGCGCGTCGAACCAAGTGCCGTGATCGATGCACACGTCCAGCTCGATCCCGTGCACCCGGACCTTGTCGAGCGTCGCCGGGCACGCCGCGCACGTCGGTCGGGGAAGCCGGACGCCGCCGCGGGCGTTCTTGGCGGCGCGCTGGGCGAGGACGGCGAACGTCTGCGTCGGCGCCTCGAGCACCCGCTTCGCGCTCGCGTTGTCGATCCAGATCCCTCCGCAGCCGGGGCAGCCGAAGAGCGTCGCGCCCTCCACCTCGGCCCCGACCAGGCGCTTGCGGCAGTGTGGGCAGCGCTGCTCCGCCTCTCCCGCGGGCCCCATCACCTGCACCACGTTGTGGACGACGTTCATCGGCACCGGGACGGGCACCTCGGTGGGCTTGGGCGCGTTCGCGGCCCCACAGAACCGACACGCGACGGCCTCCTTCGTGGAGAGCTCGATGGCCGCACCGCATTGGTGGCACTTCATCCGCGAAACGTAGCCGGATCAGACCTTCGGTGGCCAGGGGACGAGCCGGGAGACCCTGAGCTGGTACTCAGCGAAGCTCGGGCGCTTGCTCAGGGCGCGCCGCTCCGCCATGGGGATGCTCGCGCCGAGGATCATCGCCGTCACGCCCACCGCGCCCAAGACGAGCCACGCGGCGGGTCGGGCCGCGAGCCCGAACAGCGCGATCGACCACCAATAGAGCGCCTCTCCGAAGTAGTTGGGGTGCCGCGAGTAGGCCCAGAGCCCCGTGTCGAGGAACCTGGCAGGGTCCTGGTTCTCCCGCCGGAATCTGTGGAGCTGGCGATCCGCGATGGCCTCGAAGGCGACCGCGGCGATTCCGGCGAGGAGCGCCACCAGGTCGAGGACGTGGAGCGGCGCCGTGGAGACCGTCGCTTCGTAGAGCGGGGCCGTACCCAGCGTGACGAGCGCAAAAGGGAGCACGTGGAGCGCGAAGAAGCTCGCGACGCCGTACGCGCGCCCGGTCTTCTGCCGCAGATCGGTGTAGCGCCAGTCCTCGTGGTCGAGGCCCTGGAAGTGGATGGCCCAGTTGGTCGTGAGGCGAAGGCCCCACGCCGCCGTGACGGCGAGGGCGAGCCACGCGCGGGGCCGATCCCACGCCGACTCCGCCACCATCCACCCCACACCGCACACGACGGGCGCGACGCTCCAGTAGACGTCGTAGAAGCCGGAGTTCCTGAGCACGAGCCCGCACGCAAACAGGAACACCGTCACCGCGGCGCCCGCTGCCGCCGCGAGGGGAACCCCCGAGACGGAGGGCAGCGCCGCCACGACGAGCGCGGCGACCAGCCCGGCCACGACGTAGCTGCCAGCGTACACCGCGCGGGATCGAGAGAGCGTCCACGTCATGGGGGCACGGTACCGAGAGGGCTACGCGCCGGGAACCCGTGCGGATTCGCTCGGCCCGCCCGGACCACCGCCTCCTCCGGGCCGAGAGAGCACGGATCCGCGCTGCCCCACGGGCCGGGCCCATTTGACATCGACTCCGTGAGGCGTGTCCCATGAGAGACATGCTGCCCGCCGCTCGCCTCGCGTGCGTCCTCGCGACCCTATGCGTCCTCGCCTTTGCCTGCCGCGACCGCGGCGCCGACGGGGAGGGCGGCGCGGGGGGAGCCAGCTCCGGAACGGGCGCGGAGGGGGGCGCGGGCGGAGCCGCCGTCGAGTCGGCGGCCGAGCTCGCCGACGCCACCGTGCGAGGCGCAGCGGTCTCCCTGTCGCTCGCGGCCCCGTTGTTCGCCGACGGTGATCAGCTCTATCAGGAGAAGGATCTGGCCACCGACAACCGCGCGCGCGACCTCGTCGAGAACGGTGTGGCCGGCAACTCGATCGTCACCGACGGCGGCTGCGTCACCTTCGACTGGATGCAGCTCACCGTCGTCATCACCTTCACCGGATGCCAGCTGGAGACGCTCGGCCTCCCGTTGGACGGCGTGCTGACGCTCTCGGTGACCAAGAACCCCACGGCGTTCATCATGACGTTCACCGACCTGATGTTCGGGCCCACGAACGTCAACGGAAGCGTAGCGGTGAACTTCACGGGCGATGGGGACATGGGGCGCACGACCGACGCCGCGCTGACGTTCCAGGGCGCGCAGGGCACGACGGCCTTCGTCCTCGAGGACGGTCGGCTCTCCGTGGACGCGGCCGGCGCCGTCACCGCGAACGGATCCGGCTCGATCGCCAACGGCCCGCTGAGCGCGACCTACGGCCTGACCGACGTCGTGTGGCTCCAGGGGGACAGCTGCCCGTCCTCGGGCACCCTGGCGCTCGACGAGGCGTCGACGCCTCCCATGACGATCACGTTCCTGGCGACCACGCCGGTGGACGGGAACGTCGAGATCGCGGTGGGACCGCTGCCGGCGACGACGCAGGCGCTCCCCTTCTGCGCGCCCCTCTAAGGCCCGCGCCTCAGGGCTCGACCACGGGCCCGCGGCTCGCGAGCGCCATGTGCTGGAACCGGAACTTCCGCCGGCGCTCGTACGTCTCGGTGAAATGGAGGCACGCCTCGTCGAACGACGTCACGCGCACGTGGCGAAAGCCTGCGTCGTAGAGGAGCGGCAGCACGTCGTCGGTCCCGAAGCGGAGGGGCTCGCCCAGCGAATCGAAGGACTCGCGCAGCTTGGCGTCGGCGGCGTCCACCGCCCCGCCCACCATCTTCTTCCCCACGAAGTCGAACGCGAGGACGCTCCCCGGATGCGCCGCCGACGCGACGCGGGCGAGCGTCTTCCGGACGGCCTCCTCGACCAGATACAGCGTCACGCCCTCCCAGATGAAGACCGCCGGGGCGGCGGCGTCGAAGCCCGCGTCGACCAGGCGATCGAAGAAGTCGTCGCGCTCGAAATCGCAGGGGACGTACGTGGCCGCGGCGATGGGGTAGCCGTCGAGCGCTCTCAGGCGGCGGAGCTTCTCTGCCTGGGTATCGGGCTGGTCCACCTCGAAGAAGCGAACACCGGGCGACGCGAGCCGCGCCGCGCGCACGTCGAAGCCGGCTCCGAGGAGCACGACCTGAGCCGCGTCGCCTCGCGGCGCTGCGTAGCGCGTCACCACGCCGTCGAGGTAGGCGGTCCGAACGACGACGTAGAGCTCCCCGAACGGGTTGAGCGCGTCGTGGTCCTCGGCGAGGCGCTGGCCGTCGTCGCCGACCAGCCGGCCCGCCCACGGGTCCTGGAAGAGCGCGGTGGGCCGCGCCGTCTCCCTCGCTCGGTACGTCGCTACGATCAGCGCCGTGTGGCTCGCGCTCCCTTCCCTCATGGCTTCTCCTCGCCCTCGGGCGAGCTCTTCGCGGAATCCTCGGCGCTCGCGTCCTCGCTCTTCGCGGCGGGCTCGACCGATGCTGCGTCGGACGGCTCCGCGACCTCCGGCTTCGCGTCGGAGGCCGCGGCGTCCGGCGCGTCCGCGACGTCCACGCCGGAGGCGTCGTCCGCGTCGACTGACGCGTCCTCCTTCGGCGCGTCCTCGGTGGCGGCGCCGCCGGGATCGGAGGCGGGCGCCGGCCGCTCGTATCCGTCCGACGCTCGACGACGGAGACGAAGGACCGCGAACGCTGCGCCCGCGAGGACGAGCGCGCCGTTGACGTACCCCGTGCTCGAGCCGCCG
>CAZBJI010000153.1:0-18484 GCA_964492175.1 uncultured Polyangiaceae bacterium | reverse complement strand
ACACCGACGATCGGACCGATGACCGACGTCCAGACGGTGGACACGAACGGCAACTTCAACCTGCCGTCTTCGCGCTCATGGATCACCTTCGAGGGGTTCATGAACTCCTTCCCATTCAGCTTCGCGCAGAACAGCGTGGTGCAGTCCACCGTCACGAACGGGCGGTTCTGTCGCTCGGAGTTCACGTGGATGGCGCGCGCGAAGAGCCCCTTTCCGGTGCCGGTCTCACCGCGGAGCAGGACGGTGGCATCGGTCTGCGCCGCCAGCGTCACGCGCTCGTACACCCTCCGCAACGCCTCGCTGCGGCCCACGATCCGGTTGAAGGGTCCCCGCAAGATCACGCCGGGCCCTCCTCCGCCGCGCAGCGTCGTCATCCGGAGCGCCCGCCCGAGCTGGGTCGCGAGCGCGAGCAGGTACTTCTCGTCCTCCGCGTCGAAGGGCCCCTCCGCGCGGTTCAGCACCTGAACGACGCCCCGCACGGGCGCGCCCTCGTCCTCGCGGATCGGCGCCACGAGCACGGTCCTCGTCGTGTACCCCGTCGCGCGGTCGGCGGAGGGGTCGAAGCGATTGTCGCCGCGCGCGTCGTCGAGCCGGACCACCTCGCCCGTCCGCGCCACGTACCCGACGACGCCGCGCTCGAGCGGCTGCCTGAGGGAGGGCAGCTCCGGCAGCAGGGCGACGCGGGTGAAGAGGTCCCCCCGCTCGCCGTCGACCAGCCAGATCGACGCGCGGTCGGCGTCGAGCGCGGCGGCGAGCCGCTCGCACGCCGTGCGCAACAGTGCGTCGAAGTCGACCTCGCGGGCGAGGAGCGACGCGAGGTCGACGAGGAGGGAGAGGCGCGACATGGCGGAGGTCTCGCCGCGAGGTAGGATAGCGCTCCTTCGATCCGAGTAGTTGAAAGCCTGGGTCACGCGGTCGGCATCGCGTTGCGAGGCCCGTGCCACGCGCGGGGTAGGCCCCGAGCCGCCCTGTCCTGCGCCGATCCAGACGAACACGCCCGGAAGGCGCGCTCGCGGCAGCCCCGGGTGCACCACCGGCGGGCGGCCCCGCCCCACGCTGGTGCACCGCGCGGTCCCCCAAAACGCCCCGCGGCGCGCGCCGCGGCCGGCGCGAACGCGCCGAAGCAGGCCGCGGCGCGTCGCGACGCGGTTGACCTGATTCGTTTCGGCACCCTAGCATCGGTGGCCCCCTCGATTTTCCATCTGATGAGCGTCGCCACCTACGCTGCCGCACAGCTGCTCCGGGTCCTCCCGCGGGTCCGGATCACACGGGCTGTCGGGAAGCTCGCGGATGCCCGGATGCCCGACCTCGTGTCGAAGGCGGTGGTGGGCGCCTTCGTGCGTGCCTACTCGGTCGATCTCGAAGAGGCCGTCTGTCCCTCCGGCCCCTTTCGCAGCTTCGACGACTTCTTCACGAGGGAGCTCTTGCCGGGGCGGCGCCCCGAGTGCGCGGACGAGCGCGCCATCGTCAGCCCTGCCGACGGGCGCATCGACTCCCTGGGCGACGTGAGCAAAGGTGGGGAATTCATCGTGAAAGGGCGCCCCTATACGGCGGGCGCCCTCCTCGGCTCGGAGGAGGAGGCGTCGCGCTACCAGGGCGGTCAATACTTCATCGTGTACCTGTCTCCTCGTGACTACCACCGCGTCCACGCGCCGGTGGGCGGGCGGGTGCGGGAGATCCGGTCGATGCAGGGTGACCTGTTCCCCGTCAACTCGATCGGTGAGCGCCACGTGCCGTCGCTCCTCGCCATCAACCGGCGCGTCGCCATCCCGATCGAGAGTCGCCACGCCGGACGCGTCACGGTGGTGATGGTCGGAGCCATGATCGTGGGGCGCATCACGGTGGCGTGCATGCCCGAGCGGGACGTGCCGATCGGGCATCACACGCTCGCCGACCCTTGGGACGTGGAGCGTGGAGACGAGGTCGGAGTCTTTCGGATCGGTTCGACGGCGGTGGTGTTCCTCGAGCCTGGCTCGCCCAAGCTCGACCGACCCTTGGGCATGGTGCGGTACGGGGAGGCGCTGCACAGCACATGAGTCCGCCCGAAGACGAGGCGGCAGCCGACACGGGCGGAGGGGCGCGGGAGGCGCCCGAGGCGAAGAAGCCCGCGTCGATCCCCGCGCCGAGCACCGTGCCGCGTCCGTCGCGGCCTCCTCCCCCCGCGGCGCCGGCCGCTGCGGCGCCCGCGGCCCCGTCGCCTGGGGCTGCCGCGGCCGCCGGCGGGGCGCCTGGGACGTCGCCGGGCCCCGCGTCCCAGCGGCGCGCCGCGCACCTGCCCTATGGCGAAGAGGACTTCGATGCAGAAAAGACGATGGTCGTGGAGGATCCCGACGATGCTCCGACGGCCGACTATGATCCTCGCGCCAACTATGATCCCAGGGCACGCGGCACGTACGCGCAAGGGGAGGCGCCTGGGCCTCCGCGGACCGCTTCCGGTATCACCCGCCCCGACCTCCCGGCAGCCCGAGTGAGCGACACCGGCCGAAAGCGGACCTCCCGTCGCACCGTCCGGATTCCGGAGGATCCGGTGCGGCGCGCAGAGCGCCCGCCCGCCGCCGTGGTGGTGGAGCAAGCACCCGCAGCGCCCCCCGGCGGCTCGAACGGAGAGCCGGCCGACACGAGCCTCGTCGCCCGCGCGGCGGAGTTCAACGAGGAGGTCACCGAGGAGATCACCGTCGTCAAGCCGCTGCGGATCATCAGCATCGGCAGCGATCCTCCTCCTCCGATCCGATCGGCGTTCGCCACTTGGCCCCCGGGGTCGAGCCTCGCGAACGATCTGGTCGAGGCGGGCTGGACGCCGGTGCCTCCGGAGGTGGCCGCCGTCGCGCGGCTCGACGCCGAGGCGGCGCCGGTCACCGAGGAGGAGCCCCCGACGCCCGTCGCCCCGCCGGTCCACCTGCCCTCGCCGGACGAGGTGGTGACCGCGCGCGCACCCCTCACGAGCTCGCCGGAGATCGCCCACGAGGAGTACGATCCCGAGCGGGTCGAGGTGCTCGAGGACATCGAGCCCGACGCGGCGTCGCTCCCCCCGCCCAAGCGCCCGCCGCCGCCCCCGCCGAAGAAGGTGGAGGTGCGGGTCGAAGTCCCCGATCCGAACAAGGCCAAGCCTTGGTACGAGGACATCTTCAGCGAGGAGTACCTGCGCACGCACGACCGCCCGGAGCTCAAGCTGGTCCGGCGCGAGGTCGATTTCATCGAGGAGAGCCTCGGGGTCGAGAAGCACGCGGTCGTCCTCGATCTCGCGTGCGGGATGGGAGACCACGCGCTCGAGCTCGCGGGCCGCGGCTACACCGTGCACGGGCTGGATCTCTCGCGAGGGATGCTGGAGATCGCCGAGCGGGGGGCCAAGCGTCGGTACGCGGCGGACCCCGGCTACATCGGGCCAGCGCTCACGCACCGCGACATGCGCGAGATGGACTACGAGGAGGCCTACGACGGCATCTACTGCTGGGGCACGAGCTTCGGATACTTCGACGAGGACGTGAACCTCTCCGTCTTGGGTCGGGCGTACCGCGCGCTCCGCCAGGGCGGCATGTTCCTGTTGGACGTCGTCAACCGCGACTACGTGGCGCCTCGCTCCCCGAGCCTCGTCTGGTTCGAGGGGACGCAGTGCGTCTGCATGGATGACATGCACATCGATTTCCTCACGAGCCGGATGCGCGTGAAGCGCACGGCCATGTTCGAGGGCGGGCTGAGCCGAGAGCTCGACTACTCGATCCGCCTCTACAGCTTGAACGAGCTCGGGAAGATGCTGCACGAAGTCGGCTTCCGCGTCGTCGAGGTCACCGGGCACCCCTCGCATCCTGGCGTGTTCTTTGGGACCGAGTCGCCGCGGCTCATCATCTTGGCCGAGCGCAGCTGATGGTGTCGTTCACCTCGAGCCTGGGGGCGGCGCTCGGGGTTCCTTCGTCGAGCGACGAGGTCGACCGCACCGCGTACGCTCGCGATCTCTGGCCTCGTCACCACGTAGAGGTGCGAGGCGGCAACGTCGGGCGCCACAAGCCCGACGGCATCGTGTGGCCGCGCACCGTGGAGGAGGTGGTCGAGGTGGTCGCGCGCTGCGCCGCGGAGGGGCGCCCCGTGGTCCCTTTCGGCGCCGGGTCGGGCGTGTGCGGCGGCATCCTGCCCGACGCGCGCACCGTCATCCTGGACCTCAAGCGAATGACCACCGTGCGCCGCCTCGATCCCGAGGTCCCCTCGGTGGAGGTGGAGGCGGGCGCGCTCGGCATCCGCTTCGAGGAGGATCTCCAGGCCCGCGGCCTCACGCTCGGCCACTTCCCCTCCTCGATCCTCTGCTCCACCGTCGGGGGCTGGGTCGCGGCTCGGAGCGCAGGCCAGTGCTCGGGGCTCTACGGGAAGATCGAGGACATGGTCGTGTCCCTCGAGTGCGTGGTCGGGCGCGGCGAGGTGGTGCGCCTGAAGCGCCGGGTGGACGGCCCGGACCTCACGCCCCTCGTGGTCGGCAGCGAAGGGATCCTCGGCGTGGTGACGTCGGCCGAGCTGCGCCTTCACCCGAAGGCCACGACGATGACGTTCGCCGCGTACGCGTTCCCGACGGTGGAGGCCGGGTGGGAGGCGATGCGGGATCTGTTCCAGGCGGGGCTCCGGCCCGCGGTGTGTCGCCTGTACGACGCCTTCGACTCCTTCATGGCCCGCCGAGGATCGGTGAAGAGAGGCGGGGCGCGCCGCTCGGCGTCGAGCGCGATGAGGGGCGCGCGGGACGTCGCCCAGCGCCTCGTACTGCGGGCGCCGTCGGTGATGAACTGGGTCGTCGACGCGGTGGGTGAGCGCGCGTTCGGCGGCGCGATGCTCGTGCTGGTCCTCGAGGGCTCGGCGGACGACCAAGCGGCTGATCTCCCCAAGCTGAGGGGGATCGCCGCCCGACACCGGGGAAAAGACCTCGGGGAGGGACCCGCGCGCAAGTGGCACGCCCACCGCTACAGCGTGAGCTATCGCCAGGCCCCGGTGTTCATGTCGGGGGCCTTCAGCGACACGATGGAGGTGGCCGCGCCGTGGTCGCGCCTCGCGGAGCTCTACGACGGGGTCCGCAAGGCGATGGGCCGACACGTGTTCGTGATGGCCCACCTCTCCCACGCCTACCCGGACGGGTGCAGCATCTACTTCACGTTCGCCGGGAGCGCCGCCACGGAGGAAGAGACGCTGCGGGTCTACGATCGGACGTGGACGGCGGCGCTGCAGGCCGCGGTGGAGGCGGGCGGAACCGTGAGCCATCACCACGGTGTCGGGCGGAGCAAGGCGCCCCGCCTCGGCGCGGAGCTCGGGCTGGGCGTCGAGATCGTTCGCGCGCTCGGCCGAGTGTTCGATCCTGCAGGCATCTTCAACCCCGGAAACCTGTTGCCCGCAGAGAGCCCGCAGCGCCCCTCGCACGACGCCTCCTTGCCGCGCGTCGAGGCTCCCAGCTTCGACGAGGCCTCGCTCTTGGTTTGGGCGAACGGGGAGACCAAGCTCTCGGACCTCGAAGCCCTGGCCCGGGCCCGCGGGCTCACGCTCGGGTGGGAGGTCGCTGACGAGCCCGTGGCCCAGTTCCTCTCTCGCGGCGCCCCCGGAGCCCCCGATCCGTACGAAGACCCGGTGGACCAGCTCGTCGCCGGCTTCACGGCCAAGCTGGCCAGCGGCGACGAGCTCGTCGTCAGGCCGTGCCCGCGCCGCGCCGTAGGCCCGGACCTGTTCTCGCTGTTCCTGGGCCAAGAAGCGCGCGTGGGCCAGGTGAGCTCGGCGCACCTGAGGCTGCACAGGACCGGCCTCAGGGCACGAAAGCTGACCTGCGCCGTCCCCCGTCGCCCTGGCCTGTCGGCGCCCGAGCGCCTGCTCCTCGAGGCGGTCGTCCGGGAGGCCCGGGCGGTCAGGTACGCGAGGTGAGTCGCTCGTACCCCTGCACCCGAGGCGCTTCTTCCTGTATCACGGGCGGCATGCGTGTGCGGACCGCGCTCCTCGGGGCCTTGGGGACCGTTGCGGCCCTCCATCTTGCGGTCGATGCCTTCGCGCAGCCCGCCCAGCCCGAGCCTGCGCCGGCGCCAGCGCCGCCGGCTCCTGCTCCGGGACCGCCCGCACCTCCCGGCGCCCCTACGCAGATCCCACCACCTCCCGACTCGGCGGCTCCTGCGCCACCTCCGGCACCTCCAGCCGCTCCGCAACCTCCCGCAGCTCCATCCGACGCGGCGGCGCCGAAGGACCCGGCGTACCCGACGGACGGCGGTGCCGAGGGCCCGGCGACCTACGGCGGGCCCGCCCCGCCCGAAGCGAAGGGCAAGCCCGAGCCGAGGACGGATCTGGCGCCGGGCCAGAAGCGCGAGAAGCAGGACTACGACGGCAGGACCGACGTCACCACGGCTGGTGAGGACGCGCTCTGGATCCCGCGCATCATCTTCTTCCCGGCGTACCTCGTCAGCGAGTACGTCATCCGAATTCCGCTGAAGACCCTCACCATCTTCGTGGAAGAGAACGACATCATCGCGGGCGCGCAGGCCCTCTTCACGTTCGGCCCGAACGACAGCATGCAGCTCTTGCCGACGGGCTTCCTGGACTTCGGCTTCCGCCCCAGCATCGGGGCCGTCTACTCCTGGAACGACGCCATCGCGAGGGGGAACGACTTCCGCGCAAACTTCGGTTTCGGGGGGATCCGCTTCTGGAAGTTCGGCGCGGTGGATCGCATCCCGCTCGTGATGCCGGTCGGCGAGGAGCGCTCGCGGTCGTACATCCAGATCGAGGCCGACTACCTGTCCCGTGCTGACCTGCTCTTCTGGGGCATCGGCCCCGACGTGCTCGACGTGGATCAGTCGGGCTACGGAATCACGACCTACGGAGGCGGGGGCCGCGTCCACGTGGAGCCGTGGCGCGGCACCTTCTTCGAGGGCTGGGTCACGAGCCGCTACAACCGCACCAGCGAGGGCGAGTGCTCGGGCGACGTTGCCATCGACCCGTTCGCGGAGGGCAGCGAGGGGATCCGACGTGGCTGTGAGCCGGACACGCTGCGACGCAAGATCATCGACCGGGAGCAGCCCCCGCCCCCAGGCTACGGGCGGCCGTACGTCACCGTGAAGAGCGGCGCCCGCGTCGTCCTCGACTCTCGGGACAAGCGCCCAGCCCCGGGGACGGGCGTCGCGCTCGACGTCAACCTCGAGCACAGCGCGGACGTCGACGATCCCAAGCTCGGGAGCTGGCTGAACTACGGGGCAGCGCTCGCCGGCTTCCTGGACTTGACCGGCAAGCAGCGGGTGCTGAGCCTCACCCTCGTCGCGCGGTTCCTGAACCCCATCGACGGCTACGCCGTGCCGTTCTCCGAGTACATCGGCGTGAAGCGCAACGAGGACGTACCCGACCTGGAGCTGATGAAGGGCTTCAAGCCGGGCATGCTGATCGGACGCAGCGCGACGGCAGCCACGCTCGAGTACCGCTGGCCCATCTGGGCCTTCCTGGACGGGACGATGCAGGCCGCGGTCGGGAACGTCTTCGCTGAGCCTCACCTCGAGGACTTTCGGCCCGAGCTGCTCCGGTTCTCCTTCATCGGCGGTATTCGTTCGCCGAATCATCGAGATCACTCGTTCAACCTGCTGGTGGGCTTCGGGACCAAGACGTTCGAAGCCGGCGGAGAGCCCGACAGCTTCCGGTTCTTGTTCGGCGGAACCACTGGGTTTTAGCCGGCGTTGCCTCAGGGCACGCGCCCGGAACGGATGCTCAGCACCTGCGAGGCCTTGCGGTTCTGGGCGCCGGTTGTTATGGCATGCGCCCCCAGGAAGCGGGCCCACGTGCCCGCTGCGAACAGGAGGATCCCGCGATGGCCGGTTCGAAGATGACGAAGACCCAGTTCATGCAGGCGATGTCGGAGAAGGCCGGTCTCGACAAGCGGCAAGTGAACGCTGTTTTCGACGCGCTGACCGGGCTCATCAAGGACCAGCTGGGGGCGGGCGGCCCGGGTGAGCTCACGATCCTCAACCTGATCAAGCTCAAGGTGAAGGAGACGCCGGCGACGGCCGACGGCGAGAAGATCAACCCGTTCACGAAAGAGAAGCAGTTCGTGAAGGGCAAGCCTGCCAGCCGCAAGGTTCGCGCGACCCCGATGAAGGGCTTGAAGGACCTGGTGAACTGATGCCCTGGGGGCGGTCGTGTCGCCCTGCGTGGGCGCTGACCGCCCTCCTGCTCGGATGCGGGGATGCGCCCGCTCCTCGCCTCGCGGAGGCGCCGGTCGCCTCCGCTCCGGTGGCGCCCGGCGAGCCGGCCCGTGCCCTGCCGGCGTCCCTGGAAGACCTCGCGCAGGCGGCCCCGGCGAACGCCACTGCCTACCTGCACTTGCCCGGGTACCGGGCGCTCGAGCCGTTCTTCCGTGGATTGGGCGCGGACGGCGTCCTCGAGCTCGTCGGACCGCCGGCGGCGGAGGTCTTGGGCGTGACCAGCGCCGAGCTGCTCACGCTGCTCCGCGCGGTGGAGGCCGCCGACCTCTTCCTCGTCCCTCAGGGCTCGCACGCAGGGCCACCCGTCGCCGCGGTGCTGCGGTTCGAGGACACGGCCGCGGTGGAGGCGTGGCTGCTCCGCGGCGCCTCCGTGCGCCCGGGCGAGCGGCAGTTCGAGCGATCGTTCGGTTCGTATCGCGCGCATCTCGGCTGGTTCCCCACGCTGCGCGTCCTCGTCGTGTCGCCCCGCGCCGACGTCGTCGAGGCGTGCAGCGACGCGCTCCTGGGCGCGCGGGCCTCCTTCGTCGAGAGCCCCCTGTTTCAGCGAGGCCGGCAGGGCGAGGCGTGGCTCGTCGCCGACCTCGCGAGGCTCCCCGACGACGACAGCAGCTTCGAGGCCGGCTCGAGCGTCGCGCTGACGCTCCCGTCGGGCGGGGCAGCCCGCCTCCAGGTGCGGCTGCTGGGCACGGAGGTGCCGAGGCTCGCGGACGTGCTCTCCCCGTCGCGGCACGCCCTCGTCGCGCGGCTGCCGTCGGGGGCCGCCGGCGTCTTCTCGCTCTCGCTCGCGCGACCCGAGGGAAAGACCCTCCGAGACGCGATCTCCGCGCTCGGCGCGATGGAGGGACAGGCCGCGATCGACGGCGTCGCCGACGCCCTGCTCCGGTCCTCCGCGGGCATGTCGCTCTCCGACCTCGACCGCGCTCTTGGCGACGAGCTCGCGGTGGCGACGTTCGTGGAGGGCCCGCCACGGCTCGGGCTCGACGCCCCCGGCAGGACGAGCCTCGTCGGCTTGCTCGCCGCGCGAGACGAGCAGGCCGCGAGGTCGCTCGTGGCGGCTGCAGCCAAGCTCACCGCGGGTCGGCCGGGAGCGAAGAGCTCGCCCGGGAAGCTCGTGGTGCCGCTCGACGGCGGCTCGCTGCGCGTCGAGTCGGCGCGCGACGCGGTCGCCTTCTCTTACGGCGAAGGCGGCGGCGGGGACCGGCGGCTCGCCGCGCTCGGCAAGCCGGACAAGACGCTCGGCGCCGACGACCTCTTCGTCTCGCTGCGGCGCGCTGCGCGGGCCGAGTCGCAGGCGTTCTACTACTTCGACTACACGGCGCTGGCAGCGCTGGATCCCGCCATCGCGGCGGCTCTCCAGGGCGCGCCGACCAAAGCGTCCTTCTTGGATCTCACGCTCGCTCGGGAGGAGAAGGGGTTCGCGGCCACGCTCCAGATCGACGGCGCCGCGGCCTTCCTCGGCACCGCGGCGGCGGTCGCCACTCTCGGAGTGCAGCGGTATCTCGCTGCGGCGAGGACCGCCGAGGCGAGGAACACGGTCCGCGCCATCGCGCGCGGGGCCGTGGGGGCCTACGAGCGGGAGGTCGCCGACGGAGGTGGCAAGGCGTCGCACGCGCTCTGCGCGAGCGCCTCCGCCCCGGTGCCGGCCGAGGTGCCGAAGGGGAAAAAGCACCATCCTTCGAGCGACGCGGGCCGCGACTTCGAGACCGGCACCACGACCGCGGGGTGGCGCTGCCTGAAGTTCTCGATCACCGAGCCCTTCGCGTACCGGTACGACTATCGCCAAGGCTCCGGCTACCGCGGCCCCGCGCGCGGCGGACCCAACCCGGGGCCCCGCGGGTTCGAGGCCTCGGCGGAGGGTGATCTGGACGGGGACGGCAAGACGAGCCTGTTCACGGTGACCGGCAAGGTCGGCCCAACCGGCGTCGTGCTGGCCGCGGAGACGTTCGTCGCCGACGAGCTGGAGTAGCGCGCCCCTCCTTGTGCGAAGAAAGTCGCCGGTCGATGCGCTAGTCTCGTGGTGCCTTGCCCCGCCTCGAGCCCTCTCCTCCTCGAAGAGTGACCCACCTCGCGTTCGCGCTGTTCGTGCTCGTCATGAGCTCGCGCGTCGCCCAGGCAGAGCCCACCGCCCAGGCGCTCTACGAGGAGGGGGTCCGAGCCTACGGCGCCGGGGACTTCGCCACGGCCTGCCCGAAGTTCAAGGAGAGCTTCGAGAAGGACCGGCAGCCCGCGCCTCTCTTCATGTCCGCCAAGTGCGAAGAGAAGGTGGGCCACATCGCGACGGCCCTGCTCTCGTTCGAGGAGGTCCTCCGCCTCGGAGGGCTCGAGCCGGAGCTTCAGGCGCAGGCGGCTCAGGCCGTCTCGAGCCTCGGTCCGCGCGTCCCGCGTCTCGGCCTGGTCCGCGGGAAGGCGCCCCCGACGGCGGTCGCCAAGCTCGACGGCGCCGTGTTCAGGATCGACGGTCGCCCCGAGCCGATCGACCCCGGCGAGCACGAGCTGCAGGTGACGGCGCCCGGCCACGAGCCGCGCGCCACACGGTTCTCCATCCGCGAGGCCGAGCAGAAGAGCGTCGAAATCGAAGTGGGCGCCGCCATCCCCGGGGCCCCAAAGGACGACGGGGGCGGGCCCGCGCAGGAGGTCGCCCCGGACGTCACCCCGCTCTGGATCGGCGGCGGGGTCGCGGCCGGCGTCGGCGTCATCGGCTTCGTGGTCGCAGGCGTGACGGGGGGCCTCATCCTCGACGCGTGCGACGGCGACCTCGCGTGCCCCGTGCCCGAGGACCAGCGCCCCGATGGGCTCGTGATCGGAAACTACGTCGGCTGGGGGGTGGGGATCGCGGGGGTCCTCACCGGAGGAGCGCTGATGATCGCAGCGGGCGTTCGCGCGGGCTCTGGGGAGGCCGCCGCGGCCACCTCCCTCCGGCTCACCGCCGGGCCGGGTGACGTCGGTGTGGCGCTTCGCGCTGGTTTCTGAGCTCGCGCGCGCCACTGCACGTCGCTCGGGCGAGCCGAGCGAGCTTCGCGGGGGCCCGGACGATTCGTGCTTCGCTCGCTCCGCCTGCGTCGGCCCGAAATCTTCGAGGTGGGAGGTTCCGGGGGGGGCTAAACTGGGGACGGTGTCCGAAGGCGTCGAGGTCCCCACGCACTGGCAGCCAGGCTCGGTGATCGCCGGCCGCTTTCGGGTCGTCAGGGTTCTGGGGGTCGGAGGCATGGGCGCGGTCCTCGAGGCGGAGAACGTCACGTTGGGACAGCGCGTGGCGCTCAAGGTCCTACGCCGCGAGCTCGTGCACGATCGCGAGGCCCACGCTCGGCTCGACCAGGAGGCGAGGGTGGTCTCGCAGCTCGTCACCGATCACGTGGCTCGGGTCCACGATCTGGGCAAGACCGAGCACGGCGAGCCGTTCATCGTCATGGAGCTCCTGGCCGGCCGGACCCTCGACGACATCATCGAGGCGCCCGCGTCTCTCACGGTTGCGGCCGCCGTCGACCTCGTCTGCGAGGCTTGCGTGGGCGTCGCGGTCGCGCACCGCGCGGGCATGGTCCACCGCGACATCAAGCCGGGGAACCTGTTCGTCGCGGAGCGCAGCGACGGATCGAACGTGGTCAAGGTGCTCGACTTCGGGCTCACGAAGGTGACGCGCAGCGACACGCTGCGCCTCACCACCTCGGCCAGCGTGTTCGGCACGCCGCTCTACATGTCGCCGGAGCAGATCATGAGCTCCAAGCGCGTCGACGCGCGGACGGATCAGCACGCGATGGCGATGGTCCTGTTCGAGCTCCTCACCAAGCGGCCTCCGTACTACGACGACAGCCCGACCGCGGTGACCGTGATGATCGCCACACACCCGGTGCCGAGCCTCGCCGCATACCGGCCGGAGGTCCCACCGCTCCTCGACGCGATCGTCGGCAAGGCGCTCTCCAAGGCGCCGGACGAGCGGTTCCAGGACATCGCGCTCTTCGCGCTCGCTCTCGCGCAGTTCGGCACCGCGCGCGCCGACGCCGCCGCCAAGCGCGCCGCGGCGGCTCTGGATCGGAGCGCGGTGGCGCCGCAGGTGCCGCTCGCCTCGACGAGGACGCCGGAGACGGTGGCGGGCCTCTCGACCCGGTCCGCGGAGACGCGGCGCCGATCGGCGACGCCGATCGCGCTGGTCGTGGCGGGCGCCGTCGTGATCGTCGCGCTCGGCACGGTGATCACCTACCGCCTCACCGGCGCGTCGCCCGGGCCCGACCCTGCGAGCGCCGCCCGCTCGAGCCCGGAGGCCGCGGCGCCCGCCCCGAGTCCGGGCGCGCCCGCGCTCGACCCCGACGCCATCAGCCCCGCCTCGGCCGAGCCGGCGCCGCCCCCCTCGTCGGCCTCGTCGAGCGGCGTCGCGTCCGCCGCTCCGTCGGCGTCCGTGTCTTCTCCTTCGCCGCCGGCGAAACCCCGCCCCGCGAGCCCCCCGAGGCCCACCGCTCAGCCGACAGCCCAGCCAGGCGAGTACATCCCCAAGTACACGCCGAAGAAGTGAGGCCCGCGTCGGTCGAGGCAGAGCGGCGGCGAAGG
This sequence comes from uncultured Polyangiaceae bacterium, assembly GCA_964492175.1. Classification (GTDB taxonomy): domain Bacteria; phylum Myxococcota_A; class Polyangia; order Polyangiales; family Polyangiaceae; genus Xiheicaenibacterium. The sequence goes on along the minus strand of CAZBJI010000153.1, from coordinate 5,756 downwards.
CGCCGTCTCTCTCCGGCCTGCCGCTAGAGGTGGTGGAACCAGCGGAACCAGATGCCGACCTGGTACACGTTCTCGTGCACCACGTCGTTGCTGTCGCCGGGGTAGATGAACTCGGGCAAGGACAGCTTGAACCCTAGGTCCGCGACCGGGTTGTAGTCGTCGGTCGCCGTGATCCCGATCTCGGCGCCCAGCGGGAGCGCGAACGTGTCGCCCGCGAGCTCGAAGTCGTAGATGGCGATGCCGTGGTGGATGCCGAACCACAGCGCCTCGTCGGGCTGGAACAAGAACTTGAGGGGGATGCCCGAGTCCACGAAGAAGGGGCTCGGCTGCTGCTCGTAGAGGCCGATCTTGAAGCCGGTTCCTCCGAGCGCCGGGCCGCGCTGCGTGCTGGCGCGCGCGATGTCCCCATCGAAGTCCATGCTCGCGAACACCCCGGTGTCGATGCGACCCCACGTCCCCAGGTGGATCGCCATGGGCGCGCCGAGCACGCCGCCCCCGGGCCCCACGTCTCGATAGAACGAGTCGGCCCCGAGGAAGTAGCGGAGCCGCCCGCCGATCTCGAACGTGTGGCCCGTGTAGCCGCCCGTGAAGCCGACGCTGGGGAGCGCATACCCCGACCTCGGGGAAAGTCGGATGGAGTGGGGAGTTGCCTCGATCTCGAACTGGTCGACGACGCCGATCCGGATGCCCGAGGTGAGGTACGTGAGCGGTGTGCCCTTGTCCCGCCCCGCGAAGGAGAGCCCGAAGTCGGGGGCCAGCGTCGCGCGGGGGAGCGTCAAGGGGCGCATCACGTACGGCTTCGGCTGCCGCTTGGACTTCTTGCGTCGCCGCGCGGTCTCCTCGGAGGCGTCCTCGGGCACGTCGGAGTCCGCGCCGTCGATGGCGTCGCTCGTGTCCTCGTCCGGGACGTCCTCGGGGCGCTCGTACCCGTCGGGCGCTCGGTCCCGGCCGTACTTCTCCGACTTCGGGAGCGTGATCGTGAGGATCGAGCCGCCCCCCTCCCGCTCGCTGACGCGGTGGGTGGCCTTGGCCGGCTCCCGGAGATCGACCGTGAGCTGAGCGCCGCCGGCAGCCTGCTCCATCGTGATCGACGTCACTTGCGTCGGGAAGTGTTGGGTGAGGAGCGGGAGCCGGTTCACCTTCTCCGGGACGGAGACGCCCGACATGACGTAGATGAGCCGGCCCTCGGCCTTCTGCTCGCTCACCGTGACGGGGCCGCGGACCTGCACGGTGATCACCGATTTGCCGTCCGGCATGACCTCGAAGCCGGGGAAGGTGACGGTCGGCGGGCCCGAGCTGGGCCCCGCGGTGACGCCGGTGCCCCCCGCCTTCCGCCCACCCTCGGACTTGGCGCCCTCCTGGTCGCCCCAGGATTCGCCCTCCGCGGAGGCGTCATCCCCCGTCTTTGCCTCCACTTTCGCGGATCCACTGCACCCGCCCAGGGCGAAGGCTCCAAGGAGGAAGGCCAAGCCGGGCCAGGTCGCGAGGTGGCTCGCTCCCAGCCGGGCACGAGTCAGAGTGGCAATCCCGTGTGCGCGCACGCGCCGATTACAGCACGCACCCTCGAACGGATACAAAGAACCGCCGACTCGGTGTAGGTTCCCGCCATGCGAAGGCTGCTCCCGTTGGGCGTCGTGTTGGTGGGGGTCGTGCTGCTGGGGCTCGGGGCCGCCTGCGGAGACGCAGGACAGCCCCCTGCCGCGCCGGGGGCGCCCATCGATCCCCCCAAGCCGAACGACGACCTCGCCAAGATGATGGAGGCCTCGCCGACCCCGACGCCCCCCGCGGTGACGGCGGAGGCGGCGCCGACGGCGAGCGCCAGCGCGCCGCCTGCGGTCAGCGCTTCCGCCGCTCCGACGGCCGCGCCGAAGAAGGGCGAGCCGAAGAAGCCGGCGAAGAAGGCCGAGGACGTCCCCAAGAAGCCCTGAGGTCAGCCGCGCCCACGCAGCGCTCCCGCCGCGTCCCGGAGGACTCGGACGACCTCCGTCTCCTCGCCGCGGCGCCCGTAGCGCAGCGCCTCGTAGTCCCCCAGCGCTGAGACCACCTCGGTCCGGGTCGCGTCCGAGAGCTCGGGGATGACCGCGACGCGGGCGGCGAGGCGGCGGAGCGTCCACGAGGGAAGGCGCTCTACGCCGCGCTGCTCCAGGGCGCGCACGAGGTCGACGAACTCCGGCAGCGGCTGGTCCTCGACGGCGGTCGCGGGGCCGCCTCGGGCCCGGAGGCCCCTCACCGTGCGGTACCCGATCAGCAGCGCGACGAGCCCCACCAACATCGCGGTGAGCTCGAACGGGCTCCGCCTGCCCAACCAGTCGTCGACCGCCTCCCAGCCCGTGCGGATGGCGTCGATCGCAGCGGCGAAGAGCGGCGTCTCTTGCCGCTCCTCCGGGATCGGCGCGGTGGACGCGGGGGTCGGATCCACGGTCTCCCAGTGGTCGTCGATCCAGACCTCTGCCCAGCTGTGCGCGTCGCGTTCGCGAACGATGTGGTAGCCGAACGGAGACCGCTCGCCGACGCGGTAGCCCGCCACCACGCGAGCCGGGACGCGCGAGGCGCGGGCGAGCAGGACCATCGCGGAGGCGAAGTACTCGCAGTGACCCTCCCGGCGGACGGTCAGGAAGTCGACGACGGGGTCGGCCGTCGGGTCGCGCTCGAACTGGGTCGAGTAGGTGAAGTCCTCCCGGAGACGGCTCTCGATCATGCGCACCCGCTCGCGGGGCGGTTGATCGCTGATGCCCCAGGAGGCGAGCGTGGAGGTCAGCGTGCGGCCGACCCTCGTCGTCAGCTCCAGATCCGCGAGCGACGGGGGAGGGGGACTGGGCGCGTCCGGCTGGCCGGTCCGGAACCACACGCGCTTCGCCGGGAAACCCGGCGACGGCAGCCGCAGCTGCATCCGGTCGCGCTCGTGGACCCCCGAGGACGCGTAGAGGTCGCTCGCGCCGAGAGGGACGAAGTAGCGGCGTGGCTTGCCGGTGTTCTCGATCTCGACGAAGCCCGCCTCGTCCGGCGGCTGAGACGCCGACTCCACGACCTCTCGGGTGCCCGGCTCGGCTGCGCCTCCCCAGTAGCCCGCGCCGTACCGCACGAGGACCACGCCACGGAGCAGCGGCGGCGGGGTGCCCCGGACGCGCATCACGACGTCGTCGCCCTCGAGCATGCCCTTGAGCGCGCCGAGCTGCATGTTGTCGGAGAACCCGGTGCGGCTCTTCTCCCAGCGCGCGATGAGGCGCGTGATGAGCGCGTCGTGGAGGGGCGGGAGCGCCCGGGCCAGCCCGAGCGCCGTCGTCGCGGTCAGGACCGCGATCACGACGCCGCCGGCGACGTGGGCCCCGCGCAGCTCTCGAGCGCCGGGCCGGCCCGCGTCCTCGCTCCGCAGCCCGAGCGCGCCGAACACCAGGGTCGCGACGCACAGCGCGGCGTAGTACGGGCTCGGAGCGCCGCGCCCGGCGCCCGTGAGCGCCACGAGCGCCGCCGCGAGGGTCACCGACGCGCCGTAGACGGGCCGGGAGATCAGCGAGCGGGCGGTCGCGACGGCCACCATCGGCGTGACGAGGAGCAGGGCGCTGTCCGAGAGCGTCCCGGGCGCGGTCTCCGAAGGAGCGCCGGCGAGGCGCGGCACGAGCACGCCGATCACGAGGGCGCCGATCGCGAATGCGGCCTGCGCGACTCGGTCGAGCGTGAGCCGTGGCCCGACGACGACGGCGAGCACGGCGCACAGCAGGGAGAACGGCGCGAGCGCGAGCGGCCCCGCGAGGGCGAGGGCGACTGCGCTGCACGCCACGGCTGCGCCCACCATGCGCGACGAGAGGGCCGCCGCGAGGCTCACGCGGCGATCGCCTCCCCACGATCGATCGTCCGTGACGACACCCGCAGCTCACGAGGATCCTCGGCGGACGCGCTGGCCTCGCCGGCGCCGTCCACCACCCGGAGCCACCTCACCGGCAGGCCGCGCGCGCGGAGCGTCTCGACGGTCGGCGCGAGCGCGTCGCTGGCGGTGATCAGCACGAGCGCCGAGAGCGTCGGCGCCACCTCCTCGAGCGCGTGCGCCGACAGCGCGGCGTCGTCTCGGAGGACGTGGGTGGCGAGCCGATCCAGGATCGAGTCGAGCGCGTTGCGGCCCGTCCGCGGAGAGACCTTGCCCGCCTTGTCGTCGATGAGCAAGAGGTCCACCCCGGAGGAGCGCTGGATCAGGGCGGCGGCGACCCCGGCGGCCAAGGAGATCGCGGACTCCTTCAGGTCGTCGGTCGCGTCGTCGCCGTCGAGCACGAGCGCGAGCCCGACGCGCTCGGCCTGCTCTGCCTGGTACGTCACGATGTGAGGCGTCCCCGTGCGCGCCCAGGTCCGCGCGTGCAGGTGCCGGAGCGGATCGCCGGCGCGATAGGGCCGGACCCCCGCGATGTCGCTCTCCCCGGCGACCTTCGAGAGGACCGTGCCCACGAGCCGGTCGGGCGCTCGGTGCCGGAGGCGCACGTCCCGCACGTTGGCGATGCGCGGGACGACGAGGAACCGTGGGCCGTCGCTCAGGCGGCGAGGACCCACGGCCAACCCGAGGGGCACCAGCGCCGCGACCTCGAACGCGTCGAGGTGGTGCTCGCCGCGCGCCGAGAAGCGTGCCTCCGCCACGACCGAGACGCGCTCCCCCGGGCGGACCCGCGCGACGCCCGCGGGAGGCCGCGACCAAGACCCGTCCCATGGCAAGAACGGGAGCAGCACGCGCAGCGCGAGCGCCGCGCGCTCGGACGTGTTGTCGAGCTGGACCGTGAAGCGCTGCGCCTCCCCGACCGAGACCCTCGGGGTCGTCTCCACCCGGACGCCCACCCCGCGGGCCCGGAAGAACGGCCGGATCGCCAGGGAGCCGAGCAGCACGCCCGCGAGCACCGCAAACAGGAGGTGCACCTGCGTCTCACCCACGTCGACGCCCGCGACCCCGACGAGGAGGGTCAACAGCATCACGCCCCGACCCTCGCGGCTGAGCGAGCCGTGAAACAGGAACACCGGCGCGAGAATCTGCCAGCGGAGGCGCCGGCGGAGGCGGTCGCGCTCGGGCTTCTTCTCCGGGATCAGCAGGTGGTTCAGCCGGGCGAGGCGCCGCCGCGAGCCGAGGAGGAGGCGCAAGCGCCGGAGGATCTGCTTCATGCGCGGCTCAAGACGGGACGGCGACGAGCTCGACGATGTCAGCGACGATCGCCGCGGCGGAGCGCCCGCCGTAGCGCGCGCGCTCGGTCGTCATGAGGCGGTGCGCCAGCACCGGCGCGGCGAGCGCCTGGACGTCGTCGGGCGTGACGAAGGAGCGTCCCTCGATCAGCGCGCGCGCCTGCGACGCCCGGAAGAGGACCAGCGCGCCGCGCGGGCTGACCCCGAGCGCCACGTCGTCGTGGTCGCGTGTCCTCTGGACGAGGGCGCGCAGGTAGCGGGCGACCCGGGGCTCCACGTGGACGCCGCGTGCCTTCGCGGCGAGCTCCACGAAGGCCTGCTGGGTGGCGACGGGCTTCACGGCGTCGAGGGGGTCTCCCTCTTGTCGATCGAACAGCATCCCGATCTCCTCGTCTTCGGAAGGGTAGCCGACGGTGAGCCGGAGGACGACCCGGTCGAGCTGCGCCTCCGGCAGCGGGTACGTGCCCTGGAAGTCGATGGGGTTCTGCGTGGCGAGGACGATGAACGGGTCGGGCAGCGACATCGTCGTGCCGTCCACGGTCACCTGCATCTCGCTCATCGCCTCGAGCAGCGCCGACTGGGTGCGCGGCGAGGCGCGGTTGATC
>CAZBJI010000152.1:0-18703 GCA_964492175.1 uncultured Polyangiaceae bacterium | reverse complement strand
AGGTCCGTGACGATGTCGCCGAAGAGGTTGTTCGTCACGACGATCTCGAACTGCGACGGATCTTGGACCACGAAGAGGCAGAGGGCATCCACATAGAGGTGCCTCGCCTCGATCCCCGGGTGCTCGGCCGCCACCTCGTGGAAGGTGCGAAGCCAAAGCTCGTGGGCGAACCGCATCGCGTTCGACTTGTCGGCCATGCACACCTTCGTCTTGCCGGTGCGCTTCGCGAGGTCGAACGCCGCGCGGATGATCCGCTCGACGCCCTTGCGCGTGTTGACGTCCTCGTTGATGCCGATCTCGTCGGGGGTGCCCTTCTTGAACTGCCCTCCGAACCCCACGTAGACCCCCTCGGTGTTCTCCCGGAGCACCGTGAAGTTCACGTCGGCCGCGACCCTCCCCTTCAGCGGGACGAGGCGATCGGAGAGACAACGCACAGGCCGCACGTTGGCGTACAGATCGTAGCCGAAGCGCATCCCGAACAAGATGTCGCGCGCGTGCTCCAGGCCAGGCACGCGCGGATCTCCGAGCGCGCCGACGAGGACGGCGGCGCACTCGTCCTGGATGCGCTGCTTGATCTCCGCCGGGAACGTGGTTCCGTCGCGCAGGTAGCGGTCGGCGCCCAGATCGAGCTCCCAGAGCTCCAGGCCGAGCCCCGCGTGGTCCCGGAGCTCTTCGAGGAGCAGCTTCGCCTCGCGGACCACCTCCGGGCCGATGCCATCCCCCCCGACCAGCGCGATCTTCTTGGGCGCGCCGGCCACGTCAGCCGATCACCTTCTCGATGGGCGTGTACTCGAGGCCGTGCGCGTCGGCGACGCCCCGGTACGTGATGGCCCCGCCGAAGGTGTTGAGCCCGAGCAGCAGGGGCCGGTCCGCCTTCGCGGCGGCCACGACCCCTTGGTTCGCGATCTTCACCGCGTAAGGGATGGTGACGTTCGTGAGGGCCCACGTGCTGGTGTGGGAGACGTTCCCGGGCATGTTGGCGACGCAGTAGTGGACGACGCCGTCGACCTCGTAGGTGGGGTTGTCGTGGGTCGTGGGCTTGCACGTCTCGATGCAGCCACCCTGGTCCACGGCCACGTCCACGACCACGCTCCCCTTCTCCATCTTGGAGATGAGGTCGCGCGTCACGAGCTTCGGCGCCTTGGCGCCCGTGACGAGCACCGCGCCGATGACCAGGTCGGCGTTACGGACGCACGTCTCGATGTTCTCCACGTTGGAGTAGAGCGTCTCGATCGCCCCACCGAACACGTCCTCCAGGTAGGCCATGACGTCGGCACGGACGTCGAGCATGACGACCTGCGCCCCCATGCCGATCGCGATCGTCGCGGCGTTCTTGCCAACGACCCCGCCGCCCAGGATGACGACGCGACCGCGGCGCGTGCCCGGCACCCCGCCAAGCAGCACGCCCTTGCCGCCCCGCGCCTTCTCGAGGCACGCGGCCCCGACCTGGACCGAGAGCCGCCCGGCCACCTCGCTCATCGGCTTGAGCAGCGGCAGGGTGCCGTCCGGCAGCTCGATCGTCTCGTACGCGACGCCGGCCACGCCGGTCTTGGCGAGCTCGCGCGTGAGCTCCGGCTCGGCGGCGAGGTGGAGGTACGTGTAGAGGATGAGGTCCTTCCGGAAGAAGCCGTACTCCGCCTTGAGGGGCTCCTTCACCTTCACGACCATTTGGGCCGACCACGCGTCGGCCGCGGTGGGCACGATGCTCGCCCCGGCACGGACATAGGCGTCGTCGCCGATGCCGCTGCCCTCGCCCGCGGCCTTCTCGACGATCACCTTGTGCCCGGCCGCCACGAGCGACCGAACGCCGGCCGGCGTCATGCCCACTCGGTACTCGCGCGTCTTGATCTCCTTCGGGACTCCGATCAGCACGTCTTGCTCCTTCGTGGCGGGCGCCGCGCCCGGGCCGGGCACCATAACAGAAGGCGCGCCGGGCCAAGAGCCCTCCCGCGGCGTGACGCGGTGCGCCGGAGTGGGCCGCTACCGCGAGATCCCGCGCATGAGCACGTCGAAGATGACGCGCTTGCGGACGTCCACGGCCAGGGCGCGCTCGGCGTCGGGGAGGACGGCGGCCAGCATCGTCGCGTCCACGATCGGGTAGAGGATCAGCGATAGGCCTGCGAGGACCATGTCGCCGGCGTCGAGGTCGCGCCGGAGCTCGCCGGCCGCCTGCCGCTCGTGGGCGAGCGCGGCGACCGCGTCCAAGATGGGCCGGCTCTTCTCTCGTACGATCTCCGCCAGGGTGCCCGAGCCGCTCGCGAGCTCGGCGCGCATGATCGCGAAGAGCCGCTGGTGCTCGGTGCTGAAGTCCACCATCACGTCGATGAACCCCCGCACGATGCCTTCCAGGCCGGACTCCATCTGCAGCACGCGCCAGCTCGCGGTGGACATCTGCTCCACCGCGCGGCCGATGACGGCCTCGTAGAGGCCCTGCTTGTCGGCGAAGTAGTGGTGGATGAGCGCCGGCTGCACCGCGGCAGCGGACGCGATCTCTCGAAGGCGCGCACCGGCGAAGCCGCGCGCCGCGAACTCGGCCTCGGCCGCGTCGAGGATCCGCTCCTGCGTCGCGGCGGCGCCCCGATCCCGCCGCGGGGGCGCCCTGTCTGACGATGGCGGTGGGTCGGATCGGGGGCGCTCAGGCCGACGCATCCCACGTTTCGTACTGAATGACGCGGAGCTCTTCAAACCCCTTTCGCACCCGCGGTGTCAGGAGCCCGAGGCGCCTCGTGTTCGGGACGATCTTGGAGAAGAGGAGTGACTGAAAGGTCTGCATGATCGGGCTCTCCCGGGTCGCGGCGAGGCACTCGTCCACGGGCAGATCGAGGTTCTCCCAGACCTCCTGCATCAGGAAGCGATCTCGCATGAGGCGAGACGCCTCCACGATGAAGTCCTCGCGATCGCGCAGCTCGGCGTCGGACATCTCCTCGTAGACTCCGCGCAGCGACATCACCCCGAACGCCACGTGCCGCGCCTCGTCCAGCATGATCATCCGCACGATCTCCCGAATCAGCGGCTCGGTCGCGGTCTGGGAGAGGAGCCCGAAGGCGGCGAGCGCGAGGCCCTCCACCAGGATCTGCATCCCCAGGTACTTCATGTCCCAGCGCCGCTCCCTCAGGATCTCGTCCAGCAGCGTCTTGAGGTGGGGCGAGATCGGGTAGACCAGCTCCACCTTCTCGCGGAGGTATCGATCGTACGCCTCCACGTGGCGCGCCTCGTCCATCACCTGGGTAGCTGCGTACAGCTTGGCGTCGGCGCTCGGGGCGGCCGAGACGATCTGCGCCGTGGCGAGCAGCGCCCCCTGCTCGCCATGCAGGAAGTTCGAGAGCAGGTACGACGTCGCGTGGCGCCGGAGCACCGGCAGCTCCGTCTTCTTGTCGAGGCGGTCCCACGCGCGGGTCCCGAAGATCGGGATGAACTGGTCGGGGACGTTCTCCGCCTCGGGATCGACGCTGGTGTCCCACGCGAGGTAGTCCTTCGCGTTCCACTGGGCCGTCTTGGCCTTCTCGTAGAGAGCGCGCAGGTCGAGGCGGGTCGGGGCGTAGCCGTCGACGAGCGCCGCGGTGTAGGCCACCTCGAGCTCTCCCGGCCAAGACCGGGCGCGCGCGCAGCTCTCTTTGGGCGGCGGGATGTGGACCCGAGCGTCCGTGGACGGGCTGCTGCCGGGAGAGCCGGGTGCTTGGGGGTCTCGAATGGCTGCAGACATCGCGGGCCTCCTTCGGGTACGCCCCGAGGGTACTTGTTGATTTACTTTATAGTCAATCACAGCCGACTCGACTGCGCTCGGTCGCCGCCGCTGCGGGCGGGGGCCCGGCGCAAGACCCGCTCGAAGCCAGCGGAGCGCCCCGATCGGCTGGTGCGCCCGAGCCGGGGCGCCCCGGGAAGGAGTGGGCGCCCAGCCGCTCTCTCCCCGCGCCCGCTCAGATCTCGACGCTGCCCACGAAGACGCGCCGGGCGGGGCCAGTCATGAGCAGGTCGTGCGACTCGGAGACCGTCACCATGAGGGCACCGCCCGGGAGGCTCACCTCGACCGGCTGGCCGTAAGGCGCGTCACCACGACGACACGCCACGACCGCGGTGGCGCACGCTCCTGTCCCGCACGCTTGGGTGTACCCGACACCTCTCTCCCAGACCACGAGCGAGAGACCACGCTGGCCGACGTCCGCGAACTCGACGTTGGTCCCGCCTGGCAAGACGCGCTCGATCCGCGGCCCGAGGACGTCACGATCTCTGCCCTCCAGCGGCTCGAACGTGACCGCGTGCGGGTTGCCCACGCTGACGGTCGTGAAGCGAACGGTCCGGCCCTCGTGCTCCACCTCGAGCGGCGCGCCGAGCTCCGCGCGCCCCATCTCCACCTCGACCGTGGCCTCCGCGGAGCCGGTCCACGTCACCTTGGCACCGCGCTCACCCGCGTCGGTCCGGAGCGTCATCGCCGCGGAGCGGGGCCCCGCGAGCATCGCCGCGGCGCAGCGCGCGCCGTTCCCACACATCTCGGGGCGGGAGCCGTCGGCGTTCAGGACGATCATCTCGCTCGTCGCGGCGTCGACGACCAGGACGCCGTCGCCGCCCACGCCGCGCCGACGATCGCAGAGGACCCGGGCGAGCTCGGCCCCGCGCTCGCTCGGCCAATCCCGCGCGTGGACCAGGAGGAAATCATTCCCGAGGCCCTCCCACTTCTCGAACGGGAGGCGCATCCGGCGTCCTTACCTCGAGACGGCGCGGGCCGCCACGTGAGGCGCTCGATTCCAGCGGCGGGCGCGCCCGAGGAGGCACCTCGTTTCATCGGGGGAACCAACGGACTACGCTCAGGTCGGATGTCGGAGCTCAGATGGCTGACCGCGGGCGAGTCGCACGGAGCGGAGCTCGTGGCGATCGTGGAGGGCCTGCCGGCCGGGCTGCCGCTCGTCGCGGCCGACCTCGACGAGGACCTCGCGCGACGCCAGCGCGGCTACGGGCGCGGCGGACGCATGCGCATCGAGTCCGATCGCGTCGTGCTCGTGGGCGGGCTCCGCGGCGGCGAGACGCTCGGATCTCCCTTGGCGCTCCGGATCGTCAACCTCGACCACGCGTCCTGGATCGATCGAATGCCGGTCGGGCCGTTCGCCGAGGCGCCCGAGCCGCTCACGAGGCCTCGTCCGGGGCACGCCGACCTCGCGGGCGGGCTGAAGTACGATCGGCGCGATCTGCGCGACGTGCTCGAGCGGGCCAGCGCGCGAGAGACGGCGGCGCGGGTCGCGGTCGGCGCCGCGTGCAAGGTCCTGCTGCGCGCCATCGGCATCTCGGTGGGGTCCCACGTGCAGCGCATCGGTCCGGTCGCCGCGCCCACCCTCGCGGCGGCCGGCGACGCAGACGCGCTCCTCGCGCGCGCGAGGGAGAGCGAGATGGGGTGCGCCGACGCAGACGCGGAGGCCCTCATGCGGGCCGCGATCCGGGAGGCCGCGCACGCGGGGGACACGCTGGGCGGCGCCTTCGAGGTCGTGGCCAACGGCGTCCCTCCCGGGCTCGGGAGCCACGTGCACTGGGACCGAAAGCTCGATGGGCGCCTCGCCCAGGCGCTCATGAGCATCCAAGCCATCAAGGCGGTCGAGATCGGCGTCGGCGCGAGGGCCGCCGAGCTCCGCGGCTCCGAGGTGCACGATCCCATTCACTACGATGACGGCCGGCGGTGCTTCACCCGTCCGAGCAACGGCGCCGGGGGTCTCGAGGGCGGCATCTCGAACGGGATGCCCATCGTCTGCCGCGCTGCCATGAAGCCCATCGCCACCCTCAAGCGAGCGCTGCCCTCCGTCGACGTCGCCACCAAGGCGCCCTTCGCCGCCGCGCACGAGCGGAGCGACGTCTGCGCCGTCCCGGCCGCCGCCGTCGTCGGAGAGGCGATGGTCGCGTTCGTGCTCGCCCACGCGGTCCTGGAGAAGTTCGGAGGCGACTCCCTGCGCGAGCTCCTCGGAAACGTCGCGCACTACCGCGCCCAGCTCGAGGCCTACTGAGTGACGGGCGCGGGCGATCGCCACCTGCTCCTCTCCGGACCGCCAGGGGTCGGGAAGTCCACCGTCGGTCCGCTCGTCGCGGCGCGCCTCGGCCGGCCGTTCCTCGACACCGACCAGCGGATCGCGGCGGCCGCAGGTCGCTCGGTCCCGGAGCTCTTTCGCGCCGAGGGGGAGGCCGCCTTCCGCGCCCGCGAGCGCGCGTGCCTCGCGGAGCTCCTCGCGGCGCCCGAGCCCGCCGTCGTCGCGCTCGGCGGCGGGACGCTCGTCGACGCGGCTTCCCGCGACCTCGCCCTGCGTCAGGCCCTCGTGCTGTCGCTGAACGCCCCGGAAGCGACGCTCTGGGCGCGGCTCTCGGGCGCGCCCGGCGCTCGTCCCCTGATCGACTCCAGCGACGCGCTCACGGGCCTGCTCCGCGCTCGCGCCGCCGTGTATCGGGCCGCGCACTTGATGCTGGACGCGCAGGCGCCCGCGGAGACCATCGCGCGCTCGATCGTCGCGCGCGTGCGCGCGGGGGTCGTGCCGCTCGTGACCGCGAGCGAAGCCTACGCCGCGTGGGTCTTGGAGCCCGTGGAGGGGGTGGAAGAGCCCGCGCGGGCGCTCGCCGAGGTCTGCTCCGGGATCGCACCGAGCTCGGTGTTCTCCGCCGTCGATCGCGCGGTGCTCGATCTGTTCGGTCGCGACCTCCTCGAGCGAGCCGGCCTTGCGCCTCACGCGGTGATCGCGGTCGGTCCCGGCGAGGACGCCAAGACGCTGCGCTCGCTCGAGGCGTTGTTGGAGGCGCTCGTCGGCGCAGGCGCGGATCGGGAGACTCTCCTCGTCGCGCTCGGCGGCGGCGCCACGTCGGACGTGGCGGGCCTGGCCGCGGGGCTGCTCCACCGCGGCGCGCCTTGGGTCGCCGTCCCGACGACGCTGCTCTCCATGGTGGACGCGTCGATCGGCGGCAAGACGGCGGTCAACCTGGCGACCGTCAAGAACCCGATCGGGCTGTTCCACCACCCGCGCGCGGTGCTGGTCGCGCCGGGGCTCGCCGCCTCGGAGTCGGGACGCAGCCACCGCGCCGCGCTCGCCGAGGTGGTCAAGTGCGCGCTCATCGGAGACGCCGCGCTCTTCGAGGAGCTCGAGCGCGGTCCTGCCGCGTTTCTGGGGCGCGAGCCGGCGGCACTGCGCCGCGCCATCTTTGGCTGCTTGACGCTCAAGGCAGCGATCGTGCAGGCGGATCCGACCGAGCGCGGCGCGCGCGCCGTGCTGAACCTGGGTCACACGTTCGGGCACGCGTTCGAGGCCGCGAGCGGCGGCGGGCTGCTCCACGGTGAGGCGATCGCCATGGGCCTCGAGGTCGCTTTGGAGGTGGGGGTGCGGCTCGGCCTCACACCGCCCCTCGTGCGCGACCGCGCGGTCGCGGTGCTGCGAAGCCTCGAGCTTCCGGGCGCGCCGCCCCTCTCGGGAGGGATCCGCGAGAAGATCGGCTTCGACAAGAAGCGGCACGGACCAACCGTTCAGTTCGTGGTGGCGCGGGATATCGGGCGCGCCGAGGTCGTGCCCGTAGGGCTCTCCACGCTGACCTCGTTCGGCTGAAAATTGGTGCCTACCGGCCGTTGCCGTAAACTCGGGTTGTTGGGTCGGTGCTCCGGCGCTCGACCCACCACACGGAGGCTACGTCATGGCGCGGTTGGCGAAGTATCTGGCGGCGGCGATCTTGGGTGCGGGTGCCCTCTCTGCGAGCGCCTGCGTCGAAGACGAGGGGATGTTCTACATCGCCGTCACGGGCACGATCGATGACGAGGGCGTCGGCGACTGCGGCGAGATCTTCGATGCCGCTCCCGGCGTGTTCGAGGTCCTGCACCCGGGGCCGGACCGGAGCTTCATCCCCAACCCCGATCCCACCCAAGAGGACAACTTCGTCACCGTCAGCAACAGGGTCGTCCTCTGCGTCATCAACAAGATGCACTCGAACACGGCGAACGGCGTCGAGACGTCGAACATCATCCTCACCGAGTTCGAAATCAGCTTCTCCGAGGGCGGTTCGCGGACGGAGGCGGTGATCGGCGCGCTGAGCGCCGACAGCGCCGACGGCAGCCCCGGCCTCGACACCGCCAACGGCACGCCCATCCTCGTCCCGATCTTCGATCAGGCACAGGCGGCGCAGTATTTCAGCCTCGCGGCCAGCAGCGGATCAGGGACCTTCCAGACCGTCGCGGGCGTCAGGCTGCGCGGTCGCACCACCGGCGGGCTCGACGTGGATACGCCCGAGTACTTCTTCCCCGTTCAAGTCACCACCGGCTACTTCTGCTCGTGTGACGCGGACGCTCAGAGCGCGCTGCGCTGCTTCGACGAAGAGTGCTCGTGATCGACGGGCCCCGCCTCGGGTAGCACGGGATCCGTCTCCGCGGACCCGCCCCGCGCGGCGTCCAGCAGGTACACGATGGGCATCCCGAGGAACGCTGCGTCGAGGTGCGCGGCGAGGACGATCGAGACTTCCTCCGACGAGCCGAGGCCCACGCGCACCTGGGCCAGCAGGCCCGCCATCAGATCGTAGCCGCTCGAGAAGTTGTGGCCGCGAACGCCGGCGAACAGCGTGCCGGCGAAGCCCGGCTCGAAGCCGAACTTGTCGTCGCCGATGCGACCGTAGGCGCCGGCGGAGAAGATCAGCGGAAAGGTATCGACGACCGGCACGAGCAGCGAGGCGCCGTGTCCGATCTGGAGCTCGTCGAAACCGTGCGTGAAGAGCTCCGCGTAGGGGCCGATCCCGAAGTCGCTCGCGGCGGTCCTGGCGAAGAGGACGTCACCGCGGACCCCGAGGTGCATGACGGTGTCGTCCCAGACCTCGCCGCGAGCTCCGGTCCCTGCGAGCCCGATCGTGAGCCCGGCGTTTCCCTGCGGGTCCGCGCGCGCCGCGGCCGCAAAGGTGATCGCGGCGAGCGCGATCAGCGCTCCTCCACACCTGTGAGGCGTCGTCACCGGCGCCAAGCGTACACCATGCCATGCTATCGTTCGGTGCGATGACCAAGCCCGTGGAGCTTCGCGTCGGCGGCAGCACCTACCGCGTCGTCTCGTCCGCGGACGCCGAGGAGCTCGAGCGCCTCGCCGGCGTCGTGGACGAGAAGCTCTCCACCCTGATTCCTCCGGGCCGGCCCATTCCCCCGCAAGCGGTGCTCCTCGCGGCGATCGCGCTCGCGCGTGATCTCGAGCTCGAGCGGGAGCGCTCCGCGCGCCTGGTCGCGCGCTCTCGCGCCACGGTCTCGGAGATGCTGTGCCGGCTGGACGGGACGCTCGCGCACGCCGAGGCCAAGCTGCAGCGCTCCGACGGCCCCCGGTGAGCGGGCTTCGCTTCCTCGGCGCCGAGCTCGCGGCGCTGGAGAGCGCCGGCTTGCTGCGGGTTCGGCCGACGGCAGGTCGGAGCGGTCCGCCGCCGATTGTTTTGTGCTCCAACGACTACCTCGGGCTCGCGGCCCTCGCCTCGGATGACGCGATGCGTCACGCGACGCTCGGCAGCGGCGCCTCCCCGCTCATCGCCGGATACGGCGCCGAGCACTCGCGCGCGGAGAACGCCCTCGCCGCTTGGCTCGGGTCCGAGTCAGCCACGATGTTCTCGTCGGGCTACGCCGCCAATGTCGGATCGCTGCAGGCGCTCGCGGGGCCCGGAGACCTCATCGTCTCGGACAGGCTGAACCACGCGTCCATCATCGACGGGGCGCGGCTTTCTGGAGCGAAGGTGGCTGTCTTCGCACACCGGGACGTCGCTGCGGCGCGGCAGCTGCTCCGGGATGGGCGCGAGTTCCGCAGGCGTTTTCTCGTAACCGAGAGCTATTTCAGCATGGACGGGGACCTCGCCGACGTCGCCGGGCTGCGCGAGGTCGCGGACGAGGTCGGCGCCGTCTTGTACGTCGACGAGGCCCACGCGCTCGGCGTCTTCGGACCCGAGGGGCGCGGGGTCTGCGCTGAGGCCGGGGTGGTGCCGGAGGTGCTCGTCGGCACCCTCGGGAAGGCCTTCGGGCTGATGGGAAGCTTCGTGTCCGGTTCGGCGGCGCTCGGGGCGTGGCTGTGGAACCGCGCGCGGAGCCTGGTGTTCTCGACGGCGTTGAGCCCGCGGCTCGCGGCAGCGATCCCTGGGAGGCTTCAGCTTCTCACGGCGGGGGAGGCGCTCCGGGCGCGCCTCTCGGAGTGCGCCGACGGGCTCCGTAGCGCCGCTCCTCATCGGGTCCTCGCCGGCTCTCGCGGCCCGATCATCCCGTGGGTCGTGGGCTCCGAGGCGGCAGCGGTCCAGGCGGCTCAGTGGCTGAAAGGGCAGGGGGTGTTCGTCGCCGCCATCCGCCCACCGACGGTCCCGAAGGGCACGGCGCGGCTCCGGATCGCCGCCCGCGCCAACCTGGCCCCGGAGGAGCTGTCGCGGGTCTGCGAAGCGCTCAGGGCTGCCCCCTGACCGCAACGTTTCACGTGAAACGCTCCACCCGCCCGCGGTCCAGCACCAGCCGCGCCGACTCGAGCCCAGCCCAAGTGGCCGGATCGTGCGCGACGACCACAACGACCGCCCCGCGCTCGGCCTCCTCGCCCACGACTGCTACCAGCTTCGCCAAGCCCGCCTCATCCAGCCCAGTGCTGGGCTCGTCGAGCAACACAAGCCCGGGCTGGTGCACCAGAGCCCTGGCGAGCGCGACCCGCTGTCGCTGACCCCGCGAATTCGTCTTGAGCGGACGCTCCGCGAAACTCCCTAGCTGGAACCTCTCGCGCGCCGCTTCCCAAGCCTGCCCCCGGTCGAGGCCATGCACCGCGGCCACCAGCTCCACGTTCGCCCGCCCCGTGAGGTCCCCATACCCCATCGACTCGTGCGACAAGAGCCCCACCCGGCCCCGCACCTCCGCCGCCCCCACGGCCGGCCGCACCTCCACGCTCCCCGTCGACGGCGCGATGATCCGCGCCAAGATCCCGAGCACCGTCGACTTGCCGGACCCGTTCGACCCGAGCACCAGGTTCACCCCGCCACCGCGGAAGGTCACGCTCACGCCCCTCAGCGCTACCGTCGCGCCAAAGCGCTTCGAGACTCCGCGCAGCTCGACCGCCTCTACCCCCGTCACCTGCGCCGCCGCTCCGTCGCAGCGTGGTCAGAGTCCGCAAACGACGGCGGCCCATCGACGATGGTCACCTCCTGATCCGACGCGACCGTCTCGAGCTCGTCGCCGAGGCCGTCGTTCTCCCGAGCCATCTCGACAGTCACCTCCTCGTCCGACGAGGTCGAGTCCTCTGTGGCACCAAACATCGTGATACGCGGAAGCCCCGACGCCGACGGCGCGGCCGGGGCCTTGGGCCGCCGCCTCAGCGCCGCCAGCGCGCCCCGAAACTCGACCACGCTAGCGATCCGCCGCTCGCGACGCTTCTCGAGCGCCTTCCGAATCAAGACGGCTAGCCCGTCTGGAACGTCCGGCCGCAGCTCCTTGATCTCCGCTGGCGCCGCCGTCAGGATCTGGACCAGCAGCGCATTGTAGTTCTTCGCGACGAAGGGCCTGACCCCCGTCAGTGCCTCGTACATCGTCACCCCAACCCCCCAGACGTCGACCCGCCCGTCGAGGTCTCGCTCCCCCATCGCCTGCTCGGGTGACATGTAATAGGGCGTCCCCATCACCATCCCCGTGCGCGTCAGGTTGTGCGGCTTGTCGTCCGCCATGCCCTTCGAGATTCCGAAATCGACGACCTTCGCCACCGTCCGCCCGGCGACTTCCGCCAGGAAAACGTTGTCCGGCTTCATGTCCCTGTGGATGATCCGTCGCCCGTGCGCCGCTCGGAGCCCCTCCAGCACCTGCATCGTCACCTCGACGATTTCCTGCACTCCGACCGGCCCAGCCCGCGACAGCCGGGTCGCGAGCGTCTCCCCTAGCAAGCGCTCCATGACCACATAGGGGCTCCCATCCTCGAGCTGCCCCACATCGAACACGGCGCAGATGTTCTCGTGCCGAAGCCCCCCCGCTACCTGCGCCTCGTGCCGGAGCCGCGTCACCGCGTCCGCCTTCTCGACGTGCTCAGGCTTCAGCACCTTCACCGCGACCCTGCCGCCGGACCCCAGATCGACCGCCTCGTACACGGTCCCCATGCCCCCTTGACCGATGGCCGCGACGATCCGGTAGCGCTGGTCCAGCACCCGCCCGACCATCGCGCGGACCTTGCCCCGCTCGCGTGTCGTCCCCGTCGCTGTTCGCGTGCGCGCTCGCCTGTCGACGCCTTGAACCGCCAGCCCCGTCGTCGGACAAACCGTTCTCGACGAGACGTGCAGGAGTCCGCAGTGGACGCAGCGGATCATCTCGTCCCTCTACCTTCGACGATCCCCCGGCGGCGCGCTACGAAAATTCGCTCCAGTCCGCCCGGGGCCGAGCCTTCCCCCACCTGCCGCTCCACACCGCCACCGCTCGCGCCCTCCCTACCGGAACACCTTCCCGCGGATCGCCCTGCCAACCGGCGCAAACCTTGTGCACAACCTCCCGATCATCCTGCCACGTGGCAGGCCATTTCACCCTGTCCACACTCCCTCCCCCTCCGTCCCCGGCGGCCTCAACAGGGGTTCGCGCTCCAAGTGCGCAGAACTGCCACCCTCCTCCGGTTATCCCCAGAACCCACAGGGCCTACCATCTCTACCTCATTGATATCTCTTCCATTCTCTCTGAGAGGGGCGCTCTGGAAAGCTCAAAACTGTCCTCCTAACCTCAGACCAACCCTGCTAAGACCTTCGTCCCTTCAGGAGCCCCCTCGGATGGATCTCATCGTCACCAAGAAGGACCTGCTCCGCCTCGTGGGCCGTTGCCAAGGCGTGGCCGACCGCAAGAGCGCCATGCCCGCCCTGTCGAACGTCCTGCTCTCCGCCGAGGGCAACGTCCTCCGCGTGAGCGCGACCGACATGTACCTCGGGCTCACTGGGCAGACGACTGCCGAGATTGCTACCGCCGGCTCCATCGCCGTCCAAGCCCGCGACCTCCACGAGCGCGTGAAGGCGATGCCCGAAGGGCCAATCCACGTCTCCGGCACCACGGGCCAAGCCGTCATCAAGGCGGCTGGCTCCCCGCGGCGCTTCACCGTTCCCGCCATCCCAGGCGGTGAGTTTCCGAACCTCCCGCAGCCCGATCCGAGCGCTCCCGAGCTGACGTTGCCCGCGGAGCTCCTGTTTCGGCTCATCGCCCGGACCCACTTCTCGATCGCCACCGACGAGACGCGCGCGCACGTGAACAGCGCCATGTTCGAGTGGGCGGGCGACCGCGTCCGCATGGTGACGACCGACGGCCACCGCCTGTCCAAGATGGAAGCGACCGTCGAGGGCACCAGCGCCACCGCGACGATGCTCATCCCGCTCAAGGCCATCAACGAGCTGCGCCGCCTCACCGAGGACGCTCGCGCCGAGGCGAAGGACGGCGACGCGCCCGTCGTCACCATCCGTCAGAGCGGCCCGAACGCGTTCTTCGATCTAGGCGGGATGCGCTTCAGCGTGAAGCTCGTGGACGCGCAGTTCCCCCCCTACCAGCAGGTGATCCCGAAGGCGACGGAGCGCACGATCCGAGCGCCGCGCAAGGCGTTCGCGGAGGCGCTCGACGCCGTCCGCATCGCTGCGAGCGAACGGACCGGCGGGGTGAAGCTCACCACCGCGGCCGGCGTCCTTCGGATCACGAGCGAGAGCCCGGAGAGCGGTCACGGCTTCGACGAGATCCCGATCGACTTCACGGGCACGGAGATGACCATCGGTTTCAACGCCAAGTACTTCCTCGAGGTGCTCGGCGCGCTCGAGGACGAGGAGGTGCTCCTCGGCGTCTCGGGTGAGCTCGACCCTGCGATCGTGCGCCCCGCGACCGAGTCGGACAAGGAGTCGTTCGTGGGCGTCATCATGCCGATGCGCATCTGAGCGTGGACCCGGACGCGCTCGGCCTGCCCCCGCCCCTCGCGGCACCCCAGGGCAGCGAGCGCGGCCGCGTCGTGCTCTCGCGCGTCGAGACGCTAGCGTTCCGAAACCTCGCCGACGCGACGTTCGCGCCCCACCCACGCATCAACGTCGTCTCCGGAAACAACGGCCAGGGCAAGACCTCGCTGCTCGAGGCGATCTACTTCGCCGCGACCACCCGAAGCTTCCGCACCTCGCGGCTCGCCGAGGTGATCCGCCACGGAGACCGCTCCCTGACCTCGAAGGCTCACTTCCTCCAGGTGCGGCCCGGCCTCACACCCCTGCTCACGATTCAAATCGCCACGCATCACCAAGGAAAGCTCCACGTTCGCTTGGACGACAAACCGCCCGAGACCCTCGCCGACTACGCGAGGCGCTCACCCGTCGTCGTCTTCCACCCCGACGAGCTCGAGCTCTCGACGGGTCAAGCGTCCCTACGGCGTCGCCTGATCGACCGCGTTTGCCTCCACGTCTCCGCCGCCACCCACGTCCGCGCGAGCCGATACACGCGCGCCCTACGCGCCAGGCAAGAGCTGCTGCGCGCCCCCGCGCACGGAGCGGGCGAGCTCGACGCCTTCGAGCGCGTCGCGGCCGAGGAGGGGGCTGCACTGACGCGCCTTCGGGCGTCGAGCGTCGAGCGCCTCACCCCGCACGTCCAGGTGGCGTTCGCGAGGATCGCCGCGAGCGACCTCACGCTCGGCGTCCGATACCAGCCCGGGGGATCTGCGGACCCCGACGAGGCCGGGGCGGAGCTCCGCGCCCGGCGCCACCGCGACGCCGCCGCACGCGCCGCGTCCCATGGCCCGCACCGCGACGATCTGCTCCTCACCCTGAACGGCAGGCCGGCGCGCCACGTCGCCTCCCAGGGCCAACACCGCGCGATCGCCCTCGCCTTGAAGGTGGGCGAGGGCGAGACGATCGCCGAGGCGACGGGCCTCTGGCCCATCCTGCTGCTCGATGACATCTCGAGCGAGCTCGACCCGGAGCGCACGCGAGCGCTCCTCGCGTACCTCGATGAAATGCGCGGCCAGCTGTTCCTGACCAGCGCGCGCGGACGCGTGATCGAGGAGGCGCTCAACGTCTCGAATTATCAGTTGTTTTTTATGAACGCCGGAGCCCTCGCGCCCGCCTAGGGCGCTTGCTTCGGGGGGGCTCCCGGCCTATGAACTACGTTCTCCCCGCAGCGTGAGAGAGATGTCCCAGACGATCCCACATGCGAGCGAGCCGCGCGAGCCCACCGAGCCAGCGGCCTACGACGCCAACAGCATCACCGCCCTCGAGGGCCTGGAGGCCGTGCGCAAGCGGCCCGGGATGTACATCGGAGACGTCCACGACGGCTCCGGGCTGCACCACCTCGTCTGGGAGGTGATCGACAACGCCGTCGACGAGCACCTGGCCGGAGCGTGCACGCGCATCGTCCTGACGGTGCATTTCGACGGGTCGGTTTCGGTGGAGGACGACGGCCGCGGCATCCCGGTCGGCATGCACGCTCGCGGCGTGAGCGCCGCCGAGGTGGTGATGACGGTCCTTCACGCGGGCGGCAAGTTCGACAACCAGAGCTACAAAGTCTCCGCCGGGCTGCACGGCGTCGGCGTCAGCGCCGTCAACGCCGTGAGCGAGTTCCTGAAGCTGGAGGTCCGGCGCGACGGCACGCTCTACGCGCAGGAGTACGCGCGCGGCGTGCCGAAGGCGCCGCTCGCGGCGAAGGGAGAGGCCACCTCCACGGGCACGAAGATCCGGTTCAAGCCCGACCCGACGATCTTCTCCGCGACCGAGTTCAGCTTCGACGTTCTGGCGAGTCGGCTGCGCGAGCTCGCCTTCCTCAACGCCGGCCTCGTGATCGAGCTCGTCGACGAGCGCGGAGAGGGCAAGCAAGAGCGCTACGAGTACCGCGGGGGCATCCGGGAGTTCGTCGCCCTGTTGAACAAGGCGAAGGAGCCCCTCCACGACGAGGTGATCTGGTTCAGCGCCTCCGGCGACGCGGGCAGCGACGGAAAGCCCCTCGTCCAGCCGGTGGTCGTCGAGGTCGCGCTGCAGTGGAACGCGTCGTACAGCGAGGCGATCTACCCCTACACGAACAACGTCCACAACAAGGACGGCGGGACGCACCTCACGGGGCTGCGCGCCGCGCTCACCAAGACGATCAACAGCTACGGCGCCGCCCAGAGCCTCTTCAAGGACCTGAAGCAGGGGCTGCAGGGGGAGGACGCGCGCGAAGGCCTCACGTGCATCATCAGCGTCAAGCACCCCGATCCGTCGTTCGACTCTCAGACGAAGTCGAAGCTCGTCTCGAGCGAGGTGAAGGGGATCGTGGAGACGATCGTCGGGCAGAAGCTCGCGACCTTCTTCGAGGAGAACCCGCAGACCGCCCGCAAGATCATCGAGAAGGCCGTGGTGGCCGCGAAGGCGCGCGAGGCGGCGCGCAAGGCGCGCGAGGTGATCCGCAAGGGCACGATGGACATCACGAGCTTGTCAGGCAAGCTCGCGGACTGTCAGTCGAAGGACCCGGAGCGCAGCGAGCTCTACATCGTCGAGGGGGAGAGCGCGGGCGGGAGCGCCAAGATGGGGCGCGATCGGCACTTTCAGGCGATCTTGCCGCTGAAGGGCAAGATCCTCAACGTGGAGCGCGCGCGTCTGGACAAGATGCTCTCCTCTGCGGAGATCGGCACCCTCATCACCGCCCTCGGCTGCGGCATCTCGGACAACGGGACGTTCGAGATCGATAGGCTGCGGTACCACCGCATCGTGCTCATGACGGACGCCGACGTGGACGGCTCGCACATCCGCACGCTCCTCCTGACGTTCTTCTACCGGCAGATGCCGGCGGTGATCGAGAAGGGCTACCTCTACATCGCGCAGCCGCCGCTCTACCGGGTCCGGAAGGGGAAGAAAGATCTCTACCTGAAGGATCAGGCCGCGTTCGACGAGTACTTGATCCGAAACGCGACCGAGGGCCTCGAGCTGTCCACGTCGAAGGGCATCGTCGTGACGGGCCAGCCTCTGATCCGGCTCGCGCAGCGCCTTCGGCGCTTCAAGAGCGTCCTCGCTCACATCGACAAGCGGTGTGACGCGCGCATCGTCGCCGCGCTGATCCGCTCGAGCGGGCTCGGGGCCGAAGGCGCTCGCCGGAAGAAGGACGTCGAGGACGCCGCCGACGCGCTGCGCGCGTACATGCAGGCCCGGTACCCGGATCTCTTCCCGCTCACGATCGAGGTGGGCTGGGACACGGCCGCCGGCGCCGGGTTCATCGACGTCCAGCCCCGTGCAGGCGCGAGCCTGCGCCCCGCGCGGATCGACCTCGCGCTGCTCGGCAGCGACGAGTACGGGGAGGCGTGGAACATCGATCAAGATCTGAGGTCGCTCGGCGCTCCCCCGTACACCGCCAAGACGGAGCGCTCCGAGGACGAGCTCGCCGACGGTGAGGCGCTCGCCGACTACCTCGAGGAGCGCGGCAAGAAGGGGATCAGCATCGCTCGCTACAAGGGCCTCGGGGAGATGAACGCCGACGAGCTCTGGGAGACCACGATGAACCCCGACGCACGGACGCTCCTGCAGGTGCGCGTTGACAACGCCGTCGCTACCGACGAGCTCTTCACCATCCTGATGGGGGACCAGGTGGAGCCGCGGCGCGCGTTCATCGAACAGAACGCGCTGCAGGTGAAGAACCTCGACATTTAGGGGCGCTCCCGGACGCCCTCGTCGAGCGGTGGCGCAGCCGCGTAGGCATTGAGAGGCCGCAAATCAAGGGCTTGCCGGTCCTTGGCACGGTCTTAGCTTGCGACTGCCATGAGAATCGAAAAGATGACGACGAAGGCCCAGGAGGCCCTTCGCGGGGCGGTGGATCGCGCCAGCCGGAGCGGGCACCCGGAGCTCGTACCGGAGCACATCCTCCTCGAGCTGCTCGAGCAAGAGGGGGGCATCGTGGCGCCGGTCGTGAGCAAGGCCGGGGCGAGCGCGCAGGCGCTCGTCGCCGCCCTCGACGCGCAGCTAGGGACGCTGCCGAGGGTGTCGGGCGGAGCCGAGCCGGGCCTCTCCCGGCGCGCCCTCTTGCTCGTGCAGAAGGCCGAGGACGAGAGCAAGGCGCTGAAGGACGACTACGTGTCGGCCGAGCACCTGCTGCTCGCGGCGGCCAAGCACGACCGCGACCTGATGTCGCTGCTGGAGAAGGCCGGGCTCACCTACGACAAGGTTCTTCAGGCGCTCTCGCAGGTCAGGGGGTCGCAGCGCGTCACGGACAAGGACCCGGAGGGGAAATTCCAGGCGCTCGAGAAGTACACGAAGAACCTCACGGATCTTGCGCGCCGCGGGAAGATCGACCCCGTGATCGGTCGCGACGAGGAGATCCGCCGCGTCATGCAGGTTCTGTCGCGGCGCACGAAGAACAACCCGGTGCTCATCGGCGAGCCCGGCGTAGGCAAGACCGCCATCGTCGAGGGGATCGCGCAGCGCATCGTCCGAGGGGACGTCCCCGAGAGCCTCAAGGACAAGGACGTCTGCGGACTCGACCTCGCGTCCATGGTCGCCGGATCCAAGTTCCGCGGGGAGTTCGAGGACCGTCTGAAGGCGGTGCTGAAGGAGATCGAGGCCGCGTCGGGCCGCATCATCCTCTTCATCGACGAGCTCCACACGCTGGTCGGCGCCGGGGCGGCGGAGGGCGCGATGGACGCGGCCAACATGCTCAAGCCAGCGTTGGCTCGCGGCGAGCTCCGCTGCATCGGCGCGACGACGCTCGACGAGTACCGCAAGCACATCGAGAAGGACGCGGCGCTGGAGCGCCGGTTCCAGCCCGTGCTGGTCGGGCAGCCGGCGG
>CAZBJI010000151.1:13603-19256 GCA_964492175.1 uncultured Polyangiaceae bacterium | reverse complement strand
TCGCAGCCGCTCGTCGTGGCCGCCGTGGCGCCCGCGAGCAGCGCGGGCCAGAGCAGCCGCTTGAGGTGGGCGCCGAGGGAGGAGGGGGTCATGGGTCGATTCACGGCTGCGCTCCGAGCTCGAGGACGTCGATCTGGGTGGGACTGGAGGCGGTGCTGTCGAAGACGCGGAGGCCCCGGTCGCCGTCGGCGAGGTAGAGCCGCCCGCCCAAGCTGGCGAGGGCCGTGCCCATCCCGGTGAAGCTCGTTACGCCTTGCACGACAGGCGCGCCTCCATCGAGCGACACCGTGACCAGCATGGTGCGGTACCTGCCCCGGTCGGTGGAGACGAGGTACACCCTGTCGCCGTCCGTCGCGCCCGCGACGTAGTCGCCGCTCGGGAGCGGGCCGGTCAGGCTGGTCCCGTGGAGGGTGAGGCTCGCCTGGCCGCCGAGGGACGCGACCTCCACGGCCCCCGCGGCCGTGTGGAAGAGGAGGCGGCGCGGGAGGGCGCGTCGCCACAGGCCGACGTCGTAGAGGTCTCCTTCGTCCAGCCCGTTCTCGCCGAGCGGCGTCGCGTCCGAAGGGGTGACGCGGAGCGCGTCCGACCACTCCGGCGCCGCGAGGAGGAGGTGATCATCGGCCACCGCGATCGCCTGCGGCAGCTCCGCGTCGCGCCCCGAGGGCAGCAGCGTGGTCTGGCCCGAGTCGTTCACGAGCAGCACACCCTCGCGCACCGGCACGTAGACGGTGTCTGCCTTCGCGGCGATGCCACCGGCCCAGATCGTGAGGGGCACCGGGACGGGCGTGGCCAGGCCCTCGATGAGGATGTTGCCGCCGCCCGTCTCCGGGTCGGGGGCGCCGAGCACCCATCGACCGTCGCCGAGGAACGCGGCCGCGCGCGCGGTCTTGGCCTCGGCGAGCTCCTGGTCGAGCACGAGCTGCCCGGCGACGACGCGGTAGAGCCCCCCCGCCTTGCCGGCGACGAGGACGCGATCCCCCTGGGCGGCGAGCCCCTCGGTGAGGCGCGGCTCGCTGTAGCGACCGAGCTTGGGCAGCCCCACGGTCAGCGTGTCGCGGATGTCGATGGCGCGCAGGCCGACGCGGGTCGCGTCGCCGAACGCGAAGACGCGGCCCGGGACCGGCAGCGTCTGGATCGGATCGCGCCCCTCCGGCGGGATGGGCGGCGGGGTCCAGGTGTCGGTCCACGGGAGCACCTCCCAGGGCGGCTCGGTGCTGCACGCCTGATCGTCGCTCGACGGGATCGGGGGGAGCGCCGGGGTGATCTGGCTGCTGCACGCCGCCGTGGGGTTCAGGACGCTGACGGGCTTGATGCCCCACTCGCCGCCGGCCACGTAGAGCGTGCCTCCTTCCTGTCGCACGCCGCTCGCGTAGAACGCGAGGTCCGAGGCCTCGGTGCAGTTGCCGAGGACGCCCGGCGCGGCGGGGTTGGAGATATCCACCGCCACGGCGCCGTAGCGCCCGGCAGCGACGAACGCGACGTCGCCCTCGAGGGTGACGTCCTTGGCGGGCGCCACCAAGATGCCGTCCACGGTGTGCCCGGAGAGCCAGGTCTCACCCTGCACGGCCGTCGACATGACGTCGATGATCGCGAAGTTGTCGCACGCGGCGACGTAGGCCTTGCCGTTGCGCCCGGCCACCGCGGCAGCGAAGCCGGGCACGCCGAGCGTCTTTTCGACGGTGCGGGACACGAGGTCCACCACGGCCACGCCGCCCGCGCCGAGCGCCACGAGCGCGCGATCTCCGTCGACGGAGACGTCCAGCGCGGGGCCCGCGACGTCGATCGTAGCGACGCGGAAGGGGCTCGCGGGATCCGCGGGATCCACGACGAGCAGCCCCTCGTCTCCGGCGGCGATGAGCAGGAGGCCCTGGTGCGTGGCCACCGCGAGCGGCTGCCCGAAGCCAGCGAGCAGCGACGTCCTCGCGATGTTCTCCGGATCCGCGGTGTCGAGCACCCACAGGTACGTGGCGTCGACCGCGAAGAGGTGGGTACCGATCAGGGCGCCGTCCCGCATGATGGGCGCGTGGAAGTAGTCCATGTACGCGGGGTCGTCGGTCCCGCCGCACACCTCGTCCACCAGGACGAAGGCGAGCTTGGTGCGGCCGCACTCCCCGGTGACCTCGATCCCCTGCCACTTGCTCCCCGTCGGGGGAGGATCCGAGGGGGCCACCGGGGGCCCGCCGTCGTCGGGCGGCCCGAGCGGGGGCTCGTAGCTCCCGCCGGAGTCGGTGCACCCGGCGGCGGCGAGCGCCAGCGGGAGGAGGCACCTGAGGTTCTGCGATCTCGTCATCGTGTTCTCCGGTTCCCGATGATCCGGCGGTGGCCGCGGTTCGCCCAGACGACGGGCGAGGCCCCGCGCTGGTTCGGAGAGGCGCGGCACTTCGCCCGTCGTCGCGGGCCTTTCGTAAGCGAAGCGACCTCACGCGGAGGCGTCAAGCCAAGCGCCCGCTCTAGTTCATCATTCGTGCCACGCCGGGTCCGGACGAGGATCCCCCGCGGCGCCCTCGATTCTCCACGGATCCGCCCCGACCCCGGGAGCCGCCCCCTGACAGTCGTGTCAGGTGAGCAGGATATGGACGGCTCGGGCGCCTCAGCTCCCCGTCGAACCGTAGCCACCGGCGCCGCGCGCGGTCGTCTCGAGCTCCTCGACGAGGAGGACCACGACGCGCGTCACCGGGGCGACCACGAGCTGCGCGATCCGCATGAAGCGCTCGACCACGAACGGCTCGGCGCCGTGGTTCGCCAGCACGACCCCGAGCTCGCCTCGGTAATCCTCGTCCACCGTGCCGGGCGCGTTGAGGACGGTCACGCCGTGTCTCAGCGCGAGGCCGGAGCGGGGGCGGACCTGCCCCTCGTGGCCGGGCGGCAGGGCGATCGCGAGCCCGGTCGGCACGAGCGCCCGCGCGCCCGGGAGCAGCGTGATAGGCGCGTCGATGTCCGCCGCGAGGTCCAGCCCGGCGCTCCCGCCCGTCTGGTACGCGGGCAGGGGCACCTCGCTCGCCCGAACACGCCGCACGCGCAGCGCCGGAGGACGCGCCGCGCCAGGCGCGCCGTCCTTCACGAGGGGCGGCGCAGGATGTTCTCGAGCGCGAGCTTGCCGAGCTCGGCGTCCGAGTAGGCGCGGGCGGCGTCGGAGAACCCGGCTGCGACCGCGCTCCGGAGCAGGCTCAGCGCGCGCTCCGGATCGCCGGCGCGCGCGAAGCTCCTCGCCGCCTCGAAGCCGTCCTCGGCGACGCGATCCCGCTCGAAGACCCCCTCGAGGAGGCGCCCGGACCAGATGTCCGCCCCCGCGTCCGCGGCGTTCGTCGCGATGATGCGCGCGTCCGCCGAGCTGAGGCCGTCCAGCGAGTCGAGCGCCACCGCCGCCGCCACGGCGGCCTCACCATCCTGGATGAGGATCTGGATCAAGGGCCCGAAGACCTCCTTGCGGTCGTCGCCCGCGACACGCGCCGCCTCGAACAAGGCGCGGGCTGCCGCCCTGTCCCCGCGATCCAGCGCGACCGCGCCTGCCAGCGCGGGGTCGGCCTCGCCGTCGCCTCGGGACATCCGCTCCACGACCTCCGCCACGCCGGCGATCCGACCCGCGCCGAGCTCGGCCCAGCCGAGGATCCCGAGGGCCTCGCGCAGCGCCCGTAGAGACGGCTTCACCCGGGCGGGCGATCTGCCCTCGGTCACGGCCCGCGCCAGGGTGGACGCCTCGTCGAACCGCTCGTCGTCGAGCGCGCGCCTCGCCGCGCGGAGATCACGCTCGAGGTCGGGGTGAAGCTCCTCCTCCCCGCCCTCGGCACGGCGCGCCTCCGCGGCCGCGCCCGACTGACGCACGACCTGGCTCACGTCGCGCAGCCGC
Organism: uncultured Polyangiaceae bacterium; assembly: GCA_964492175.1. GTDB lineage: Bacteria > Myxococcota_A > Polyangia > Polyangiales > Polyangiaceae > Xiheicaenibacterium. The sequence continues at coordinate 15,409 of CAZBJI010000151.1, read as the reverse complement.
AGGAACGACTGCAGCGCAGCCGAGCCGAGGATGAACGCCGCGATCATGCTCCCCGACATGCCGAAGTACACGGCAGCGGCGCCTCCGCAGAGCGCCGACACCCCGAGGGTCCACCGGTACCGCTTCGGCCCGAGGATGTGCTCGAGGATGTGCCCGCCGTCGAGGGGGAGGACCGGCACCAGGTTGAGGAGGCTCCAGAAGAAGTTCGCCTGGAAGAACAGGAAGACGGTCGTCGCCAGGCCCGGGTGCTCGATCACCACGAGCTGTCGAAACAGCGGCTCCATCCGCATGGCGCGTGAGATGAGCTCCGGCGCCACCGCGTACGACACACCCGCGAGCAGGAAGCCAGCGAGCGGCCCGGCGAGGTAGGTGATCACCAGCGAGCGGCGTGAGAGCGGCAGGACCGTGTGCGGGATGGTCACGCCCCCCATGAAGTGGAGGCGTATGGACGAGCGCATCCCGTAGGCGCTCATCGCGACCGCGTGCCCGAGCTCGTGCACGAGGACGCTCACCAGGAGGACCAAGGCCCACACCACGATCATCATGGGCTGGGTGCCCAGGAACGGCAGGCTGAGGAGCAGCGCCGTGAGCCAGAAGCCCATCGTGATCTCGACGTCGTAGCCGAACAGACTGAAGGTCATGCGCGCGTATACCTATAGTACGCGGCCCGGCCGGCGGCTACGGATCGAGCCCTCCGGCGAGCGCTTCGCGCCTCACGCCCACCAGGACCGTTTGCTCGACAAGACCCAGCCGGATTTGGCATGGTGAGCCGTGCGGCTCGCTCGCCTGCTGCCCCTCCTCCTCCCGCTGTGCCTCGGTCCGTGGGGCTGCGCCGGCAGCCCGGCGGCGGACGTGACGGGAGAGGCGCCCACGGTACCGGCCGCGCCGACGGCTCCCACGGGGACCTCGGCGGCGTCGGCCGCCACCGCGCGCCCGCCCGCGCCTCCCCCCGTCCTCGCGTCGAGCGCCGAGAGGCCCGCGCCCCCGGCGCTCCGCAAGGGCACGGTGGTGCTCCACGTCGGGGACTCGTTCGTCCACTCCGGCCTCACGCAGCGGCTCCGCGAGCTCTGGCGGCCGCTGGACCTGCGGTACGAGGTTCGCGCGGAGCACAGCACCAACAGCCTGGACTGGGCGAAGCGCATGCCCGAGCTCGTCGCGTCTACCCAGCCCGACCTTGTGATCGTCACGCTGGGCGGCAACGAGATCGGCTCCAAGCACTTGGACGTCCAGGGCCGGGCGGTCGAGCGGATCGTCAAGGCCATCGGGGGGCGCCCGTGCGTCTGGACGACGCCGCCTCTTTGGATGGAGGAGGCGGGGCTGTTCGACACGATCCAGGCCCACGTGAGCCCGTGCCGCTTCTTCGAGACGGACGTCGTCGTCGGCAAGTTCCTCCCGCGTCGGCCGGACAAGATCCACCCTACGGCGGAGGGTGGCGCGATGTGGGCGGAGGCGCTCCACGGGTGGCTCATGCGAGAGCGGCAGAGCGACGCCTGGGCCCTCGCCAAGAGCCCCGAGATCGAGCTCACCCCTCGAGGCAGGCGGGGCCCCCTGCCGCCCTGAGCGGGGTCCGCCATGCGGCGCCACGCTACCCGAGCGGCGCGCCTTCGTTTACGCTCGGGTCATGCGCTCGGCCTTCCTTCTCACGGTCCCGCTCCTCTCGGTCGCGTGCTCCGCGGACGTCGACGACGTCTTCAACCCCTCCGGCTCGGGCGGAGCAGGAGGAGCGGCGGTCGGCGTCGGCGTCACCACGGGGTCGAACACCACGGGGTCGAACACCACGGGGTCGAACACCACGGGGTCGAGCAC
>CAZBJI010000151.1:5178-13503 GCA_964492175.1 uncultured Polyangiaceae bacterium | reverse complement strand
GACCGGCGTCACGACCGGCGTCACGACCGGCGTCACGACCGGCGTCACGACCGGCGTCACGACCGGCTCGACCACCACGGGCGGTCCCGTCTGCGGCGACGGCATCATCGACCCGGGGGAGGAGTGCGACGGGGGGAACCTCGGGGGCGCGACGTGCAACGACCTCGGCTACGTGAACCCCGTCGGGGTCTCCTGCGCCGCCTGCACCCTCAGCTACGCCGGCTGCGTGGCCGTCTGCGGCAACGGCGGCACCGAGCCAGGGGAGGCCTGCGACGACGGCAACACGACGCCCGGGGACGGCTGCGACGCCGTCTGCCAAGCGGAGGCGACCGGCTGCAACAGCCCGATCCAGATCGCGCTCCCGCTCGGCAACACGACCGTCGTTGGGACCACGGCGGGGCCGGATCTGACCACGCCGGTGAACGCGAACGGCTGCCAGGACGGCTCCGGCCCCGAGGCCGTCTACGCGATCATCCCCGACCAGAACGGCTTCTTGACCGCCCACCTGCCAGCGGCCGCCGCCGGCTTCGACGCCGTCCTCTACGCGCGCGCAGACTGCGGCGATCAAGCCTCGCAGATCCTCTGCAACGACAACTACAACACCTCGAACGGCAACAACGGTGGGGAGCTCATCTCGTTCCCGGTCCAGGGCGGCGTCCCGGTCTACCTCTTCGTGGACGGCTGGGGGGGCGGCGCCGGCGCGTACGACCTATCGCTCGATCTCTCCATCGGGGAGGACTGCGCCGACCCCGTCCCCATCACGATCGAGGGCGTGGCGACCATCCGCTCGCTCGGCAACACCACTGGCTTCACCAGCGACGTGCTGTGCAGCAACGGCGCCGGGCTCGGGCCCGACGTGGTCTACCAAGTCACCGTGGATGCCGACGACAACTACGGCTTCGCGAGCTACGCAGGCTACAACTCGGTGCTCAACGGTCGCAGCAACTGCACCGACATCGTCAGCCAGCTCGCCTGCTCGAACCCGAGCGGCACCTTCGACTCGAACTTCAACCTCGCCCTCACCGCCAACCAGACCGTGTTCATCTGGGTCGACGGCACGATGGGCGAGATGGGCGAGTACCAGCTCAACGTCACGCAGTGACGGCGCTCACCCCGCGCCCTGGGCTCCCTGGCGATCCGCGCCAGCGACGGACCGGGCCAGCGCGGCCTCCATCGCGTCGCGGACGTCTCGCATGAGCTCCTTGCGGCGCGCGTGCCCGTAGGCGGGCGCGTCCACGGGGGGCAGGATGGTGAGCGTGACGGTCGCGCCGGGGCGCACGAGGAAGCTGTCGTGCGCCATGACGCGCTCGGTCCCGACGACCACGACGGGCAGGATCCGCACGCCCGCGTCGAGCGCCAGGTGGAAGCCGCCGGCCTTGAACTTGCCGAGGCTCCCGTCCTTGCTGCGCGTGCCCTCCGGGGCGATCCAGACGCGCGTGCCGGCGGTGAGGAGCTTGCGGCTCTCCTGGAGGCTGTCCACCGCGCTCTTCCGATCCCCGCGATCCACCCGGATGAACCCCGAGGACACCATGGCGCGGCCGAACATGGGCACCCGGAACAGCTCCTTCTTGGCGACCATCCGCATCCTGCCGGGGAGGGCGGCGTACGCACACGGGATGTCGTAGTAGCTGCGGTGGTTCGACATGACCACCAGCGCCTCGCCCTCGGGCACGTTGTGCCGCCCGTGGACGTGCAGCGTGACCTCGGCGTCCCGGAGGACCTGTCCCGCCCACCACACCAGCCTGGCGTCCACGGCCGCTGGGTCCACGCCGTCCCGGACGCTCTCGTACACCGTCGGCAGCACGATCTTCGCCGTCCTGCTGATCGCCCGGAGCGTGTCGACGAGGGACATCCGACGAGGGGCATACTACGTCCCCGGAACCGCGACGACGCCCCGTTTTCTTCCAGCAAGCCCGGTCGCCGAGGGCGAGACGCCTCCGCCCGGTCCGCTCGAGCCACACCCGCCGCTCAGGTCCCGAGCACCGTGACCACGAGGGAGCGGCGGTGGGGCGCTCGGCGGTGCTCCCACAGATAGATCGCCTGCCACGTCCCGAGCGCGAGCCGCCCGGCGACCACGGGCACGGTCTCGCTCGTCCTCGTGATCGCCGACTTGATGTGCGCCGGCATGTCGTCGGGGCCTTCGTCGTCGTGCGCGTAGAACGGTCCCTCGGGCACCCGCTGATCCATCCAAGCCGCCAGATCCGAGAGCACCCGGGGGTCGGCGTTCTCCTGGATGACGAGGCTCGCCGACGTGTGCTGGACGAAGACGACGCAGATCCCCCGCGTGACGCCGGCGCGCGCCACGATCTCTGCGACGCTGGAGGTGACGTCGGTGAACCTCGACGACCCACCGCGCGTGGCGACCACGATGGTCTCCTGGTGAGCCACGGTCACGGCGGCCCCGCCGCCGGCACCCGCACCTCGGCGATGAAGCCCCAGGACGCCCAGCGGGAGAACCACGTGCCGATGGAGGCCGCGAGGGCGCCGGCCTCCTCCTCCGTCTTGCCGTCGGCGACGCGGGCGCACGCGGCGGCGAGCGGCGCGCCCGCGTCGAGCGCGTCGAGCAGGGCCTGCTGCGCCGGCTCGAGCTCCTCGAAATGCACGACGAGATCCTTGCGGAAGAGCGCGACGTGGACCTCGCCGGGCGCGGGGAGGGGAGGGGTCTCTCCCGTCCGCACCGCCTTGCGGAGGTGGTGGACCGGGTGAGAGAGCGTCAGGCGCTGGACCACGGGCGAGAGCACGAGCACCGCCCGCTCCCAGTCCTCGGGCCGGAGCGCCGCGAGCCGGGCGGAGTCCAGCGGAGGAGGCTCGGCGAGGTCGAAGACGTCGATGAACGCGAGCTCGTAGCGCGCCATCGCGCGGGCGAGGTCGGCCCGCTCCGCCGGGAGGGCCGTGTGGACGGCGAGGAACGCGCTCATCGCGTGGCCGAGGTCCCTCAGCGAAGCCGACGAGGGCGGGTGCGCCCGCAGGTAGTCCCGCACGAGATCCTCGAAGAGCGCGTCCCCGAGCACGTACGCGAGCCCAGGGAAGTCCTCACGGAGCGAGTCCTCGTGGCGAAGCCAGAACTGCCTCCGGTAGATGTCGACCTGCTCGGCCGGCGTGAGGCGGTCGTTCCCCGCCGCCACGTCCGCGCACGCGCGCGCGAGGTCGGGGTCGTCGGCGAGCGGCTCCGCTCGCTGGAGCGCGTGCGTCAAGAAGACCTGCACCTCCAGCAGGCCTCGCGGCGGCGCCGGCTCTGGTCTCACGCCGGGACCTCCGCGAGCGGGCGCGCGCCGCCTTCGCCCGCTGCTTGGTCGAGGGCGCGGCCGGCGAGCGCGGCGTCCCTCCGGACCCGGGCCGCGTCGAGCTCCGCGAGCAGCACCTCGAGCTCGGGGATGTCGTCGTCCCACTCGACGAGCGTCGAGACGCTCCCGCACCGGCGGACGGCGAGATCGTAGAGCGCCCACACCTCGTCGATGACGTGCCCCGAGTGCGTGTCGAGGATGTACTTGGGGAAGCGGGTGTGGCCCGCCAGGTGGATCTGCACCACCCGGTGGTGCGGGACGGCCTCGACGAAGGCGGCCGGATCGAAGCCGTGGTTCTGGGACGAGACGTAGACGTTGTTCACGTCGAGGAGGATCCCGACGTCCGCCTCCTCCGCGATCGCCCGCAGGAACTCCCACTCGGCCATGCGGCTCGCGGTGAACGTCATGTACGACGACACGTTCTCGATGGCGAAGCGCACCTCGAGGAAATCCTGGACGATCCTCGCTCGCTCGGCGACGTAGCGCACCACCTCCTCCGTGTACGGCAAAGGCAGCAGATCATGGAGGTTCAGACAGTCCGCGCCCGTCCAGCACAGGTGATCGCTCGCCCACGGGCTGCCCACGTGGGCGACGAGGGCCTTCAGCTTCTTCAGGTACTCCCAGTCGAGCGGGTTCGCGCTGCCGAGCGACAGCGAGACGCCGTGCGCGACGAGCGGATAGCCTTCGCGCGCCCGCTCGAGGTTCGCCCTGGGCCGGCCCCCACCGACCATGAAGTTCTCGCTGATGATCTCGAACCAGTCGACCTTCGGGTGCTCGTCGAAGATCCGCTGGTAGTGGGGGATGCGCAGGCCCGCGCCGACGCCCAGATCGGGCAGGCCGAGTCGCGGAGCAGGGCACAGGGTCATGCGAACCTCACGTGGGAGAACAAAACGACGGTGAGGCCAGAGGCGCAAGCGACTCCGACCTCACCCGTTGCTTCGTGACGGACCCGACGCGCGGACAGCGGGGCTGCCGAGCGATCAGGTGGCGCGAGCTACTCGCAGGTGCCGGTCTTGCAGCCGCCCTTGTTCTTGCACTCGTTCATGCCCTTGCACTCGTTGCCGCCCTCGACCTTGCATCCGCCCTTGTTCTTGCAGATGTTCTTGCCCTTGCAGCACTCCTTCGCGGCGCCCTCGGCGGCAGCCGGTGCGTCAGCGGGGGCCGCCGAAGAGTCCGCGGCCGGCTGCTCCGCCTCGGTCTTGCCACCGCCGCAGCCCACCAGACCGGCCACGAGACCACCAGCTGCCGAGAACGCCATCGTCTTCGCAATATCCATCGTCATCCTCCGTGCGCGACCGCGGTCGCTCAAACCCCGCCGCTCGGGAATCCGGACGGCGCTCCGATGTGCAGGCTTCTACGGCAGTGCGCGCACCGCCGTCCAGCCTTTGTCCCTCGAACCGTGATTCTTGCCGCGCTCCGCGCGCGACCTCCTCCGGAGGTCGCCGCGCAGCTCGTCGTAATCACCTGCGTTGTTTCCTGGGACATCGTTCGATTCCGGTGTCGCTTGGCCCCACCGGGCTCGCGTCGTTGCGGGGAGCTCGCAACCCCCCCGCGCGCCAGGATCACCCCAGACGCGCGCGCCGGCAAAACTAGTCAGGCTCTCGGACGAGCCGCGGCCGGCGAGCGGTGGCACTACGCCCGGCCCGCCGTCCGGTTTCACCCGCTCCGAGGAGACGCACGATGCGCCCCCCGCGGCTCACTTGACGAGGCGGCTTCGCGGCCCTAATGAAGTTTCAGAAGAATCTGAAAGTTCAGATCCTTCAGGAGGCCGAATGTCTGACCCCCTCAGGGAAGCAGAGCTCCTCACCGCCGAGGCCGTCGGAGACGTCATCGAGCATTGGGGTTTCCGGAAAGCCCTCGGGCGCGTCTGGAGCGTCCTCTACCTGGAGACCGAGCCGATGCCGGCCGCCGAGGTGGCGGAGCGGCTGAGCATGTCGGCCGGGGCGGTGAGCACCACCCTCGGCGAGCTCCAGCGGTGGGGCGTGGTGCGCAAGGTCTGGAAGCCCGGAGAAAGGCGTGAGTTCTTCGAGGCCGAGACCGACTTCTGGAAGATGATCTCGAAGGTCGTGAGCGAGCGGGAGCGCTTCCTCGCGCAGAGCGTGAGGGGTCGGCTCGATCAGGCCGCCGCCCTTCTGGACGACGCGCCGAAGTCGACGCGCCGGACGCACGTGCTCGAGCGTGTCCGCCGGCTCACCTCCTTCGCCCACGTCGCCGAGTCGGTCCTCGAGTCCTTCATCCGGTCCCAGCGGGCGGACTTCCAGAAGTTCGGTGACCTCTTGTCGATCGCCCGCGGGCGCGTCGGGAGGGCGTCGTGAGCGCCGCCCCGGTCGTGGGCCTCGAGGCGCGGGGGCGGGTCTTCGGCTCCCTCGAGTCGGCCGTCCGGGTCCGAGGCCCCGAGGGCGCGGAGGCCCGCCTGGCGGAGCTCCGAGCGTTCCTGCAGAGCGACCTCGAGGGCATCGAGCGGGAGCTGGACGCCCTCGAGCTCGCGCCCACCTCGATGCACGCGAGCGCGGGTCACCTGCTCGGCGCAGGCGGCAAGCGCCTGCGCCCGCTCTGCGTCGCGCTCGCCGCCCGGGCGGGCGCGGGCTTCTCGTCCGAGGCCCGAGATCTCGCGGTCGCCGCCGAGCTGGTCCACGCCGCCACGCTGCTGCACGACGACGTCGTCGACCTGGGCGAGCGGCGGCGAGGCCTGCCGGCCGCCCGGATGATCTACGGCAACGCGGCGTCCATCTTCGCGGGCGACTGGCTCCTCGTGGAGGCGCTGGTGCGGGTGCGCAGGACGGGCCTCTACGACGTGCTCGATCGCGCGCTCGGCGTGCTCACCGAGATGCTCGACGCCGAGGCGCTGCAGCTCGAGCGGAGGGGGAAGCTCGACGGGTCGTCGGAGGCGACCATGCGGATCATCCTCGGCAAGACGGCGTCGCTGTTCCGGTGGTCCCTCTTCGCGGGGGCGCGGGCCGGCGGGCTCGACGAGCGGGCGTGTCACCTCCTCGAGGGCTACGGCGAGCGCCTCGGGGTCGCGTTCCAGATCACGGACGATCTGCTGGACGTCGAGGGAGACCCGGAGCAGATCGGCAAAGATCTGTTCGGAGATCTCCGCGAAGGAAAGGCGACCTACCCCCTCATGTTGGCCCTGGAGCGCGAGCCGGAGCTCGCAGGCGAGCTCGCGGCGTGCGTCGAGCGCGGCGCGGTGGATGGGGCGATGGGCGCGCGCGTGCTCTCCGTGATGCGGCGGACGGGCGCAGTGGACGACGCGCGCAGATGCGCCGAGGGCCTCGTCGCCGAGGCCAACGCCGCGGTCGGCGAGCTCTCCCGCGAGCTCGGGCCCCGGCCCGCCCTTCGAGCGCTCACCACCGTCGCAGAGACCATCGCCACGAGGAGGAACTAGCCATGATCGTCACGTTGCGACGTGGAGCGAACCTGGACGTGGTGCAGGGCGCGCTCGCGAACCTCGGGCTCTGGGTCGGGGCCGTCGAGCGGTCCAAGGGAGGCGACGTTCACCTCGTGGTGTCCGGCGCGTCCTCCGCCATCGACCCGTCGGACATCGAGCGCGTGGCGGGGGTCTCGAGCGTGAGCGCGCCGGCCCCCATCCACCCTCGGGTGGACGCACAAGGACCGGAGATTTCGGTCGCCGGGATCACCATCGGACCCTCCAAGCCGGTGATCATCGCCGGGCCGTGCGCCGTGGAGTCGGAGGAGCAGATCACCCGCATCGCGCGAATGCTCGCGGAGAGCGGCGTCCGAATCCTACGCGGAGGCGCCTTCAAGCCACGCACGAGCCCCTACGCGTTCCAGGGGCACGGCAAGGTCGCCCTCGGGTGGCTCCGGGCCGCAGGCGACGCGGCCGGCATGAAGATCGTCACTGAGGTGCTCGCCGAGGCCGACGTGGACGACGTCGCGGAGAAGGCCGAGATGCTGCAGGTCGGCTCGCGCAACATGCAGAACTTCGCGCTCCTCAAGGCGGTCGGCCGCGCCAAGCGGCCCGTCCTGCTCAAGCGGAGCATGGCGGCGACGGTGGAAGAGTGGCTCCTCGCGGGCGAGTACCTGCTCGCGCACGGCGCGGCCGGCGTCGTGTTCTGCGAGCGCGGCGTGCGCGGCTTCGACCCCTCCACGCGCAACCTCCTCGATCTCGGCGCCGTGGCCCTGCTGGCGCACGTCCACAAGGTGCCGGTCATCGTGGATCCGTCCCACGCGACCGGCCGCAGGGCGCTGGTCGTTCCACTCGCGCGGGCCGCGATGGCGGCCGGAGCCTCGGGCGTCATGATCGAGGTCCACGACGATCCGGCGGCAGCGAAGAGCGACGGCCCCCAGGCCATCCACCCGAGCGCCGTGGCCGCCGTCCTCGACGCCACGAGGGAGGCGAGGGCGTGACGCCGGAGCCTGCCGACGCACCGCGAGACGGCGGCGGCGCGATGTTCGACCGCATCGCGCACCGCTACGACCTCGTGAACCGGGTGCTCTCCATGGGCATCGACGTCTCGTGGCGACGCCGCGCCACGCGCGGGCTCGCCCTCGAGGGCGAGGAGCGCGTGCTCGACGTCGCGACCGGCACCGCCGACCTCGCGATCGAGATCGCGGGGAGGTCCCCGGGCATCTCGGTCGTGGGGCTCGACCCCTCGCGAGGGATGCTCGCCATCGCGCGCGAGAAGCTCGCCCGGGCGCAGCTCACGGAGCGGGTCACGCTCGTCGAGGGCGACGCGCAGGCTCTCCCGTTCGAGGACGGCACCTTCGACGCCGTGACCATCGCCTTCGGGATCCGGAACGTCCCCGACCGGGCAGCCGCCCTGCGCGAGATGCGGCGCGTCACCCGCCCAGGCGGCAGGCTCGCCGTGCTCGAGCTCTCCGAGCCCGAGGGAGGCGCGCTCGGCGCCGTCGCCCGGCTGCACGTTCACCGCGTCGTCCCGCTGCTCGGAGGGCTCCTCTCGGGCAGCCGCGAGTACCGCTACCTGCAGGCCTCCATCGCGGCCTTCCCGCCCGCGGACGAGTTCGCGTCGATGGTGCGCCGCGCAGGGTGGAAGGTCACGCGGATCGAGCCGCTGAC
>CAZBJI010000151.1:0-5168 GCA_964492175.1 uncultured Polyangiaceae bacterium | reverse complement strand
CGTGATGGACGGCCGGAGGATCCAGGCCGCCGCGCGGCGGGCCTCGCGGCAGGCGGGGCAGGGCGATCTCGTGGCGTTCGCCGTCCGCGCAGGCGTCTCGGTCGACGACGTGGCGCGATCGGACCGCGCGCGCGTCGTCTGGGACGCGAGGCGCGCCGAGGCTCTTTCCCCGGAGATCGCCGTGGGCTTCGGCGAGGCCGCGCGCGTGGAGCTGCCCGAGGGCGGCGCGCTCCGGGAAGCGGCAGCCGCGGCCGCCGGGCTCTTCCGGCGGGTCTCGGCCGTGGGCCACGCGGAGCCGCGGGCGTTCGGCGCCTTCGCGTTCGAGCCCGGTCGCGTGGGCGCCTTCGCGGCGTTCGGCGACGGATCGCTGCTCCTGCCCCGCGTGACGGTCCGCCAGCGGGGGACGGACACGCCGACGCTCTGCGTGGTCGTCGAGCGCGCGGAGCTCGCCCGCCCGGAGCGGATCGCGGAGGAGGTCACCGCGCTCCTGTCCGCCCCAGCGCCGTCTCGTCGGCTCGGGAGGCCCCGCGGTCGCGTGCTCTCCGACGGGAGGGCCACCTTCGAGCGGTCGGTCTCCCGCGCGCTCGCGGCGATATCGGAGGGCGTCCTCGAGAAGGTCGTCCTCGCGCGCGCGGCCCTGGTGGAGACGACCGCCACCGCCGCGAGCCTCCTCGAGGATCTGGCCGAGGAGCCGGGCTGCGTGAGGTTCTGCCTGCGCCAGGCCGGCGCGGCCTTCGTCGGCGCGACGCCCGAGGTGCTCGTGGCCAAGCGCGGGCGCGAGGTTCGAGCCGAGGTGGTGGCGGGGTCCGAGCCGCGGCGCGGTCAGGAGCTCGCCGAGACGGCGCGGCTCCTCGGCCGCGCCAAGGATCAAGCCGAGCACCGCATCGCGATGGAGGCGATCCGGGCCGCGCTCGTCGAGGCGGGCTGCGAGCTCCACGTCGACGAGACGCGCGTCCGGTCGCTGGCTCGGATCCATCACCTGGTGACGCCCGTGCGGGGCCGCGCTCCTGAGGGCGCCAGCGTGCTCGGCCTCGGCGCGATCCTCCACCCCACGCCAGCCGTGGGCGGCGTGCCGCGCGCCGCGGCCTTGGCCCTCATGGCACGCGAGGAGGAGGCGCCCCGAGGCCTCTACGCCGGGCCGCTCGGCTGGATCGGCGCGAGCGGCGACGGGGAGCTCGTCGTCGCGATCCGCTCGGCGCTCGTCGAAGGCGCGCGCGCTACCGCGTTCGCGGGCGCGGGGATCGTCGACGGCTCTCTCCCCGAGCTCGAGGCGCGCGAGACCGACGTGAAGCTCTCGACCATGCTGGCGGCGCTCGGCGTGGAGACCGCCCGGCGCTCGCACCCCGCGGCGGCCGCGAGGCGGCGTCGCAGCGAGGTCGTGGCGTGACCGCGGGCGGAGGCCTCCACGTCGACTGGGCCCGTCAGATCATGGCGAGCCTCGTCGACGCGGGGATCCGCGACGTCGTGCTGTCGCCGGGATCGCGGTCGGGACCGCTCGCGATGGCCGCCGCCACCGAGGCGCGTCTCCGCGTGACCGTCGTCGTCGACGAGCGGAGCGCGGCGTTCCTCGCCCTCGGGCAGGCGCGCGTGACCGGTCTGCCGAGCGCCCTCGTCTGCACCTCGGGCTCCGCGGTCGCGCATCACCACCCCGCCGTGGTGGAGGCGGACGCGGCCCGTGTCCCGATGCTCCTCCTCACGGCCGACCGGCCCCTCGAGCTGCACCACGCCGACGCTTCGCAGACCATCGACCAGGTGAAGGTGTTCGGAGATCACGCTCGCGCCTCGATCGATCTCGGCGCGCCGGATCTCTCCGCGTTGCCCCACCTTCCGCGCATGGTGACGGGCGCCGTGTTCGCATCGCTCGCGCCCACCCCCGGCCCGGTCCACGTGAACGCGCGGTTCCGAAAGCCGCTCGAGCCGCTCGCCGGCGAGCGGCCGCGTGGGACGCGCTCCTCCCCGCGCGTGCACCTCGGCCGCCTCGAGCCGTCCGAGGCCGCCGTCCGTGAGGTCGCCGATCGGCTCCGAGGCGCCCAGCGCGCCCTCGTCGTCGCCGGCCCCTCAGGCCGAACCACGAGCGAGGGTCTCGCGTCGCGCACCTCGTCCCTGCAGCGCGCCGCACTCTCCCTCGTCCGCTCGGCAGACGTGCCGATCGTCGGGGAGGTGACGAGCGGCCTCGTCGGCGCTTCGGCGCTCGCCGGCGCCGGGCTCGGGTCGCTGGATCTGCTCCTCGCGGGTCCCAGCGTGTCCCCTGACCTGGTGCTCCAGATCGGCCGGCCGCCCGTCGGCTCGGCCTACGGCGCCTTGCTCGAGCGGACCGGAGGCCCCCGGATCCTGGTCACGGAGGCCGGTCTGCCCGATCCCCACGCCCTGGTCACGGACGTGGTCTACGGCGACACCCCGCTCTTTCTCTCTCGGCTCGGTGAGCGGCTCGAGCGCCTCGGCGGAGGCCCCGGGCAGGTCGCGCGCCGCGGCGTCGGCCGGGCGCTCGGCCGAGCGCACGCGGCCCTCGTCCGGTCGATCGCGCTCGAGCTCGAGGACGGCGCCCTGACCGAGCCCGCGTGCTCGTACGAGCTGGCGCGGGCGCTCCCGCCGCGGAGCGCCTTGGTGCTCGGCAACAGTGGGCCCGTCCGAGACTTCGATGCCTTCGGCGCGCCCGTCCTCCGTGACGTCGCCGTGCTCTCGCAGCGCGGAGCGGCCGGGATCGACGGGCTCTTCGCCGGGGCGGCCGGGTGCCGCTCCGCGTGGCCCGGCGAGAGCCCCGTCGCCTTGCTCCTCGGGGACGTGGCGGCGCTGCACGACGTGGGCTCCCTCGCGCTGCTCGCCGAGGCGCGCGGGCCGCTGGTCTGCGTCGTCATCGACAACGGCGGCGGCAGGATCTTCGAGGCGCTGCCGATCGCGCGGACGCCCGAGGGAGCCGCGCACCTCGAGCGTCTGTTCCTCACGCCGCCGCCCCGCTTCCTCCGCGGCGCTGCCGCGGGCTTCGGCGTGGCCTACGAGGAGGTCTCCGACCGCGCGACGCTCGGGCGCGCCTTCGCCGAGGCGCTGCGCGCGCCGCGCGCGACGATCCTCGAGGTCCACGTCGACGTGGAGGCGACCCGCGCGCAACGCGACCGCGTCCGGGCGGCCGCGCTGGCCGCCCTCGCGAGCCATCCATGCGGCGGCTGAGCGTCACGCTGCTGCACGGGCTGCTCGGCGCGCCCTCCGCGTGGGAGGGACTGCGCGCGGCGCTCGATGCCGAGGGGTTCCAGACGCACGTCCCCATCTTGCCCGGACACGGCCCGGCGCCGCGGGTGCTCGACGGCCTCGCCTTCGACGACGTCGCCCGCGCGCTCGCCGCGGAGCTGCCCAGCGGTCCCACGCTGCTCGTCGGCTACTCGCTCGGCGGGCGTCTGGCGCTGGCGATGGCCGCGCGAAGGCCCGCGGCGATCCGCGCGGTCGTCACGATCGGGGCGCACACCGGCATCACCTGCCCCGAGGAGCGCGCCGAGCGGCTCGCGTGGGAGGAGTGCCTCGTGCGGTCGCTGCGCGGGGAGGGGATCGCCGCCTTCGTGCGGCGCTGGGAGGCGCTCCCGGTCTTCGCGTCGCAAGCCGTCCTCCCTCCCGCGATCCTCGCCGCTCAGCGCGCGGTCCGCTGCGCCCACACCGAAGAGGGCATCGCGTGGGCCATCGCGACGCTCGGCGCGGGCGCGATGCCGCCGCTCTTGCCTGCGCTGCGCGCCGCGCGGGTGCCCGTCGTCTTCGTCGTCGGGGAGGCGGACCCGCGCGCACGCGGGTCCGCGGACGCTGCCACCGCGGCGCTCCCCTCTGCGAGGCTCCACGTGGAGCCGGACGCCGGGCACAACGTGCTCCTCGAGCGCCCCGCCGCGATCGTGGCGCTCGTGCTGGCCGAGGCCCGCGCCCTGGTCGCCGCGCTCGACCGCGAGCGCGCGGTGGGGGCTCCGTGACGGAGCGCGCGCTCCCGCGCCCCGGATCCGTCGGCGCCTGGGTGCTCGCGGCGCGCCCCGCCACGCTCCCCGTCGCGGTCGCTCCGGTCGTCGTCGGCGCCGTCGTGGCCAGCTCGGTGGGGGCGGTCCGATGGGGCGCGGTCGCCGCGGCGATGGCGGGGGCCTTGCTCATCCAGATCGGAACCAACTTCGCCAACGACGTCTTCGACCACGACAAGGGCGCCGACGACGAGCGACGGCTCGGGCCTCCGCGCGCGGTGCAGAAGGGCTTGCTCACGGCTCGGGCGGTGCGCTGGGGCATGGCCGTGGCGTTCCTCTGCGCCGCGCTGTTCGGAGTCTGGCTCGCGGTCGTCGGGGGCCCCGTGATCATCGCCATCGGCGTCCTCTCGGTGCTCAGCGGGATCGCCTACACGGGGGGGCCGTACCCGCTCGGCTACAACGGGCTCGGGGACCTCTTCGTCCTGGTGTTCTTCGGACCCGTGGCCGTCGTCGGTACGACGTGGGTGGCCGTAGGCGCCGCACCCCCGGCGGCGTGGCTCGCGTCCGTGCCGATCGGCGCGCTCGCCGCCGCCGTGCTCGCCGTCAACAACGTCCGCGATCGCGCGGGCGACACCCGCGCGGGCAAGCGGACGCTCGTCGTGAGGTACGGGCGGGCCTTCGGGGTCGCCGAGCACTACCTCATGAACGCGGTCGCCGCGGCGGTCCCCGTGGTCGGCTGGGTGCTTGGGCTGTTCCCGGCGGCGACGCTGGCCGCCATCGCGACCACCAGCTTCGGCTTCGCGTGCTCCCACCGCCTCGCGACCTGGGAGGAGGGGCCGCGGATGAACGCGCTCCTCGCCGGCTCGGCGAAGGTCCTGCTCGCGTACGCGCTGGTCTTCGCGATCGGCTTCGCGATCGGCGCGCCGTGATCGCCCGCGTCCTCGTCGCCGCCTGGGGAGGCCCCGCCGCGGCCGGCAGCGCGGAGGGCTCTCGGCGAACGTGGGAGGAGCGGCGCGGGCTCGTCCTCGCCCTCGAGGACGCAGACGGCAGGCGCGGCCTCGGCGAGGCGACGCCGCTGCCGGGCCTCTCGCCGGACACGCTCGAGGAGGCGACCGGCGCGCTCGAGGCGGCGCGCGGCGGCGCGCGCGAGCCCGCCGACCCAGGAGCCGCGCCGCTCCGGTCGAACGCCGGGGCCACCGCGGCGCTCCCTCCCTCCGCTCGGTTCGCCGTGGAGAGCGCCTGGAT
>CAZBJI010000150.1:14358-19438 GCA_964492175.1 uncultured Polyangiaceae bacterium | reverse complement strand
CAGCGCGCGGACTCGCGGGGGCGCCGTCGCGGCGGCGAGCCCTGGCGCTGGCGCGAACGCGAGCCCCGGCGCTGGCCCGAGCGCCGACCCGCCCCTGCCGGGGGAGGCAGAAGCCTCCCTCGACGGCTACGATCGCGCGGACGTGGCGCGAGCCGTCCTCGCGTCGGTCTCCGCCGCGCTGTCGCCGGCCCCGTCGTGGACGCCAGCCCGCGCGCCCGAACGGGCGCAGGCCGCCCTGACGAGCTGGACGCTGTCGGGCGACGAGCGCCGCTGGATCGGCGCCTCCTTTGGCCCACCGAGCGACCCCGCCGAGCCGTCCGCGGCCCCGGGCATCGGCGTCCTCGCGCAGGTCGACCTCGCCCGAGCGATCGCCGCGCTCGGCGAGGGCGCGCGCTGACCTCTCCCGAACACGAAGGACGAGACATGACCTCCCTCGCTTCTCTCTTCCGCGACCGCGGAACGGCCGCCATCGTCCTCGCCCTCGGGGCGCTCCTGCTCAGCACCGCGGGCTGCGCCGCGGCGCCCGAGAGCTACGGATCGCGCGCCCGCTTCTCCCCCGCGTACGCCGGATACGTCATGGCCCCCGACAGCGGCAGCGATGATCCCGCGGAGGGCGACACCGTGTTGCTGCTCCGCGATCCGCTCACTGGCCAGAAGCTGCGCTGCCGTGAGGACGTGGTCGCGTGGCGAGAGCTGCACGAGGATCTCGCGGTCGACCTGGCGGAGGACGAGAACGCCGCGGTGGCCGCGGGTATCACGACGGGCGCGCTCTTCGGCCCGCTGATCGTCCTCGAGCCGGTGGGCGCGCTCCTCCTGGCCGAGGCCATGATGACCGCCGGCGCCCTCTACGAGGACCTCCGATCGGCCCAGGCCCCCGAGCTCCTCGCGGCAGGCATCACGCTCCACGGGCGCAAGCGGTACCGGCACGCGGCGGCGCTCCTCGAGCGCGCGCTCGCCAAGGACCCGAGCGTCGGCATCTCCGACAAGGCGTACCTCTACCTGGGGCTCACCTATGCGGAGCTGGGGAACGAGGAGCGCGCCAGCCTCGCGCTCACCATGTTCGTCGAGCGCGCCTCCGTCCGCGACGTGGACGCGTACCGAGAGGCCGAGCGCGTCCTGCGGCGGATCGGTCCCCCCGAGGAGCGCTGCGCATCGCGCGAGCCCGTCGAGCTTCACTGGTGAGGCGACAGCGGGAGGTGATGGGGGAGCGATCAGCGGAAGGGGTGCGCTCCCTGCACGCCCGGATAGAGCGCCTTCGCAGTATGCGCGGCCATGGCGACGTGCCGTCCCAGATCCGCGCCGCGCGCCGGGCCCGCCAGGAACCACGTGATCGCCTGGTCCGTCATGGCGACCTCGTCCGAGACGCTCGCGATCTGCACCATCGCGGCGCGCAGATCCGGGCTGGTCAGCACGGCGCGCACCTGCTGCTCGGGGAAGCCCTGCACTTGAAAGGCGTCATCGAACGGCGCGTCTCCGACCCGGATGTCCTGGCCGAGCAGGTTGGTGAAGAACTGGGCGAAGAAGCGGTGGCCACCGCGCGCGAGCTCCGGATCTCGCTCGTTCTGACCGAACTTCGCGACCCGGAGCTGTACGCCAATCGGGCGAGGCCACCTGGCCATGACGCACGTGAGGGGCGCGCCCGCGCGGGGCGCGAGGGCGATCTCGAGGGCGATCCCGTCGACCACCCCTTGCACCGAGAAGCGCGCGGCGTCGAAGGTCAGCCCCGCCGCCGCGGCGTACTCGGTCCACTCCGCCGCGAGCGCCGCCTCGTGGTCGCGCCTGGGGACGCGAGGGAGCCTCGCGAGCAGCTCGCGGCGCACCCACGCCGCGCTCTGGAGGCACGACCCGACGTGAGCCGGGTCGTAGCTCGCGCCTGGCAGGCGAAAGCCCACCGCCCAATCGGTCACGAACAGACCGCCGCGCGCGAAGCCCGCCAGCCGCTGGAGGAACGGAAGATCCGCTGGGTCCGCCGGAGCGAGGAGCGCGCGCAGCTTGTGCGTGTCGAGGGCGCCGAGCCGGAGAGCCCCGTCGACCTCGGGCACCCCGATCTCGACGTCGCTGCCGCCGACGAGCTCCCGGAGCCTCCCTTCGGCCGTCACGTGCGCGCCCATGAAGAGGGGCGGGTCGAGCTCCACGAGGACCGCGGTGAACCTGGCCAGCCCGCCCCTGGTGTTTGCACCTAGGTCGCCGAGCGTCGCGGCCTGCTGGTAGCTGGCGATGATCGCGCCCGCCCCGTCGTACGCTCCGCAGATCCAGTCGCCGAGCCCCGGCTCAGGCGCCGGCATCCCGACCCGCGACCGGAGCTGACGGTAGCCGTCGCCCTCCCGGTAGGGGGCGCACACCAGGTGCGCTCGAAGGCCGAGCGCCGCCGCCAACGCGGCCCATCGGTCGTCACGGGGCTCGCGGTCGAGGATCATCCCGGCATGAGAATGCGAGCGCGCTCCGCGGTCAACCGAAGGCCCGCCGCTGCTTCGATGGGGCCGCCCGCGGGCGAACGCCTCAGAACGACCCGCGCAAGGAGACCGACGCCAGCCCGACGGACAGGCCGAGCCGCCGCTGCACCTCCACTACGTCGCGCGGCAAGAGCGGCGCGACGAGGAGCAGGACCGCGCCGGTCGCCATCGACGCCGACGCCGCCCAGCCGAGCGCTTGGTTGTCCGCCGCGCGCGCCTCGTACTCGTCCGCGTCGTCGTCGGGGCAGAAGTGGCGCTTCAAGTTGCAGCCGTCCTCTTGCGCTTCAGCCTCGAGCCGATCGTCTTCGACGACCGCCGCGATCCCCATCGCGCCGCCAGCGACGAGGAGTCCCAGGCCGACGCCGCCCGTGACCCAGCTCGCGGTGCTGAGGCGCGTCTCTCTCTGCGCTCGCTTCTCGCGCGGCCTCCCGGTGACGAGGCCGGCCCCCTCGGGCTCGTCGTCCTCGTCCTGATCCTCGAACATCGCCCGGGGGGCCACCACCCGGACCTTCACCAGGTCTCGCTCCGGCTGGACCGTCACGGTGGTCGCCCAGGGAGCGCGGTCCGGCGCCGTGGCCTCCACGCGGTGGTCGCCGCCGTCGACCGCCGTCGGCGCGCCCCACGCGAGGGAGGTGAGCTTCGCCCCGTCCAGCCAGACCGTGAGCCCCGGGACGCGCGCGTCGGCCGGGACCTCGACGGTGAGCGTCGACAGCCTCGGCGTGATCGCGGCGATCCGCTCCTCCGCGATCCGCCGCCGGTCGTCCCTCCCCTCGCGAATGGCCCGCGACAGCGCCTCGTGGAACGTGGCGTGCGCCGTCGCGAGCTTGCCAGCCTGCTCGAGGCACACGGCGAGGTTGAGCTGCGTGCCGCCGCCCGGGTCGAGCCGCTGGCTCTCGGCGAGGAGCGGACACGCCTCCGCGAACCGGCCTTGATCCATGAGGGATCGCGCGCGATCGAAGAGCGACTGCGCGAGCACGGGATCGCGCGTGTCCTCCGCGAGCGCCGGGGACGCCACCCCGAAGACCGTCGCCGCGACCACCGCGAGGGCGCGGGCGCGGGCCGCGCTACTTGCGGTCCAGGAGGCCATCGCGGTGGATCTGGTTCGACGAAGGGGGAGGCGCGGGCGCGGGGCGCTCCACGGGAGACGGCGGAGCCGACGAGACCGACGCGGGCCGGGGCGAGAGGGGCGCCCCGACCGACGGGGGCGACGCCGACGGGGCAGCCGACGCGCCCGCAGAGACGCGCGCCGCGACGACGGACGCCGCGGCGGTGACCGGGGTGCTCGCCGGGGGCCGCGTCGACGCCTCTTCGGGGGACGCAGCCGCTCCGGTCACGGAGGCTCGCCCAGCCTGCTCGGCGTCGATCGGATCCGTGCGGCGCGCGACCCGCGCTGCGCCGCCGGCGAGCGTCCTGGCTGCGGCGCCCGCCGCCCACGCGTGCGGCGGCGGCCGGCGCACCGCCCTGCTCGGCGCCAGGGAGGACGCGGCCAGCGTGGAGTCGACGCCCACCGCAGCGGCGCTCGGCGGGGGCGGTCGCGACGAGGGACCGCGCGCGGGCGGGATGGATCCGCCGGCGATCCGTCGGAGCTTCTCGATCTGGGCGGCCGCGCCCGGGGGAGCGAACGGGGCGAGCTCCTCCGCGAGCTGGAGCACGCTCCCGGTCCGGGCGTCGCGATCCCGCGCGAGCGCCCGCTCCAAGGCGGCGACGAGCGCCGGCGGTGCGTCCGGCCTGACGTCGGAGAGCCTCTTGGGCGCGCCGGTGACGATGGCCGCGCAGATCTCCAGCAAGGTCGACCCATCGAAGGGCGTCACGCCGGAGAGCAGCTCGAACGTCGTGACGGCGAGCGCCCACACGTCGGCCCGCGCATCGACCCGCGCGCTCGCCTGGAGCTGCTCGGGCGCCATGTACCGGGGTGATCCCACGATCGCCGCCGGATCGGTCTGCCCCGTCCCGCCGTCGCCCGCCTCGCGGACCTTGGCCACGCCGAAGTCGAGCACCTTGAGGACGGGGGAGCCGTCCACGCCGCGCGTGAGGAAGAGGTTCGCGGGCTTGATGTCGCGGTGCACGATGCCGCGGGCGTGCGCGAGCGCGAGCGCCTCGCTGGCCTGGAGCACGAGCGCAGCGACCTCGGGGATGGGCAGCGGCCCGCGCGCGTGGAGCTCGGCGGCGAGGTCGCGCCCCTCGAGGAGCTCCATCGCGAGGAACGGCTCGCCGGACGGCAACCAGTCGGCGTCCAGGATGCGGACGACGTGCTCACTGCCGAGCGACGCCGCGGCGCGCGCCTCGCGGAAGAACCGGGAGACGGCGGCCGCGTCGCTGGCGAGCGTCCCTCGGAGGAACTTGAGCGCGACCCGCTGACCCAGGGTGCGGTGCTGCGCCTCGAGCACCACGCCCATCCCGCCGCGCCCGAGGACCGAGACGACCTCGTACTTGTGCGCGAGCACGTCGCCCGGCGCGATCTCCGGCTCGCCCGCGGCGCGGCGCGGCGCGGGCGGCGCGCCGCGCTCGGCGCCGGCGCTCGCGCTCGCCGACGCGAGGGCGCTGACGAGCCGCCGGCACGCCTCGCAGCTACCGAGGTGCGCCTCGACCACCGGAAAGACGAGCCCGGTCTCGACCTCGAAGCGACG
>CAZBJI010000150.1:12656-14348 GCA_964492175.1 uncultured Polyangiaceae bacterium | reverse complement strand
GACCACCGGGCGGTCGACGTCGGCCCCGTCCACGAAACCGAGGATCACCGACTCCGATGGGCACGCGGTGGACGTCTCGTCTCGCCCGCTCACCACGGCCTGCGCCCCCGACGCACGCAGGCGCGCTGCGGCGCGGCCCGCCCATCGGAGGTCCACTGCCCTCGGAGCTCCACGGTGCTCGCTGCCTGGTTCACGGCCCCTGACATCGTTAGCACCACCTGCCCCCGGCCGGTACCGAGGTGACGTCCGGTTGGGGAGCGCGCGCGGCGACCGGTATGATCACGGCATGCCGCCCCTCTCCCGCGACGATCTCGAAGCGCTGTGGCGCCCGCGGGGAGGCCAGGCCGACGCCTCGAGCGTGGCGCGCTTGGCCGCGGTCGTCGCGGCGGGCGAGCAGGCTTGGCCCGAGCTCCAGGTCGATCGGAGGGCGGCGGCCCGGTTCGTCGCGGAGCGGACGAGCGCCGAGGCCGACCTCGACCCCGCGCGGGGCGCCGACTGGGTGCTCGCGAGCGAGTGCGCCCGGGGGACGCCGGCCGCGATCGCGCTGTTCGAGGCCAGGCTGATGCCCCAGATCGTCGGCTCGGTGCGCAAGCTGAGGCTCCGACCCGACGAGCTCGAGTCCGCGCTCCAGCGCGTGAGGACCGACCTCCTGGTGTCGGCGCCGGACCGCCCGGCGGGGATCACACGCTACGGCGGACGCGGCGAGCTCGTCGCGTGGCTCCGCGTCTCGGCGGTCCGCGCGGCGATGAAGCTCGCACGCGGGAAGGGTCGCGACGTCGCCTTGGAGGAGGACCAGCTCGGGGAGCGCGTCGCCGGGGCCTCGGACGATCCCGAGCTCGCGTACATGAAGGCGGTCTACCGGCCGCACTTCCGCGAGGCCTTCCGTGAGGCGCTGGGAGCGCTCGACGCCAAGCAGCGCACCGTCCTCAAGCAGAGCCTGCTCGACGGCATGTCGATCGACGCGCTCGCCTCTCTCTACCAAGTCCACCGCGCGACCGCCGCGCGTTGGGTCTCGGCCGCCCGCGAGGCCCTCGTCGCCGCCACGCGCGCCCGCTTCCAGGCTCGCGTGCGCGTCTCGCCGAGAGAGTGCGAGAGCATCTTCCGGGTCATGGGCAGCCAGCTCGACGTCACGCTGCGCCGCTTCGAGAGCTCGGCTCAGAACTCGCCGAGCCAGTAGCGCGGCGCCGACGGGCGCGGCCGACGCGCCGTCTCGCCAGCCACGGCGCCGTCGACCTCGACCGTCGTCCGCGCCGTGACGATCGCGACGATCCCGCCGACGAGCGCCCCGGCCCCGACGCCCATCGTGACGCCGCCGCCGATCATGGCGCCGTCGCCGCCCGAGAGGACGGAGTTGGCCACCGCCCCGTAGGTCAAGGCGATGGCGCCGGCCAAGATGGCGGCCCCGCCGACGCTCGTGAGGACGATGCCACCGATGCGCTGGCCCTTGCTGCCGGGCTCGACGCGGACGGTGACCTCCCCCGACCGCGAGCCGAGCTCGAAGCGTGCCGTGGGGAAGTCGCCCTCCGCGGTGAACGTGCGGCCATCCCGCGCGTCGATCGCCTCGTCGCAGGGGGACTCACACACGAAGTCCGTCCGACCCGCGACGAACCCGTAGCCGCCGACGTAGCCGCCCCCGACGACGCGGTGCTGGAAGATCCGCGCGGGCTCGGGGGACTCCACGTGGAGCAGCAC
>CAZBJI010000150.1:2597-12646 GCA_964492175.1 uncultured Polyangiaceae bacterium | reverse complement strand
ACGCCGCGGTCGCCGAGCCGGGGCTTGCGCTTCTTCTTGGCCTTCTTCTTCTTCTTCGGGCGGATCTCCTCTTCCTCTTCCTCGAGGTCGTCCTCCGCGTCGGCGGCGGGGGCTTGGCGGCTCGGCCCTTTCGCGTGCTTGCCGCGCTCGACGTCGGCCACCTCCGACCAAGGGAGCGTGCGCGGCGCGTCCGCGCCAAGCTCCAGGATGACCACCTTCTTCCCCGGCTCGACCGACACCACGGTGCCACGCACGAGGCCTCCGTTCTTGAGCGTCACCTCGTCGGCGCCGACGGCCGCCTCGACCTCCTGGGCCCATGCCTCACGCGCAGCCGAACCCGCCGCGACGCACGAGAGCGCGAGCGCGGCTGCCACCACGGCGAACTTCATGGCGGCGGTGTCGCGTCGCGCAGCGCCGGCGGCAAGGGGCGGGCACCTCCCCGTCGGGCCTTGACACAGTTCGACAAGTGTCGTATTGATTCGCTCGTGCCCGGCCCGGACGTCAAGCAGCTGTCGAAGGCGTTCCACGCGCTCGCCCACCCGAACCGGCTGAAGCTGTTCCTCAACCTCTTGGAGGAGAGCCGCCTCGATCTCGCCAAGGGCCGCGCGCACGACTGCTTCCTCGCCAAGCTCCTCGGCAACCTCAACATCGGCGCCTCCACCGTCAGCCACCACGTCAAGGAGCTCGAGACGGCGGGGCTCATCGAGACGTCCAAGGAGGGCAAGCAGCTCATCTGCACCATCCGGCCCGACACGGTCCGGTCGCTCGCCGAGCTCTTCGCCAGCGCCACGCAGCCGCCGCGCACCCTCTGATCCGACGCCCCCCTTTTTTTCTTCACTCACTTCGATACTTGTCGAATTTTCGTAGGAGGTCACCGTGTCCCAGCCCAGCCACCAGGAGATCGAGATCGCCAAGTTCGGCGCCCCGGAGGTCCTCTCGCTCGTGGAGCGTCGAAATGACCCGCCCGGCGACGACGACGTGACGATCGCGGTCAAGTACTCCGGCATCAACTTCGCCGATCTCCAGATGCGCCTCGGCTACTACCCCGACGCTCCCAAGCGGCCGTTCGTGCCCGGGTACGAGGTGAGCGGGACGGTCGAGGCCGTCGGCCGCAACGTGAAGCGCTTCGCCCCCGGCGATCCGGTCGTGGCCGGGACCTACTTCGGCGGGTACGCGTCCCAGGTGACGCTGAACGCACGCCAGGTCTTCCCGCTGCCGAAGGCGATCGACCTCGCCGAGGGCGCGGCGCTCCCGGTGGCGTTCTTCACGGCCCACCTGGCGCTCTTCGAGATGGCGCGGGTCCGAGCCGGCGACAAGGTGCTCATCGAGTGTGCGACGGGAGGCGTCGGGACGCTCGCCGTGCAGATGGCCGTCCACCGCGGCGCGGAGGTGGTGGGTCTGACGTCGACGCCCTCGAAGAAGAGCTACATCCAGGGCCTCGGCGCCAGGGCGTTCACGACCGAGGAGTTCGCGCGCGACGCGAGCATCCGTGGCTTCGACTTCATCCTCAACGCCGCCGGCGGCAGGACGATCAAGCCGCAAATCGAGCGGCTCGGGCTCACCGGGCGCATGGTCTGCATGGGCCTCAACTCGGGGGTGAAGGACGGCAAGCGCAACCTGCTGCGCCTGGCGGTCGCCGCGCTCGCGACGCCGCGCGTCTCGGCCTTCACCCTGATGGACAAGAACGTGGGGCTCTTCGGGTTGAACGCGCTCCACGTGCTGCGCGATCCGACCTGGGCGAGCCGCTTGACCGAGAAGCTCGCCGACGTCTCCGACATGAACCTCGCGCCGCACGTCAGCAAGGTGTTCCCGGCCGAGAAGGCGGCGGACGCGCACGAGTTCCTGGCGACGCGCAAGGCGCTCGGCAAGGTGCTCCTCGCCTGGTAAGCGGGCGGTCACGCGCCAGGGCGTCCGCCAGCGGCCGAGCCCCTCAGGGGCAGATCGCGGGCGGGGCGCCGGTGATCTCCGGCAAGAGCGTGGCGTAGTCGTCGACGCGCCGACAGCCGTACATGGTGTCGTCGAACTGGTAGACGATGCGATGCTCGGCCGGCTCGATCCCGGCGATGGAGTAAGCCTGCGCGTCCGAGGCCGTGTTGCCGAGCCCCCACGCGGGGACGAGCCCACGGGCGCCGATGGCGGCGAGCTCCCCGCTCTTGTACGCGACCGCCTCACCGCCGGTCGCTCCGGTGAAGGTGAGCGTCGTGTGCACGAGCCCGGGCGGGAAGCCGTGCGCCGCGAGGAACTCCCTCGTGCGACCGCCGAGGAAGTGGGGCCGCGCGGTCATGTAGAACACCCGGTAGCCCTGGTCGGCGAGCGCCCAGAGCACCTCGGGGGCCGAGGGGTTCGCGTCCGGCAGCGAGCCCGTGAGGAGCGCCGAGAACTCCTCGTTCTCGGAGGTGGTCAGCGTCCCGTCGATGTCGCTGACGACGAGCGGCGTCCCCGGCTTCACGATCTCCAGGTAGACCTCCGTGTGCGTCAGATCCCCCGCGACCACCAGCTCGAAGCGGTGGCGGCCCTCGCCGAGCCCGAGCTCCGGCGGCACCTTGAAGTAGACCCATCCGCCGGTGTCCTCGACGCCCTCCACCGTGGGGTGCTCGCCGTCGTCCGTGGTCTGCACCGTGCCGAGGAGCTGCCACGTCGCGCCACAGTCCGGCAGGACGTAGACGTCGACGTCCTCGTCCTTGATGTCGTCGTCCGCCACGCCGTACGCGAACTTCGCCATCACCCAGAGATCTTCTCCGGGGTTATAGAACATGTCCCTGCCGCGGTGGTTGTCGAAGCCCGTGGAGGCGGTGAACGAGCTCGACGTGTGGTTCCACGATCGAGCCGGGCCGAAGTCCGGAAGCGGGGCGTCGCACGACGGGGTCGCCGGGCAGCTCCCCGCCGCGCCGCCCTGCCCGGTGCTCGCCGTCGTCATGGAGCCCGTCCCGCTCGCCTTCGAGCCCGAGCCCGAGCCCGTCCCCTCCGCCGCGGACGCTCCCTCGCCGCCCCCACCGTCCGGGCCCACGTCCTCCGAGCAACCCAGGGCGAGGAGCGCGACGAAGCCGAGAAAGCCACGCGACATGGGCCGCCATTATCGCACGTCTCGCGCTCCGGTTGGAGGGGCTCGGGGGGCGAGCCGGGCTCGTCGACGCGCATGCTCCGTGCGGCTTTCACGGACTCCCGGCGCGCCGGCCCCGAAGGAGCCCGCGCTCCGGGGCGAGGTCGCGGCGGCGACGCGCGGCCGGATCCTCTGGCCGAGCTCCCGGCCGACGTCGTCGATGCCCCCGACTTGAAGTAGCCTGACGTCGTGGAACGCCCTCGCCGGTACGCGCTCGCCATCGAACTGACCGCGTTCTGCAACCAGAAGTGTGGCTACTGCTACAACGACTGGCGCGACGACCCGGCGACGATCGGCTCGCTCCCGAGGGAGGAGCTGCTCGGGCTGGTCGACAAGGCGCTCACCGAGGTCGACTTCGATCACCTCACGCTCACCGGCGGCGAGCCGTTCGCCCGGCCCGAGATCTTCGAGATCCTGGAGCTCGCGCGCTCCCACGGGAAGCGCGCCCTCATCATCTCCAACGGCGGCCTCGTCACCGAAGCCCACGCCGAGCGGCTGGCGCCGCTCGATCCGCTCTTCGTGCAGATCACCCTGAACGGCCCGACGGCCGATCTGCACGAGGAGCACGTCGGCCGCGGCCACTTCGAGCCGACGATCCGCGGCATCAAGGCCCTCAGGGCGCGCGGCGTCACCGTCGCTGGAAGCATCGTCATCACGCGCAAGAACGCGCGGGTGGTGGGCGAGATCCTGGAGGTGTTTCGCTCGCTCGGCGCCGTGGACGTCGCCCTCTCGCGGTACTCCCCGGCGGGCTACGCGGCGGAGCAGGTGGCGGAGCTCCTCCCCTCTCGGAGCGAGCTGCTCGAGGCGCTCCGCCAGGCGGAGCCGTTCGGGGTCGCCGGGATGCGCCTCCAGGTGACGATGCCCGTCCCGCCCTGCGTCATCGACACGGCGGAGTTCCCGCACATCCGCTTCTCGAGCTGCCCGATCGGGACCGAGATGCAAGAGTTCGCGCTAGGGCCTCGCGGCGAGCTCAGGCAGTGCACGCTCCACGCGACGAGCGTCGGAGACGCGAAGACCACGTCGTTCGCGGAGCTGGTCACCAGCGAGGTGGTCACCCGGTACCGGGACACCACGCCGGAGTTCTGCGCGCCCTGCCCCTTCAAGGAGCAGTGTCTCGGCGGCTGCGGCGCGGCGTCGGTGGCCGTGCACGGCGAGCGCGGCCTCGATCCGCTCGTCTCCCAGCACGTGGACGACACGTTCTCCACGGAGCTCCGCCGGGCGCGCGAGGCGGGGGTCAAGCTCCTGCCGACGTCGCGCCTCGCCCGCCGGCGCACGGGAGTGGAAGCGTGACGGACGACACGGTCGACCGGGACGCCATCCTTCGGCGGCGCGCCATGCTCGTGGCCGCGGCGGTCGCGGGGCTCTCGGCGTGCGGCGGCCGCGACGAGCCTCCGCCCGAGCCCTGCCTGAGCATCACGCAACCGCTCGAGCCCTGCCTCAGCCCGATGCCGGACCCGCCGGACGCTGGCCCGCCGGCGAGCCGTGACGCTGGCGCGCACGGCGGGCTCGTCGTGCCCGAGAGCACCGCACCGCCGCCCCCCGCGGTCTGCCTGTCACCCCCGCTGCCACCGAAGACCCCATGACGACCGCGGCCGCCGTACGGGTCTTGTTGGTCTGGCCGGGGACGGACGGCGCGGCCGCTGGCAACTTCGGCGTCCCGCAGCTCGTGACGATCGCCTCGTACGTGAAGGCCAAGACGGGCGCGTCCGTGGACATCGTCGACCTCTACGCGGAGCGGGCGCTCGGCCCCATCGATCTGGCGCGCGTCTTCCTCGGTCCGGACGGCGCGGGCTACGACGTCATCGGGTTCTCCTGCTACTCGTCGTTCGATTTCCTGAAGGTCGAGGCGATCGCCGCCATCGCGCGCGGTCACTGCCCGCAGGCGGTGCTCGTCGCGGGCGGCTACCACGTGTCCGCGAGGCCGGCGGAGCTCCTCGAGGCGGGCTTCGACGTCGCCGTCATCGGCGAGGGCGAGCGGCCCATGGTCACCATCATCGAGTCGGTGCGCGGCGGCGCTCCGCTCCGCGGCGAGATCCTCGGCCCCGAGGCGATCGAGGATCTCGACGAGCTCCCGCCCTCGGACTGGTCGTACCTCGCGCGGTACCGCTCCGTGCTCCGGCGCATTGCCCCGCAGGTGCAGCTCTACCTCTCGCGCGGCTGCCCGTTCGACTGCGCGTTCTGCATGGAGAGGGCCAAGCGCGAGGTGAGCTGGCGCGCGTTCTCGCCCGAGCGCGCCGTCGACGAGATCCGCCGCCTCGCGGCGTTCATGGACCTCACCGACACCACCGTCTACATCGCCGACGCGCTCTTCGGCATGCGGAAGAAGTGGCGCCGGGAGGTCCTCGACCTGCTCGCGAAGGAGAAGCTCCCGGCTCGCAAGCTCTGGCTCCTCATCCGCGTCGACATGATCGACGAGGAGGATCTCCAGCAGTTCGCCGCCGCGAACTGCGCGCTCGGCTTCGGGCTCGAGTCGGGGGATCCGGCGCAGCTCGCGACGATCCGCAAGGCGGGCCGGCTGGACACCTACCTCGACACAATGCGGTTCATCGCAGCGCGCGCGAGGGAGCTCGACCTCCCTTGGGGCGCGAACGTGATCGTCGGGCACCCGGGGGAGACGGAGGCCTCGCTGCGCCGCAGCGCCGCCTACCTGTCCGAGCTCTTCCTCGATCCCAAGGGGACGACCGGGTTCCTGTCCGTGGATCCGTTCCGGCTCTACCCAGGCTCTCCCATCGACGACGAGCGCTCGGCGTGGGAGGCGCGCTTCGGCACCAGGTTCCATCGCCCGCGGTGGTGGCACGACGGCGACCAGGAGTTCCTGAGCGAGTGGGTCGACCCGTCGGGGGACCTCGACTACCGGCGCCGGACGGCGCTCTCGACCGAGCTGATGGCGCCGATCCTGCGGGGCATCGGGGACAACTTCGTCTACCGGGGCGAGGCCCGCGACTACTTCCAGCGCGCCATCGACGACCAGGCCGACAACCTCTCCAGCCGGTACCGGCTCCACTTCATCGGCCGCTACTACGCGTGGAGCAAGTACCTCGGCCGCGCCCGCGAAGGGGCGCGGGTGCTCGCCCGCGACGAGGAGGCGGCGGCGCTCCTCGCCGAGCTCCGCTCCGCGTCGGTGGAGCGGGTGGCCTCGCACCTCTTCCCCGAGAGCCGGCCCGCGGCGGAGGAGTTCCTCGGCTCTCCCCTCGCGGACGCGCTGCGCGCCGTCCGCCGAGAGCGCTTCGTCCCGCTCGACCGCGTCCTCGAGAGCGCACGTGACGAGGCTCTGGCGCTCGACGCGAGCGGCCTCGCGACGATCAGCGCCCTCCACGCGTACGCGCGCACGTTCGGCCTCGCGGGCGTCGGCCCAGGGTCTCGCGTGCTCGATCTGGGAGGCGGCACCGGCTACGGCGCTGCGGTCCTCCTCCACATCGTCGGGGACGCGGGGCGCGTCGTCACCCTCGAGATCGATCCGACGCTCGCCCGCCGCGCGCGCGAGGCCCTGCCCGGCGCCGTCACGATCCTGACTGGGGACGCGCTGGACGCGGGCACCATCGGCCGCGCGAGCGCCGCGTTCGGCCCCTTCGACGCCGTGGTCTGGGGCTTCTCGGTCCCCGAGCTCCCCGTCGCGTGGGGGCGCGCCCTCGTGGACGGCGGCGTCGCGGTCGGGCCCGTCGCGGAAGGCCAGACGCAGCGGCTCGTCCGCGCCGTGTGGCGCGGCGGCGCGTTCACCGACCTCACCAGGCTCGACGAGGTCGTCTACGTCCGGGCTCGCGCTCAGGACGAGGTGGAGCCGGTCGCGCCGGAGGGCGCCTCGGGCGCCGGCCCCGGGCGCTCGCTGCCGGTGCTCGACTCGTCGCGATCGAGGCCCTGATCCTCGTAGGAGCGCGGGTCCTCGACCGGCTCGAGGTGGGTCATCACCGTCGTCTTCGAGCTGGTCGCGCGGATCGCCGCCTCGACGCGCTCGCAGAGATCGTGGCCCCGCTGGACGGTCCACCGCCCAGGGACGAGGACGTGCACGCTGACGAAGCTCCGCGTCCCGGCCTGGCGGGTCTTCAGCGCGTGGAACTTGATGCCCTCCTCGCGGAAGATCGCCAACGCGACGTCGATCGCGGCACGCTCCGCCTCGGGCACCGCGGTGTCGAGCAGCCCCATGCCCGACCGGTAGAGGAGGGACCAGGCCATGCGCGCGATGTTCACCGCCATGATCACCGCGACCAGCGGGTCGAGCCAGGCGAGGCCCGTCACCTCCACGAGCGCGACGCCGGCGATCACGGCGAAGCTGGTCCACACGTCGGTCATCAGGTGGTGCCCGTCTGCCTCGAGCACGATGGATCCATGCTTCTTCGCCGCGGCGAGGAGCACGCGCGCGGTCGCGAGGTTGATGAGCGACGCGCCGGCGCTGATGACGGCGCCCAGCCCGAGCGACGTGAGCTCGGTGGGCGCCCAGAACCGCGGCACCGCCGTGAGGAGGATCGCGACGGCGGCGGCGACGATGAGCGCGCCCTCGAGCCCGCTCGAGAAGTACTCCACCTTCTCGTGCCCGTAGGCGTGCTCCTCGTCCGCCGGGCTCTCGGCGACCCGCAGCACGACGAGGGCCACGACTGCGGCGACGAGGTTCACGATCGACTCGAGCGCGTCGGACAGCAGCCCCACCGAGCCCGTCAGCCAGTAGGCGAGGGACTTGAGGGCGATGGTCGCGAGCGCCGCGCCGATGGAGAGCCAGGCGTAGCGCGTCAGGCTCGCGGCGCCGTCGCTCATCGCCGCGCCGCCTCTCGCGCCCGAGAGAGAGCCGCACGCCGCGCGCTCTCCCCGTAGGAGAGCGCGTAGTAGAGGAACATGGGCGCGACGGAGAGGGGCCGCGGGGAGCCGCCCGCCACCGACAGGCCGCGCACGGAGGAGCGCAAGCAGCCGGCGAGGAGCGCCTCCCCCCACCCCCGACGCCCCTCGAGCACCTCCCAACACATCGACGCCGCGACGACGTCCAGCACGTCGTACTCCTCGTCGCCGCCGGCGCGGACGCTCCCCGAGCGGTCCAGGGTGAAGCTCTCCCGCCCGTCTACGTAGACGATCTCGAGGACCAACCGGAGGGGACCGAGGTCTCCGCGCGCGCCGAGCTCGCGCGCGACCGCCGGCGCGAGCTCGCGGTCGACGAAGGCCCCGATGCGAGCGCGATAGACGTCGCTCGGGTGCCCGGGCAGGTTCACGTCGACCACGGACGCGGGCTCGAGCGGCCGGAAGGCGCGCGAAGGATCGTCGCCCAGCAGCGTGACGCCGACGTCGCCGCGCGCGAGGCCGACGTCACCTCCCTCGATGTGGAGAGACTCGCCGACCGCCGGCAGGAGCACCCGCGTCCCGGGAGACAGCGCCGCCACGTCCCTCGCCGCGCGCTCGCGCGAGACGGGATAGACCCACGGGTTCATGGCGTCGAAGGGCGCAGCGTGGGCGTCGCCCGCGGCGCTCGGGACCAGCGCTCGCGCCTCCGCGGCGAGCGCGCAGCGCAGCATGTGGGCGTACTGCGCCGCGTCGAACCCGACGAAGCCGGCGGTCGCGAGCGCGATCTCGCGCATTGGCTGCACGGGGGCGAGCACGACGTCCACGCGCGTTCGCCCCACCGCGGCGTCGCGAGCGGCCGCGACCTCGTCCGAGGCGCGGAACACGGTGTCGACCAGGTTCCACGCACACCCCGACGCGTCGGTCGCGAGCACCCCCCACTCCACCTCGGGCGCGCACGACGGTGTGGTGGCGAGCGTCAGCCCTCCGTCGAGCTCGACGCGGGTCCCGGGGGGCACCTCGCGCACCGTGCGAAACCCGACGATGCGCGCCACCTCGGCGATGAGCGGATCGGGGGTGACGACGACGGTGTCCGCGTCGGCGCGGGCGAGCGCCGCGAGGCTCTCCGGATCGAAGTGGTCCGGGTGCGCGTGGGAGACGAGGAGGAAGTCGGCGCGCAGCGATCCGACCTCCAGAGTGCGGCGCGGCACCACGGTGAACGTACCGCCCGAGTGCGTCCCGCCGATCAACGGATCGAACAGGACGCGGAGCTTCCCCGATTCGAGGAGCCACGACGCGTGGCCGAGGTTCTGGAGCCGCACCTCCCACGAAACAGAGCAAGGACGCGGAGAGGACGCAAGCGGGCCGGTGCGCGGAGCGCGGTCACCCGCGCTGGACGCCGACGACGACGCGAGGCCCCTCGCCGTCCAGGATGTCGACGGGGCTGCACTTGTCGATGTGCCCGTAGAGGCCGCGGTAGAGGCCGTACCCGACGAGCTTCCGCAGTCGGGGAGAGAAGCGCCGCGCGACCTCCACGGGGATGCCGAGCTGCTGGTTCTCCTGCTGCCGCATCCAGCCCACGCAGTAGCCCACGGCCAGCCCCACGCGGCGCGCCGAAGACCGGTTCGCGCCCCCGCCGTGCCAGAGGCTCCCGTTGTAGAGCAGCGCCCCTCCCGCGGGCATCGCCGCCGGGAGGGTCCCGGACACCTCGGTCGGTACGCTGGGCGCGTCGGGGCGCAGGTGGGACCGGGGCAGGACGAGCGTAGCGCCGTTCTCCGCCGTGAAGTCGGAGAGCGCCCACATCACGGTGCAGGTGAGGGGGCGGTGCGGCCGGTCGAGCGGGATGAGCATGTCGTCGGCGTGGATCGGCTGCGCGCTCTCTCCCGGCTCGATGGCGATCGACGACACCGTGGAGACCAAGAACCCCTTCCCGAGGAGGTGCTCCACCGCCCCGAGCACCGTCCCGTTCTCGACGAACCGCTCGAACACGGCGCCGCGGGCGAGGAGGTTGTAGACCCGCCGCGTACGGAATCCCTCGAAGAGGTTCTGCGCCGGCTCGATCCCCAGCTCTCGCTCGAGCCGATCGATCTCCGCGAGCGCTTCGCCGACGTCCCCCGCGCCCGCGAGGCCCGGCAGCACGACGTACCCCTCGGCGTCCAGGCGGCTCGTGAGATCCTGCATGCGCCTTTTG
>CAZBJI010000150.1:0-2587 GCA_964492175.1 uncultured Polyangiaceae bacterium | reverse complement strand
AGCAGTCACCCACGGCCGCGGCGCTCGCCTTCGGCGCCGGTCGCTCTCGGCAGGGCCGCGGACGGGAACTTTTTCCCTCCGCCGGACACCAAGCCCACGTGCGGCGCCTCCTCGCCCTGGCCCTCTCCGCGTCGGCGGCTTGCGCGCCCGCGGGACCGCCTCTGCGCGACGGCACGGCGTCCGAGCTCCGCGCCCAGGCCGGGGGCGTCGCGGCCTCGCGCCCGCGCGCCGACGCCTCTCCCGCAGAGCCTACCGGCCCGGCGCCGGGGTCGCGCGCTCCCCTCGCGTCCCTCCTGCCCTCGTCCGCCGGGACCCCCGACGCGCCGGACGTCGAGGACGCTCCTCTGCGGGAGCGCCGGCTTCCGCCGGCAGGGGTCGCGTGCGCGATCTACGGCACCGGCAGCGGCGCGCAGATGCCCTGCGGCTCGCCCCCCGTGGAGGTCGTCTCGCGACGCGGGGGAACCGCCCCCGTCGCGGTGGTGGAGCTCTCCGGGCTCGATCTCTCCTGGGGCTTCTTCGCAGAGGGGGGCCGCGCGTGGTTCTCGGCCAACGACGGGATCTTCGCCGTCGACGGCTTCGCCAGCCCGGACAACGCCCGCTTCGTCCTGCGCCGGGAGGCGCCGATCGTCGAGGAGCACGTGTGGCTGAAGGCCGGGCTGCTGGTCCGGGCGAAGAGCGCGAGCGCGCGTGGCGTCGCGGTCGCTTTCGACACGGACATCGAGGGCCTCGACGACATCCCGGCGCGTGTCCCGTGCGAGGCGCTCCTCTACGACGCGCCGGACGACGACGCGGCTCCGATCACCCTCCCCGCGAGCGTCGATGAACCGCTCTACGCCGGCGTCGCGCCCGTCACCTTCCTGTCGGGCCCGGGCGGCGCGCCAGTCGCTCGGCTCGGCTCGGCGCTGACGCCCCTCGAGCTCCAGCTCGAGGAGGTGGAGCGGCGAGGCGGCTTCACCCGCGTCCGCTTCGAGACGGATCAGGCCCGCTTCGACGTCTGGGCCGCCGACATGCACCTCGCGGAGGAGCCGCTCATGCCCTCCATCGGCGGCAGCCAATGCTGCGGCGGCGGGCTCGGCCTCTCCGGCGGGAGCAACGTGACGTTCATCGCTCGCGAGGCGACGCCCGTGATCGTCGGCGCCTCCCCGCGCGCTCCGCTCGGGGCAGGCGTGTCCCTCGTGAAGGGAGGCCGGGTGCTCGTCCTCTCGGAGCGGGACGGCTTCTCCGAGATCTCCTCGTCCGGCAGGTCCTCCATCGTCGCGCCGAGCAAGTCCTCCTTCTGGGTCCCGTCGGAGGCGCTCGAGCGTCGGTAAGGCGAGGCCTCCTGCCCTGAGCCGCCGGGGCTCTCGCGCGGTCCCGCCGCCTTGGTACCCTCTGCGGGTGATGAAGAGCCAACGTGGCGGCCCCTTCTCGCTCGCTCCGGCGACCGCGGAGCTCGCCTTCCACGCGCTCGCCTTCGTGCCGCCCCCTCCCGGGGGCGCGCCCCTCGCGCGCGCGGCGTCGCTGCACCGCCCCGACTACGTCGCGTTCGCGCGCCGCCACCTGCCGCGAGGCGCCGTGGACCCTTGCGCGGAGGACGCCGCGCTCCTCGCACGCCTCATGGACGACGAAGGCGTCGCGACCGCCGCCTCGCTCCTCGCGATCCTCCACGCCGACGTGGCCGAGCTCCGAAGGTGCGCGACGCGCACCCTGCGGGAGCTGAGCGACGGTGACGTCTCGACACCGTGGGCGCGGAGAGCGCTCCTGCGCGTCGCCGAGGCGCCGATCGAGCTCCTGCGGGTCGCGATGAGCCTGGCGGAGCGCGACTTCACGCGCTCCTACGCGGCGACGTTCGGGGACCTGCAGACGCAGCTCCTCGCGTCGCTCCAGCACGCCGCCGCAGACCTGGTCCCGACCCTCGGCGCGCTGGTGACGGCCGACGTTCACCTATCCGTGCCGCTCGGGCCCCACGGCCGCGTGCTGGGACGCTCGATCTTCGTCGGATCGACCTCCCTCCCCGGCGACGCGCTCGACGTCGAGACGCCCCTCGTCGCGACGGTCCACGAGCTCTCCGTCCAAGCCGCCGAGGGTGCGCTCCGCGACCGCGGGGCCCCCGCCCCGTGGGCGGTCGCCGAGCGCGTCGCGCTGCTCGCCGCAGCGCGCGTGACCCGCGGCTCCTCGGTCGAGGCTCCGTACGACGCGTGGGCGGCGCGGCTCGAGACGAGCGGCCTCGTGGACGCGCGCGGCGTGCCGTCCGACGTCGTGGAGGAGGCCGCTCGGCGGCTCGCCGAAGGCTCAGCTTGACGACCGCGGCTCGGAGTGGGACCGTCCGTAGCGTATGAGCGGCAAGACCCCTGGACGCCCCGTGGACCCCTACGAGTCGTGGACCCTCGACAAGCTCATCGTGCTCGGCGTCGTCACGCTGGGCTCGTTCCTGGTGTTCATCTACTTCGTGTCGCCGTTCCCGAGGTGACGAGCCTCGGCGCGGGCGGTACGCTGAGACCGTGCGTGGGCTCGCCTTCCTGACCGTCTTCTGCTCGCCGCTCGTCGTCGCCGCGTGCTTCGTCGACGTGGCCGGTGAGCCGGACCCGAGCCGGTACGCGAGCACGAG
>CAZBJI010000149.1:0-19466 GCA_964492175.1 uncultured Polyangiaceae bacterium | reverse complement strand
CCTCGACGATCTTCTGGTGCCGGCGCTGGATGGAGCAGTCTCGCTCGAAGAGGTGCACCAGGTTGCCGTCGCGATCCCCCAGCACCTGGATCTCGACGTGGCGCGGGTTCACGATCGCCTTCTCCACGTAGACCGTGCCATCGCCGAAGGCCCGCTCTGCCTCGCTGCGGGCACGCTCGAGAGCGGCGGGGAGGTCCTCCGGCGCGGAGACGAGCCGCATGCCCTTGCCGCCTCCGCCGAACGCCGCCTTCAGCAGGACCGGGTACCCCACGCGCGCCGCCGTCGCGAGCGCCTCTTCGGTGGTGCTGGCGCCGCCGCCAGGAGTGACCGGGACGCCCGCCGCCGCCATCTTGGCGCGCGCGCCGGTCTTCGACCCCATCGCCCGCATCGCGCTGGCGGGCGGGCCGATGAACGTGATCGACGCCCTCTCGCAGGCCTCCGCGAAGTCGGCGTTCTCGCTCAGGAAGCCGTAACCCGGGTGGATCGCGTCCGCGCCCGCCCGCCGCGCGGCGTCGATGACGCGATCGATGTCCAGGTAGCTCTCTCTCGCCGGGGCCTTCCCGATGGCGTAGGCCTCGTCGGCCATGCGCACGTGCAGCGCGTTCCGGTCCGCCTCGGAGTAGACCGCGACCGACGCGACGCGCAGATCCTGGAGCGTGCGGATGATCCGGACCGCGATCTCGCCGCGGTTGGCGATGAGGACCTTCTTGATCACGACGGGTCCTTGCCACGGCGCGGGCTCGGGGTGAAGCTGAGGAGTTGCCGGAGGAGAGCGACAAGCGGGCCGATCGCGTCTTCACCGTCGCCGAGCTGGACCGGGGGCTGCGTACCCTGCTCGAGCGGCGCACGGAGGGGCTGGCCGTCTCGGGCGAGGTGACCGCGTACAAGGAGCACGTCAGCGGCCACGCGTACTTCACGCTGCGGGACGAGAAGGAGGACGCCTCGATCGACTGTGTGCTCTACCGATCCGCGGCGCCCGCGGCGCGCAAGCTGCTGGTCGACGGCGCCCGGCTGATCGTGCGCGGCAAGGTCACGTTCTACGCGCCGCGGGGGCGCGTGCAGCTCGTCGTCGACGCCGCGCGGCCTGCCGGCCAGGGGAGCCTCCTCGAGGCGCTCGCGAAGCTCAAGAAGAAGCTCGCGGCGGAGGGCCTGTTCGCCGCGGAGCGCAAGCGACTGCTTCCGAAGGAGCCCCGCGCGATCGGCGTCGTGACCAGCGCCCACGGGGCTGCGCTCGCGGACATCGTCCGGGTCTCGTTCCGGCGTGGGCCGGCGCGGCTCGTGGTGGCGCCGGCCCCCGTGCAAGGGGTGGGGGCAGGCGCCCACCTCGCCCGCGCCCTGCGCCTCGTCGTGAAGCACCCCGACGTCGACGCGGTGATCCTCGGACGGGGCGGCGGATCCGTCGACGACCTCTCGGCCTTCAACGACGAGGCGCTCGTCCGCGCCGTCGCCGCCTCGCCCGTGCCCGTTGTCTCCGCGGTGGGGCACGAGGTCGACTCGACTTTGGTCGATCTGGCCGCGGATGTCCGCGCCGCGACGCCCTCTCAGGCGGCCGAGCTGCTCGTCCCGGACGCGCGCGCCGTCGCCCGCCATTTCGAGCAGCTCTCCCACCGCGCGGCGCGCGCGACGCAGCGGGCGCTCGCCGAGCGCCAGCAGAAGCTCGACGATCTCGGCGCCGACCTGGCGGGCGCGGTGCGGAGAGGGCTCGCGCGGTGGGCGGCGCAGATCGCGGCGCTGCATCGCCGCGCGCTGTCGCGTCACCCCGCGGCCGTGCTCGGCGTCGCGCGCGCGGGGGTCGGGCCGCTCGAGCGACGGCTGCGGGAGGCGGGGCGGCGCGCCGTAGCGGGGCGGCGCGCGGAGGTGATCGAGCTCGACGCGCGCCTCCGCGCGGCGTCGCGCGCGCTGGTCGCCGCGCGCGGCGCGGGGCTCGCCCGCGACGTCGGGAAGCTCGACGCGCTCTCGCCGCTCGCGGTCCTGGCGCGGGGCTACGCGCTGGCCCGGACGAGGGCCGGGCGCATCGTGCGGTCGGCGCGAGACGTCGCCCCCGACGACGAGATCGAGCTGCGCCTCGCCGCCGGGGTCATCGACGCGGTGGTCGTTCGCGCCCGCGAGGAGGGGTGATCCTCGGCGGGCTGGTCAAGCGCCGCACTCTTCCCTTATCGTCGGCGCTCGTGAAGCAAAGGAGGCGCCTCTCCCCACTGGCCACGCTCGCCGCCGCCGCGATGTTGTCGGCCGTGGTGGCCGGCGCGTGCTCCTCCGCCGCCCCCGAGCCCCCCGCGCGTACCAAGGCCCCCGGGCCCGAGGCGGACGTCTGCGAGGGCTCGAAGCCTCCTTGGCGCGACTACACCGGCCCGCTGCGTGGTGTCCGCTGCGAGCAGGAGCAGTTCCTGCGCATGTCCGTCATCATGGACGACCTCGGCGTGAAGTGCGGCTTCTGCCACCAAGCGAAGGACGACACGGGCAAGAACTTCGACTATCCGGCGATGACCGCGAACAAAGAGACGGGGCTCTGGATGCACCGGACGTTCGTCGATGGGCTCCGGCGCGCCGACGGCAAGCCCACCGAGTGCGGGGACTGCCACGTCGGGAAGGACGGCAAGCCCGCGGCGAAGTTCCTCGGCACGCCCCGCGACGTTGCGTGGTCCGTCGAGTGGATGACCACCACCATGACGAACCGCTTCGTCCACAAGGACGGCTCGAAGCTCAAGTGCAAGCACTGCCACGACGCGGGCTGGGGCGAGCCCGGGTTCGTTCGCAAGGTGATCGGGCGGGACCTGCCGTTCGCGCCGCCCGCCGCGTCCGCCGCGGCGGCCCCCGCGGACACCGCCGCGCCCACGGTTCCACCCTCGCCGTCGATCCCACCGGCCGCGTCCTCGGCGCCCGGCGCCGCCTCGGCCAACCCCTGACGCGGCGGCTCGCGTGCGGGCACCTCCGCTCCGAGGGGCGGACGGAGGTCCGCGATCCGGCTGGTCTGGCCTGCGGACCACGCCTCGCGTAGAGGTCCGGCCGCCCCCCTTCCCGACGAGGGCGGAATGGGCCCTCCGGCAGCGCGCGGCTCTTCTTCGACCGGCGGGCCGCATTCGTTTGCGTGGAAACTTCGTTTCCACGGGACTAGAAGCACCCATGGCCTCCGTCCCCGTCGACGCGACCGTCGTGGCCCATTGTCGCGAGCTCGCCGGCGCCGTCGCTGCCGACGTGCAGTCCACCATCGACGCTCACACGACCGTGGGGGTCGAGCGCACGGTGGCGCGCGGCTACGGCGTGGCGGGCGCGGATCCGGAGGGTCAGCCCCTCGCCAACGCTCTCGTCGACAAGATCCACCGCGAGGGCTTCACCGGGCGCGGGGTCGCGTACTTCCTCGGACGCGCGATGGCGGAGGGCGCCGCGTCGGTCCAGGCCGCCGCCGAGCGCATGGCGTACGGCGAGGCCCTGTCGCCGCCGGGGGACGACGTCCAGGCAGCCCGCGCCGCGCTTCGGCCGCATACGGCGACCGCGCTCCGTCTCATCGACGAGGCGCGCGAGGAGCGAGAGGCCAAGCAGGCGAAGCTCGCGCGGGGGGATACGCCGCTCAAGTACGTCATCGTCGCGACGGGCAACATCCACGACGACGCGGTGCAGGCGAAGGCCGCGGCGTTCGCGGGGGCGGACATCGTCGCGGTCATCCGCGCCACCGCGCAGTCGCTGCTCGACTACGTCCCGGAGGGCCCGACCACGGAGGGCTACGGCGGCACCTACGCGACGCAGGCGAACTTCCACATCATCCGCCAGGCGCTCGACGAGATTTCGGCCGAGCTCGGGCGGTACGTCTCGCAGACGAACTACTCGAGCGGCCTCTGCATGAGCGAGATCGCGTGGATGGCCGCGGTGGAGCGGCTCGACATGCTCCTGAACGACGCGATGTACGGCATCCTGTTCCGCGACATCAACATGGTGCGCACCTTCGTCGACCAGTACTTCTCACGCCGAATCATCGGGCGGAGCGGCATCATCATCAACACCGGCGAGGACAACTACCTCACGACCGCGGACGCCGTGGAGCGGGCGCACACGGTCCTCGCGTCCCAGTTCATCAACGAGGCGTTCGCCCTGCGCGCGGGTCTCCGCGAGGAGCAGATGGGGCTCGGCCACGCCTACGAGATCGACCCCTGGATCGAGGACAGCTTCCTCCTGGAGCTCGCGCAGGCGCAGCTGGTCCGGCAGGTGTTCCCGCGGCACCCCATCAAGTGGATGCCGCCCACCAAGTTCAAGACCGGCGACATCCTGCAGAGCCACGTCCACGACGCGATGTTCGATCTCGTGGGTGTCATGACCGGCCAGTCGATCGAGCTGCTCGGGATGTTCAGCGAAGCGATCCACACCCCCCTCCTCATGGACCGGTACCTCTCGCTCAAGGCCGCCAAGTACGTGTTCGGGACCGCCCGACACCTCGGCGAGGAGATCGAGTTCAAGCCTGGCGGGCGCATCACCCGGCGCGCAGAGGAGGTGCTTCGGGGCGCCCACGAGCTGCTGGAGGACGTCGCCAAGCGGTCCATCTGGGACGCGATCGCGGGGGGCGTCTTCGCGGACGTGAAGCGCACGCGCACGGGCGGCAAGGGCTACGGGGGCGTCGTCCCACGGGACGCGCGGTACGTGAACCCGCTGCTCGAGGCGCTGGAAGGGAAGGTGGAGGCGTGACCGCGCCGCGCCTCCTCCGGGCCTACGGAGATCGCGAGGGCGACGGGATGGTCCAGATGTCCTTCACCCTCACGATCCTCCCGGGGGACCGCGCGAGGGAGGCGGCCAAGCGCTTCGCGGAGGCGCACGGTCTGAAGGGGCCCCTCGTCGTGGCGATGGAGCAGGCGTCGCCCGACCACACCTACTTCGTGGTCTACGGGCACTCGGTGCACTCGGTCGACGCCGCGGCCATCCACGTGGAGGAGCTCGGCGCCCGCGAGATGGATCGCCACGAGATCGAGGAGGCGGCGGCGGACCTGGCGCGGAAGATCGTGGTGGTCGGCGCCTGCACCGGCAGCGACGCGCACACGGTCGGCATCGACGCCGTCATCAACTACAAGGGCTTCCGCGGCGACAAGGGCCTCGAGAGCTACAAGTGTTTCGACGCGCACAACCTCGGCGCGCAGGTCGAGAACGAGGAGCTCGTCGCGCGGGCGCGCGCCCTGGGCGCCGACGCCATCCTCGTCTCCCAGGTCATCACCCAGCGCGATTGCCACAAAGACAACGCCCGCGCCCTCGTGGAGATGCTCCAGGGCGCGGGCCTGCGGGATCAGTTCCTGCTGCTCCTCGGGGGCCCGCGCATCGACAACAAGCTCGCGCGGGCGCTCGGCTTCGACGCCGGCTTCGGGACCGGGACGCTCCCTTCGCAGGTCGCGGCGTACGTCGTGACGGAGGTGCTCGCCCGGAACCTGAGGCGGGCGCCCCGGGCGGACGAGCGCTGAGACCGGGCGGCGGCCACGCGCATGGGGAGAGGTGGACCTCGCGGGCGGGGCCGCCTATCGTTCGCCCGGTTGTCGACGGACGCGAAACGGATCCCCTCGCTGGACGGCCTGCGCGCCGTCTCCATCCTCCTCGTCCTGGCAGGCCACACGTGCGGGACGCACGGCGCGCCCGACGTGGATCTCCCGCTCGGCGACTACGCCCACCTCGGCGTAGGCGTCTTCTTCGTGATCTCGGGCTACCTCATCACGACGCTGCTCTTCAAGGAGCTCTCGCGCGCGCAGCGCATCGACATCAAGGGCTTCTACGTGCGCCGGTGCTTCCGCATCTTCCCGGCGTTCTACGCCTACCTGGGGGTGCTCGCGGCGAGCTCCGCGCTGGGCCTCCTCGCGGTTCCGCCGAAGGATCTCGCGTACGCGGCGACCTACACCGTCAACTTCGTCCCCGAGAAGAGCTGGCACGTCGGTCACATCTGGTCGCTCTCCGTGGAGGAGCAGTTCTATCTGATCTGGCCCGCGACCCTGGCGCTCCTCGGTCGGGTGGGGGGCCTGCGCGCCGCGCTCGCGGTGCTGCTCCTCGCGCCCGCGCTGCGTATGGCCTGGTTCCATTTCCTCCCGGAGCTGCACCCGGTCATCGGCGAGGCGTTCCCGACGGTGGCGGACGCGATCGCCGCCGGTTGCCTCTTGGCGGGGGCGCGAGACCGCCTGGGCGCCTCCCCCGCCTACCTGAGCTTCCTCCGCTCTCCGTGGTTCTGGCTGCTGCCCGTGGCCGTCTTCGCCATGAACGCGCAGCCCTACTACCGCGTGCGGTGGCTGTTCGGACAGACCTTCATCCACATTGGCGTCGCGATCATCATCGACCGAAGCATCCGCTTCTCGGACGGCCTCTCGGGCAGGTTCCTGAACCACAGGGCGGTCGCGTTCGTCGGCGTGCTCAGCTACTCGCTCTACCTCTGGCAGCAGCTCTTCCTCGACCGGCAGACCGAGCGCTGGTGGACGAGCTTCCCCACGAATGTGCTCTGCACGTTCGCCGCAGCGCTCGCCTCCTACTACCTCGTCGAGCGGCCCATGCTGCGCATGCGCGGCCGGCCCAGGCCGCGGAGCCGCACGGGCGAGGGCCTGCCGGCCGCCGGGCCCGCCGAGTAAGCGAGCTACACGGAACGCCGGGTGACGCCAGCCCGTCGCCGCGGC
The DNA here is from genome assembly GCA_964492175.1 of uncultured Polyangiaceae bacterium. Taxonomy (GTDB): domain Bacteria; phylum Myxococcota_A; class Polyangia; order Polyangiales; family Polyangiaceae; genus Xiheicaenibacterium. Next base: position 12,846 of record CAZBJI010000149.1, on the reverse strand, counting down.
GCTCCCGAGCAGCCTCCGGCTCCACGGCGCGACCTCTTCATGAAGCTCCTTCCACGGGACTAGCGGCTCGCGGTCAGGCGGTGGTACGCGCCGGCCAGCCGCGCCACCGTCGCCGTCCGCTCCGCTCGTTCGCTCTCTTCGCGCGCGAAGTCGGGGTGGTGCACGTGGACGAGCCGCCGGAACGCCTGCCGGATCTCCTCCTGCCTCGCCGACGGGCCGAGCCCCAGGAGGGAGAGGTCGGCCGCCCGCGCCGCCCGCGCGCTCGTGTCCCCGGCCCGGGCCCGCGGCCTGCCGTGGAGGTACTCGCGAGGTTCGAGGGGGCGCGCGCCGCGCCCGGCGCGTCGGAGCGCGGTGAGCTCACGGTCCCCGAGCGTGGTGGCGCGGAACGTGACCTGCGCTCGGCCGAGGGAGAACAGCTGCTCGATGCGGGCTCGCGTCTGTGCGCGGAGGCTCTCGAGCACCGCGGGCGGCGCGCTCGTGACGTCGAGCAGCAGCTCGCCGAGCATGCGGTCGTCGCCCCCCCGCTGGATCCCGACGGCGCGTTCGACGTCGCGCGGTCGCACCGCGCCCGTCGCGGCGAGCAGCTCGCCGAGCCGCGGTCCGTCCGAGAGCACCGCGGCGGGCGCGCCCTCGACGAGCTCGACGTGGTGGGCAGTGCCCGCGCGCGGGCCTTCGCTCTCGAGCAGAGAGAGCGTGCCGCTCACGCCCGCACGCAGCAGGCGCCCGAGGATGTCTCCGAGCGCCCAGAGCTCGATCCGCGAAGGGAGCAGCATCCGATCGGGGTACCAAGCGCTGCGCGACCGGGGAAAGAATTGGGCGCAACCCACCTGGCTGCTCCCACGCTGGACGTCAGCCGGCCCCGCCTGGGGAGGCGACGTGCGGGTGGGTAGGCGTGGGCCATGGATCGTTCCTACACCACGGCCCGCACCCCATTCGAGACCCGCCAGATAGTATAAGTGTTTGAAAATACTAGCATGAGGTGAAATGCCTACATTGGCATCATCGCTGCAAGGCGGGGGACACCATGCTGACCCGCCTCTCTGCTCTGGTGCTCCCGGCGCTCCTCGCCCTCGGCTGCGCGACCAGCGATCCGATCGCCGTCGAAGGGCCCGACGCCACGGACACGGAGTCGGAGAGCTCGATCTGCATCCTGCACAACTGCTCCGAGGACGACCACTGCGGCGGCTGCTCCAACGGGCGCAACACCTGCCTGGTCGAGGAGAGCCGGTGCGTCGCGTGCGACTCGAACACGGGCAACGGGTGCCCCGAGGGTGAGGTCTGCACGAGCTGGGGCAACTGCGCCCCCGAAGGGTTGACGTGCGAGGTCGACGACCACGGCGTGCCGGTCATCTCGTGCGGCTCCAACGACGACTGCCTCGCGTGCGACCCGATGCACCAGATCTGCGAGCCCTCGACCGGGCGGTGCGTCGCGTGCACCGCCTCGGACACGAGCGCCTGCCAGTCCACCGATCAGTGCGTGAACAACTCGTGCGAGGCCAACTGCCCGTCCACGTGCAACGCCGACGCGGACTGTGGCTCGTGCGGCGGCCCGGGGAACGAGGCGCACGCCTGCAACGGTCACAAGTGCGCCGAGTGCTCCGCGACCGTCCCGTGCCCGAACGGAGACACGTGCACCCCGCAGGGCGTGTGCATCCCGCGATGCGGGAGCGACGGCTCGGGCACGTGCACGTCGGACACCGACTGCGGCGGCTGCGGCGGGAACGCGAACACGTGCCACAAGCCGATCGGCTCCAGCACGGGCGACTGCGGGCCGGCGGCGAACGGTTGCTCCGACCTGGGCCAGGGCGCCCTCGTTCTTCCCGAGCCCTTCAGCCAGATCACCAACACCTGCTCGAACGACGGGGACTGCGCCGGTGTCGGCGTGACCATCAACGTCGGCGAGATGTTGCGCAACCTCACCGGCTTCGACCAGATCGGCGACGCGAACATCGAGTACCCGATGGGCGTCTGCGCGGACGTGAGCCTCGGCGACGTGAGCTGCGGCGTCTGCGTCCCTTGCCAGGTCGACTCGGACTGTCAGGACATCCCGATCGACCAGGTCGCTGGTCAGGCCTTCGGCCCCCTCGGGAGCCTCGCGGCGGCGCTCCTGCTCGACCTGGTCTTTGGGCCCAACGACCACGAGATCAACATGTTCTGCCAGCCGGTCGCGGGCAGCTACGGCATCTGCGCACCCTGCCCGGGGCTCATCTACGAGTGCGGCGTCGGCGAGGGCGGTGGCGGCGGTGGCGGCGGCGGCACCTGCTCCCACGCAGCGTGCGACATCGGCGGGCCGCTGAACGCGAGCTGCGGCGCTTGCGAAGCTGACGTGTGCGCCTTCGACCCCTACTGCTGCAACACCGAGTGGGACTCGCTCTGCGTCTCGGAGGCCGACCAGATCTGCAGCGGCGGCTGCGGCGGGGGCGGCGGTGGCGGCGGCGGTGGCGGCGGTGGCGGCCCGGCCGGCTGTCACGACGAGTGCATCCAGGGCAACGCGATGAGCGCGGCCTGCAGCGGGTGCGTCTCCGCCATCTGCGACGCGGACCCGTACTGCTGCAACACCGCGTGGGACGACGTCTGCGTCGGCGCCGTCGACTCCCTCTGCTTCCCCGGCTGCTGAGACCCGGAGGGTCAGCCGGAGGCGACGAGCGAGCAGCGCACGAGGGGCCCCTCGACCGTCGCCCCGCCGACGGTGACGTAGAGCCGCTCGTCGGACCGCAGCACGTCGAGCGTCGCGCTCCGCGTGACCTTGGGCTCGAGCTCGTCGAGCTGGCGTTGCTCCAGGTGCCAGACCTCGATGGACTCCAGCTTGTGGATCGGCCGGGAGCTCGCCTCTCGCCGCAGCAGGCGGAGGTCGGCGCTCGTGAACAGCGACACCCGCCGGGCGGCCTTCGAGGCCTTGTGGAGCCGCTCGGCGGAGGGAGATCCGACATCGATCCACGCGAGGAGCACTCCGGTGCGGTCGCGGACGCTCACGGGAGGCTCGTCGGTCGTGGAGAGGCCACCCTTGCTGAAGCCGATCCCCTCCTCGAACGAGAGGCAGTAGGCGAAGAGCCGCGTGAGCAGGTACCGCATGGTCTCCGACGGGTGTCGCGCCACGCGCAGATCGAGCGCCTCGTAGACCCCGCGGTCGACGTCCGACAGGTTCACCTGGAGGTGATGGACCGTGGCGGTCAGGGTCATCCGGCCTCGACAGTCTCTCACGAAGAGGGCCTGGGCTCTCCTCCAACCGCCGTTCCTCGAAGAACGGGCAGCGGCCTCCGATCCTGTGGGACCCCGCGCGTTCCTCCACCAAGTAGCCCGTTGCGCACGGGCCCGGACTCAGGCAAGACGCGAGCGAAATCATGAAGCGCCTCCTGGTCACCGCCGCGCTCCCGTACGCGAACGGGCACATCCACCTGGGGCACCTCGTGGAGTACACGCAGACGGACATCTGGACCCGCGCGTGGCGGATGCGCGGCCGCGAGGCGATCTACCTCTGCGCCGACGACACGCACGGCACCGCCGTCATGATGCGGGCCCGGCAGGAGGGCCGGTCCGAGGTGGAGTTCATCGGGGAGATGAGCGCCGCCCACCAGCGGGACTTCGCCGCCTTCCAGATCCGCTTCGATCACTACGGCAGTACGCACTCCGACGAGAACCGCGCCTTCGCGCAGCACATCTGGGCCGCCTTCCGCGAGCGCGGCATGGTGCGCACCGCCAAGGTGCGACAGCTCTTCGATCCGGTGGAGAAGATCTTCCTCGCCGACCGCTTCGTCAAGGGCGCATGTCCGGTCTGCGCGTCCAAGGACCAATATGGGGACAACTGCGACAAGTGCGGGTCCACGTACGACGCCACCGAGCTGAAGGATCCGAAGAGCACGCTCTCCGGGGTCACGCCCGAGTTTGGCGAGGCCGAGCACCACCTCGTCTCCATCGAGCCCGAGCGCGCGTGGCTCACCGAGTGGACGCAGGCCGAGGGCCGCATGCCTCGGGAGATCGCGAACTACTTGGCCGGCTTCTTCCTCGGCCAGCCCTTCCACGACTGGGACGTCTCGCGGCCGGCGCCGTACTTCGGGTTCGAGATCCCGGACGCGCCCGGGCACTACTTCTACGTCTGGTTCGACGCGCCCATCGGCTACCTGGCCGCAGCGAAGCAGTGGTGCAACGCGACCGGCGCGCGCTTCGACGACTGGTGGCGGTCCGACGGGACGGACATCGTCCACGTCATCGGCAAGGACATCGTCAAGTTCCACACCCTGTTCTGGCCCGTCATGCTCAAGATCGGCGGCTTCTCTTTGCCGCATCGGGTCCAGGTGCACGGGTTCCTCACGGTGGACGGAGAGAAGATGTCCAAGAGCAAGGGCACGTTCGTCCTGGCGTCCACCTACCTGGAGCACCTCGACCCGGCGTACCTCCGCTACTACTACGCGAGCAAGCTCGGTCCGAAGGTGGACGACATCGACCTCAGCCTGGACGAGCTGGTCTCCCGCGTGAACGGAGAGCTCGTGAACAAGGTCGTCAACTTGGCGAGCCGCTCGTCGCGGTTCCTCGCCAAGTCGGGGTTCTCCGACGTGTACCCGGACGACGGCGGGCTCTTCGCCGAGGGCGCGCGCGCGCTCGACGAGGTGACGGCCGCCTACGAGGCGTGGGATTTCGCGCGTGTCACCAGGCTCGTCATGGCCCTCGCGGACCGCGCGAACGAGTTCGTCGACCGCGCCGAGCCGTGGGCGCTCGCGAAGCAACCGGGCAAGGAGCAGGAGGTGCAGGCGGCGTGCTCGATCGCGCTGAACCTCTTTCGTCAGCTCGCGCTGTACCTCGCGCCGATCCTCCCGAAGCTCGCGACCGACACGGCCGCCCTCCTCGGGTGCTCGATGACGCGCTTCGAGGACGCGAGGGCGCCGCTCACGGGCACGCCGGTCGGCGCGTACCAGCACCTGATGAAGCGCGTGGAGAGAGAGAAGGTGGACCGCATGATCGCAGACAGCAAGCCCGCGGACCCGGTGGCGGCCGCGCCGCCCTCCGTCACCCAGGCGGCCTCGGAGGACTCGGGGGAAGCGCTCGCGAAGGAGCCGCTCGCGCAACCGTGCTCGATCGACGACTTCACGAAGGTCGATCTGCGGGTCGCCCGCATCGTCGCAGCGGAGGCGGTGCCCGAGGCGAAGAAGCTCCTGAAGCTCACGGTCTCGCTCGGCGGAGACGCCCGGCGCACCGTGTTCGCCGGCATCAAGGCCTATTACAAGCCGGAGGACTTGGTCGGGCGGCTCGTCGTCGTCTGCGCGAACCTCGCGCCGCGACAGATGAAGTTCGGGCTCAGCGAGGGCATGGTGCTGGCCGCGGGCGCCGACGGCGAGGCGTTCCTCCTCTCTCCGGACTCTGGCGCCAAGGCCGGCCAGCGGATCCACTGAGCGATGAGCGAAGGACGAGGGCTCCTCGAGGGCAAGGTCGCGGTCATCACCGGCTCGGGGGGCGGCATCGGCCGCGCCGAGGCGCTGCTCTTCGCCCGTGAGGGGGCGCGCGTGGTCGTGAACGACGTCGGCGTGGCGCGGGACGGGTCGGGCGCCGGCGCCCCGCTCGCCGACGCGGTCGTCGAGGAGATCCGGGCCGCGGGCGGGGACGCCGTCGCCACCACCGACCCGGTCCACACCCCGGAGGGCGTGGCCGCGATCGTGGCCCGCGCCCTCGAGGCGTACGGACGTGTCGACGTTTGGGTGAACAACGCGGGGATCTTGCGGGACAAGACGCTCCTCAAGCTCGACCTCGAGGCGTGGCGGGCGGTCTTGGACGTCCACCTCACCGGCACGTTCCTCGGCACGCAGGCCGCCGCGAAGCAGATGCTCGCGCAGGGGGACGGCGGTCGGATCGTGAACACGACCAGCGTCTCGGGGCTCATGGGCAACTTCGGGCAAGCGAACTACGCCGCCGCCAAGGCCGGCGTGTACGGCCTCACGCGGACAGCCGCCATCGAGCTCCAGAAGCACCGCATCTACGTGAACGCCCTCGCGCCCATCGCCAAGACCCGCATGACGGAGGACCTCCCCATGTTTCAGACCTTGAAGGGGGTCACGCCCGAGCACGTCGCGCCGGCCGCGCTCTTCCTCGCGAGCCCGCTCGCCGAGGATCGGTCCGGCTTCGTCCTCGCGGTGTCGGGGTCGCAGATGTACGCCTTCAGGGTGATCCAGACCCCGGGCAAGTTCAAGGAGGGGTCGGAACCGTGGACCGCGAGCGAAATCGCGGACGCCTGGGACGCCATCACGCAAGGCGCGCCCGTGAAGATCCTGACGCCGAGCAAGTGATCGGGCGCGCGCTGCGGCGTTGGGGGCTGGGACGCGTTGCTGCACATGCGACCGGGTGGTAGCGTGACGTTCGGGCTCGGAGACACCGGGTCGCCGGCCCGGCGCGGATCCCACCAACCGATGACGCGCGAGCTCCACGTCCCCCTGCTCCTTTGGGTCTGCGCCGGCCTGGTCATCCATCTGCTGGGCGGCAGCGGTGTGGTCGGCGTGACCATCGTCGAGGAGCAGCGCGCCGCGGAGCGCGCCAAGATCCGGGAGATGGTGTGGGACGTTCGCCGCGGGCTGAGCGTGGTGGAGCTCGACGCGGGTGGAGACGGCGGCTCCGTCGAGCCCCCGCCGGAGGGCCCCGGGGAGGACGAGTCGCTGATCGCGTTCACGCTCCGCCTGCTGACGGCGGAAGAGGAGCCTGCGCAGGAGGTCGAGGAGGCCGTCGAGCTGGATCCCTGGAAGGCGTGGGTCGCCAGCCTCATCTTGCGCCCCAAAGAGCCGGAGCCGGAGCCGGAGCCGGAGAAGCGGCAGCTGCCCCCGCCTCCGGTCGCCGCGGACGACGCGAAGAAGGCCGCCGAGGCCGAGGCGAGGCGGGTGCCGGAGCCGGAGGTGGAGCCGCCGAAGGTGGAGCCGCCGAAGGAGGAGGCGTCGAAGGAGAAGCCCGTCGTCGCGCAGATCCTGAAAGACAAGCGGATTTCCATCGATCAAGTCACGAAAGACAAGAACCAGAAGAACGACGACGCCCAGCGTCTCGCCGAGCATGCGAACCGCGTCGACGACGAGACGCAGTCGCGCATCCGCTCTCAGGATCACAAGGCGGAGGAGCCGACGCCCGGCTCGAACCAGCGCGGACCCGCCGACCAGGAAGGGAACGCGGTGGAGAGCAAGACCGGGCAGGTGGTCGAGCGCCCGGGTGATCCCAGCCGCGCGCCGGGCGAGGCATCCCCGACGAACACGGACCACTCGCACGAGAAGCCGCCCGCTCCGCCGAAGGCCGACGCGCTGCGGAGCGGCGGCGCCGGCGGGCCGCCGAGCGCCAAGGGTGGGGCCGCGAACGCCGCGGCGCCCTCTCCGGCGATCCCTGGTCTTCCGGGCGGAGCTGGGCCCGCATCGCCGGAGGTTCACGAGGCGAGCGGCGGCGGCTGGACGATGAACCCGTCGGCGCCCGGAGGGCACGGGACGAGCGGCAGCGCCTCCGGCAAGCCGACGATCACGCGGCCCGGCACCCTCCCGTTCGCGCCCTCGCTCTTCGGGCTCGGCATGCCGGGCACCTCCGGCGGCAACCCGAACCTCCCTTGGAATCTGTTCGAGCAGGCCGTCGGCGACACGCAGCTCCGCAAGGAGCGGGAGGCCACCGGTCAGGCCATCCGCGCGCAGCACCGCGGACGGTTCGACACCAACAAGTTCGCGCGCTTCCTACCCGACATCGAGAACTACGATCCCGCGGTGAAGCTCGGCAACCAGACCGCGCTGAACGCCGCGCAGTCCCCGTTCGCGAAGTATCTCCACGACATCCACAACCGCATCCACCCGATCTTCGCCGACGAGTTCCTCGACAGCCTGGAGCGGCTGCCGCCCGGGCACGCGCTCAAGGACACGACCATGGTGGCGCACGTCGAGATCATCCTGACCCCCAACGATGGCAAGGTCCTCCGCCGAGGCATCGTCAAGAACAGCGGCAGCACGGTCTTCGATGGCGCGGCGCTCGACGCCGTGGAGCGCGCAGGCCCCTTCGGCAAGGCCCCCGACGTCATCGTGTCGAAGAACGGTTTCGTCTACTTGCACTGGGAGTTCCATCGAAACCTGGTCGACGCCTGCTCCACGAGGAACTCACACCCGTTCCTCGTGCCGGAGGGAACCAAGGCCCCGAAGGCGAACACGCAGCGCAAGCTGAAGAAGAAGGGCACACAGAAGCCCGGCGACGAGGCGACGCAGCCGTCCGGCCCGCTCGTCCCGCTGCGACGGAAGTAGTCGTTGACGCGATCGGAAGCAGAACGCGCCCCCCGCGAGGAGGCTCCGCCGGTGTCCGAGGACATCCCGTCCCGGGGGCGCGGGCCGATGAGCCCCCTCAGCACGGTGCGCGTCCTGGCGCCGATCGTCATCGGCGCCACGCTGTTCTCGCGCGCTCTGCTGCCGGGCGTGCGTGGCGCGGTGGTCGGCATCAGCGACGCGATCGACTCGGCCGACTCGGCCCTCGGCGTCGCCGCGCAGTTCTCGGCCGTCGCGCTGCTCTCGGTCATGGTGGGGCTGACGGTGCAGCTCGTTCGTGCGCGCGTGCCGCTGCTGCTGCGGCTCGCGAGCGTGTTCTTGGTCGGGCTCTCGTTCTTCGGCGCCCTCGGGTCCATGGTCATCCCCAGGGCGCCGACCCTCGTCATCGCGGCCACGACCACCACCTGCTGCCTCCTGGCGATCATCCTCGGGCTCTCCGCGCTGCGGCGCGTGGAGGTCGGCTTCGTCGCGCTGACGGCCGTGCTCGCCGGGGTCGCCTCCCTCACACGGGGCATCGGCGCGGTCGTGGCGGAGCTCGCGGCGGAGGCGGCGGTGGACCAAGCCTCGATCACCGGCGCGTACGCGTTCGCGAGGATCCTCGCGACCGCTTCGCTTGCGTTGGCGCTCGGGTCGGTGGCGGTGGCGGCGACGTTCCTCGCGCGGAGGGCGCGCGCCGGGGCTCGGGTGATGTTCGTGGTGATCGCGGCCCTGGTCGTGCTGCTCGTGTGGCGGACCACCCAGGCGCCGGACGACCTCGACGCGGTGGTGGTCGTCGTCGCGCGCCGCGCCGTCCAGGCGCTGTCGACTCGCCCGCCGCCGCTCCTGCCCGAGATCGTCCCCGGGCTGCTCGCGCTGCTCGGGCCGGTCGTCGCCGTCGCCGCGCTCGCCTCCACGCGCGTTCCCGGCGCTCTGCGCGCCGCCATCGCCCTCTCCGTCCTCGCAGGCGACGCCGCGGACATCCCCGTGCTCGGGCTCGCGCTCGCGGCCGGAGCGCTCGCGATGGCCGTGTACGCCGACGATCCTCGGGGCGTGTTCGCGGCGCTTCGCCGCGCCGAGGTCTCCTTGCCGCAGCGGTCCTCTTGAGCTACGAGTCGCTTGCCTCGGACGGTTGGCGTCCCTACACCCATCGAGCCGCTTCATCATGCTGGAGAACGCCCGCGAACTGTCGCCCTCGCGCACCGACGCCCTGATGGATGGGGCGCCCGCGGAGGCGAGGGCGGCGAGCCGCGCCGGAACGGGCCGCTCGGTCTGGTCGGTCGCTCGTGATCTGATCACGCTCACGAAGCCCCGCATCACGAGCATGGTCGCCTTCACCACGTTCGGTGGCTACTGGCTGGCGTGCGGCGCGTTCGGTGTGCAGGTGCGGGCGGACGTCCTGCTCCCCCTCCTCGGCGGGACCGCGCTCGTGGTCGCCGGCGCGAACGCGCTGAACATGTACATCGAGCGCGACGCCGATGGCCTCATGGAGCGGACGCGGCGCCGACCGCTCCCGGCTGGCCGCCTCGCGCCAGAGGTCGCGCTCGCACTCGGCGTCTTCTGCTCCGCGATCTCCATCCCGTGGATCACGTTCGGGGTCAACGCGCTGACCGCGCTGCTCGCGGCGATCGCGCTCGCCTCCTACGTCGGCGCGTACACACCCCTCAAGCGTCGGTCCCCATCCGCGCTGCTCGTCGGCGCCGTCCCAGGCGCCATCCCTCCGCTCCTCGGTTGGTCCGCCGCGCGCGGCACGATCGACGGGCCCGGCCTGGTGCTGTTCGCCATTCTGTTCCTTTGGCAGGTGCCGCACTTCCTCGCGATCGCGACCTTCCGTCAGGCCGACTATGCGAAGGCCGGAATGCGGGTCTTCCCCGTGGTCCACGGGGAGCGGCTGACGCGGCATCACGTGGTGCGGTACCTCGTCGCGCTCGTCCTCGCGAGCCTGCTCCTGGTCCCCTATGGCATCGGCGGCGACGCGTACTTCGTGGCCGCGCTGGTCCTCGGGCTCGCCTTCTTCGGCGTCGGCGCCTGGGGGCTGCGCCAGAGCGCGGGCAAGGCATGGGCGCGGGCGCTCTTCTACACTTCGATGCTGTACCTCACCGGCATCTTCGCTGCGCTCACCGTGGGCGGCGCCGGCTGAGCCGGTGAACGCGCGCCTCGCCTCGGCCGCGCTCGCACTGGGCTGCGCCCTGCTCGGCGCGTCCTGCGACGGCGGCGGTCGCGGCCCGGCGTCCGAGCGGGCCATCAACGTGTCGGCCTCGCCCGTCGACATCGACTTCTCGCTGCCCGAGTTCTCGCTCGTCGACCAGCGAGGGACCCCGACCACGCGCCGAGATCTGCTCGGGCGCGTGCTCGTGGTCGACTTCATCTTCACCTCGTGCCCCACCATCTGCCCGCGCCTCACGGAGCGCATGGCCCTCCTCGCGAAGCGGCTGGAAGGCCACCGCGACGTGCTGTTCGTGTCCATCACCGTGGATCCGGAGAACGACTCGCCCGAGAAGCTCGCGGCGTACGGCGCGAAGTACGGCGCGGATCCGGACCGGTGGCGGTTCCTGACCGGAGAGCCCAAGCACGTGGAAGAGACGGTGCTTCACGGGTTCAAGATGGCCGTCCGTCGCGCGGGCGGCGGGTCCATCGACCACGCGGAGAAGTTCGTGCTCGTCGACCAGCGGATGCACGTCGTGGGCGTCTTCGAGAGCGATGACGACGGGCTCGCGAAGCTGCAGGCGCGCATCGGGCCGCTGATGGCGGCGGCGCCGGCCTCCGCTCGGCCCTGACGGGCGCGCATCGCGCTGCGGGAGGAGGGGGCGGGCCTCGCAGCGGCGAGCGAGGCGAAGGTGGGGCGGCCCACGGGACTAGCTCGCGGAGATGACCAGGCGCTTCATCATCTTCTGGAGGCCGAACCGGCTCAAGCCGAGCAGCTTGGCCGCGCGCGTCTGGTTGCCGCCGGTGCGGTCGAGGGCCTCACGGACGAGCTCCGCCTCGAGGTGATCGACTCGCTGCCGCACGTTCAGCCCGAGCTCCGCGGGCGCCGCGCGCGCCCGGCTCGCGACCTCCGGCGACAGGTGCTCGAGATCGATCACGTCGTCCGCCATCACGAGGGCGCGGCGGATCTCGTTCTCCAGCTGGCGCACGTTCCCCGGCCATCCGTGCTCGGTCAGCCTGCGCAGGGCGGCTGGCGTGACCGTCACGCGCCGGTCCGTGGCGTGCTTCGCCACGAACCGTTCGACGAGCAGCGGGACGTCGTCGGGCCGCTCGCGGAGGGCCGGGACCTTCAGCGTGACCACGCTCATCCTGTAGAAGAGATCCTCGCGGAACTGACCGGACGCGACGAGGGCGTCGAGATCCCGATGGGTCGCGGCGATGAGGCGGACGTCCACCTTCCGCGTGCGCTCGGTCCCGAGGGGGCGAACCACGCCCTCCTCGAGGATCCGGAGCAGCTTGGCCTGCATGCCGAGGCTCATCTCCCCCACCTCGTCGAGGAAGAGCGTCCCTTGGTCGGCCGCCTCGAACAGGCCTACCCGCGTCCTGTCCGCACCCGTGAAGGCGCCCCGGACGTGGCCGAAGAGGGTAGACTCGAGCAGCGTCTCGGGGATGGCGCTGCAGTTTTCCGAGACGAAGGGGCCCATCCGGCGCGCGCTCGCCTCGTGGATCGCCCGCGCGAAGAGCTCCTTTCCGCTGCCAGAGTCGCCGGACAAGAGCACCGAGATGCCGGCCGCCGCCACGCGGTCTGCAATCGCCAGGGCTCGGAGGAGGGCGGGACTCTGGCCGGTGATCTCGTCGAACGCGGGGCGCAGCCCGCGCGCGCGTCCGGCCCGTCCGAGCTCGGTCTCCAGCTGAACGACGCGCGCCTCCTCCTCGGCGAGCGCACGCTCGAGGGCTCGCCGCGCCCGCTCCGAGCCGCGTGCGGCCTTGCCGGCGCGACGCTCGCTCATCGCGGCGGCGATCATGCCCGCCGCGAGGGCGGCGAGGGTGCTCACCCAGGAGAGCTCGCGGTCGCCGAACGCGCCGCGGCGGACCCGATCGTCCAGGTACACGACGCCGAGGGCCTCGCCGCGCGCGATGAGCGGCACGGCGAGGACGCTGCGCAGGCGGAGCGCGTGGACGCTCCGGTGGAAGTCAGGGAGCTCGCCGGCGGCGTCGACCGCGACGACCGTGGCCCGCGTGTCGAGCGCCTTCTGTGCGAGCGTCCTCGAGAGTGAGAGCTGCTCGGGGCCGAGATCTCTCTGTGCGAGGTTGCGGGCCGCACGCGGGGCGAGCGTTCCCTCGGCCGTACGCAGCAGCAGGAGGCCCCTCTCCACCCCGGTCCAGGCGACGAGCGCGTCGAGGACCTGGCGAAGCAGCGCTCCGAGGTCATCGCTCCCGCCGAGAGATCGGACGAGCTGCTCGAGGCGCGCGATCTGCTCGCGCTCCAGCGGCTGGGTCGAGACCGCCGGGCCGCCGGAGCCGACCTGGCGCACCCAATCGAGCTGCCTCACGGGGGCGAGCCACCCCGGCCCGCACCGCTCGAGCAGGGCGTCGGTCACGAGCCGCAGCGCGCCGCGCAGGCGCAGCGCGGCGTCGCCGAGCCCCCCGCTCGCCGCCAGGCGGGCGCCCGCCGCGAGGGCGGGCCCCCGCGCGG
>CAZBJI010000148.1:0-19671 GCA_964492175.1 uncultured Polyangiaceae bacterium | reverse complement strand
CGGCAAGTGCGGCGGATCGGGGCGCCCGAGTGGATGCACGTCGACGTTCGCATCGTGGCGGCGACGCACCGCGATCTTCGGGCGCGCGTGGCCGAGGGCGCCTTCCGGGAGGACCTCTACTACCGGCTGGCGGTCGTCGAGTCGCAGATCCCGCCGCTGCGTGACCGCCGCGACGACATCACCCTCTTGGTCGAGCACTTCCTCGCGTCCTCGACCCCTCCGCGCACGTGGGCCGATCTTCCTCCGAACGCGCCCGAGCTGCTCCGCTCCCACGACTGGCCCGGCAACGTGCGGGAGCTGCGCAACACCGTGGCGAGGCTCGTCCTGTTCCCTGCGAGCGTCCCGTCGCCCGTCACCGCGGCGCGCCCGAGCCCCTATGACGGCGCCGGGCAGGCGGCGGCCCTCCTCGGGCTACCGCTCCGCGAGGCGCGCGAGGTCATGGTGGACCAGTTCGAGCGGGCGTACATCCAGGCCAAGCTCGGCGAGCACGCAGGGAACGTCTCGCGCACCGCCGAGGCGATGGGCGTGTCCCGGCAGTTCCTCCATCGGCTGCTCGAGCGGTACGGCCAGAGTCGCGGATAATGGGGCGCGAAGCATGCTCGGGGCTCGCTCCACGGCCCGGGTGCGATAGACTCCGCCCCATGGGTGTGAGTCGTTCCTGGTGGGCCGCAGCGCCGGTCCTCCTCACCAATTTGCTTGGCTGTGGCGAGGAGCAGGCCAGCGTGGAGGGGGTCTTCGTCGTGCCCGCGTCGCTCGATGCGCTGAGCGAGACGACCTACTTCGATCACCCGTTCCCGAGCGACCTGCGCCTCGAGGAGGGCAAGGTGCGGCTCCGCGGGTACCCGAACCCGCGCGCGGTGCCTCTGCTCACCGAGTACATCGACTACATGGAAGGCAAGCTCGACGGCTTCTCCCCCGTCGCGGCTGGCTTCATGCGCTTCACGGGGCCCGTCGATACCGCGTCGCTCCCCGACCCGGCGCAGGCCCAGCGAGCGACCGCCTCCGTGCAGCTCATCGACGTGGACCCGTCCTCGCCCGAGCGGGGAGCGCGGGTGCCGATCTACGTCACCTTCCGGGACGTCGAGGGTGTGTACTGGCAGCCCAACACGCTCGCGTTCATGCCGGTGCCGGGCTTCCCGCTCCGCTTTCGGAACCGGTACGCGGTGGTCGCGACGACCGCGCTCAAGGCGGCCGACGGCTCGGATGTCGGGCAGACGTCGACGGTTCGGCAGGTCCTCGGTCTGGAGGACCCCTCGACCACGGAGATCCGAGCGCTCTCCGCCGACTGGGCGGACGAGGTCGCCGAGGTGTCCGGCGCCGGCGTAGACCCCGAGAAGATCGTCCAGTTCTCCGTCTTCACGACCACCGACCCCACGGAGGAGTTCATGGCCGCCGCCGCGGCGCTCCCCTCGCAGGTCGCCGCGCCCACCGCGAGCCCGGGCGCGTGGGAGCTCGCCACCGAGGCCACGTCGTTCGACGAGTACCGAGGAACGTACGGGCCGTCCCCGAACTACCAAGCCGGCACGCTCCCGTTCAAGAGCTTCGGAGACGGCGGGGCGTTCGTCCTCGACGACGCGGGTGTCCCGCAGGTGCAAGACACCTTCGAGCAGCGCTTCTCGCTGACGGTGCCGAAGGCGGCGACGTGCCCGATGCCCGAGGCCGGCTACCCGATCGTGCTCTACGCGCACGGGACGGGCGGGGACTACCGCTCGTTCGTCTACGACGGCTCCGCAGCCGCGCTCGCCAAGGCGTGCATCGCGACGATGGGGGTCGATCAGATCCTCCACGGGACTAGGCCGGGCGCGCCGGACACCCAGGCCGAGCTGAACGTCCTGTTCTTCAACTTCAACAACATCGAGGCGGCCCGGACCAACATCCGCCAGAGCGGCCTCGACGAGATCCAGCGGGCGCGGCTGTTCACGGAGAGCGCGCTCGCCGTGCCCGCGGCGACGAGCGCGACGGGCGTGGACGTCCGCTTCGACCCCACGAAGGTCATGTTCTTCGGGCACTCGCAGGGCAGCCTCAACGGCCCGCTCTTCCTGGCCGGCAGCGACGACGCGCGCGGGGCGGTCCTCTCCGGGGCGAGCGCGGTGATCCAGATCACCCTGCTCGAGAAGACCCAGCCCGAGCCGAGCGTCGCGTTCCTCGTGAAGTTCATCTTCCTCCAGCTCATCGGGGAGGAGGAGGAGGAGGCTGCGCTCCTCTATCCGCCGATGACGCTCGCGCAGACCATCGTCGATCCGGTGGATCCGGCGAACTACGCGCGGTTCATCTTCCAGGAGCCGATCTTCGGTGCGCCCAAGAGCGTGTACATGACCGAGGGTGTAGGGCCCACCGGGGAAGGCGACAGCTACGCGCCGCCCCGCGGCTGCGAGGCGCTCGCCATGGCCATGGGCCTCCCCATCCAGACGCCCGTCATCCACGCCCCCGAAGACGCGGCGTGGGGCGGGCTCGAAGAGGTGACCATCGCCCCCGAGGGCCTCAGCGGCAACCTCGCCGGCGGCCTCGCGAGCGGTGTCCTCGCGCAGTGGGCGCCGGAGAATGACGACGGACACTTCGTCGTGTTCGACATCGCCGGAGCGCGCGCGCAGTCGACGGCGTTCCTGCGCGCCCTCGCCGACGATCCGGTCGGGCGGGTCCCCGCGCCTTGAGCGTCGCGGCGGCGCGGGCGGGCGGCGGCGCGCGGCTCTCGGCGTCTCAGTCCTGCAGCGCGACCGAGCCGCAGAGCTTGTCCGCCCAGGCGACCACCGCGTCGACGAGGCCGTCGTCGAAGCCCAGCATGCTCGCGGTCACCGTGCAGACGAGGCGATCGGGCCCGTCGTCCCAGACGATGTCCACCTGGACGTGATCTCGATGCTGGGACGCGGCGCCCTCGCGCGAGATCGCGAGGTTCGGCCCGACCCGGAGCAGCATGTAGCGGTGCTTCTCCGTCGCCTCCCGCTCCTTCGCCTCGCGGAGGGCGCGCCCGTCCTCGCCTTGCAGGGCTGACGCCCGCGGATCCCCCGAGGGCTTCTGCAGGCTGATCCGCACCGTAGGCGCGACGGTGGCGCCGGTGCCGGCGATGCGCCAGTGCCCCGGCGCGATCACCTGCGGGTCGTCCGGCAGGTCCAACGTCAGCGTGACGTCGCCGCCGCCCTCGTGGGCGAGGCGGCCGGTCGTGCGCGTGGTCGGCTGGGCGAACGACGATCCCAGCCACCCCCGCCCGGTGAGCTCGCGCTGGGCGCGCGCGGCGCGGCGCGCCTTCTCCAGCACCTCGTCCTCGGCCACGCACCCCTTCACGCAGCCCCTCGTCCGCGTGAGCTCCCCTTCGTTGGCGCACGCGCTGACGCACGCGAAGCCCTTCTCGCTGGCGTGGCGGTAGAGGTGGAGATCGGCGGCGCACCGCGTCTGCTCCGACACGGACGCGGGCGCGCTTGCGCCGAGGCCGTCCACGATCTCCCGCAGGTCGCCGAGGATGCTCTCGGAGTCCGGGGCACGCTGGGGAGCGGACGCGCTCGGGGAGGTGCGCGCAGCGGACGCCGCCGCCGAGGCCTTCGTCGACCTGCCCTCGTCCATCTTGACGAGCTTCTCGCACGCGGCGTTGATCTCGGCGGCGGCCTTCGCGCGGTCAGCGTCCTTGTCACCGCACCCGGAGGCGAAGAGAGCGAGCACGCACGCAGCCGTGACGACACGAGGCATGCCGCCTTTTCGCACGTCGCCGCGTCCGGATCAAAGGTCGCGCGGGCCCTCGAGGTGAATCGCGAAGACGCGGAGCGAGCCGGTGTCCGGGCTCAAGGTCAGCTCGTCACCTTGCGTCACTTTCTGGAGCGGAGCGCGGAGGCGCACCCACCTCCCCGGCGCGGCCGGCTCGCGTTCGAGGCGCGCGTGGGCGGCTCCGTGACGAACGGCGGCGTCGGCCGCCTCGTCGGTCGTCACGACGAGATCCACGGCGCGCGGCCCCCCGGGGAGGATCGCGGTGAACGTGAGCTGCTGGCCGGCCGCGAGGACCCGACCGGCGTCCCACGCCAATCGGCCGGCCTCGTCGAGGAGGACGGCGTCGACCACGTAGCCTCCGCGCGGTCTCGTGAAGGTGAGGTGGTGAGCCGCCTCGTCGACGAGGTCTGCCACGTCGACGGTGTCGTGGGCCTTCGGCGGTCGAAGCTCCAGGAGGGACCAATCCGCGCGGTAGACCACCTTCTCGGCGGCGCCGCAGATGACGTTGTCCGCGATGGACACGGAGAACAGCCGGTGCCCGAAGCGCGCTCCCACGCCCGGCCACCAGCTGTCGTAGATCGCGAGCACGTCGGGCCGCTCCGCCGGATCGAGGCGCTCGATGAGCTCCAACACGGCCGGCGCCCCGTGCGTGCTCGCCTTCGCGAACGGGAGCCCGCCGAACGCTCCGAGGCCGAGGCCGTCGATGGCGCTCGTGTCCGTGACGTAGGGGATGGCGCCCGCGTCGCTGAGGAAGACCCGCCGTGCGCCGAGGTCGCGGAGGCGGCGCCCGACCTCGACCTGCTGCTCGGCGATGTTCCGCGACGCGCGGGTGAAGTGGTCCACCTGCCTCGGGAGCGCTCGGGCCGACGCGGCCGTGACGCCGAGGAGGGCGACGCACCCGGCCGCGCCGAGCGCCCGGCCGCGCAGCGAGAGGGCGTACACACCGAGCGCGCCGAGCACCAGGAGACAGAGCAGGGTGGGCGCGACGTAGCGGAGGTTCTGGAACGGCGCGGTCACGTTGAGGCAGACGAGGAAGAGCGCGCCGAGGGCTCCTCCCGCGAGCGACAGGCCCAGCCGGCGCGTCCGGCGGGTCAGGATCGCCGCGAGCCCGAGCCCCAGGAGGACGCCGGCGCTCGCGGTGCCGCCGAGCGCGATCTCCACGCCCTCGGTCGTGACGCGCAGGAGGTTTCGGAGGAACACGCCCGCCATGTCGAGCGGAGTCGCGTACGGGTCGTACGTCACCACCTTTCGGAGCGCTCCGCTCGCGACCCAGTCTCCGGTCTCCAGACGGAGGATGCTCGCCCAGAGGCCGAGGAGTCCCGCCGTCGGGCCCGCCGCTCGCGCGAGCGAGCCCAGGACGCCGAGCGATCCGGCGCCGTGCGCGATGGCGAGCGCCAGGCACGCGCTGAGCGGGGCGCACTCTGGGCGCGACCACGCGACGAGGGCGAGCCACGCCCCGGCCCGCGCCTGCGCCCGCGCCCTGAGGTCGGGCGGCGCAGTCCACGTCCGCGAGGCGGCCACGAGCGCGCGGCCGAGGGCGGCGGCGACGAGGGCCGTCTCCATGCCGCTGGCGAGCGACCACGTGAGGAGCGGAACGCCGAGGACGGAGAGCGGTCCGAGGAGCGCGAGCGCGAACGGGCGGGGCGTGATCCTCCGCAGCGACCGGAGCAGGTCGACCAGCGCGACCACGGCGAAGGCCGCCGCGAACGCGCCTAGGGCTGCGCCGCGGAAACCGACGGCCCAGCCCACGGCCAGGAGCATGGAGTAGGGAGGGCTCGTCGCGCCGGACGAGAAGCCCCCGTCCATCGTCCAGCAGGAGAAGCACCCGCGGGCCGTCGAGCGAGCGTGGTCGAAGTAGATGTAGACGTCGTCGAGCGGGGCGGGGAAGAGGCCTGGGGTCGCCCACGCGGCGGGCACCAGGAACACGCCGAGCGCGGCGAGCACCACCGCGACGCGGAAGACGGTCAGGAGGGGTTCCTCGCGTAGGCCGGCCATGGAAGAGGACCGTTCTCCGCCGGTCCCCAGCAGACTAGCCCGAATGAAGCGCTTCGCGCGTCGAGTCGGGGCGACGATCCGCGTCGTCGACGGTCGGCTGCACACGACGTCCCGTGGGACCTCGCGTGCGCGGCCGAGGCGGCTCCCTCGCCCTCCGCGACCGCCTCGCTCCGACTCGACCTCGGGCGGTGGACGGGGCGGGTTCCAGCCCGATTCCCCGGACCCGAGGCTGCGATTCCCTGTCCGCCGTCGCTCGTTTCGGAGCTAGAGTGCCGTCCCGAGCTCGGAGCCATCGCTCGATGGAGGACACGCCCTTCGCATGGCCGACAAGCACCCCTCGATGAGCCAAGACGAACGGGACGCGCGCCACTGGGACGCGGTGAGCGAGGCCTCCGAGCTGCTCGTCGAGCGGGATTTCGAGGCGGCGCTCGTCGAGCTCAAGCGTGTCCTCGACGTCGACGCCAACAACCCCTACGCCTACCAGCTCCTCGGGAGCACCCTCTGGGAGCTGCGGCGGCTGGAGCCGGCCCGAGACGCGTTCAGGGCGGCGGTGCTCTTGGCGCCCTCCTTCCTCGGCGCCCGGACGTCGCTCGCGCAGACGCTGCGGCGCCTCGGGGATCTCGTGGGCGCGGAGGCGGAGGCGCGCACCGCGCTGCGTCAGGCGCCAGAGGACGGCGAGGCGCACCTCGTCGTCGGCATGGTGCACGCGGCGAGGGGAGAGCGGCGCGAGGCGAAGCACCACCTCGAGGCGTTCCTCTCTTCGAAGCCGGAGCTCGAGGCGCAGATGGAGGCGCGGAGCGTCCTCGAGATGCTCGAGCTCGGCCAAGAGGGCGATCCGCTCGATGTCGAGGACGACGAGTGAGCTGGCTTCGTGCGTTCGCGCTCTCCGCGAGGGAGGCGGGCGCCTTCGCGCGACAAGCGCTGCTGCTCCCGCGCGATCTGGCGCCCGTGATCCCGAAGGACCCAGCGAGCGGGGACCACGTCGCCGTGTTTCTCCACGGTCTCTTCGCCACCGCCGGCGTCCTCCGGCCGATGCGCCTCGCCATCGACCGGCACCCAGGGCTGCACACGGCGGCCCTCTCGTACCCTCCGGGCCCTGGTGCCGAGGAGATCGCGCGGCGCCTCGACGACCTGCTCGGCAGGCTGCCGGAGGACGTGTCGATCCACCTCGTCGGACACAGCCTCGGCGGCGTGGTCGCCCGGTACTACGCGGTCACGCGCGAGGACCCGCGCGTCGCGTCCACCATCGCCCTCGCTACGCCGTTCGGCGGGGTTCGCGGCGCGGGCGTCATGCCCCTCGAGAGCGCCCGAGACCTCATGCCCGAGAGCGACGTCCTGCGCGCCGTGCGCCTGCGGGAGCCGTCGCGCCCCATCCCACACCTGTCGATCATCGCAGGGGGCGATCGCGTCACCGCGAGCCCCGTCGCCCACGCGCTGCCGTCCGGCGAGGTGGTGGTCTTGGAAGGGCGTGGACACAACGCGATCTTGTTCGACGCGCGCGCGATCGCGCTCGTGGAGCGGAGGCTCCTCTCGTCGGTCCGCGGGTGAGCGCGCGACCGGGCCTCCGGCGGGCGCTAGCCACCGCGGGCGCCGCGTGAGGTCGTGGTCGGCCCGCCGCGCGCTGCGGGCACCGTCCGCGCGGTGGCTCGAAGGGGGCGCGCCGCCGAGCGCCGGCCGTCTTCGTCCACCAGAAGATCGACTCGATCTAGGAGCGCGGGACCAGGCGTGATAGCCGGGAGCGCGTGAGGCTCGCGCCCTTCCTGGTGATCCCGCTCGTCCTGCTCGCTGCTCCGTCCGCGCACGCGGAGGTGACCGCCTGGGTGGCGGCCAGCGGCGGGACGACGTTCCTCACGACGAACGAGAGCGAGGTGCGCGTGCGTGGCTCGATGGCGTTCGACGGCGGCATCGGCTCGAGCCCGGCGGACGACTACATCGTCGGGAGCTTCTTCCGGGTGGCGCCCATCGTGGCCGAGGGCACCGACATGATGTTCTTCCTCCGCGGCGCCACCCGCGGCTTCCAGGTGGGGGACTTCGGCCTCGCGGTCGACCTCGGCGGCTTCGTCCGCGTGTTCGACCCGGCCCTGCCGGGGGGCGGGTTCATCGGCGAGGTCGTCGTCGGGGCGCCTCTCGGACTCCAGCTCGCGCTCTCCGGGCACGCGGGGACAGAGAAATCCTACGGAGGGTCGGCCGTGCTCGGGCTCGATTTCCTCCGGCTCACCATCTACCGGCAGTCGCTCACCGAGTGGTGGCCGAACCCGCTCTCGCCGACCGATCCGACGCGTCGCGCGCCCGAGACGGCGAGCCGCTGACGTCGACGTGCGCGCCGTCTCGTTCGACTTCGGGCAGACGCTCGCCAGCTTGGACCCGGCGATGCTCTCCGCCCGCCTCCGCGAGCGAGGCGTCACGGCGGAGGAGGCCGCCATCGACGCGGCGCTCCCCGAGGCGTGGGCCGTCTACGACCGGCTCGTCCAGCGCGGCGTCTCGGGCCACCCCTGGAAGCAGCTCATGAGCGCCCTCCTCCGAGGCGCAGGGGCGCCCGAGGGACGCGTCGACGATCTCGCCGAGTGGCTGTGGTCCGAGCAGCCGCGGCGGAACCTCTGGCGGAGGCCCATCCCGGGGATGTTCGCGCTCTGCGAGGACCTGGATCTCGCGGGCGTGCCGCTCGGGGTGCTCTCGAACTCCGAAGGGCGCCTCCGGGAGCTCATCGAGGAGCTCGGCTGGCAAGGCACGCTGCGAGTGGTCGCAGACTCCGGCGTGCTCGGCGTCGAGAAGCCGGACCCTCGGATCTTCACCTGGTTGAGCGGCCAGCTCGGCGTCGCGACCGAAGACGTCGTGCACGTCGGAGACTCGCTCGCCGCGGACGTGCGAGGCGCCGTGGGCGCGGGGATGCGCGCCGTCTGGTTCTCGCCCGCCGCCGCGCTCCCGTCGGACATCGATCCGACGCGCGTGAAGATCGCGGCCGACGCGCCAGGCCTCCGCGCGGCGCTCGCGGAGCTCGGCGTCCCGGGCCTCTAGCTCGCGGGTCGCGGAGGGCTCGTCCGCGGCGCGGCTGGCGGGAGCGTCACGACGAACCTCGTGCCTCTGCCGACGGTGGACTCGACGTGAATCGTGCCTCCCGTCCGGTCCAGGACGCCCTTCACGATGGCCAGCCCGAGCCCGGTCCCGCCGAAGCTCTTCGAGATCCTCGAGTCGGCCTGGCGGAACGCGCTCCAGATCGAGTCGAGGGCTTGGGGCTCGATGCCGATGCCCGTGTCCTCGACGACGACCTCGATATCTCCGCGCTCCGTGGAGCGTGCCGTGACCTTCACGGACCCGCGCTCGGTAAATTTGATCGCGTTGGCGAGGAGGTTGGTGAACACCTGCTGCAGCTTGACGAAGTCGCCTCGCGCGTGGAGCGAGTTCGGCGCCTCCACCGAGAGCTCCACCGGCTTCTCCGCGACCAGCGGCCGGCACCGCTCGGCGCAGCGCTCCAGCACGTCTCGGATCGCCACGTCCTCGATCAGGAGCTCGACGTGATCCGACTCGAGCTTGGCGAGATCGAGGATGTTGTTGATCATCACGAGCAGCTCTTTGGCCTCGCGGTCGATGTGGCCGATCACCTTTCTCCTCGCGGTCGGGTCGGCGTCGTGATCGAACGTCTTCGTCAAGTTGGTGATCGCGACGAGCGGAGTCCTGAGCTCGTGGGACATCGAGGCGAAGAACTGGCCGCGGAGCTTTACCGCCGCGGCCTCCTCGCGGCGCTGCGCTTCGAGGAGCCGAGCGTGGTGGCGGCGCCGCGCCTGCCACAAGATCGCCGCGCCGATCGCGGCGAACACCGCGCCGAGGAAGGCCTGCTCGATCCGGCCCTGGCGTGCGCGCAACGCCGAGATGGCGCCGTCCACGGCCTCCCCCGACTTGGAGTTCAGCTTCAGGACTCCGTCCGCCTCCCGATCCACCGCGGCGAGCGCCCTCTGGTGGTCCTCCAGCTTCTCGGGGCCGCGCTGCTCGCGGAGCGTCGCGCGCATGAGCTCGGTCCACTCGGACTGCGCCTGTGCCAGCCGCGCCCGGATGGGGCCCTCGTCGGCCTCCGTCTCCGTCAGCTGACGGAACGCCTCGTGCTCCTCGACGACGGTCGCCACCATGCGCTCCACCGCGGCGCGGCGGGCGGGCTTCTCCGTCGGCGAGGCGAGCCACACCTCCAGGAGCGCCACGTGTGCCTTTCGCGTGTCTCGCCGCAGCGAGGTGACCTGCTCGATGTGGATCCGCGTCGCGGTGAGCTGGGTGGTCGCGGTGGCGACGTCGCTGGCCACGACGCGCGCCCACGCCGCGAGCCCGCACGCCGCCGCGACGATCGCGATCAGCGCTGCGGCGAGTCCCCGGGCCGGCCGCGGTGTCGCGCGCGTCGGCGGCGGGTGGCTCTCCCCGCTGGCCGACGCGCGGTCAGGCGCGGCGCTCAGATCCGTCTCCCGACGCGCGCTTGACCGCCCGGAGCAGCGCGTCGAGCCCGTCGGACTTCTGGACATAGGTCACGCCGGGGACGCTCTTCGAGAGGCGGTAGAGGAGCTCCTCCTCCGCCGAGGAGTAGAGCACCGTGGGGAGCCCCTTGGTCTCCGAGGTGCGCCTGAGCATCTTCAGCAGAGCGTCGCCGCTCAGCGCAGGCATCATCAGGTCGAGGACGAGGACTGCGGGCTGATGTTGCGTGATGAGCGCGGTGACCCCGAGCGGGGTCGACGAGGTGATGACCTTGAATCCTTGAGCCTGGAAATACGCCGCTGTGGAATCCAGTATTTCCTCATTGTCGTCCACCAACAGGAGCGGCGCCATCGTCACTTCACCCATTCTGTCATGGGCCATTCGTCGCGCCAACGCGCGGAAACGTTCGAGGCTGTCACCCTCTCGCCGATCCGCACGACGTTCCGCGTATGAGGAGCTGGCTGCAGGTGGTCGCTGTGCTCGCGTTGGTGACGGGGTGCTCCAACGTAGGAGGAGACGTGCGCGCCTCGATCGTCCTTCGGGAGGTCGCTCCGGCGTTCGCGCTTGCGGGCGGTGACGCGGCCGCGCCCCCGGTCGCCCGTCCGCCGGTCGCACCTCCCGCGACGGCGTGTCCCGAGGGCTACCGCTGCGACTACGGGCGGCTCGCCCGCGCTCCCGCGGCGAAGATCTCCGAGGTGCGGTTGGCCAAGTCCACACGGACGATGCACCTCTTGGCCGACGGGGTCGTGGTGCGCACCTACTCGGTGGCGCTCGGCTGGGGCGGCGCGGGACCGAAGCGCAGGGAAGGAGACGGCGTGACCCCCACAGGGACCTACACGATCACCGGGACTCTGGCGACCAGCCCCTGGCACGTCCTCGTCGGCGTGAGCTACCCGAACTACGAGGACGTGAAGCGCCACGCCGCGCTGAAGGCGAAAGGAGAGATCCCCCACGATGCCGGCATCGGCTTCGGCATCGCCATCCACGGCCGGGCGGCGACCCAGAAGGACGGCGAGCACAAGCGGACCGACTGGACGCTCGGCTGCATCGCGCTCGACAACCCGGAGATCGAGGAGCTCAGCCGCCTCGTCCACGAGGGCACGCCCATCGTGATAGCGGACTGAGCGAGCTGCGCCTCAGGCGGGTGGACGAGCTCGGAGCTCACGCCGTGCAGTCACGGCCCGCCGGCGCCGTCGCGTCACGCGGTGCGCTCGATGCAGGTCAGTGGTCGAGCGAGGCGACGAGCTCCTCGTAGGCCTTCGCCTCGAGCAGACCGTCGACCGTGGACGCGTCGGCCTCGATCGCCACCATCCACGCCGCGTAGCAGTCCTCGTTGACGAGCTCGGGCTTGGACTCCAGATCCTTGTTGATGCGCGCGATCTTCCCCGAGACGGGGGCGAAGAGATCGCTCAGCGTCTTGACGCTCTCGATCGTCCCGAAGGCCTTGCCTGCCTCGACCGAGTCACCCTCCTTCACGTCCAGGTTGACCAGGGTGATGTCGCCGAGCTGGTCGACCGCGTAGGCGGTGATGCCTACCTCGACCGAGCCACCGTGGGCCCGCGCCCACTCATGGTCCTTGGTATACCGACGATCCGTCTTGACGTTGATGGCCATGTCTTCCCTCACGCGCGCTTGTAGAACGGCGTCTTGACCACGACCGCGTCGGCGAACCTTCCGCGGCAGTCCACGACCAGCTCGGTGCCCACCGCCGTCATGGCGGTCGGCAGGTAGCCGAGCCCGATGTTCTTGCCCACCGTGGGTCCAGGGCTCCCGCTGGTGCACACCCCGACGGCAGCGCCTGCTCCACCCCCGGTGCCCTTCTCGTGGAGCGGATAGCCGTGGCGCGCGATCCCCCGCCCGGTCACCTCGAACCCGACGAGGCGCCGGGTGAGACCGGCCGCCTTGATGTCCACCAGGGCGGCCTTGCCGAGGAAGTCCGGCTTGTCGAGCTTCACGACCCACCCGAGGCCCGCCTCGAGCGGGTTCGTGGTCTCGTCGATATCGTTGCCGTACAGCGAGAGGCGCGCCTCGAGGCGGAGCGTGTCGCGCGCGCCGAGCCCCGCGGGCTGGAGCCCGTGGTCGGCGCCGGCTTCCATCAGGCCTCTCCAGAGAGCAGGGGCGTCGTGCGGGCCGCAGAAGATCTCGAGCCCGTCCTCCCCGGTGTAGCCGGTGCGCGAGGCCGTGCACTTCACGCCCGCGAGGGTCGCCTCCGCGAAGCGGAACGAGCCCAGCGCGCTCAGCGCGCCGCCGCCGACCTTCGCCGCGATGTCGAGCGCGCGCGGACCCTGCAGCGCCAGGAGCGCGACCTCGTCGGTCGCGTCCTCCAGCTCACACTTCCCCGCCGCGTGCGCGCTGAAATGCGCCACGATCTTCTCGCGGTTGGAGGCGTTGCAGACGACCAGCCAGGACTCGGGTCCGCGGCGGTAGACGATCAGATCGTCGAGGATCGTGCCCCTCTCGTTGCAGGCGCACGTGTAGAGGGCCTGGCCGTCGAGGAGCTTCGACGCGTCATTCGTGATCAGGCTGTCGACGACAGCGCGCGCGCGCGGTCCTCTCAGCAAGAGCTCGCCCATGTGGGAGACGTCGAAGAGGCCTGCCGCGGTCCGCACGGCCTTATGCTCCTCCACCAGCCCCTTGTACTGGACCGGGAGCTCGTAGCCGGCGAACGGGACGATGCGGCCTCCGGCTCGGACGTGCTCCGCGTGGAGTGGAGTCCTCTTGAGGGGCGCTTCGGTCGTCACGGGGTGCGGGAGTGGTATCAGGCCCGCGCGCGGAAAAAAAGGGTTCGACGGGTGGTGCTTCGGGTGGCTCGACCGGGTCCATCGCGCCGCCTAGCTGCGCCGAGCCTCGTTCCGGGACCCACCCCGGTCCGCTCACCCTTTTCCTTTTGATCCACCTAGCGAGCCGTGTGAAGTCGCTTGGCGATGTCGACATCGGGGCGGTCTGCTCGGGCGCTCGTACTGGCTCTCGTCTCGCTCGCTGCTTGCGGTGAGCGGAGAGGCGAAGGAGAGGCCTCCGCCGAGAGGAGGGGACCTCCGCCTCCCGCAGCGAAGACGGCCTCCGCGGCCGGGTGCTCGCGCAGCGCGATCGACGACCCCGTCGCCAAGGCCCATTTCCCCGCGAAAGTGGGCGCCTTCTGCTTGGACCCCGACGACGCTGGCAAGGCGATGGGCGCGGAGTCCAAGCTGCCGCTCGAGGGCATGTGCGACCTGTTCGACGGGGAGTGCGCCGTGTACGAGGGGTTCGGCGTGGATCGGGTGGTCGCCGCCCGCTACGTGGCGGCCGACGGATCGGACAAGTCGATCGACGTGGTCCTGTCGCGGTTCAAGTCTGCGCCCTCGGCGTTCGCCATGTTCACGAAGCGGACGGTGGGCGACGGGGATCCAGCGGACCCCGCGTCGCCGAAGCCGTTCGCGGTGCCTGGCGCCGCGGCGCTGGGCCTCGGCAACGCGTACGTCTGGCGGGGGAGCCACATCGTGGAGATCACGTACTCGGACTCGAAGGCTGCGCCCGCCGAGGTGGAGGCCGCTGGCGCGAAGGTGCTGCCCGAGCTGGCCGAGCTCGTCGCGAGGTCGCTCCCGGGGGAGCCGCGGCCGCTCCCCGAGGTCGCCGCTCTGCCCACGGAGAACCGGATCCCGATCGGCGTGAGGTACGCGCCCGCGGAGCTATGGAAGGGCGTGAAGGACGCGGGCGGCGGCGCGGTGGGGTACTACAAGCTCGGCGACAAGCGGTGGCGCGTCGCGGTGCTCGAGCGGTCCGACGAGGCGGCGGCGAAGGCCGCCATGGCCGCCCTGGCCAAGCTACCGGGCGCGGCGGCGGTCACGGGGCTGGCCGACGAGGCGGTTCGGCTCGAGGTGAAGGACGGCGGCGTCCAGGTGGAGTGGCTCGTCGCACGCAAGGGCGCGCGCCTCACCGGGGTCGGGGACGAGGCGCGGGCGCTGCGGTCCGGCGCCTCCGCCGAGGAGCGTGCCAAGATCTCGCTCACCGAGGCGGAGAAGAAGGCCCACCTCGAGAAGTGAGCGGAGGCGCGCCGTCACCCGGACTCGTGTCCGGGGCGGCGCGCGCCGCGCGCGTGGGTGGCTGCGGTGGCTGCGTCGTTCACTCGCAACGCCGGACGTTCGCCCAACGGAGCGCGTGGATCCCAGCCGGCTATTGCGTGCGGACGATCACGTGGTAGCCGAACGCCGACTCGACGACGCCGCTCATCTCTCCGACCTTGAGCTTCTCCACCGCGTCGACGAACTGAGGGTCGAAGCCCGCGCGTGAGAACTTGCCGAGATCTCCGCCGCTGCTCTTGACGCCGGGCTCGTCGGAGAACTCCTTGGCGACCTCCTCGAAGGCGGTGCCGGCCTTGGCCTTGGCGAGCGCCTCCTCGGCGCGCTTCTTCGCGTCCTCCTTGCTCCGCTCCTGCTTCGAGCGCGTCGCGCCCTTCCACTGCACGACCAGGTGCTTCGCGCCGTACACGGGGCCGGCCGGCTGCTGGGCGGTTGGCCGTTGCATCGGCGGTCGAGCCGTCGCGGCAGGGGCCTGGGTAGCTGCGGGCACCGCGGACGCGCTCTGCGTCGGCACCGCGGCGGGCGTGGCGGACCGCTGGAAGTACTTGCCCACGAGGCTGTTGAACGTGCCGAAGAAGCCCAGCACGCCGATGAGCACCAGCGCGCCGAGCACGGCGTGGGGCGCCCACCACGTGGGATCCTCTGCGTCCCGGGGCGGAGGGGGAGGGGGGACGCCGCGGATGGGGGTCGGCCCGGGCACCTTCGCCTGCGCCGCCTCCTCCTCGTCCTCGTCCTCGTCCTCGTCGTCACCGTCGTCGTCGGCGAGGTCTTCTTCTTCCTCTTCCTCGTCGGCGCGGCGCTCCTCGTCGTCCTCGTCGTCCTTGGGGGGGGCCTTCTTGTCGCTCATGATGGTCTCTTGGTCCTGGTAGCGAGAGGCTAGTTCATCGTCCGCGAAGTCGTTCCGACAGGGACCGGTCGTGTGTTCTCGTGGCGCCCCGTCTCCACGGAGCTAGTCGCTGATCTCGGCCCATGCTCCGCCGAGCACGGCCTCGTTGCGTTCCTGAATCGTCGCGGCGAGCGCGATCTTCTGGTCTGGCAGGCGCCAGCCCTCGAACACGAACGTCTCGCCCGGCCACACCGGCCGCCGGAACTGCGCCCGGAGCGTCTTGAGCTTCGTCGGATCTCCCGCGCACGCCTCGCGCACCACCGCGCGCCCGAGGAAGCCAAAGGTTGCGAGCCCGTGCAGGATGGGGCCCTGCGGGAAGCCCACGCGCTCGGCGAACGCGGGGTCCGCGTGCAGCGGGTTCTGATCCCCGGAGATGCGGTAGAGGAGCGCTTGCTCTGGGCTCGTCGCCTCGACGCGCCGGAAGGTGGGCGGCGTCTCCTTGGGCGCCGACGGTGCGTCCTCGCTCGGCGGCCGCGCTCCGTCGAAGCCACCGGCCCCGCGGAAGATGATCGACCAGGTGGTCTGGTAGACCGGCACGCCGGCGTGGGTGGTCTCTGTGTCGATGACCACCTGCGCGAACTTCTTCATGTCGTAGAGGGCGCGCAGGTGGCCCACGGTCTCCAGCTCCCCGTGGTCCGGGGCGGGCCCGAGCGCTCGGACCGTCTGGCCGCCATGGACGATCATCGCCAGATCCCCGCCGCTGCGCAGGAGGACCTCCAGCACGGCGGCGTGGGCCGGGACCACCGCGAAGGTGGGGTAGATCCGCATCCCGCCTGGCGTGCCCTCGTAGAGGAACGCGAGCTCCTCCCGCTTCGCCCCGATGCCCAGCGCGTAGGTCGCGAGCGTCTTCCAGTCGAAGCTCAGGGTGTGAGCTCGGGTCTTGAACCCAACGGAGGTCGTGTCGAGCGGCATCGAGGAGGGAGCCGAACGAATCTCGTGCGTTGATTCAGCCGGCAGCAGTCGATTACCGACCCCCCGGGCTGCCGTCAACGTCAGAGCGCCAGGCGGTACGCGAGCGCCAGCGTCAGATCGAACACGTCCACGCGCCCGGAGAGCGAGGCGACGTCGCCGACGGGCGAGGTCTCCGGCTCGAACGGCAGGATCCAGTTGCCGTACCGCAGCATCCCGCCGACCGAGAAGTTGTCGGCGAAGATCCAGCTGCCTCCGGCGGCGATCGTCGTGGTGAAGCCCTCGGTCCCAATCACCAGCGACTCGGGGCCGACGAACTTCACGGTGTTCTTGGGCTCCCGGTCGGCCCTCACGGTCCACTCGTCCAAGACCATCACGAGGCCGAGGGTGCCGCCGAGCCACCCCTCGGCGTCTGCGGTCTGCACGAAGGAGTAACGGAAGAGGGTCTCGACGTGGAAGTACCGACGGGAGTGCTCGCGCTCGAGCTCGGCGGCCCCGCGCGCGTCGTCGTTGCGCAGGGTCGTCGCCCAGATCACGCCCGCCCCGACCCCGAACGCACCGAATTGATAGATGTTGCGAAGCCCGATGCCGAGGGAGACCTCGCCCGTCCGGCACCGGTTGGCCTCGGCGGGGCACACCTCCGCGGCGGGCAGCGCGACGACGCCCGTCCCGACCTCGACGATCGTGTGAGGGCGCCCCTGCTCGCGCGCGGCGACGGCTTGGCGCTCCGAGAACGATGTGTCCTCCGCCCACGCCGTGGCGCTGGCCAGCGTCCACGCGGTGACGCCGGTCACCCAGAGGAGGTTCGGCGCCCGCATGCCGCCATTCTACACGCGGCCCACGCTCCCACGTGCGCCTCGGCGCCGGAGGCGCACCGGGCGCGCCGGATCACATCCAGGGCTGGGAGGTGTTGGGCGGGGGCGGTGTGATGTCGGGAGGGGTCGGGGGCGGCAGGTTCGGTCCGGGCGGGTCGACCTCGGCGGCGGTGGGGTCCGGCTCGCCCGTGGCCGGGCTCCTGGGGCCGAGCGGCCCCTTGCTGCCGGGCCGCGCGGTCGCGGGGGCCGGGGCCGAGGCCGACGCGGCCGGATCCGCGGACGTCGCGGGCGGCGCCTCGAGCTCACGCACCAGGTGCTGCGCCGTGGCGAGCTCGGGGTGAAGTGTGAGCGCGAGCCGCGCGAGCCGGAGCGCCTCCTCCCGCGCGCCGCCGTACTTGCGCCCGAGCGCGTCGGTCACGATGCGCTCTGCCGCGGTCCTCCGGAGCGCCAGCACCCGCCGATCTCCGGGCGAGGAGTCCAGGGCCTCGTCGGTCAGCTGCTTCACGTTGGCCCCGGGCGGCGCGTCCCAGGCGCGCTTCTCCATCGCCTCCTCGGCGGACTCGATCAGCTGGTCCAGCTTGTTGACGTCTTCGGCCCGATTCTCGGCGAAGTACCGCATGGCGCCGAACGCGCCGAGGGGGATCGCGGCGAGGACCAGGAGCGCCAGGGCGATGGGCTTGAAGCCCGTGCGTCGGCGATCAGGGATCTCGTCCTGTGCCTCGATCTCCACCACGCCGTCGGACGGGGAGGGGGCGTGGGAGCCCGCGGGGCGCGCTGGTGGGACGGGGGCCAGACCTTCGGGGCGCTCGGAGCGACCTCGGGACGAGAGCGGGGCGGGGATGTGGACGCCGGGGCTCGAGATCCCGGGGTGACTGCTGCGCGGCGCACCCGCGGGCGGGCCACCCGGGTGTGACGGGCGCGCGCCCGGCCCCGAGACCCCGGGGGTGGGGGGGCCCGTGACTCCAGGCGTCGCGGTGACGCCCGGGTGTGACGCGCGGGGCGGGGGCTGCGAGGTGCGCGCGTGCTCGTACGGATCGTCGTCGAGCGGCGAGCCGGGGACGGTGGGCGCCGGGCGGAGCGACGCGGGCGCCTTGCCGTTCGGGCTCTGCCCAGCAGGCCGGCCGCCGCCCTCCGCGGGCTTCACGAGCAGCGACCCATGGATGGTGTCGTTGTCCTCACCGACGAGCGTGGGCGCCGGCGCGGCGGCGCGACGCTCGAGCTCCCGATCCAGATCGTAGACGTCGCTGTCGCTCGAGGGAGGCGGCGGCGCCGGCAGCGGCGCGCGCGCGCCGCTCTCGGTCACCTCGGCGAAGGCGGTGATCGGCCGTGAGGCCCCCGCGGGGATGCTCGCGATCTTCGCCTTCAGGTCCGCGGTGAACTCGTGCTGCTTGGTCCGCTGTTTCGACGCGAGGCGCAGGTCTCCCCGTGAAGAGCCCCCGAGCATGTCCACCGAGATCCCGGCGGCGCGCGCGGCCAGCTCCAGCTCGCGCCCGAAGGCCCGCGCGTTCTCCGCGCGGTCAGCGGCCCGCTTGACGAGGTTGCCCATGATGACCTGGGCGATCTCCTCCGGGACGTAGCTCGAGCGCGCGATCTGTCGTAGGTCCGTCGGCGGCGCGCTGATCTGCTGCATCAACACCGCCATGGGCGTGTCGCCCTCGAACGGCGTCCTCCCCGCGAGGCACTGGTAGAGCACGGTGGCGATGGCGTAGACGTCCGCCTGGGGCCCGACCGTCTTGCCCTCGGCGCCTTCGGGCGAGATGTACTTGGCCGTGCCGAAGATGAGGCCCGCCTGCGTGACGTTGCCCTCGGTCGGGGCGTCCAGCCGAGCGATGCCGAAATCGAGCACCTTCACGTAGTCCTGATCCTCCCCGCGCCGGACCAGCATGATGTTCTCAGGCTTCAGGTCCCGGTGGACGATCCCCTGCGCGTGCGCCTCGCCGACGGCGTCGCAGAGCTGCAGGATGATGTGGAGCGCGCGCGGTAGCGGCAGGGCGCCCCCCTCGCCCTGCGCCGCGAGCGCCGAGAGGAGGGAGATGCCGTCGAGGTACTCCATGACGAGGTAGACCTCGCCGCCGATGCGACCGTCCGCCGAGTGCGGGAGCGTCCCGGTCAGCAGGACCTGGACGACGTTCGGGTGCACGAGGCGGCTCGCGATCTTGGCCTCGCGGTGGAAGCGTCCGACGAGCTCGGCGTTGCCCGTGAGCTCGCGGTGCAGGACCTTCACCGCGACGTCGCGGTCTATCCCGCCCTGGAACGCCCGGTAGACGCGGCCCATCGACCCGATCCCGACGAGCGCCTGGAGCCGGATCTGTCCCGGCAGCTCCACCTCCAGGTAGGGATCGAGCTCGCTGGGCTGCCCGGTGAGCGAGCGGGAGCTCGAGAGCGGGGTGCCGTCCGTCGGGCAGAACAAGACCTCGTGGCTGAAGCGGTCACCGCACGAGGCGCATGTTTTGCTGCTCTTCAAGCCTCGCTCCCTTCGTCCCTCGTCCTCTGCCGCGCGATCCTGGTGAGCACGGAGTGTAGCAGAAATGGTGGTACCAACTTCGCTGGGGTGCGGCTAGCGTGCGGCCCGCGTGAAGCACGGTTTCGCGGGCCAAGAACAAGATCCCGACGCCTCCGAGGAGGTCGGACCAGGTCTCGCCCAGACGGGCCACGAGACCCGGACGATCCCGGCTGCCTCCGCGCTGGCGCCTGCTGCCGCGGCTCCGCCGACCGCCCCGCCGACGAGCGAGGCGGAGCCGTTCCCGAAGGACGCGTACGTCGTCTCGCTGCCGGAGTTCGAGGGGGCCCACGACCATGTCCGCTCGCTCATCCAGAAGCACGAGCACGACATCCACGACATCCCCGGGAGCTTCATCCCGGAGAA
>CAZBJI010000147.1:1233-19805 GCA_964492175.1 uncultured Polyangiaceae bacterium | reverse complement strand
GGCTGCGACCCGGACACGAACGTGTGCGCGTCGCAGCGCGGCGTCGATCTCCGGAGCGAGGCGCTCACGCTCGCCCACGCGGGGACCGGGGGCTTCGTCGCCGGCGGCGTCCTGCTCGCCACGGGAGTGCTCGTCTTCGCCCTCGCGCCCAGCGAGGGCACGTCCGTGTCCGTCGGCCCGACGGGCTTCGCCGTGGGTGGGAGGTTCTGATGAAGCGCACCTTTGCCTGTCTCTTGCTCGCGGCGTCGTTGGGCTTCGGATGTCACCTCGCGCTCGGCATCGAGGAGGCGACGCTCGGGGGCGGCGGGCACGGCGGCGCGGGCGCCGGCGGCGCACCCACCGGCCCAGCCACCACATCGGGGGCCATCACGACCGGCGGACCCGCGGCGACCACGTCTCAATCGACGGCGCAGACCGCCGTCAGCACCGGCCAAACGACCGTCGCCACCACGTCGGGCGGCTGCGAGCCTGCGGCGTGCGCCGCGACGGACCTGGACCCAAGCGACTGCGTGGTGAAGGTCTGTATGGGGGTCCAGTGCCTCGACGCGACGTCGAACCCGCTCTGCGAGACCGACGACAACGGCCCCGTCTGCCTCAACGACGGCAAGTGTGGCTGCACGGAGAGCTCGCAGTGCCTGAACGGCTTCGCCAACGGGCAAGGCCCCACCGACGGGACGGCCTGCATCATGCAGGAGTGCGGCTGCGAGGACAGCGCCGACTGCGGCGGCAGCCGCCCGGTCTGTGACACCTTCCAGGCCGAGTGTGTGCCCCCCTTGCCTGGCTGACGCGCCGCTCGCCCCGCGGCGGATCCTCCCGTATCCTCCGCGCATGAGCTTCCTCGGCGCTTCGGATCGCCTCCTCGCGCTCGCGGCCCTCGCCGCGGCCTGGTCAGCCTGCTCCGACGACGCGGGGAGCACTGGCTCGTCGACCGCCGGCGCCGGCGGCGCGACGAGCGGCCCGGGGCCGACCACCGGCGCGATGACCACCACCGCCACCTCGACCTCGTCGTCGCCCACGACGGGGACCGCCCAAGGGGGCGGCGGATCGGCCGAGGGCGGCGGCGGCGCCGCGGGCTGCGGGCCGCTGCCGTTGATCCAGGACGCGCCCGACACCCTCAGCGAGACGGGGCTCTACGCGGACATCCTGACGGACGAGATCGCCGTCTGGGCGAAGGAGTTCCAGCCCAAGTACGAGCTCTGGTCCGACGCAGCGGAGAAGCGGCGGTGGTTCTACCTCCCCGACTGCGAGCAGATCGACACGACCGACATGGACGTCTGGCAGATGCCCGTCGGCGCGCGCCTCTGGAAGCAGTTCACGCGCGGCGGCGAACGCATCGAGACGCGGCTCATCATGCGCACCGGACCGGGGGACAGCGACTTCGAGTTCGCCGCCTACCAGTGGTCGGGGCAGGAGGCGTACCGCGTCCCCAACGGCGTCCAGGATCCGGTCGGTCCGAACGACATCCCGGCCGAGAGCCTCTGCTCGAGCTGCCACAAGAGCAGCTGGCGCGTCCTCGGCCTCTCCGCGGTGCAGCTCACGCACAACCTCCCCGGCGAGACCATGGCGACGCTCTCGGCCGCGGGCCTCCTCACGACCCCCCTCCCCGGCGGCATCGTCGTGCCGGGCAACCAGGTCGAGAGCGACGCGCTCGGCTATCTCCACGCCAACTGCTCGAACTGCCACAACCAGGACGGCGTCCCGAGCGTCGACATGTACATGAAGATCCTGCAGAGCGACACGACGGTCGTGGGGACGGACACGTACACGACGGCGGTGGACGTGCTCACGACGATGTTCCAGTGCGGCGGGTGCGATCGAATCGAGCCGGGCGACCCGGCGAACAGCGCCGTCCACCAGCGGATGAACGTGCGCGGCGGCGGGCAGATGCCGCCGTTCGCGACGGAGATCGTCGACACCACCGGGGTGGCGATCGTGGACGCGTGGATCAACACCCTCTGACATGGTGACCGCGGGCGACGCGGGGCTCGTCTGCGTCACCGGCGCGACCGGGTACGTGGGCTCCTACGTCGTGAAGGAGGCGCTCGCGCGCGGGTACCGGGTGCGCGCCACCGTCCGGGACCCCACGGACGACGCGCGGACCGCGCACGTCCGCGCGCTCGCGCAAGACGCCGCCTCGCTCGAGCTGGTCCGGGGCGACCTCGAGGATCCGTCCTCCTTCGCGGAGGCGCTCCGCGGGTGCGACGCGGTGATCCACACGGCGTCCGCCGTCATCCTGACCGCGAAGGATCCGCAGCGCGAGATCGTCGACGTGGCGGTCGCGGGCGCCACCAACGTCGTGCGCGCGGCCAAGGAGAGCGGCACGGTCTCCCGGGTGGTGCTCACCTCGAGCGTCGCCGCCCTCCAGGACGAGAGGAGACCGGCGGAGCACGTGTTCGACGAGTCCGACTGGAACGACTCGGCGACCGTGAAGACCGACGCGTACGCGACCTCGAAGGTGCGCGCGGAGCGCGCCGCCCTCGCCCTGGCCGAGGATCCGGGCGGCGCTCCGGTGAAGCTCGTCTCGATCCTGCCCTCTCTCGTGCTGGGCCCCGTGATGACCGAGCAGCACCTCCGCACGAGCCCCGCGATCCTCTTCGAGCTCATGCGCGGCACCTGGCCGGGCGTCCCGAACCTCTACTTCCAGGTCGTGGACGTGCGCGACCTCGCCACCCTCCACGTCGCGGCCCTCGAGCGCGAGGATCCCGCGCCGCGCTACGTCTGCTCTGGCGGAGCGATGGGCGTCCGTGAGATGGCCCGCCTCCTCAAGGGCGCGTTCCCGGGCACCAAGGTCCCGTCGCTGCCCCTGCCCGACCTCCTCATGTACGCAACGGCGATCTTCGACAAGCGTGTCACCTTCGCGTTCCTTCGGCGCAACCTCGGTTCCGCGCCCCGCTTCGACAACGGGCGCGCCAAGCGCGATCTCGGCGTGACGTTCCGGCCCGTCGCCGAGTCGGTCGTCGACACCGGGCGCTCGATCGTCGAGGGCGGCTACCTCCGCTGAGCGCGTAGCCCAGGCGCCGACGCGCTCCCCTCGCGACGTCAGAGCGTCAGGTCGTGGCCACCGGAGGCGAGATCCTGGAACTCCGCTGGGAGCGCGGCGGCCCAGGCGGCCTCCGTCAGGCACGTCGCCCGCGCCCCCGCGGGGTCGCCGCCGTCGACGCGGACGCTCACGTCGACGATCTCGGTCCGCGTCGACTCGAGGCGGACCGACGCTGCCCCCTCCACCAGCCCGCACTTCCGCGCCGCCGGGGACAGGAGCTTCACGAGCAAGCTCCGGTAGTCGCGCGCGACGGTGACGGGGAGCCCGCAGGTGGGGCCCACGCGGCCGCCGCTCGTGAACCGTCCGCGACCGCCGCTCACGTACGAGTACCGCTCGCGGAGCGGCGGCTCGACGCCGGGCTCCGACACGACGAAGCTCGTGAAGCGAGAGACGGCCCTGCCGTGCGCGGCGAGGGCGCGCTCCTCCGACTCCTCGAGGGACTCGCGCAGCTCTCCGCCGATGGCGAGAGCCGCGCGCCGGCGCCCGTAAGCCGCGTCGGGCACTAGATCCAAGGAGGCGGCCTTCGACCAGACCTCGCCACGCAAGCGCAGGGCGCGCAGCCCTTGCTTCGACAGGAAGTGGTGCTCGATGCCCTCCCCCTCGCCGAGCGAGGCGGGCATGCTCGGGCCCTCGACGCCGCCGAGGTCGATGACGAGACGCTCGAGCCGGAGCGGGCGCGCCCACACCTCGAAGGCGCGGCGCCGCTCGGCGGTCCCGTCGACCCCGACGGAGCTCGTCGCGCGCCAGAGCAAGCCCCCCGTGCTCCTCGGGAGCCGCGCCCAGGGGCTCGCGTCGTCGCGCGACGCGGACGGATCGCCGGCTCGCACGACGGCGACGTGCAAGAGCGCGCCATCGGGAAGCTCGCTCGCGACCTCCGCCGGTCCGAGCGAGGTCCGCGTCGCGA
The DNA here is from genome assembly GCA_964492175.1 of uncultured Polyangiaceae bacterium. Lineage (GTDB taxonomy): Bacteria > Myxococcota_A > Polyangia > Polyangiales > Polyangiaceae > Xiheicaenibacterium. The sequence goes on along the minus strand of CAZBJI010000147.1, from coordinate 15,861 downwards.
GGTCCGTCAGCAAGAGGACGCGGCGCGCGTAGCCCTCCGGTGAGGTCGCGAGCAGCTCGCCGGCGCGTCTCAACGCAGAGCCCACCTCGCTCCCGTTCGCGCCCGGCAGCTCTGCCCCGCGCAGCGCGGCGCGGGCGCCGGCCATGGGGACGAACCCCGCGGTGAGCGGCTCGGACGCGCGGTGGAAGGCGAGGACCGCGACCCCTACGTCGTCGCCGGTGAAGTGGCCCAGGTACTCCGCCGCCGCCGCGAGGGACGCGGCCCTGTCGGAAGCGGCGACCGATCGCGACGCGTCGACGAGCACCACGACGCGGGCGCGGCCGGGGACCTCACCGAGGCGCGGCGCGACCTCGACGTGCAGCGCGTTGAGGCTGCGAGCGCCGATTGGCGTGGACGCGATCCCGCCCGCCACCGCGCCGGGGAAGGTCACCTCCTGAGCCAGGCTGATGGGCCTGTCCCAGTCGAAGGGCTCCGCGGGGTCGGCGCCGTCGGAGCGGACCACCGCGCCGTCCTCGGCGCGGACGAGCACGCGCGCGGGCATGGTCCCCGTCCCCATGCGCGGCAGCTCGAGCACGTAGCGCCCCGCCTCGTAGCGCATGGGCGCGAGCAGATCGTACGAGACCACCTTCTCGGAGCCAGGCGGCACGGGAAACACCTCGACCTCGAGGGGGCCGCCGTCATGAGAGGAGAGCAGCGCAGCGCCCTGCCGCGAGCCGGGCCCGCCCCTCCCCTGGTGGAAGCGGTCCCTGGCGAGCCGTGCCGGCGCGAACGCCCCCTCCACCCACGCCGCGTCCCGGCCCCCAGGGGCGCGCGTGCGGAGGCCTGTCGCCACGAGCCCCTCCGGGGCGTCCACGAGGAGGCTCCCGGTGGCGTCGTGCGCCCCCTCGTTCGCGATCAACCGCTCCACGCGGAGCCGGGCGTGGTCGCGCGCGAGGACGATCTCCATCGTGTGGGCGCGCTCGGAGACGCCCGGCCCGGACACGCTGTCCTCGGCGGCGGCGTCCTGGGCGACGCCGAGGACGGCGACCACGGCCAGGGCAGCGCTCGTCCTCGTCCGCACCCCCCCTCGGACACGGGCGGCCCACGGAAGTTCCCGCCGCTACTTCTCCTGGCCCTTTGCCACCTTCGTCCCGCCGCCCGGGCCGTCGAAGCTGAGCTCCGCGATGCCGTCCTGCAGCTTGATGCGCGCGATCATCCGCTGCTCCTCCAGCGCCACGAGGTCCACCGTGGACTTGGAGAGCTTGTCGCTCACCTCCTCGAGCTTCTTCTCGAGGCTCTTCATGAGCGTCCCGCCGGTCTTGACAGCCTTGAGCGTGACGACCTGCGCGTGCAGCTCGTGCATGCGGTTTCGGTACTCCTCCATCTGCTGGCGTGCCGTCTCGATGCGCTCCTCGAGCGTCCCGAGATCCTTCTGCATGCCGACGATGCCCTCGACGCGCTTCTTGATCTCGCCCTCCAGGGCCGCGTCGGTGACGAACGCGCGGATGAGGTCGAGGCCCTGCGTCGAGCGGAGATCCACGGACTTGAGGACCGGCGTCTCCTCCTCGATCGAGACCTCGAGCTTGCCGTGCGCCGGCACCTTCAAGCGGAAGAGGTGCGCCTCCCCCAGGCGCTCGGCGTCCCCGGGCGTCTTGGAGAGCTTGTAGCCCTTCTGCACGGTGTGGCGGACGTAGACGACCGCGTCTTCGCCGAGCCGGTTCTGCAGGAGCAGCTTCTTCTTCTTCGTGTGTCGCATCTCGGCGGAGAAGACGCCGCGCTGCGCCGTGAGGATCTTCGCGATGCCGTCCGACTCTTCGTGCTTCTCCTCGACGACGATCTGCCGGTCGAGCGCGAAGGGGACGAAGCTCGTGCTCTTGCCCGGGATCGGATCCGTGAAGCCCTCCCCGATGAAGCGCCCCTCACCGTAGACGGTGACGGGTCCGGTCTCGAGCGTGGAGGACGTGGGGTTCATGAGCCGCACCGACTTGAACGCGAAGGTCTTGTTGCCCCGCGCCGACTCCGGATCGTAGAGGTAGACCACCTCGCCGCTGGTCGACGCGTCCATGATCGAGATCATCGCGCTCGTCCCGGCCGGGACGCTCATCGGGACCTTCGACTCGAAGTGGGACGTGCCGATCGGCTCCAGCGTCTGGTCCGGCGCGCCCGTGGGGGCGGGCGCCGCGGGCTGCTGCTGCTCGAGCACGCGCGCCCCTCCCGAGTCCGCCTGGAGATCGACGTTCGCGACCGCGACCACCTGGTCCGGGGAGACACCGCCCTGGATGAGCTGGTCGCGGAGGCGGTTCGCGCGATCGAGCGCGGCGCCGCTCTTGTCCCCGTCGCCCTTGCCGGCGAAGCCCTCGACCACGATGCGCTTCTTGTTCTGCTGGAGCTGCCGCGCGAGCGACGTGACCGGATCGGCCTCGGTGCGGAAGCTCGGGCTCCCCGGCTCCGCCTTGGGGTCGGAGGGCTTGCCGCGGCTCGCCGTCTGTCGCCCCCCGGCCGCCTTCGCCGGCGGAGCCGGGGGCGCGAGGGTCGCGTTGCCCATCTCGAGGGCCTCCACGCGGCGCTTCGACCCCTCCTGGATCGTCCGCTCGTCGATGACAGAGAGGACGGAGCTGCCCGGCGGCAGGTTCTGGAACACGGCGCCTCCCGTGGGCGGGGCCTGGGCGAACAGGTCCTCGGGCCGCAGGGTCTCTCGCTGCACGGTGCGGATCGACGACAGATCGTACCGGAACGAGAGCGCCGAGCTCGATCCGACGCCGAGCTTCACGTTCTTCCAGTCCTCGCCGCTCGTGTTGTCGACGATGGCCCAGCCAAGCAGAGTCACTTTGCCGCCCTCGCCGATGACCACGCGGTAGCTCGGCTTCCAGGACGGCGCCTCCGTGACGTACGTGAGCAAGAGCCTCCGCGCCCCTGCGCCGTCCGTGAGCTTCACGTTCATCGTCACGGTACCGTCCGGCGACGTCGAGGACGGGCGCGTCGGGTACGCGATGGGCGCGGGCTTCTTCGTGCTCGCGTCGAGGACGGTCAGCGATTTCAGGAAGTCGTCCACCTTGTCGGCGGGCACCTTGAGCTCGAGGGTGTCACCGTCCACTTCGGCGGTGCGCTCGTAGTACGCGACCCCGTTCCGGTAGACGACCACGCGGCCTAGGGTGGTGTCGCTGTCGACGAAGCTTCCGGTGGTCGCGCATCCGAAGAGGAGGGGCGCGAACAGGCCGAGGAGAGGGAGCGTGCGCATGGGACCTCGCGTCTCGTGGGGAGATGGTTCGACCCACGTGGCTTCGTCCCCGCGGGCCGTGACCAAGACGTGGCGGTGCGCCACGCTTTTGCCAGCGGTCCGACACCAACGCCCGACTCCCCTTGGCCTTACACCCGGCGATTGGTCAGGCTAATCCCCTGGGGGACGGTCGTCCCCGTCGCGGACGGCCGAGGATGACGCCCGCTCGCGAGCTGCGCCGGACCTCGGGGACCCGGCGCGGGCGGGGGCGGCTCAAGGGTTCACGCAGAGGATGAAGTCGTCGATCTCGGTCTGGCACTCCGGCCCCGAGAACAGCAGCGCCGTCCCTTGATCGCAGGTCCAGCTGCTGAGCGGCGCCTGCACGACACACTCGACGGCGACGTAATACTCGCTTTCGCACTGTGGGAACTGCGAGAGCGAGTTCACGCAGTCCGCCTCGCAGTTGGGGTTCGTCGGGCAGGGGAGCGCCGCCTCGATGGGAGCGACCGCCGCGCAGACGTCCGCGCACGACATGATGCCCATCATGCCCGTCGAGGTGCTGGCCGACGTGGAGCCCGTGCTCGAGGTGCTGCTCGACGAGGTCGAGCTGGAGCTCGACGAGCTGCTCGAGGAGGTGGAGCTCGACGAGCTGCTCGAGGAAGTGGAGCTCGTGCTGCCCGACGTCGTGGCGCCGGTGGTCATCGCCCCCGTCGTGGCGCCGGTCGCCCCAGGCCCTGCCGTGGTCCCGGTGCCCGTCGTGACCGAGGTCGTGGTCGCCCCGCCGCCGCCCCCCGATCCGGAGTCATCACCGCAGGCGGCGAGGAGGAGGAGAGGCGTCGCGGCGATCAAGCAGGAGATCTTCATGGCAGCTCTTGGTTACGTGGAGCAGGGGGGACATTCACCCGGCGCAAAGTTGCTCGCGGCGGGACCCGACGGGGTCAGTCGCTCGTGCTGCACCCGAGCCTGGTGAACCAGACGCGCTGCTCGCTCTCGCGATCGTCCCGGAACAGGATGCCGACGTCTCCGTCGGGGCCGAAGGCAGCGCGGGGGTAGACGCTGTCGCCGATGGCCGACGTGACCCGGAGCTCCTGCTCCGCGCCCGGGGCTGGCTCCAGGTCCTCGGTGAGCATCCGGGCGTAGATCTCGTAGCCGAGGTTCTGATCGCGGTCGTCGGCGTAGACCAGGAGGACACGATCCCCGAGCGGCTTCAGCGTCACGTAGCGCGAGTTCGCCCCGCCCGGGCTCGTCACCGCCCTAGGGGACACCAGCACGGTGCCATCCGGCGCGACCACGGCGGCGTAGATGGCCTTGGGGCTCGCGGACTTGTCGTACCAGGCGATCACGTAGGAGTCCTCGTTCCACACGACCACGGGGTAGACGGACTCGCTCGATCCATCGGTCAGCTCCACGATGTCGCCGACCGGGTTCAGCTCGAAGTCGAAGGTGCGGAACTGGATGAAGTGAACGTCCTCGAGCCGCCGGCCCCACACGAGACCGATGCCTTGGGAGCTGGCCGCGACGACCGGCGACTCGTTCTGCAGGTTGCCTGCCTCGGTCATCTTCACGTCGCTGCCGATGAGGTTGCCGTCGATGTCGATGATCTGTCCGTAGACGTCGAAGCTCCCCTCGCGCTCGTCCTGCCAGACCGCGATGAAGTGGTTGCCCGTCCAGCCGAGATCGGGGTTCACGCTGAAGCCGGCGGCGCCGTCGCTCACGCGGATCGGCTCGGTCACGACGGTGCCGCCGGCCGCGTCGAGCAGGCGGAAGAAGATCTCGTAGTCACCGCCCGGTCGACCCTGCCAGAGGACGCCGTAGCGGTCCCCGACCCACACCACCGGTCCCCCGGCCGAGTCGCTGTTCACGACGGTGAGCGGGGTCTCGGCCGCCTCCGTCGCGCCCGACGGCGAGAGCATGGTGCGGTAGATGTCGATCCCGCCAGCGACCTCACCGAAGTACACGGCGGCGTACGAGGTGCCGCTCCACGCGAGCCCGCCGCTCCCGGCCAGATCGAGCGGGCGCGACGAGACCGCCACGGGCTCCGTGCCCTCGGGCAAGAAGACGGCGTTGTCGTCGACGACGCCGTTGCAGTCGTTGTCGGCGCCGTCGCAGATCTCCGCGTTGCCGGGGAAGGCCGCCGGGTTCGTGTCGTCGCAGTCGTCCCCGCACGAGTCGGGATCGCCCGCCTTCGCGCCCTCGCGGGGGCCGTTCCATCCGTCGCCGTCGTTGTCGGACGAAGCTGGCGCGTAGGAGCACGTGCCGTCCTTCGGCTCGCACGCGTCGATGGTGCAGACGTCCCCGTCGTCGCAGTTCACCGGGTTCACCTCGCGACAGACGCCGAGGTGGAGCGCCGCCGACTGCGGATCCGCGCCGCCGCCGGCGCCGTCGTCGGGCACGCACTTCACGTTGCGGCAGAGATCGTCGAAGCCCTCGCAGTCGGCGTTCACCACGCACTCCGGCAGCGGGGGCGCGGGCGGCGGGTAGGGCAGCTCCGTCCGACAGCCGAGCGGCAGGCCGACGAGCGCCGAAAAGAGCGTCACGGCGGTCCCGGAGGCCCAGCGCCTCGGCGACCAGCGCTCGAGCGATCGGGTTCTCCACGACATCAGCGGACCCTCAGAGACATCCGCCGAAGCCCTCGACGTCGATCGGCTCGCACACCAGGCCCGACGGACAGGCGCCGATCTGGTTGAGCTGACAGAGGACCACGCACTGCGTCCCCGACCCGGTCACCACGCAGACGTGCCCGGCGCCGCAGTCCTGCGCCCCGTTGCAGGAGTCCCCCTGGCCTCCCGGGCCTGCCGGGAAGCAGACCGAGCCGTAGATCTCCTGCCCGCATGGGTCGGACGGGTACTCGACGTAGATGTAACACCCCTCGAGCGCGAGGCAGTCGCCGTTGAACTGATCGTAGGGGTCGCACGCGTAGTCCTCGATCGGAGGAGGCTTGTTCTTGCACGGCTTGTCGACGACCTCGTTCAGGGCGTCGGTGCCGGCGTCCTTGCCGCCGGTCTTCGTGCTCCCGGTCGAGCCCGAGACGCCCGAGCCGCCCTCCCCCGCGCCTCCATCCCCGTCCGGGACGATGACGTTGCTCTCGCACGCGGGCGCGAGCGCGGCGAGCGCGGTGGGCAAGACGAGGGCGCCGAGCGCGGTGACAAGCAAGCGACGCATACGGGCGCAGTCTATCCCTGGCGGGCCGCGCCCGCCCACCCCAAGGCTCGCTTTGAGCGCTTTTGAGCGCCGGCGCACGCGGCAGGCGCCGACGCGACCCCCCACCACGCTTGAGTCCCGAGCCGTGTTCCGCCATACGGGGGCGCCTTGCCGCGCACTTTCGGAGCCGTCGCCGTCGCCCTCGCGTGCGGGACCTCGCTCGGGGCCTGCGAGCCGCGCGCGCCCGAGCCCCTGCCGGCGGGGCACGGCTCGGCCGCGACGACGGCGGCGGCGTCCGGGGGCGCCGCGATGCCAGCGCCCGGAAGGTGCGTGCAGCCGCTCCCTGAGACCCCGGTCCGCACCGTGTCGGGGCCCGTGCCGAACCCGAGCTGCCCCGTCGATCCCGGGCCCGCGCCCGCTCTCGCGCTCGGGGTCGTGCGCTTCCCGGAGGTGGCCGGGCTCGAGGTCGGGGTCGAGATCGCCCAGAAGCACGAGGACCGAATGCGGGGCCTCATGTATCGGACCTCGATGGGCGACGGAGCAGGCATGCTCTTCGTGTTCGAGGAGGAGCAGAAGCTCCAGTTCTGGATGAAGAACACGTGCATCCCCCTCGACATGATCTTCCTATCCGCGGACGGCGTGATCGTCGGGATCGAGGAGAACACGCCCACGTTGAGCCTCGCCTCGTTCGGCCCGCGGTGCCACGCGAGGTACGTCCTCGAGGTGAACGCGGGCTGGGCGCGCAAGACCGGCGTCCGGCCCGGGATGAGGGTCGAGCTGCCGAAGTAGGTGGCGCGAGGGGCCCGGCCACCGCCCAGCAGCAGTTCGACGCGGCCCGAGGTCGATAGCGGGCGGGGCTTTCTTCCCTTCCGGCGAAACAGGCGCTACGTCCATAGGAGGTGCAAGCGACGGAGCCGCTCGAGCCCGCGGAGGGGCCGCGCACGGGCCGGAAGGACCCCGCCCACCCGCGCCCGCGGGGCCGGGCGCTCGTCGAGCGGGCGCCCACCCCGAGCCGCGCGGCCATCGGCGGCGCTCTCCGCGCCCTCGCTCGCGTGGCGATGGGCCGGGCGCACCCGCACGATCTCGACGCCCGCGACGAGGAGTTCATCGAGGCGACCCAGCCCCTCATGGACCTCCTCTACGACGCCTACTTCCGGTGCGAGACCGAGCTCGACGAAGAGGTGCCGGCCGGCCCGGTGATGATCGTGGCGAACCACAACGGCATGACGGGGACGCCCGACATGTTCTGTCACATGGCCGCGTTCTGGCGGAGGTACTCGGCGAAGCGCCTGAGCTACGGCCTCATGCACGACGTGCCCTTCACCGTGCCGGCCGCTGGAGCGTGGCTGAACGCGGCCGGCGCGCTCGCCGCAAACCCCGTGAACGGCCGGCGCGCGCTCGAGCGGGGCGCCGCTCTCTTGGTGTTTCCCGGCGGAGACGTCGACGCGTGCAAGCCCTTCCGAGACCGGTACCGGATCGACTTTGGAAGGCGGAGGGGCTTCGTGCGGCTCGCGCTTCGGGAGGGCGTGCCCATCGTCCCGGTGGTCAGCGCCGGCGCCCACGAGTCCCTGTACCTCTTCAGCGATGGTCGACGCATCGCCAAGTGGCTCGGGCTCGATCGCCGCTTCCGCTCCAACGTCGCCCCCCTCGGCCTCGCGCTCCCGTTCGGCCTCGTCGTCGGCGTCGCGCTCCCGCACCTGCCGCCTCCAGTGAAGGTCCACACGCGGATCCTCGCGCCCGTGCGCGTCGATCTCCCCCCCTCCGCCGCGGAGGATCCCGCCGCGGTCGAGGCGGTGTATGAGGAGGTCGTGACCCGAATGCGCTCCGCCATGGAGGAGATCCGCCGCGCCGGCCGGCACGGCCTCCTGCCGGCGGAGGACCGGCGGCGCGCTCGAGAGGCCCTCGGCGACTTGCTGGGGATCGATCTCGGTGCACCGCGGGAGGGCGCTCGGTGACGCGCCCGCTCTCGCTCACCTTCGGGTCCGCCGCGCGATCGTCCGCGGTAGAGCGCTGGGCCCTGGTCCTCGCGTTCGTCGCCCACGCGGGCGGCATCGCGGCGGCGCGCCTCGCCCCGGCGGTGAACCTCCTGGCGGTCGAGCACGCCCGGGAGCTCGACCTCACCGAGATCGAGGTCGACGAGACCGTGAAGGAGGACGTGCCTTGGGAGCGCGAGGTCGTCGAGCCGACGGACCGGGATCGCGCCGATCCCGACCGGCAGGCTCGGCTGGACGATCCGCGCGACAAGCGGCTGCGCGCGCGCGCCGCGACCGGGGGGACGGGAGATCCCGGCGCCGAGGAGCCCACCGGCCCCGGGGACGTCGTCGACGCCCCCGAGGGCGCGGACGACACGTGGTCGACGCCCGAGGAGGAGGGCTGGGCTCCGCCGGGCACCGGGCGCAACGGGCCCATCTACCGCGATCCCGACCTCTTCGCGATGAGCCCGGACGGGCCCCCCGCGCCCAGCAAGGCCCCGCGGGCCAAGCAGGTCGACCGCGACGCAGCGAACCGAGTGCTCAAGGACGAGCTCCGCAAGAAGGACAAGAAGCTCGGCCTGGATCTGCCCGCCGCGGGCACCGTCGCAAGCATCTTCCGGGCCGCCGTCCTCGCCTCGGACACGCCCTCCACGGCGCGCGCCGCGTTCGCGGTCCAGCTCGGTCCGGGCGGCGCGGTGAAGGCGGTGAAGTTCGTCTCGTCCACGCACGGGACCCAGGCGCAGTGGGAGGCGATCGCCGCGTCCGTCAAGGCCGCGCTGAACGCGCAGAAGCTCGCGCTGACGGGGGACTACGCGAAGGGCGCGAACATCTCGGTCAACGTGCAGTCGAAGATGCAGATGCCCTCGGGCGCGAAGGTGGACGCGGGCCTCGAGCTGAGCTTGACGCAGACCTTCGACGTCTCGGACATCGGCGCGCGACCGAAGCGCGTCGTCAGCGCGAGCGCGAGCGCTTCGCCGGTGCCCTGACGGGCTCGGCACCGCGAAGCCCCCTCGATCGCGCACCTCGGACGACTCCTCGCCCGCGACGAGCGTTACGCGGCGGGTGGAGTCGAGCGGCGATCTTCGAGTACGGTAGCGCGGGTGCGCAGCGAGCGACACGAGGCGGTCTACCATCCGCCCGCGTCCGGACGGACGCCCCCCCTCGCGCCGCGGGTCGCTCGCGGAGCGGCGGCCGCCCTCCTCGGGATCGGCGCCGCGCTCGTCCTCGCGACGCTCTCGCTGCCGGGGTGCGCGAGCGACCCCGCACCGCCGGCCGCGCCGTCGGCGCCGGAGCCGAGCGCCGGACTCCCGGGCTCCGGCTCCCCTCGGCGCGGCGTCCGCCTCGTGTACGAGCCCGCGGAGCCCGGCGCGGGCCCGCTCTACGCCGCGCTCGGGGCCCTGCGGGCCCGCCTCGACTCCCTCGGGGGCGGGCTCGAGCTCAGCGTGAGGGCGTCCGAGGGAGCCATCGTGGTGGAGATCGGACCGGAGCCTGCCGCGACGCTCGCCCGGATCAAGGAGGCGATCGCGGCGCCCTCCGGGCTAGGGGTCGCGCCCCTCCTGGACGAGGGCGACCCGCTCGGCGCGCTCGGAGCGTCTCCACCTCCGAGCGGCCTGACGCTCGATCACGAGCACGTCGCCCTCCCCGGCGGGTCCGTCCGGGTCCAGTTCGCCCGGACGCCCGAGGGCCCCTCGCGCGGCGACGCCGCCGCGCGGCTGCTCGCGTGGGTCAAGACCGCGCCCGCCGCCCAGCACGTGGTCGTGGGCCCCACGACGATCGACGACGAGCCGTACCTCCGCACCTACGTGCTCTCGTCGCCGCCGAAGACCCTGGAGGTGACGGACGTGGAGGCGGTCCGAGGGGCGAGCGGGGCGCCCGAGCTGAGGATCGCCCTCTCTCCGCGCTCTGCGCTCGACCTCGAGGCCGTCACGCGCGCGGCCGCCCGGAGGCGCATCGCGCTCCTCGTCGGCGCCGAGGTGAAGATGGCGCCCATCGTCATGGAGCCCATCACGGGCGGGATCGTCCACGTGACGTTCGGCAGCGGCGCTGCGTCACGGGACGAAGCCGAGCGAGCCGCCGCCGGCATGCGCCTGCCGGCCCTGCCCGTTCGGCTGACGCTCCTGCGCGAGGAGCTGTTCGACCGGGCGAAGGACGCGGGGTCGCGCTAGAGCGCTCGATCGCGCGCGCCCGCCGGGCCGAGACTCTCGCGCCGCCGGATCAGAGGCCCGCGGCAGGGAGCGGGCTGAGCTCGCCCCAGCTCGGGCCGGCCTTGCAGCCGACGCGGAGCGGGACGCGCAGCGGAAACGCGCCTCGCATGGCGTCCACCACGAGCGCGGCGGCGGCAGGAAGCTCGTCCAGCGGCACCTCGAACAGGACCTCGTCGTGGATCTGGTGCAGCGGGATGGCGCGGAGCCCGGCGGCGCGAAGCGCCTGATCCGCGCGGAGCAGCCCCCGCCGCGACACGTCGGCGACCGATCCCTCGTGCGTCGCGCGCCGCGCCATCCTCTCGGCGGCGGAGCGGAGGAGCGGATCGATCGCGTCGAGGGCGCCGATGGGCCAGCGCCTTCCGGCGAGCGTGATCACGTACCCGCGCGTCTGGGCGAGCCGCAGCTGCTCGTCCTGGAAAGCACGCGCCACGGCGTAGCGCCGGTCGAAGCGCTCGATGAGCTGCTTGGCTTCCTGCGCCGAGAGGCCGAGCTGGAGCGCGAGGGCGCTCGCGCCTTGCCCGGCGAAGGTCGCGAAGTTCACCACCTTGCCGCGCTGGCGCTCGTCAGGCCCGACGGCCTCGAGCGGCAGATCGAGCACGGCGGCCGCCGTCAGGCGGTGCAGATCTTCGCCGGCCCGCAGCGGCTCCACGAGCGCCGGATCTTCGGTGAGGTGAGCGAGCACGCAGAGCCCGAGCTGGCCGTAGTCCGCCGAGAGGATGGCGGCGCCGGGCGGCGCGCGGAATGCGCGGCGCACGCGCGCCATCTCCGGGGTGCGCCCGGGCACGCGCCCGAGGTCCGGGTGCGAGTTGACGAGGCGGCCCGAGAACGACCGCGCGGGGTGGAAGGTCGAGCGCACCCGCCCGTCCGGATCGATGGCCTTGGAGAGCGCGGTCACCCAGGAGTCCTCGAGGCGCGAGAGCTCCCGCCAGCGGATGACGCGCGCGACGATCGGGTGGGCGAGCTCGATGCGCTCGAGCGCCTCGGTGGCCGTGCTCCACCCGGTCTTCGTCCGCTTCATGACGGGCAGCCCGAGGTCCTCGAAGAGCACCGAGCCGAGCTGCTTGGGGGACCCGAGGTTGAAGGACCTCCCGGCCAGCGCGAAGATTTCGCGCTCGAGCTCCGCCGCCATCGCCGAGAAATCCGCGCCGGCGCGGGCCAGATCCTCGGCGTCGCAGGCGATGCCACGGAGCTCCATCCGGACGAGGGTCTCGGACAGCGCGAGGTACTCGTCGAGGAGCGGGCCGCGGACATCCGGCGCAAAGGAGGCCCAGAGGTCGAGCGCGGCGCGCGCCCGCTGGCCGGCGAACGCCGCTGCGCGAGGGATCGGCACCGCGGACCAGCGGCGCTGGGATCCTCCAGCGCCCCGCACCGCGTCCTCCTCCTGCAGCGCCCGCTTCAGCCTGTGCCTCGCGACGAGCGGGAGATCGTGGTGCGCCCAGTTGCTCGGCTCCGTGAGGTGCGACGCGCAGGCCGTGTCCCCGACGACGCCCGCGAGCTCGACGCCCCGCCGCGCGAGGGCCACGGCCGCGCCCTTCACGTCGTGCCCGACCTTGGGTCGAGCGGGATCGCGGAGCCACCGCCCGAGCGCCTCGGGCACCGGGGCCTCGCTCAGAGGCACGTAGAAGGTCGTGGCTTCCCCGCCCGAGAGCGCGAGCCCCGCGAGGTCGCCGCGCGGCGGCGAGGGATCTTCGGTGAGCGCGTGGATCGCGACCGGCGCCTCCGCGACGGCCGCGAGGCGCGCGATCGCCGACTCGACGGCGGCGTCCGTCGCGCAGACGACCGTGTCGTCCGAGGGGGCGCCGCCGTCCATCCGGAGCAGCTCGTCGAAGCCGAGCTCCCGGTAGAGGGCGTTCGTCTCCGCGTCGCTCGGGGCCAGGAACCCGAGCGCGTCGACCGGGGCCGGCAGCGGACGGTCCGTCACCAGCGTCGCGCGACGGAGCTCCGTCCGCGCGAGATCCAGCGACGCTCGGAGCATCTTGCCCGTGCGGCCGGCCACCGCGTCGGCGGCGTCGAGCGCGGCCGCCACCGATCCGTGCTCGCGGACGAGATCGGTGGCGCCCTTCTTCCCGATGCCAGGGACGCCGGGCAGGGTGTCGTCGTCCCCGACCAGCGCGAGCCAGCCCGCGACCTCGCCGGGCGGGACCTCGAAGCGCTTCTCGACGAGCTCGGGCGTGTACCGGACGTCCTTGTAGGCGTCGTACCACCAGACCCGCGGTGTCACGAGCTGGGCGAAGCGCTTGTCGCTGCCCACGATCACCACGTCGCCGCCTTCCTCCACGGTCGCCCTCGCGAACGACGCGACGACGTCCGCCGCGCCCGTGGCCGAGACGACGTGGAGGCCGAGCGCGCGGAGCACCGACGGCAACCGGACGATCTGCGGCGCCAGGAGAGCCGGCGGCGCGGGGCCGTCGTCGCCCAGCTCCAGGACGGCGACGGCGACGTCGGGCTCCTTGAAGGCGAGCGCGCGGAGGATCGCCTGGGTCAGCGCGAAGAGCGCGTTGGTGGGCTCCCCCGACTCGGTCGCGCGGCCGGTGGAGACCACCAAGTACCCGCGCGCCAGGAGGTGGCTGGCGTGGACGACCAAGGTTCGGCGAGCCACGAAGCCTACTTCACGGTCTCGAGCATGGTCCGGAAGGCGCTCTTGGCGGAGAGGACGGTCTCGTTCGGGCCGACGAGCCGGAAGAACCAGTTCCCGCGGTCCTTCGTCTTGACCACGGCGCCGATCATCCGGAAGTCCTTCTTCACCATCTGGACTGGCGACTTCTTCATGCCGGGGCGCTGGGGACCCATGTTGAGCTTGTAGGTCCCGAGGACCTCGAACGTCTCCACCTGCGCGATCTCCCCTTCGAGCGTCTCGCGCTTCGCGTCCCTCTTCGCCTCCCCGTCGAACTGGCTGAACCACTCGTCCCACTGCTTGTCGCGGTCGCCGTTGGCCCCGGTGCCGAAGAAGAGGACCAAGACCTCGGCGTCCTCGGTGTCGTTGCCCTGCTTGGGCACCTTGTACCCGGCGCGGCGCGGCCCAGTCTTGGCCTCCTCGCTCAGGGTCCAGCCCGGGGGAGCCGCCCAGGTGAGGGGCGCCACGGCCGGCTCCACGGAGCGCGCGGGGGCCGGGGTCGGCTCCGGCGGAGGCTCGGAGCAGGCGAAAACGCCCCAGAGTGCGACAATCACGGCTTTTTTTTGGGCTGTCTGTAGAATCGCGGTCACGGAGAAGGGCCTCGTGGTCACGTCGGGACAAGCCCCGTGGCCATCTCAAGCGTCTTTACCCTACCCGTAGCTCTGGAAGGCGAAGCGAGCGAGATGGAACAGATGGGCGAGTACCTCGTCCGCCGCCTCATCGGAGAGGGCGGGATGGGGAAGGTATACGAGGCCGAGGAGCGCCTCTCCAAGCGCAAGGTAGCCCTCAAGGTGCTGCACCAAGAGCTCTCCAAGAGCGACCACGCGCGGCGCCTGTTCTTGAACGAGATGCAGATCCTGGCCCGCGTCGAGCACCCCAACATCGTCCGCAGCCTGGCCAGCATCGAGGTAAACGGAGAGCTCGTCATGGTGCTCGAGCACCTCGACGGCAAGACCCTGCGCCGCGTCCTCAGCGAGCGCGCGAGGCTGCCGTGGGTGGAGGCCGTGGGGATCATCACGAGCACCGCCTCCGCGCTGGTCGCGGCGCACGGCCAGACCCCGCCCATCATCCACCGCGACCTGAAGCCGGAGAACATCATGGTGCTCTCCGACGGCACCATCAAGGTCATGGACTTCGGGATCGCCAAGGTGGTGGAGGCGATGAACCAGACCAACACGCAGAGCGTGGGCACGCTGCAGTACATGAGCCCCGAGCAGATCGACGCGCACACGATCGATCACCGCTCCGATCTCTACTGCCTCGGGCTCATCCTCTACGAGCTGCTCGAGGGCAAGCCGCCCTTCGTCTCGAACTCGCCGCGGCAGCTCCTGAACCTCCAGTGCTCCGCGGAGCCCCCCGCCCTCTCCGAGGACGTACGGCGCGGCCTCCCACGCGGCGTGGAGGAGCTCGTCTTCCACCTCCTCGAGAAGGCCCCCGAGGACCGGCCCTACCTCGCGGAGGACGTCGTCGCTCGGCTCGAGCCGTTCGCCCCCGCGGCCG
>CAZBJI010000147.1:0-1223 GCA_964492175.1 uncultured Polyangiaceae bacterium | reverse complement strand
TGGCGTCACGGCGCGGGGAGCCTCGACGACGGCGAGCCCCTCACCCCGCGCCCGCCCGTCGCTGGGGGCGACGGCGCCCGAGCCGCGCGCCTCACGACCCACGTACGACGCCCCGGCGGACGCGTCGTCGGGGCCTAGCGCGGGCGCCCAGCGCGCCTCCGGCACCCCGGCGCGCGCCGCGAGCGCGTCGCCGGGGCCGACGCTCCCCTCCGAGGGCGACGCCGCCGGCGCGCCCGCGCCGAGCCCGATCAAGCGGGCCGACACGATCGCGCTGCTCGACAAGGCGGAGCGGCCGCGCGACGTCCCCACCTCCTTCGCGATCGGCATCATCGTCGTGCTCTCGATCTTCGCCGGCCTCGCGGCCTACGCGATCCGCGCGACCTCGGCGCCGGACGCCAAGGACGCGACGTCGTCGGAGGCCTCCTCCAAGCCCGCCGGGGCCCCCAAGGCCTCTTCGAAGCCGAAGAAGGCCAGTGGCTGGTAGCGCCGCCGAGAGGACGCTCGAGTGAAGCGCAGTACCCCGGACCAGGCCGGCTACGGAGCGCCCCGCGGGGAGCCCACGGCGTTCGGGCGCGCGTCGCGCGTCGAGCTGGCGGCCGAGCCCGGCGCGGGCGCGGTCGAGCTCTGGCGGGTGCCCGCGGAGGACGAGGCCGCCGCGAAGACGCTGACCGATCTCGGGGAGCGCGGCGTCGGCGGCTTCGTGGACGCCGGAACGGACGAGGCGGGCGTCTGGCTCGTGCGACGCGCCGACCCTTCCCTCGCCCGCACGCTCAAGCTCGAGCCGGCCGGCCTCCCCTGGCAGCGCGCGCTCTCCGTCGGGCGCGACGTCGCGGAGGCGCTCGCCGCGTGCGAGGCCCGCGACCTCTTCCCGTGCAAGGTGAGGCCGGACGCGATCCGCGTCGGGCCCGCAGGGGACGCGTGGATCACCGCGGACGAGTGGGTCGCGGATCTCCTCGGAGCTGCGACGAAGGACGACGCGACGAACGTCTCGCCGCTCTGGTGCCCGCCGCCGCAGGCCGAGGGCGCCCCGTGGGACGCAGCCGCGAACCGCTACGTCCTCGGCCTGGTGCTCTACAAGATGCTCTCCGGCTCCCACCCGTTCTCGGGCGCGGGCCTGCGCCGCGCGCTCGACGCCGCCGCCACGGCCGACGTCCCGCCGCTCGAGGACGCCGTCGCGAGCGCGTTGCCGCCCGGGGTGCAGAGCCTGATCCTGCGCATCCTCG
>CAZBJI010000146.1:0-20216 GCA_964492175.1 uncultured Polyangiaceae bacterium | reverse complement strand
ACCGCGCCGCCGCCGGCATCCGCGCCAGCGTGGCCGCGCACGGCCCGAGCACCTTCGGCGTGTTCTCGTGCTCCAAGGCGACGAACGAGGTCAACTACATGGCGATGAAGCTCGCCCGCACGGCGGTGGGCAGCAACAACATCGACTCCTGCAACAGAACCTGACACGCCCCCAGCGTCGTCGGTCTGGCGACGGTCTTCGGAGCAGGCGGAGGGACGAGCTCCTACCGCGAGGTGGAGGAGACGGACGTCATCCTCCTCTGGGGCTCCAACGCCCGCGAGACGCACCCGATCTTCTTCCACCACGTCCTCAAAGCGGTCCACCGCGGCGCCAAGCTGTACGTCATCGATCCTCGGCGAACGACGTCGGCGCAGTGGGCCGACGGCTGGCTCGGCCTGGACGTCGGCACCGATATCGCGCTCGCGAACGCGGCGGCCCAGGTCATCCTCGAGGAGGGGCTCGAGAACCGCGCCTTCATCGACCACGCGACCAGCGGGTTCGGGGCCTTCCGGGAGAACGTGGCTCGGTACCCGCTGGACCAGGTGGCGCGCGAGACGGGCGTGGACGCCGCGCTCATCCGGAGGATGGCGCTGGACTACGCGCGCGCCGACCGGGCGATCATCTGCTGGACGCTGGGCATCACGGAGCACCACAACGCCGTCGACAACGTCCTCGCGCTGATCAACCTCGGCCTGCTCACCGGCCACGTGGGGAAGTGGGGGTCCGGGCTGAACCCGCTCCGTGGCCAGAACAACGTGCAAGGCGGAGGCGACATGGGCGCGCTCCCCCACAAGCTCACCGGGTTTCAGGACGTGGAGGACGACGCCGCGCGCGAGAAGTTCGAGCGCGCCTGGGGCGTCCAGATCCCCCCGAAGAACGGGTGGCACCTCACCGAGATGTTCGAGGCCATGGGCAGGAAGGACCTCACCGCGCTCTACGTGATCGGGGAGAACCCGGCGCAGTCGGAGGCGGACGGAACCCACTGCAACGCGCTCCTCACCGGGCTCGAGACGCTCGTGGTGCAGGACATCTTCCTCACGCGGACCGCGGAGCTGGCCGACGTGGTCCTCCCCGCCTCCGCGAGCTTCGCCGAGGCCGACGGGACCGTGACCAACAGCGAGCGCCGCGTGCAGCGCGTGAGGCGCGCCGTCCCGCCGCCGCCCGGCGCGCGCGACGACATCGCGATCATGTGCGACCTCGCGCGGCGCCTGGGGCGAGACCTGGGGAATCCCACGGCGGAGGAGCTCTGGGACGAGCTCCGGGCGCTCTCGCCCATGCACGCTGGGATGAGCTACGCCCGGCTGGAGGAGCTCGGCGGGATCCAGTGGCCCTGCCCGAGCGAGGACCACCCGGGGTCGCCGTTCCTCCACGGGCGGCTCTGGGAGCAGCCGCTGGTAGGGCCGCGCGCCCCGTTCATCCCCGTCACGCAGGTGGCGCCCGTCGACACGCTCGACGAGTCTTTCCCGCTCCGGCTCACGACCGGCCGCCGGCTGGAGTCCTTCAACACCGGCGTACAGTCGGGCGGCTACTCGTCGCCCCTCCGACGCTGCGAGACGATCGACGTCTCGCCAGCGGACGCGGCTCGCTATGGCGTCGCCCAAGGCGAGAGAGTGCGGATCTCCTCTCGGCGCGGCTCCGTCATCGCCCCGGTGCACATCGACCACGATCTCAAGGAGGGGCTCGTCTTCATGACGTTCCACTTCCCGGACGAGGTCGACACGAACGTCCTCACGATCAACGCGACGGACCCGAAGAGCGGGACGGCCGAGTTCAAGGCCTCCGCGGTGCGGATCGACAAGCTCGCGGCCACCGCGGCGGAGTGACGGCGCGGCAGCGCGGCGTCGGCGAGCGCCTCCCGGCCGCGCGCGCCGAGAAACTCGCGATCCGTGGCGACGGCCGAGCGGCTACACTGTGAGCCCTTGGATCTGCGTCACCTCGCAACCCGGCCGAGCGAAGAAGAGCGCGCCGCGGTCGACTCCCTCCTCGGGGCGCTCGTGGAGCGCTCCCGATCGACCGCCTTGCGCGAGGCGCTCGGCCTGCGGCATCTGCTGCTCCCCGCCCTCCACTCGGTGCAGGCGCGGTTCGGGTGGCTCCCTCCGGGCGCGCTCGGCTACGTGTGCGAGCGGCTGGAGGTGCCACCGGCCGAGGCGTACGGCGTCGCGACCTTCTATGCCCTCTTCTCCCTGACGGAGCGGCCCGCCGTGGTCGCGCACGTCTGCGACGACGTGGTGTGCCTCTCGCGCGGTGCCGAGGACGTGTGCGCGGAGCTCCAGCGCCGGCTCGGCCCGCCCGGCCAGGTGCAGAGCGAGAGCACGTGGCTCCGGAGCCCCTGCCTCGGGCTCTGCGAGCGCGCGCCCGCGGCCATGCTCACCGTGGCCGGCCCCGCGCCCACCGAAGGATCATGGGGCGGCGCCGACGCGACGTCGATCGAGGTGGCGCTGCGCGGGCGTCGGCCTCCGGATCCGGGGCGCACGCCCATCCCGCAGCTCGCAGACGCGGGCGCCCGCACCGAGCTGCGGCTGCTGCGGCGAGTCGGGCTCGTCGACCCGACGAGCCTCGACGACTACCGCGCGCACGGCGGCTACGTGGGCCTCCGCGTGGCGCTCGAGCGCGGACCGGCGCACGTGCTCCGAGAGGTGAGCGAGTCGGGGCTCGTCGGCCGCGGCGGCGCGGCGTTCCCCACCGGCCGGAAGTGGCAGGCGGTCGCGGCGGCGCCCGCCCGCCCCCATTTCCTCGTCTGCAACGCGGACGAGTCGGAGCCGGGCACCTTCAAGGACCGCGTGCTGATGGAAGAGGACCCGTTCGCGATCGTCGAGGCGATGACCATCGCCGCGTTCGCCACGGGCGTGGAGCAGGGCTTCCTCTACATCCGAGGTGAGTACCCGCTGGCCACCGAGCGCATGGAGCACGCCATCGCGGAGGCCCGCGCGCGGGGGTACCTCGGCGCGAACATCATGGGGCGCGGGCTATCGTTCGACATCGACCTCCGGAAGGGCGCGGGCGCGTACATCTGCGGCGAGGAGACCGCGCTCTTCGCCTCGCTCGAGGGCTTCCGCGGCGAGCCGCGGACGAAGCCGCCGTTCCCGGTGGAGGTCGGCCTGTTCGGGCGTCCGACCGTCGTCAACAACGTCGAGACGCTCGCGAACGTGCCGGACATCGTGGCGCAGGGCGCCGCGCGCTATCGCTCCGTCGGCACCCCCAGCTCACCCGGCACGCGCCTCTTCTGCGTCTCCGGCGCGGTGACCCGGCCTGGCCTCTACGAGCTGCCTTTCGGCGCGTCGCTCCGCCAGCTCTGCGACCTCGCCGGCGCCGCTCCGGGCCTCTCGGCGGTGCTCCTGGGCGGCGCGGCGGGGACCTTCGTCGGGCCCGCGGAGCTCGATCAGAGGCTCACCTTCGAGGACACCCGCAAGGCTGGCACGACCCTCGGCTCCGGCGTCGTCTTCGTCGTGGAGGCCTCGGTGCCGATGGGCCCGGTGATGGCGCGGCTCGCGCGGTTCTTCCGCGAGGAGAGCTGCGGGCAGTGCGTCCCCTGCCGCGTGGGCACCGTCCGCCAAGAGGAGCTCGTCACGCGGCTCGTCCGCGGCACGCCCCACGGCACCGCGGCCAGCGAGCGCGCTCTGCTCCGCGAGCTCGGACAGGGCATGCGGGACGCCTCCATCTGCGGGCTCGGCCAAACCGCGTCCACGGCGATCGAGTCGGCGATCGAGCGTGGCCTCGTCTTCGGAGGGGACGGACCGTGACCCGGCTGCCCATCTACCCGGCGGATCGCGCCCGCCGCCCGAACAGGTCGACCCGCACCGTGGAGCTGACCGTCGACGGCAAGAAGGCCACCGTGACCGAGGGCTCCACCCTGCTCGACGCGATCGCGTCCGTGGGCGTCGAGACCCCGACGCTCTGCTTCGCCGAGAACCTGACGCCCGTGAACGCGTGCCGCGTCTGCGTGGTGGAGCTGGAGGGCGCGCGCACGCTCGTCCCCTCTTGCTCGCGCAAGGCCGAGGCGGGCATGGTCGTCCTCACCGACTCCGAGCGCGTCCGGACCTCACGCAAGATCGTGCTCGAGCTGCTCGGCTCCTCCGTGGACATGTCGCAGTCGGAGGTCTACCGCGACTACGCCCCGCGGTACGGCGCCGATCCGGCGCGCTTCGGCCCCGACGCGAGCACGAAGGCGCAGCCCCCCAAGGTCGACAACGAGCTCTTCGTGCGCGACTACGACAAGTGCATCCTCTGCTACAAGTGCGTGGAGGCGTGCGGCACGGACGCGCAGAACACCTTCGCGATCGCCGTCGCCGGCCGCGGGTTCGAGGCGCGCATCTCGACCGAGCTCGACGTTCCGCTCCCCGAGTCGGCCTGCGTGTACTGCGGCAACTGCGTCGGCGTCTGTCCGACGGGCGCGCTGGTGTTCTCGACCGAGTTCGAGATGCGCAGGGCCGGCACGTGGGACGAGTCGAAGCAGACGAAGGCGACCACGGTGTGCCCGTACTGCGGCGTCGGGTGCGCGCTCACCCTCCACGTCCAGGAGGAGCGCATCGTGAAGGTCACTTCGCCGGTCGACTCGACGGTCACGGAGGGCCACCTCTGCATCAAGGGTCGCTTCGGTTGGCAGTACGTCGGCAGCGGCCGCGACGACGCCTCGAAGCCGTAGCCCTGCGCGTCGTCGCGCTCGCGGGGCCGCCGCTCAGCCGCTCGATCGGCCGCAGGTGGGGAGGGCTGCCGGCCGGCCTCCGCGAGCCGGTCGACGCGCGGGGCGCCGGGCGACCGTGAGCCTGGGCCGCGCCCCCTATTCGGTCCGGGACGGCTTCTCCGCTCGGTCGCGGACCGGGATGTGGACCGGCCACGGCTCGCTCGACGGCTTGGCGAAGTCGAGGGTGAGGAGGCGCCGCAGCCGAGCAGCCACGGCGCGGAGCTTGGACGGGTGGCGCTCCTCCAGCACCTTGCCGCTGTGCCCGAGGACCAGGACGCCGAGCTCCTCGCCCGACTCGCTCGCCTCGCCTCGGTACTCGTAGCCGACCCACCAGATGGGCACCCAGACGAACTGCACGTCGCGCGAGCCTCCGGTGGTCTCGAGCGCCGTCGTGCTCGGCCCGTGGGCGAGGCGCTCCGCGTACGCCGTGGCGAGCCTCACCGCCTCTTGGTACCCGAGGTCCGCCTCGACGCACGGCGCGGTCGCGAGGCGCAGCTCTCCTTCGCCCTCCCGGGTCACGAGGTGCTCCCACAAGATCCCCATCTCGGCGCAGAGCGGCGCGGAGGTGTCGCAGCGGCGGCCCAGCCCGAACGCGCGCCGCGCGACCACGGCCACGTCGCCCCGGAAGTGGGTGGTCTCGCGGCTCCAGGAGACCTCTCCGAAGGTGTCGCTCGACGACGTGACCTCCATCCGCATGTCCAGGTCGACACGCCACACGGGCACCCACAACGGGCGCACGTCGCCCACCTTCACCAGGCCCGCGGCGTCGGCGGGGCGCAGGAGGCCCGTCGTCGCGCGCTCGAGAGCCACCCGCCGGGCCGTGTCCACGTCCACCACCGCCGGCAGGACCCACTGGATGATGGAGGTCACCGGGAGCACGGGGCGAGCCATGGGAGGCGGCATCCACGCACCGTAAGGCTTCCGTCGGGCGCCGCCAGGTCGACCCGCTCCCCGGCAGAGCTACGTGATCACGCGCTCGGGGTGGGAGTAGACGTTCATCGTGGCCCCGCGGACGAAGCCGATCACGGTCACGCCGAGCGCCTGGCCGAACTTGACGGCGAGCGACGTCGGCGCCGAGATCCCCGCGACGATCGGGAGCCCGAAGGCCGCCGCCTTCTGCACGATCTCGAAGCTGACACGCCCCGACACGAAGAGCCCGCGCGCTCCACCGGCGACGCCAGCGCGGAGCGACGCGCCGATCACTTTGTCGACCGCGTTGTGTCGCCCGACGTCCTCCCGGACGACGTCGAGCTCGGACCCCGCGTCGAAGAGGCCCGCCGCGTGGAGTCCGCCGGTCTCGGCGAACGCGCCTTGCGCGGCGCGCAGCCTCTCCGGCAGCGCGTAGACGGCCTCCGGCCGCACCGAGAGCCCGCCGCGCACCGGCTGGCCGTGGGCCAGCGCCGCCTCGATCGTCGCCTTCCCACAGAGGCCGCAGCTGGAGCTCGCGTAGGTGTTGCGCCGCAGCCGCTCGAGCGGCAGCTCCACGCCCTCCCGCAGCACGACGCGGAGGACGTTGCCCTCGGCGTCGGGGTCCTCGGCGGCCGTGCAGTGGCGCACCGACACGACGTCCGCGGCCGACGCGATGACACGCTCGGTCGTGAGGAACCCGAGCGCGAGCTCCTCGTCGTGGCCCGGGGTCCGCATGACCACGACACACGAGACCCCCTGCACCTGGATCTCGAGCGGCTCCTCGTGCGCGACCTTGTCCGCGCGGCTCGAGGGCGCGCCGCCCGCGTACGCCGCGACGAGGACCTCCTCGGAGAGGGTCACCCGGCCCCCTCGCCCACCGAGCGTCGGCGCGCCTTCTCCACGGTCTAGCCGGCGATGCGCGCCATCTCCTCGTCGGACACGTCGAAGTCGGCGTACACGTTCTGGACGTCGTCATGGTCGTCGAGCGCCTCGGCGAGGTTGAGCGACACCTCCGCGTCGCGCCCCGTCACCACGCGCTTGTTCTTGGGGACGAAGGCCAGCCCCGACGACTTCGTCGCGATCTTCGCGTCCTCGAGCGCCTTGCACACCGGATCGATCTTCGCCGGCTCGCAGAGCAGCTGCCATTCGTCCCCGAGGTCGTTGTAGTCGTCCGCCCCGGCGCCGACCGCCGTCTCCATGAGCTGGTCCTCGGTGGCCGACGCCTTCGGCACGAGGACTTGTCCCTTGCGATCGAACGCCCACGCGGCCGTCCCGCCGCCGCCGAGCGCGCCGCCGTGCTTCTCGAAGACCTTGCGGATCTCCGCCACGGTGCGGTTCTTGTTGTCCGTCATCGCCTCGACGAGGAACAGGGTCCCGCTCGGGCCGGTGCCCTCGTAGAGGATCTCCTCGTACGTGACACCCTCGATCTCACCCGCGCCGCGCTGCACCGCCCGCTTGATGGTGTCGGCGGGCATGTGCTGCGCCTTCGCGTCCTCCACCGCCTTGCGGAGCCGCGGGTTGCCGCTGACGTCGCTCCCGCCCAAGCGCGCCGCGACGGTCAGCTCCTTGATGACCTTCGTGAACATCTTGCCGCGCTTGGAGTCGATCAGCGCCTTCTTGTGCTTGATCGTGGCCCATTTGGAGTGGCCGCTCATGCGTCAGTCCTAGCCGTAGCCCGGGTCTCTGCCAAGGCCCGAGCGCCTCGGGGGGCGCCGCGGCCGAAAGGGGGCGCTCGGGGGTGTAGACTCCGCGGCGCGTGGGACGAAAGAAGCTGCCGCGAACCGCCGATCTGCCCCTCGAGGTGGGGCGGGCAGACATGCGGCGCATCCTGGCCCTGACGACCGAGCGCATCATCGACCACGTCTCGAGCCTCCCCGAGCAGCCGTTGCACGCGGTCACCGGCGGCAAGAAGCTCGCGGCGTCGCTCCGAGAGCCGATGCCCGAGGCGGGGGTCCCGCTCGAGCGCGTGCTCAAGACCCTGTTCGGCAAGGTCATCCCCGCGAGCTTCAACACCGCGTCCCCCGGGTACCTCGCGTACATCCCCGGCGGAGGCCTCTTCACCGCGGCGGTCGGGGATCTCATCGCCCTCTCGACGAACCGCTACGCCGGCGTCTGGGTGGCCGCCCCGGGGCTCGTGCAGCTCGAGCAGAACGTGATCGACTGGTTCGCGGCGGAGCTCGGGCTCCCGGCCGAGAGCGGCGGCCTCCTGACGACGGGCGGATCCATGGCGAACCTCATCGCGATCGTCACCGCCCGGCGCGAGCGCCTGCCGCCCGACTTCCTTCGCGGCGTCCTCTACGCCTCCGATCAGGCGCACCACTCGGTCGGGAAAGCAGCCGTCCTGGCGGGGTTCCCCGCGGAGCGGATCCGGAGCATCCCCTCCGATCGGCTGTTTCGCATGGACGTCCAGGCCCTGGAGGCGGCGGTCCTGGCCGACGCCGCCGCCGGCCTCACGCCCTTCGCGGTGGTGGCGAGCGCGGGGACGACCAACACGGGGGCGGTGGACGATCTGCCGGCCGTCGCCGAGGTCGCGCGGCGCCGAGGGCTGTGGCTCCACGTCGACGCGGCGTACGGAGGGTTCTTCGCGATGACGGCCCGCGGCAAGCGCGTCCTCGCCGGCATCGAGCGAGCCGACTCGGTCACCCTCGATCCGCACAAGGGCCTGTTCTTGCCCTACGGGACGGGGTGTCTCTTGGTCCGTGACCGGGCGGCGCTCCGGCGCGCCCACGCGATGTCGGCCTCGTACATGCCGCCGATGCAGACCGAGGACTCGCTCGTCGATTTCTGCGAGCTGAGCCCGGAGCTCTCGCGGGAGGCGCGGGGGCTCCGCGTCTGGGTCCCGCTGAAGCTCCACGGCGCCACGGCGTTCCGCGCCGCGCTCGACGAGAAGCTCGACCTCACGCTGCGCGCCGCCGACGCGCTGCGCGCGATGCCGGACGTCGAGATGGTGGCCGAGCCCGAGCTCTCGCTGCTCGCGTTCCGGTACAAGCCGGCGGCGATCTCCGACGAGGCGGCGCTCGAGGCGCTGAACCGCGCGCTGCTCACCCTCGTGAACGACCGTCAGCGCGTGTTCCTCACGGGGGCCCGCGCCGGCGGGGTGTTCTTCCTCCGCATCTGCGTCCTCTCGTTTCGTACGCACGAGGACAGGATCGACGCCTGCCTGGACGATCTGCGTCGCGGCATGCGAGCGCTCGCCCGTGAGGGAGCTCGATGACGTGGGACGCGGCGCCGTGGGTCCTCGGCAGTCTGCGCATCACGCGCGAGGCGCTCGCCGAGGTCGAGCGCGACGCCGTCGCGGGGTACCTGGCCGAGCAAGAGGCCTGCGGCTACCTGGCGGGGCCGGCCGCGGACGGCCTGCTGTGCGACCGCGCGGTGGCGATCCCGAACCTCGCGAAGGCGCTGCACGAGCGTGATCCGGTCGCCTTCTTCCGGAGCCCTCGCACCTTCTTCGCGTTCCACGAGCGCACGCTCGAGGCGGCGATGCGAGATGGCCTCGAGCGCGGGTCGCCGGTGAAGGTGCTCTACCACTCGCACCTGGACGTGGGCGCGTACCTGAGCGCGACCGACGAGGCGGTGCTCTCGCGGGGCTCGCCGCCGTCGTTCGCGGCGGGACCCGCCACGCTCGGATCGGGACCGGCGTGGCCGCTGGCGTTCCTCGTGACGAGCGTGCGCCGCGCCGACGGCGAGCCGTTCTGCGACGACCACAGGCTGTTCATCTGGCGGGCGGGTCGCTTCGAACCCTCGGCGTTCGAGGTGGTACCGGCGTGAGCCACGAATCGGCCTACATGTCGTATCCGAGCTGGTGCGACCGTGACCGCGGGATCCAAGCAAATCCGGCTTGTTTTGTAGTTGATCGACCCGTGCGCGTGCGCTCTTCTCGAACGGCGAAGTGAGCCTCGAGGCGGGAGGTGCTGCGTGGAGATCAGCGGAGAGTCGGTGGACCTGATCGTCGCGTGGGAGGTCGGCGACGGAGATCGCTGCAGCGCACGCGCGGTCTACGAGAGTCGATACGCGAGGCCTCACCTCCGCGACGCGGAGCGCGAGGGCCTCGTGATCGGCGTCGGCTACGATCTGCGCCGCGCGGCGAGCACCTTCGAGGCCGACTGGAAGACTCGGCTCGACGCGCTCGCCTCCACGCGATCCGCCTTCGAGCGCCTCGCGGCGTACGTCGGGAAGCAGGGCTCGCGCGAGGCCGTGCAGAGGACGCGCGACGTGGTGATCCCGTGGGAGGACGCAGTCGCGGTCTTTCGGCTGCGGAGCCTCCCCTCGTCCATCCACGAGGCGAGGAGCCAGTTCCCCGGCGTCGACACGTTGGGCCCGCACGTGTGGGGCGCGCTCACGTCGCTCCTCCGTCACTGCGGCGTCGGCGGGGGCGGCGATCAGCGCGCGGCGAAGGGCGCCGCGTACCAGAGCATCCGCGACGCCGTGGCGCGGCGCGACGTGGACGCCATCGCCGCCGCGGTCCGGCTCACGGCGGGCCTCGCCGCCCAGCAGCACCCCACCGTCGCGCGCGCCGCCGCGCGACGCCGCGAGGAGGAAGCGCGCCTCGTGGAGACCGCCACCGGAGCCCGACCCGCAGCTTGACGACCTCGAGGAGCACGACATGAGCCAGCCCAACCGAGTCGAAGTACGGGTAGCGAGCGGGGACGATCTCGACGTGCGCAGCTTCGCCGTGAGGCAGCGGCTGAGCGAGCTGTTCCGCGTGGAGGTGCGCGTCGTGTCGTCCAACCCGAGCGTCGCGCTCGAGGAGGTCGTCGGCAAGGAGGCGAGCTTCTCGCTCGCGACGCAGTGGTCGAGCCGCACGCTCACGGGCGTCTGCATCGAGATGGAGCAGGTCCGCGTGGAGCGCGATCACCTCACCACCTACGTCCTGGCCATCGCGCCGCGCCTCTGGCTCCTCACCCAGCGCAAGAACTACCGGGTCTTCCAGTACCTCTCGGAGCTCGAGATCGTCCGCCAGATCCTCGGAGAGTGGGGCGTCTTGCACGAGGCGCGAATCGGAAGGTCGCACAAGGCGCGCAAGTTCCGAGTCCAGTACGACGAGACGGACTTCGCGTTCGTCTGTCGGATGCTCGAGGACGCCGGGATCACGTTCTCGTTCGAGCCGTCCGCGGAGGGCACGACGCTCGTCCTCGACGACCAGCCCGAGACCCGCGACCTGCAGCACCCCGCGCTCGCCTACCGAGACAGCCCCGGCGTCACGGACGGCAGGTTCGTGACGCGGGTGTCGGTGCTCCAGCGCGTCCGCCCGGGGAGGATGACGATCGGGGATCTCGACTACCGCCGCGCCCCCACCAGCCAGCCGCGCCTCAGCGCCGCCCGAGGCCTCGCCCCGGAGGCGCCGCTCGAGCAGTTCGACTACGAGCCGGGCGCCTTTCTGTACCAGGCGAGCGCCGGCGGCCGCACTCCCTTCGCCGACGACCGCGGCACGGCGAGGACCGACGAGGGAGCCGGCGCCGAGAAGACGGCCGACCGGCTCCTCGCGCGGCGCCAGGGGGACAAATGCGTCCGGTTCCTCTCGAACGTGATCGAGCTCTCCCCGGGCTCTATCCTCGGGATCGCCGGCCACCCGCACCGCGTCGTGGGCGGATCCCACCTGCTCGTGACGAGCTCCCTCCTCGACGGCGAGCACGACGGCGAGTGGCGCGTGCACTCCGAGGCCGCGTCCGCGGCCGTGCCCTACAGGCCTGCGCAGATCACCCCGAAGCCGCGCATGCCAGGGCTGGAGAGCGCGACGGTCGTCGGCCCCGCGGGCGAGGAGATCCACACGGACGAGTACGGACGCGTCCGGGTGCACTTCCACTGGGACCGAGAGAGCCAGCGGAGCGAGTCCACGTCGTGCTGGGTGCCGACGAGCCAACCCTGGGCAGGCACCTCGTTCGGCGGCATCAACCTCCCCCGCATCGGCCAGGAGGTGCTGGTGGAGTTCCTCGGCGGCGATCCGGATCGTCCCGTCGTCATCGGGCGCGTGTACACCGAGACGAACCCGCCCCCCGACAAGCTACCGAAGTTCAAGACCGTGTCCGGCCTGGTCAGCGAGTCGACGCCCCGCATGGTCATGGGCGCGGCGGACGGCGGCGCGGCCGGCGCGGCGACGAGCCCGCTCGGCGGCGGGACGCCGATGTCGCCGGGGGACATCAACGGGCTGGTCACCCAGCCGGGTCCCTTTCAGGCGGCCTCTCCGACCGGCACCGTGCACAACTGGCAGGGCAGCGGGATCAAGTTCGACGACGAGATCGGCAAGCAGATGGTCTACCTGCAGGCGCAGCGCGACTTCAACATCGTGGTGAACGACTGTTGGAGGACGATCGTGGGGAACCGGCGGACGTGCAAGGTGGGCACCGACGACCAGCTCACGATCCAGAACTTCCACGACACCTCGGTCACGAAGGATCAGGGCCTGCGGGTGGTCGGCAACCAGAAGCTCACCGTGAGCGAGCGTCGCGCCGAGGAGGTCCGCGGCAACCTGGGGCTGGAGGTCGGGCCCGGGGGCTTCCACATCGAGTCGAGCGAGGAGCGCATCAACTACCAGGCGAGCAAGGGCCTGCTCATCGAGTCCAAGAAGAGCATCGAGATCGTGGTCAAGGGCAGCCACATCATCATCGAGCCCGCGATGATCACCATCAACTCGGGCCACAAGGTCATCCTCCAGGCACAGGAAGGCAAGGGCGGCTGACATGCGCGTTCGCACGATCTCGCTCCTCGGCGTCCGCGGCCTCGACGGGCTGAAGCTCGACCTCCCGCGCGCCAAGGACACGGACCTCGTGGTGGTGTACGGCCGCCAGGCTTCGGGCAAGACGACGTTCCTCGACGCGCTGGCCGCCGCCAAGGAGGCGGTCGCCGCGTACGGCTCCCCCGACGGGCGGTGGGACTCGCTCGTCGGCAGCCTGGGCGCCGCGAAGGTGCACATCGGCTGGGAGGCGAGCGCCGACGAGCAGACCCGGATGGCGCTCGCCGACGCGCTCCTGTCCAGCGAGTCGATCCTCGGCAAGCCGGGTCCCTCGGAGCACCCCGTCGCGCTGACCGGCCTCCTGACGGAGCCGGGGACCGCCGACCGTGGGTCGATCCACTACCTCCACGACACGCGCGAGCTCGACGGGCCGCTGAGCTTCGGGTCCGAAGACGCTGGCCTGCGAAACCGGCTGACGACGCGGAACTCCAAGTTCGCCGAGCTCTACGACGTCCTCGATCAGCCCGAGCGGCGACCCCAGCTCGGCCTCGCCGCGGCGCGCTTCGCGGAGCTCTTTCCCCGGCTCGAGATCCTCGGGCTCCGGAGGATGGGGACGAGCTTCTACCCGATGGTCCGAGACCGCGACACGAACGAGGCGCGGACCTACGAGACGCTCTCGACGTCGGAGCGGCAAGGGTTCCTCCTCGCCCTCTACACCGCGCGCCAGCCGATCGTGGACTCGATCGTCCTCTTGGACGCGCCGGAGCGGGGCTTCGGCGACGGCGCGGTCGAGCTCGTCCGGGCGCTGCTCCGCTGGACGTCGAAGACGCAGCTCATCGTCGCCACCGGCGCGGCCGCCGTGCGCGCCATGCCGGAGGTCAGCCACCAAACGGAGCTCCCGTCGTCATGAGCTGGTTCTCGACCAAGGCCTTCCATTTCGAGCTTCCGGGCGACGCCTGGGAGGAGGCGACGACGCAGGTCCATACCCCGCCGGGAGACGACCGCACCACGTTCGCGCTCTCCCGCCAGCGTGCGACCCCCGAGCTGGATCTCGAGGCGACGGTGCGCGACATGACGGGAGGCCACTACCTCGAGCGCGAGGTCGTGCGCAGCGAGCGGATCCACGTCGGGCCGCTCGACGCCCAGGACGTCGGCGTCGTCGCCCGCTCGCACGACTCGGCCGACTACCACCGAATGGTCGCCGTCGAGTACTACGACCTCGCGCTCAACTTCCAATGGGTCGGCCCTGCGTCGGCGCGCGCCGAGACCGATGCGCGCGCGGAGCGGGCCCTCGAGGCCCTGAGGTTCCGCCGACGATGATGCGCTCGTTCCAGGCCACCGAGTGCACCTACGAGGTCGAGGCCGACTGGGTGGACCACACCCGGTACGTCTACCGCGCCGGGGAGCTGCTCGCGCTCTGCGAGCCGTTCTCGTCCGCGGCCGACGGCCCCGCGCTGATCCAGAAGGCGCTCGACCGCTTCCGGGTGTCGATGCCCGGCTACGAGCTCGCCGAGCGGCGCTCGATCGATCGGCCGACCGAGGGCGCGGAGCTCTTCTCGCAGCGCTTCGGCGGCCCGCGCGCGCTGTTCGAGATCAGCGTCTTCTGGCGGGTGGGCGACGTCATGTGGGTGTTCCGCGTGCAGGGACCGCCGGCGGAGCACGAGCGCGGAATGCGCGCGGTGGAGAGCTTTCTCGAATCGTACGAACCGGTGGAGGCAGCATGAGCAAGGACCCCAAACCCGCCGCACGGCTTCACGACTTCGTCGCTCACGACAACAGCCACGCCTGGAAGTTCCTCGGCTTCCTCGCCACCACCGCCACGTCGCTCGCGATCGGCGCGAAGTTCATCAAGGCGCCCCTCGTGTTCGCCGGGCCCAAGGGGTGGCTCGCGATCGGCGCCATCTCGGTGGTGGAGTGGGCGGTGTCGAACTTCGTCCAGGACCAGATCGACGAGCTGTCCAAGAAGTTCGCCGATCCGGGCATCCCGGAGATCGCGACCGGATCGAACGACACGTTCGTGAACTCGCTGAAGGCCGCCCGAGGCGCGAAGATGGACCTGGTCCGCTGCCACTCGAAGGTCATCGAGCAGGGCAGCGAGTGGGTCACCATCAACAAGGCCCCGGCGGCCCGGTGGACCGACAGGACGGCGTGCGGCGGTGCGTTCCTGACGAAGAACCCGGGCCTCATCCCGGAGAACGTCTACATCGGCGGTCCGCCGACCAACTACGCGAACGTGGCCGGGTATCACAAGGCGGCCGAGCTCCTGATGCTGCTCTTCCAGGGTCCCTTCAATGGCTACACGAAGGGCACCGGCGAGGCGCTCGACACCATCGTGGGGCAGGGCATCGGCAAGGGCCTCGATTGGTTCACCAAGTAGGGAGCGACGCCATGAAGAACCGAGCAGAGGTGCGGGTGGCGACGGGGGACGAGCTCGACGTGAGGAGCTTCTCCGTCACGGAGGGAATGAGCCAGCTCTTCCGGGTGGAGCTCCGCGTCCACGCCCGAAACCACGACGTCGATTTCGACGCCGTGATCGGGGAGGAGGCGAGCTTCACCCTCGGCACCACGCTCACCACGCGCCTCTGGACCGGGGTCTGCATCGAAATGGACCAGGTGGGGGTCGATAGGGACGGCCTCGCGACCTACACGCTGGCCATCGCCCCGCGCGCGTACCTCCTCACCCAGCGGAAGAACTATCGCGTCTTCCAGTACCTGTCCGAGCTGGCGATCGCCCAGCAGCTCCTCTCGGAGTGGGGCGTGCCGCACCGCGCGCAGGTCGATCCCGCCGCGCACGTTCCGCGGAAGCTGCGCGTGCAGTACGCCGAGAGCGACTACGACTTCCTCTGTCGGATGCTCGAGGACGCCGGCACGAGCTTCTTCTTCGAGGACGCGGCCGAGGGCTCCACGATGGTGCTCGACGACGATCCCCAGGCGCGGGCGGTGGCTCACCCGGGCGTCCACTTCTACGATCAGGCGGAGGCGGGGGTCAGCCAGTTCGTGACGAAGGTGACGCTGGCGCGGCGCACGCGCCCGGGCAAGATGACGATCGGGGATCTCGACTACCGGCGCGCGAGCACCCAGCAGCCGCGGCTCTCCGCGCCGGGAGGCCTCGCCCAAGAGGCGCAGCTCGAGCAGTTCGAGTACGAGCCGGGCGCGTTCCTCTACCAGGGCCAGGGCGGCGGAAGCACCCCGGCCGCGGACGACCGCGGCGCCACGCGCACCGACGAGGGCGCCGGCGCGCGCAAGACCAAGAACCGCCTCCTCGGCAAGCGACAGGACGCCAGCCGCGCGAGCTTCGAGTCGGACGTCCTGAGTCTCGCGCCGGGCTCGGTCCTCAGCGTGGCGAACCACCCGCACGCCTCTCTCGGTCCGAGCGCGGCGCTGCTGGTGACGCGAACGACCCTGGAGGGCGAGCACGACGGGGACTGGCGAGTGCACGCCGAGGCCGTCGGCACGGACGTGCCCTACCGGCCCCAGCCCATCACCCCCAAGCCGCGCGTTCGGGGGCTCGAGAGCGCCACGGTGGTCGGCCCCTCCAGCGACGAGATCCACACCGACGAGTACGCGCGCGTGCGGGTCCATTTCCATTGGGATCGCGAGAGCCGCCGGGACGAGGCCAGCTCGTGCTGGGTCCCCACGAACCAGCCGTGGGCCGGCGCCGGGTTCGGCGGCACCGTGCTGCCACGAATCGGTCAGGAGGTGCTGGTGGAGTTCCTCGGAGGAGATCCCGACCGACCCGTCGTCATCGGGCGGGTGTTCACGGAGCACCAGCCTCCGCCCTACCCGCTCCCGGCCGGCAAGACCATCACCGGTCTCGTCGGGAGGTCGACGCCCATGCTCGTGATGGGCGGCTCCGGCGGAATGAACGCCAATACCGTCTTCATCACCCAGGGCGCCGGACCCAGCCCGGCCTTCCGAGCGAAGCCGCCCAAGCCCTTCGGGATCCGGGAGACCAAGAACGCGTTCCTCCTCGAGGACCAGACCGGTGAGAACCTCGTCTTCCTCCAGGCCGAGAAGGATCTGAACGTCGTGGTGAAGAACTCCTGGAAGACCGTGGTGGGCAACTACCGCGGCTGCATCATGGGAGGCGACGACATCCTGGAGGTGCAGAACAAGCAGTTCATCAACGTGATGGTGGACGAGCAGCTCCGCGTGGGCGGAAACCAGCAGATCGAGGTCGACAAGGAGCGCGACGAGTGGGCCGGGACCGACATCGGGCTCATCGTCGCCAAGAACACGCACATCGAGTCCAAGGGCGTGATCGACCACAAGGCGAAGGAGGCGATCGTGATCGAGGCGGGCGAGAGCCTGGTGCTCAAGGTGGGCAGCTCCAGCATCACCTTCTCCCGGAAGGAGATCACGATTCAATCCCCGAAGGTCACCATCAACGACACCTGCCGGCGCTGAGGAGGCCACCATGAACACCAACGACGCCCGGGTCACCATCGCGACGGAAGACGGCCTCGACGTGCGCAGCTTCTCGGTGCACGAAGGGATGAACCAGCTCTTTCGGATCGAGCTCCGCGCTCTGTCCAAGAACCTGGACGTCGACTTCGACGCCGTCATCGGAGCCGAGGCCAGCTTCTCCCTGGCGCGGGAGACTTCGACGCGCCGCTGGACGGGCATCTGCCTCGAGATGGAGCAGCTCCGCGCCGACGAGCAGGGCGTGGCCACCTACCGGCTCGTCCTCGTGCCGCGGGCCTGGCTCCTCACGCAGCGGAAGAACTACCGCATCTTCCAGTACGCGTCGGAGCTGGACATCGTCCGCCAGCTCCTCGGGGAGTGGGGGGTGGAGCACGAGGTCCGCGTGAACCCCTCCGCGCACGTCGCGCGGAAGTTCCGCGTGCAGTACGGGGAGAGCGACTTCGTCTTCGCGAGCCGCATGCTCGAGGACGCCGGGATCAGCTACTCCTTCCAGGAGTCCGCGGCCGGGACGAAGCTCGTGCTCGACGACGAGCCGCAGTCGCGCGCGATGGGCTTCCCCATGCTCCCGTTCCACGAGCGCCCGAGCCTCGGCGAGAGCTTCGTGACGCGCGTCGCGGTGCGGTCGCGCTTGCGCCCTGGCACGACGACGATCGGGGACCTCGACTACCGGCGCCGCAGCACGGGCCAGCCGCGGGTGAGCGCGACCGCCGGGCTGCCACAGGAGCAGCGGCTGGAGCAGTTCGACTACGAGCCTGGGGCCATGCTCTACAGCGCCCCTGCGGGCGGCAAGTCGCCCACCGCGGACGATCGCGGCACCGCGAGGACGGACGAGGCCGCCGGCGCGCGCAAGGCGAAGAACCGCCTCCTCGGCAGGCGGCACGACGCCAAGGTGGTGAGCTTCGAGTCCAACGTGCTGGAGCTCGCGCCCGGCTCGATCCTGGGCGTCCTCGGCCACCCGCACCGCACGCTCGCCGCAAACGCAGGGTTGCTCGTGACGGTGGCGACGCTCGAGGGCGAGCACGACGGCGACTGGCGCATCCAGGTGGACGCCGCGCCGACGGCGGTGCCCTATCGGCCCGACCCGGTCACCCCCAAGCCGGAGGTCCGCGGCCTCGAGAGCGCGACGGTGGTCGGGCCCGGCGGCGAGGAGATCTACACCGACGAGTTCGGGCGCGTCCGCGTCCATTTCCACTGGGACCGAGAGAGCCGCCGCGACCAGACGAGCTCCTGCTGGCTGCCCACCAACCAGCCGTGGGCGGGGGACGGCTTCGGTGGTGTCAACCTGCCGCGCATCGGCCAGGAGGTCCTCGTGGAGTTCCTCGGTGGGGATCCAGACCGACCCGTGGTCATCGGGCGCGTCTACACCGAGACGAACCCCGTCCCCGACGCGCTGCCGAAGTACAAGCACGTGGCCGGGATCTTCAGCGAGTCGAGCCCGCGGCTCGTGATGGGCGGGGCCGGCGGCACCGGCGCGACGCCGTCGAAGAGCATCTTCGGCGGCACCCCCATGTCCCCGCAGGAGATCGCGGGGCAGGCCACGAACACCGGCATCCACCAGACGCCGTCTCCGACGGGGATCAACCACCAATGGCAGGGCAGCGGGCTGAAGCTCGACGACATGAGCGGCGCCGAGAACCTGTACCTGCAGGCCAACAAGGACATGCACTGGGTGATCCGCAACAACTGGACGACCGTCGTGGGCAACCACCGGGCCGCCTTCATCGGCACCGACGACCTCACCTACGTTCGGGGTAGCCAGGTCACCAAGATCGGGAGCGACCAGACGGTGCTCGTGCAGCGGAACCAGACCAACGTGATCCAGGGAAACCGCACCGACACGGTGAAACAGAAGTTCACGCAGGCCGCCCGGAAGTCCATCAAGGTGGAGTCGAGGGGTCAGAGCATGGCGCTCAAGGCGGACGACTCCATCAAGTTCACCGCCGAGAAGGGCATCGAGATCCGCGTGAAGAACTCGATCATCAAGATCCAGCCCGAGCTCATCACCGTGGACGGCGGCGACAGCAAGGTCCACATCAACCCCGCTTTCCGGCGGGAGCTCTATTGGACGGCGACGCCGGCCCGCCGCTAGACGCGCTATCCTCGGTCGCCCATGAGCGCCCTGCCTACCCTGATCTGCCCGGCGGGGGTCGCTGCCGCGGTCGTCCCTTGGAGGTCGCAGAAGCGCGGCTCCGCGACGCTCGTCGTCTGCAAGGTCAGCTACCGCATCGAGCCCGACGAGACGCCCCTGGCCGCCGAGCCCGACCCGGTGGTCGGGGAGGACCTCCACTGGGAGGACGACCCGGCCCGGAGCCTGCGCGCCGCCTCGGACCTCGCCGTGGTGAAGCGGCGGGCCGAGGTCCTGGTGGTGGGCTCGGCGTTCGCGCCCCCGGGAGCGCACGCGCACCGCGTCGTGGTCTACGTCGGCTTCGGCGAGCTCGAGAAGGCCGTCGAGGTGCAGTCGGATCGGTGGGTCGACGTGAACGAGGAGGTGCACGAGGGTGCCCCGTTCGCTCGCATCCCCCTCGCGTGGGAGCGCGCCGCGTTCGACGACGACGGCCACAACCCCGTCGGCCGCGGCGCCGGGCGCGACGGCTATGGCCGGCTCCGCCTCCCGAACCTCCTTCCGCCTGCGTTCGAGCCGAAGCCGCCGCACTGGAGCGTCCCCACGGTCGGGCTCGGTCCCATTGCGCCGACCTGGGGACCACGTGCCCGCGGACTCGGCGGCGGAGCCGCGCTCGGCGCCGGCCCCCAGGGCGCGCCGTGGCCCGAGGCGTGGCTGCAGCAGGGCGTGCCCGAAGAGGGAGACCTCGCGTTCTTTCAGGTCGCGCCGAGAGACCAGCAGATGGAGAGGCTCCCGACGGACGCGTCCATCGTCCTCGAGCACCTCTGCCCGAGCACGTCTCGCCTCGGCACCCGCCTGCCCGGCCACCGCCTGCGAGCGTTCGCGGCGCCGAGCGGGAAGGAGGTGAAGCTCGTCTGCGACACGGCGCTGATCGACACCGACCGCCAGATCGTCACGCTCACCTGGCGGGGCAGCTTCTTCGCCTCCGCGCTGCCGGACGTCGATCGAGTCCTCGTTGTGCTGGAGCGCGGCGAGCAGTCCACCACGCACGACGAGGTCCTGGCCCTGCTCGGCGAGGGCGATCGCCCGAAGGCGCGACAGGGCGGGCTGCCCTTCGCGGAGCACGCGCCCCCGTCGCGGCCAGGCACCCGCCCGCCAGCGGGCTCGTACACGGGCACACCGTTCCGCCCCGGCCAGCCCGGCACCTCGAAGACCGAGCTCGCGCTGCCTGTTGTGCCGCTCGCCGCCGCGGTGATGCCAGGCTTCGAGACGGCGGAGATCCCAGCCCTCGCGGCGTCGTCGCTGGGCGCCGCGCGGCTCGGGCAGACGTTCCTTGGCGCGGGCCTCGGGCAGACGCCTGCGGCCACGCCCCCGCCGTCGTCACGGGCCGCGCATCCCGAGCCGCCGCCGGCTTCGGCGCCGCCGGCGCCCGCCGCCACGCCTCCACCGGCGCCCGCGCCCGCCGTGCC
>CAZBJI010000145.1:0-20241 GCA_964492175.1 uncultured Polyangiaceae bacterium | reverse complement strand
GCCGGCCGCCGCGCCGCCCGCGCCCCCACCGCCGGCGCCACCCGCGCCCTCGCCGCTCCCTTCGCAGAGACCGACGGCCGGATCGAAGAAGAAGAACCCCTTCACGCACGCGCCCGGCCCGCAGTCGGCGTCGTCGCAGCAGTAGCGGCTGCACTGCCCTGTGCAGTGCGTGCCGGGCGCGCACCACGTGGTCCGCCGCGCTTGCGGGCACGCGGCGCACACGCCGAGCACGTTACCGTCCGGGAAGCACTCGAAGCGGCCGAGCAGGAGGTTCGCGTCACACGCCACGCCCGCCGCGGCGTCGCAGCCCTCCTGCGTCACGGGGTTGCAGAGGTGGGTACGCCCCGCTCCGCACGCGCCCGTCTCGGGCAGGCCGGACGGCACGGCGCACTCCGGCGCACCGAACGGTGAGGCGCACTGCTCCCAGCAAGCGGCGGCCGCGCACGCCTCGAGATCCTCGCTCCAGCCGCCGTCCGAGACCTCCAGCTCGGCGCAGCAGGCCGCCTCGAGGCAGGAGGCGCACGGGGCGCTCCACAGGGAGGCGTCGCAGACCGGCGCCCGGGTGGCCGTGCTCGTCGCCAGGGGGCCGGTGGAGGAGGTCGCCGACTGCGGCGCCGAAGCCGTGGAGCTCGAGCCGCCGCCGACGCCCCCCTCGTCCCCGCACGAGCCCAGTCCGGCCACGCCGAGGACAAGGGGTAGAGCCCGCCGGAGCGCCCGCGCCATGTGCCTTGGTTAGCGGATCGCCGGTCTCGGCGCTCTGCCGTTCGCAGTCACGATCCGCACGGCGCCGCCCGTCAGGGAAGTAACCGGTCCGCCAGCGGGCGGCGCGCTCCCCCGGAAATTGCGGGGAAAGCTTGGGGGACGTCGCCGGCATGTCCTTTGCTGAGCCCCCGAGGTCGTAGCTGCGTCTCTCGCCTTGAAGGAGATCGAAAATGCACAAGGGAATGATCGTGTCCACGCTCCTCGCCGCGCTCTTCGTCGCGCCGGCGGCGCTCGCCGACCGCACCGAGGTGGATCAGAAGTCGAGCAAGGGCATGCAGATCAAGGAGCGCGTCCTCGAGAAGCAGCGCGAGGGCTTCCGGGCCAGCAAGGAGACCACG
Source organism: uncultured Polyangiaceae bacterium (assembly GCA_964492175.1). GTDB lineage: Bacteria > Myxococcota_A > Polyangia > Polyangiales > Polyangiaceae > Xiheicaenibacterium. Next base: position 19,141 of record CAZBJI010000145.1, on the reverse strand, counting down.
AGCTCGCGCGCCGTGCGTGATCCGCTCTCCCGGGCGGACCTCATGAAGCCGCGTGGCGAGGTCTACGGCGACCAGGCCACCCGCTCCTCCGTCTCCTCCCCCGGGTCGCGCGCGACCCGCGGCATGAGCGCCTCGAACGCGGTCAACACCCCGTCCGAGATCAAGAAGATGAAGGCGATGATCAACCCGATGGCCGGCGCCTACCGGACCTGCCAAGCGGCCGAGGGAACCGACTCCTACGGGGGCGGCAGCATGGTGCCGAACGGCAAGGGAGCGTCGCGCAAGAACATGAGCGCCTCGGGCGCCGTGAACACCCCGAAGGAGATCAAGGCGATGCTGGCGCTGCTCGGGCCGTCCGCCGCGAGCGAGGGTGGCTCGCCGGGCTCGACCGACAGCTACGGCGGCAAGAGCCACCGGCACGCGTTCGACAAGGCCCACCGGAGCAAGACCGGCGTGCACTTCCAGAACGAGCGGGGGGACGTGACGAAGTCCGCCGCGGGGTTCTCGGACCTCACGGCCAAGACGAGCAAGGCGCGCGAGCGCACGAACGCGGTCGTGAAGTCCAAGCTGGAGAAGGCCAAGCAGTAAGCGCGACCTCCTCTTCGACGACGCTCGCCGGACGGCGCTCGACCCTCAGTCGAGCGCCGTCGGCGTCGTGATGGAGGGCATCGGGAACGCCTGCTTGAACGTCGCAGTGAACTGGCCGGGGAAGATCGTGGTGACGCCGACGTCGGGGTCGGTCGCCGTGGGCACCGCCCAGTCGAAGCGGAGCACGCTCCGGTCGAGCTGAGGGAAGACGACCCGCGCCCCCACGCCGAGGGATTGCCGAAGGTCGACCGCGTCCTCCTCATCGCGCGCCACGCCGGCGTCGTAGAACGCGACGCCCCCCACCTGGATCGTCCACGCCTCGATCGGCGCCGAGCGAAGCTCCAAGTTGTACGCGAGCACGTTCTCTCCGCGGTAGGCGCCCGAGGGATACCCGCGGAGGCGCGACTCGCCGCCGAGCGCAGAGCGCTCGTTCAAGTAGTTCTCGAACCGCTCGAGCACGAAGCCGTCGACGTCGAGCCGGCCGATGCCGAGGCGCGGAGAGATGAGGCGCACGCCGGCGAGGAGCGAGGCGTCGTAGACCCGCTCGGGCGCGGCCTCCACGACGCCCTCGGCGTAGGCTCGGCCGAGGCCGTCGCCGAACGCGACGGTGTACGACGCGCCCGCGGCGCCCCCGACGTACGTCCTGGACGACCCGATCGCCTCGAACACCGGGTAGGCCTTGACGTAGGCGTCGTGGCCGAGCCGGTAGTCCTCTTGGAGCCCGAGCGTGTTGGCGTCGATGTAGCTCTTGAACTCGGTCGAGTACGTGGCGTAGCCGACGAACGGGTAGACGCGGGTGTCGCTGACCGGCACGAGGCTGCGCTCGAACTCGCGGAGCGCCACCCGGGACGCGCCGCGGGTCGCGATCGTCCGGTACACGGAGCGGCTCGCCTCGGCGCCGAAGGAGAGGTCGTGCTTCACGGCGGAGCCGAACGACCGGGTCACCGCGTACCGACCGGCGATCTCCTCCGTCGAGTACCGATACGGGATCGCGTCCTCCGCCGGCGTCGCGTCGGCGTCGAACACGAGCGGCGTCGTCCCCTGGAAGAAGCGCGTGATCTCCGTGAGCCAGGCGAGGTTGGCGACGTACGCCCACTCGGCCTGGGTGGAGTAGAGGGGCTGGCCGTACCCGAACGCGCCGCTCGTACCCTCGAAGGCCCCCGTGTCCTTGTTCAGGAACACGTTGGTCTGGACCGCCGCCTCGATCCAGCTCGTCCCGACCCGCGGGACCCGATAGCTGAGGCCCAGCTTGTAGACGTCCGGCTCGTAGGAGAACCGGACGCCGCCGGAGTGGTGGAGCCCGAACAGGTTCTCCTCCGTCGGCGCCAGCAAGAGGTACTCGAGCTGGCCGTTCGCGAACCGAAAGTCGGAGTTGAGCCGCAGGCTCCAGATGTCCTTGGTGACCACCAAGAGCCGCACGTGCTCGGCGTCGGAGCCCTTGAGCGGGACGCAGAGCACGAGCGAGAGCTGGCGGATCGCGCGCAGGTTGCGCGCGGTCTCGTCCACGAGCTCCTGGTCCCAGGCCGCGCCGACCTTCTGGAGGACCTCCCGCTCGACGACGAAGGGCCGGGTCGTGACGTGGAAGAAGTTGAGGAAGTCTTCGAAGAAGCCAGGGAGCGGGTCGCGATCCTCGAACACGTCGAGCGGGTGGATGATCACTGCCTCGACGATCTTGCCCCGGGGATTCGGCTCGACCTCGGCGCGGTGGGCCCGCGCGGCCCCGACGATGGTCTCGCGCTCGTACGGCGAGTAGGGCTTCGGCTCCTCGGCGCGCACCGTCTGCGCCATCACCACGGACGTCGCGACGGCGGCCAGCGTCGCTTTCGACGGTCGCCGGAGCATGCGAGCCGAGGCTACTGCTTCTTGGCGGGGGCCGCGGGCTTCTTCTTCGTCGGAGCCTTCGGCGCAGCCTTGTCCCGCTTCTTCGAGGGAGCGGCCTTCGGCTTCGCCGGCTCGGCCGCCGCGCCGTCCGTCGGCGGGCCGTCGACGGCGTCCGCGGGCGGGTAGGTCACGAGCGTGGACACGGTGTACTTCTGGTGCTGGTGCGGGATGCGATCCCACTCGGGCGTCGGCAATGCGCGCTCGACGCAGCGGAGCAGCTCCTTGCGCCGCGCCTTCGCGAGCGTCGTCGACTTGCCGAGGAAGAGGTTCGTCCGCTTCTTGCCGAAGTGGAACTCCAGGACGTAGGAGACGACGTAGCCGTTCTTCGAGCTCGGCGCGCACGCGGCGCTGTCGCGGATCGCCCTGGTCAGGCCGTCCTCGAAGAACCGGACCCCGTCACAGCGCTCCGGGGGAGTCCGCCCAGGCCCCGGATCCTGACACTTCAGCGTCTTGACCGGCGCGACCTCCATCTTGGACGCCGCCCCGGAGGCCGACGCCCCCGGCGCGGCCGCTCCGACCAGACCTGGCGTCGGGACGTTCGCGGGGGCGTGCTGCGAGGTGGCCGCGTCCGCCGTGGGGATCGTCGCGGGCTGGGGCCTGCGCCAGAGGTAGAGCGGGACCGCGACCAGGACGAGCGCCGCCATCAGCGCCAGGACGATCTGGACGCGCACGGGACGCTCCCCTCCACCGCGACCGAGGTAGCGGTAGGGCTGGGACTGCGGCGCGGATCGAAGGGGCGGCCTCATCCGGTGGGATCAGGGGCTTACCCGACCGGACGGACGAAAGGAAGCCCCGACGGAGGCGAGCCCCGAAGGTGGTCAGGGCAATCCGTCCTTGCGGGGCGGCCCGCGCTCGGGGGTGACGCCGAGGCGAAGGCGCGCCACATTTTTAGTTTGAGATGCAACTATGTACGGATCCGCTTGCGCACACCCAGTTTCAGCACCAACTTACGCACACACGAGCAGTCGAGAGCTGTCTCACCAGACAGTGTGACCGCCCGCGAGCGCATGCTCACCTACGCGCTCTCGCCCCCCCATGCCTACGACCCTGCGACCGGCCACCGCCGGCCCGAAATCCTTCGTCCACGCCGCCCGGTGCACCGTGGACGGCAACCTGCGTCTGCTGCGGGCCAGCCGCGGGTTCGCGTCGCTCCTCGGCAGGCCCCCGGCGGATCTGCTGGGCCGCCCGTTGCTCTCGCTCCTCGGCGTCGTGCGCGATCGCGCGGAGGCGCGCAAGGTGCTGACGGACCCGCCGCCCCAAGGCGCGACGATCGCGCTGGATGCGCGGCTCGGCGGGCAGCGGGCGTCGCTCGAGATCCGCGTCCGACCGCTGAAGAGCGGCGGGCGGGAGGTCCAGCTCGAGGCCTCGTCGGGCGCCGCCTCCGGGCTGCTCGCGCCCGACCTCGCCTACGAGATCTCGACCGCCGAGGCCACGTTCGGCGCCCTCTCGGCCGTGTCGGCGCCCGACGAGGGCGCCGGGTGGAGCTCCGGCCGGCTCGGCGAGCGGTGCTTCCGTGCGTTTCACGGTCGGGAGCAGCCCTGCGAGGGGTGCCCGGTGCGGTCGAGCGAGCCGGCCGGCGTCATCACGAGCGATCGCACCGAGTGCGCGCTGCTGGTGCTGTCCGAGCCGCTCGCCGGCGAGCGAGCCCGTGTCCGCGCCACCTGGCTCTCGCCGGAGTTCGTCTCGGCCGTCCTCCGCGCGCGCCTCGCGGAGCTCGCCCACGAGGCCGGCCTCTCGCGGCGCGAGCGCGAGGTCCTGCATCTCATGCACCTCGGGCGGAGCCTGGGCGAGATGGGCGTCGCGCTCGGGATCTCCTCGAGGACCGCGAAGTTCCACCAGGCGAACGCGCTGAGCAAGCTGGGCGCGGACTCCCGGCACGACCTCCTGCGCCAGCTGCTCTGAGCGCGGCGACCCGCCGCGATCCCCGAGCAGGCTCTCCCGCGGTCCACACCTCGAGCGCGACCTGCCCGCCTTGCCGGACCTGCCCGACCTGTCCGGAGGGACAGCTTCTCCGTCGGCGACCCCTCCGTACCGTGGCTTTGCGGCGAGCCTGGACGGCGCGTCGCGGAGGGTGGCACCGTGGGGGCGAACCGCAGCGCGTTGAGACAGCTCACGAGACGTCTCCCGGCGGAACCGGCGGAGGTGGGGCCAGGGCTAGCGGGGCCGGAGCGCGCGCGGCAGGCGCACTGCAGCGGCGATCCGGCGGAGCCCGCTCGAGGAAACGGCGCGCCGGCGCCGGCGGCGACCGGGCTCGGAGGTCGAGAGCGCCACGCGCTCTCGGCGCGCACCCTCGAGGCGCAGCGCCTCGGCGTGGTGGAAGCCGTCGCCAAGGGGATCGCGCACGACCTGAGCAACCTGATGACGGTCGTGATCGCGCAGGTCGAGCTGCTCGGCCGAGACCCGGCCGCTGGACCTTCGCTCCGCCCCGGCATCGAGGAGCTCCGACAGGCCGCCGCGCAGGCCGCCGTCCTCACGCGCGACCTCATGCTCATGGGCCGCCGACCGAGGACGGACCCGCGGGGCTTCGACCCCGCCGCGTTCCTCCTCAGGCGAGAGCGCGTGCTCGGCGTCATCCTCGGAGCCGGCGTCGAGCTCGTCATCGAGGCCGCGACGGACCTCCCGATCCTCGCGGTGGATGAGTCGGAGCTCGAGCAGGTCGTGCTCAACCTCTCGATCAACGCGCGCGACGCGATGGCGGGCATGGAGCGCGCCCGCCTGCGCATCGCCGTCACGAGCGTCGCGGAGGATGGCGAGGGCGTCGACCCGGGCGCGCCGGACGCCGCGACGGGCCCGGTCTGGGTGAGGTTCACGTTCGAGGACACGGGGGTCGGGATGGACGCCGCCCTCTGCGCGAGGGTGACCGAGCCGTTCTTCACGACCAAGCCGCCGACGCTGGGCTCGGGTCTGGGACTGAGCGCCACGCGCGACCTCATCGACCGGTGGGGCGGGACCCTGCGCATCGAGAGCACGCCGGGCGTCGGCTCCACGTTCACCTTCCAGCTCCCGGCCCGCGGTCGAGCGGACACGAAGCCGTAGCGCCGACCGGGCCGGCGCCTCGCGCGGTTCCCCCGATCCTTCGACCCTCCGTCGACCTCGATCAGTCCAGAAGCGTGCGGCCCGGGCGCCCCGCCTCGCCCTTGATGAGGGCGGCGGCGAGCTCGAGCGTGTCCGGGACGATCCCCTGAACCTGGGCCACCACCTGCTCCACGATGTGGCGCGCCTCGTCGAGGCTCGGTCCGACCATCGACACCACGAACTTGAGGGGACCCGTCCGGCCCGCAACGACCGGCGTCAGGCTGAGCATGAGCGTCTCGGTGAGCTCCACGACGCGCTGGGCGGCCTTGCGGAGCGCGAGCATCTCCAAGATCGTCGGCCGATCGCTCACGTGCCGGTTCGGGCCGCGTAGCTCGTAGCGCGCGAGGTGAAACGGCAGCTCCGCCCAGTCGCCGAAGGCGGACTCCTCGTCGATCGCCTTGAGCAGGTGCTCCCGGATGAGGAGCCCCGTGAGGCCGTCCCGCTTCGCCAAGAACTGTCGCGCGCGGCGGTGGTGAGGCGAGTCCGACCCGAAGCTCACGAGCTTGATCCGGAGCTCGCCCACCTGGCCTTCGCCGCCGTGGATCAACGTGACCTGCGACTTCCGATCGTAGCTGTGGTCCGCGTAGCTGCCGTTCGTAGAGCCGAGGTCATCCAGGATCCAGGTGCCGGACTGCCAGCGGAACGTCGCGTGAGACCCGCTGACCGTCGCCTCCGTCACCACCATGTCCTGGTCCCCGCGACGCCCGATGGTGAGCTGCGGCTTCGAGAGAGGCAGGAGCTGACCCACCACCTCGGGGCAGTTCGAGGCGTACGTCACGAGCAGCGACTGCGCCTCCGGCGAGAACGTCTGCGTCTGCGCGCGGCCGGGTGGAGGCCCAGGGTCCAGCCGCGGACGAGGGAGCTGGATCGGGCTCGTCGTGAGCTGCGCCGGGTTGAAGAAGCGGACGTGGCGCGCCTGCGCGCGCATCGACGGCTCCTCGCTCATCCCTTTGAAGATCTGCTTGATCTCGTCCATCGAGAGCCCGCTCGGGACGTCGAACATGATCTGCTGCTTCATGGTCTTCGCCCGCGGCTTGGCGCCCGGGTCCGGGACCTTGCAGGTCCACATCTCCCAGAGCGTCAGTGCCATGGCGTAGACGTCGTCGTCCTCGCTCGCGCCGCCGTTGCGGAGGCGCTCGGGCGACATGTAGTTCGGCGTCCCGCCGTCCGGCGGCGCGCCGGGTCGCCGGGCCGACACACGCGCGCGCTCCTGCGCGAAGCCGAAGTCCAAGATCACGGCCTTGCCGTCGGAGATCATCACGTTGCCGGGCTTGAGATCCCCGTGGACCAGGCCTTGCTCGTGGATCGCCGCGAGGCCCGCGGCGACCTGAGACGCTATCTGCCGGAACTCGTCGGAGGTGTACCCCCCTTGCGCCTTCTTGCGACGGATGTGCGTGTGGAGCGTCTGCCCCGGGATGTGCTCCATCACCAGGATGGGGCCCCACGGGCTCGGGGACAGATCGTGCACGCGACAGACGTTGGGGTGGCTCACCTGGCGCGCGAGCAAGAGCTCCTGGCGGAGCGCCTCGTCGTCGCCCGGCATCCGCGACTCTTCGCGTACGACCTTGAGCGCGACGGGCTGCTGCGTGGACCGATCGAAGGCGAGGAACACCTCACCCATGCCTCCCTTTCCGAGACTCTGGCGCACGTCATACCGGTCGGCGATGACGGTGGAGGGGGCGATCGGAGGCGGCTTGCTCACGGGTCGTGATCGAGAAGGAGCTCGAGGAAAGGCTGGCAGAGAGAATCCTTCATGTACGGGCGCTTGGCAACCGGTCCTCTCTGGTTTTCACATGGCCGCGGTGCGCTGAAGACACGGAGCAGCTCCCCGGGCTCGGTGGCGTTCGATGCGGAAACGTCCCTCAGCGAGCCCCCCGGCGCGAGAGCCGCGTCGACATTGTCCCTCGATTCGCTCGGCTGGGTCGGGCGAACTGCTGGACAACCATGGGTTGACGCGCGCGCGGGTTTGGGGGAAGGGCTCGACGCGCGTAGCGGGCCCGCGTGTGCGGGCCCAGGGAAGCCGGTGAGCTCGTTCGAGCGAGTCCGGCGCGGCCCCCGCCACTGTAACCGGGGACGAAGGCGGCACACGACACCACTGGGCTCCCGCCCGGGAAGGTCGCCGCCGGAGGACGATCCGGGAGCCAGGAGACCGGCTGCGCGAACCTCGTGTGCCCCGGGGCGTGGGCGGCGCGGGATCCTCGACGTTCGTCGGGCGACCCCTCTCCTCCGCTCTCGGCGCCACGGCAACTGGACGGGCGCGGTGAGGCGCCTTGGAGGCGACGATGCGAGAGACGGCATGGATGGCGACAGCGGCGCTGATCGCGGCGGTGGGCGCGTGCTCCGATGAAGGGGAAGCCGACGGCACGGGCTCGACCTCGACCGGGAGCACCCCTCCCTCGGCGACGGTCACGAGCGGAGGTCAGGGCGGCGACGGCGGGGCGGGCGGCGACGGCGGGGCGGGCGGCGCGGCGCCGGTGTGCCTCGGCGCGACGGCCACCGCGCCTTACTTCACGATCGCAAACGCTGCGCTCTGCGCCACGGAGCGGTGGACCGCCGAGGCGCTCGAGCTGCCGGTCTATGGCCCCACGCCGACGTGGGGCAGACACGGCGGCCCGCTCACGTTCGTCGGTGACGACGTATCCGTCACGGTCCAACGCTGGAACCTCGGGATGGAGGCGAACACGCTCACGCCCAGCGACGAGGTCGTGAGCGTCACGGTTCCCGCGATGTCCTTCTGGGGCACCCAGGCCGTCGACTTCGGGTCGGGCGCCGACGCGGCGACGATCATGGCGTGGACGGGGATGAACTTCGCGACCGAGGGCGGATTCGCGCTCGTCGCCGGCGGGGCCGCGACCTCCCAGACCGGCATCGGCATCTTCGGGCTCGGCGTCGGGCAGGACGCGCTCTACTTCAGCGGGCTCTCGGTCGCCGGCGGAGCAGCGATCGATCAGACGGGGCTCTACCGCGCGGACGTGACGGCGGGAGCGCTCACCGACGACGGACTGATCGCCGCGTGGGGCCTGGCGAGCGGGCCGGTGTCCCTCGACGCCGACGGTCGCGTCTTCGCGGTGATGACCGACTACCTCGCAGGCACGCAGGAGGTCCGCGCCTACGCCCCCTCCGAGGTCGAGCTCGGCGACGGCCCCGTCTCTGGCGTCACGCTCGCCACGCTCCCGGGCTTCGGTGACGCGATGGCCGCGGTCGCGCCGGACGCGACCCACCCGGGGCTCCTGGTCTTGCAGCCGAACGACGCCACGACCGCGGCCCACCTCGACGTGGTCGCCATCCCGTATGACGAAGTGGGGGGCGTCATCACGGCGGAGGGAGCGCCGGCTGCGCTCCTCACGCTCGCGACCGCCGACTCGAACGTCACGCTGATGACCGACGACGTCGGGCGGCTCTGGGTCGGCGTAGCCAACGCCGAGGGCGGCGCGGGCAGCGTCTTCTTCGTCCTGGATCGCGACCCGCTCGCCCCTTAGCAGCGTGCTCGGGGACGGCGCGCTGCGCGCCTCCGCGGGCGACGTGCCACCGCTGTCACCCGCGGCCTCCTCGCTGCGAGCCTGTCTGGAACGGACGGATCGGGCGGACCGCGATCTCTCGAGGGCGACCGCGGGCGCAGGCCGCGTCGTCGTTCATCACGCGAAGAGCGGCAAACCCGCCCGGGCACATTGGTTCGGCCCGCCACACATGGTACCGCGGGCCGAGCCATGTCGTATCTCACGCTCGACGCCGACCGCCTCGTCCGCGACGCCGTCGACGCGTTCCTGGAGGGGAGGCTGCGTCCCCAGTCGGGTGGAGACTGCGTCTACGCTACGCGGAACAACCAGTACCGGGTCGTCGAGGGCGTCGTCCAAGAGGCCTCGGACACGAGCCTGCTCGAGGCCGAGCTCGTCGGGTGGCTGGCGGAGGAGCTCGGTCAGCCCCTGGTGGAGCCGCGATGGCGGCCCTACGCGCGCGCCGTCTTCGTGGAGCGAAAGACGCGGCACGTCGTGGTCACCTCCCGCACGCTCACCCGGAGCGTGGTCTCCGGGGACGTCCCGCCTCCCCCCGTGCGCGCGCGCAAGCCCAGCATCATCCCGCCGAGCCCTCCGATCCCCGTCCTGAAGTCGACGCCGCCCCCCGCCGACGGGTCCCCGACGCCGTTCCTGGTCCCGGATCAAGTGAGACAGACCGCGCTCGTGATCTCCGAGAACGAGCGGCCGACCAGCCGGCCGCCGCCGATGTTGGAGGAGCAGACGGTCGCGAAGGATCGCGCCTCGTACGAGGACCTCCTCGAGGCCTCACGGACCCCCGACTGGACCGACCCGTCGCACCCGATCCCGCGCGCCCTCTCCTCCGAGCAGGACACCGCGGTGGGCCCCCACCCCATCGAGACGCTCGACGACGACGATATCGTCGACGACGACGAGAGGAGCAAGCCGTGAACGACGATCCCTTCCTGCGGTCGCTCCCCCACTTCGCCGGGGCGCGGGCCGCGCCCCGCCCGGAGGACCGCCTGCGCGCGGTCCGCCTCGCCGCCGAGCGACTCCGGGAGGAGCTGCTCTCCGCGCCGCCGGTCCCGTACTTCCGATCGATGCGCCTGCGGCGCGTCCCCTACCCGACCCGCTACGGGCTGCGCGACGCGTGCTCCGCGCCCACCCCGTTCATCCACATCACGAACCGGCTGTTCTTGGTCCAGCTCCCGTTTCGCGGAGAGACCCGCACGCTCCTCTACTCGCCGTCGGACATCGCGGCGAACGCGCAGACACCGTTCTTCAAGAGGATGCTCTCGAGCATGGGCCCGCTCGGCGGCCCGATGGAGCCGCTCCTCTCCCCAACGTACGGCACGGTGGAGGAGCGCCTCGCCGAGGTGGGCCTGGCGCCCGAGAAGGTCGACTACATCAGCTACGATCACCTGCACACGCAGGACGTGCGGCGATGGCTCGGCGCCGGAGGAGACCGCGGGTATTTCCCCAACGCTCGGCTCCTCGTGATGCGAGCAGAGTGGGAGAGCGCGCACGGGCTGCTCCCCACGCAGGCCGACTGGTATTGCCCGCACGGCCTCGACGGCGTCGACCCCTCCCGCGTCGTGCTCCTCGACGGGGACACGCTCCTCGGAGACTCCGTCGCCATCATCCGCACGCCCGGGCACACCGAGGGCAACCACTCCTTCGTGACGCGGACACGGGAGGGCCTCATGGTCACCAGCGAGAACGGGATCGGCCCCGACGCGTACGCGCCGTCCAAGTCGCGGATCCCGGGCGTGGCGCGCGACGCGCGCGCGGCCGGCGCGGAGGTCGTCCTGAACGGCAACACGCTCGAGGACAGCGTCGACCAGTACATCTCGATGGTGGCCGAGAAGACGATCGCCGGCCCCTCGGTCCAGAACCCGGACTTCCCCAACGTCGTCTGCTCGTCCGAGCTCGAGGGCTATTGGGCGTTCCCCGGCGTGAAGCCGACCTTCGGCTTCGGGGAGCTGTCGTTCGGAGAGCCCGACCTCTCCCCTCGCGGGCGATCGCGCGCCCGCGCCGAGCGGGCCAGCGCCCCGTGAGCCGCGTCCTCGTGACCGGAGCCGCGAACGGGATCGGCCGCGCGCTGACGGGGGCGTTGGCGGCGGCGGGTCACCGCGTCGTCGCGGCGGACGTCTCGCTGGACGGCCTCGCGCTCGCCCAGGAGAAGGACGCCTGGCCCGACGACGTCGTCCTCGCGTTCCTCGACGTAACCAGCGACGCGGACTGGGAGGCCTGCTTGGACCTCGCCGAGGAGCGCCTCGGCGGGATCGACGTCCTCTGCAACGTGGCGGGCGTCCTCGCGCCCGCGTACGTCCGAGACCTCACGGCGCGAGAGTGTGATCAGCACCTCGCCGTGAACGTGAAGGGTGTCGCGCTCGGCACGGCCGCCGCTGCGCGGCGCTTCGTCGCCGCCGGGGTGCGCGGACACGTCGTCAACATCGGATCGCTCGCCTCTCTGACGCCCGTCCCCGGGCTCTCCCTCTACTGCGCGAGCAAGTGGGCCGTCCGAGGCTTCTCTCTGTCCGCCGCGGTCGAGCTGAGGGAGCACGGCGTCGCGGTGTCCCTCGTCTGCCCCGACGCCGTCCAGACGCCGATGCTGGAGCTCCAGAAGGACCGCGCCGAGGCGGCGCTGACCTTCTCGGGCGATCGCCCCCTCACGGTCGGCGAGGTGTGCGACGTCATCCTGAAGCGCGTTCTGCCGAAGCGCCCGCTCGAGGTCACGATCCCCACCGGGCGCGGGCTGCTCGCGCGCGCCGGAGGCATCGCCCCCGGCCTCACGGCGACGCTGTACCCGCTCATGAAGGAGCGGGGGAGGTCGGGGCAGCGGCGCGCCCGCGGGAGCTGACGGGGCGGAGCGGCTCAGGCTGCGGACGGCCCCGGCAGCGGGAGGTCCGGCCACACGCTCGCCTCGAGCCACGCGCGCGCCTTCTCGAGCTGATCGACGCTCGGGAGCCGCGCCAGCCCGATCACGCGCTCGCCCTGAGCGGGCGGCCGCGGCGGCTCGGCGAGGAACCCCTCGTGCTCGCGCGCGAAGGCGTCGCCGAGCGACGACCAGGAGGTATGGAGCGGGGCGAGCTCGGCCCAGAGCGCCTCGAGCTTGGACGTCCCCTCGTCGGGGGACACGACCCCGCCGGCTACGGCCAACCGGACGAGCGTCGCGGTGCGCACGATCGTCCACGTGGCGCGATCGCCCGAGCTGCCCCGCATGGTCGCCTCGGCCGTGCCGAGGTCGGCGCCGTCGGTCACGCCCCAGGAGACGGCGAGGAGGGCCTCCGCGACCTCCGCCGTGAGCGTCCGCTCGAGCTCGGGGCCGAGCACCAGCCCCCACACCCCCGCCCCCGAGCGCCACGCGGACCCTTCGGGGAGGCGCTGAGCCCTCACGCTGGCGGTCCCGATCACGCGGTCCGCGCGCGCCCTCACGAGGAACGCGCGGTACGCGATGAAGACGGCGGCGGTCATGAGGAGGAACCAGAACATGGGCGTGCCGCCCCCGAGGATACCGCCTGTCCGAGAGCCGCGGCCGGCCGCGCGCGTCGGGGCACGCGGCTTGCGGTGGAGTGCGGCTGAAGCTACGCTGGCCGGTAGTTCGCGGGGTCCCGTAAGGGCACCCAGGGGGCCTTTGGTGGTCGTCGATCCCCTTCAACTCCAGCAGCAGCCCGCCAGCAACGTCCTTGGAAAGTTTCGGCTGATCGCCGAGCTCGGGCGCGGCGGCATGTCGGAGGTGTATCTCGCGGTCATCGCGGGGCCCGCTGGCTTCAACAAGCTGGTCGTGATCAAGCTCATCAAGGGGGAGCTCGCCGAGGACCCGGACTTCATCTCCATGTTCCTGGAGGAGGCGCGGCTCTCCGCCCGCCTCAGCCACCCGAACGTGGTGCAGACGAACGAGGTGGGGGAGGTGGGTAGCCGGTACTACATCGCGATGGAGTACCTGGAGGGCCAACCGTACAGCCGCATCCTCCACCGCCTGGGTCGCGACCGCGGTCTCCCGCTCGGGATGAGCCTCCGCATCTTGACGGACGTGCTCCAGGGCCTGCACTACGCGCACGAGCTCGCCGACTTCGACGGCTCCGCGCTCGGCGTCGTGCACCGCGACGTCACGCCGCACAACGTGTTCGTGACCTACGACGGACAAGTGAAGGTCGTGGACTTCGGCATCGCCAAAGCGATGAACTCCTCGCACGAGACCCGCACGGGCATGCTGAAGGGCAAGGTCGGCTACATGGCGCCCGAGCAGGCGAAGGGCGAGCGCGTGGATCGACGCGCCGACATCTTCTCCGTCGGCGTCATGCTCTGGGAGGCAGCGGTGGGGCGCCGGCTCTGGAAGGGCCTCAACGAGGTGCAGATCCTCCACCAGCTCCTCGCGGGAGACATCCCGTCGCCGCGGGCGATGCGCCCGGACATCTCGACGCAGCTCGAGGCGATCATCCTGCGGGCGCTCGCCACGGACCGGGATCGGCGCCAGCCCACCGCGCAGGCGCTCCAGCAGGAGCTCGAGGAGCTCATGGACACGGGCAGCGAGCGCTCCACGCTGCGCGAGGTGGGTCGCCTCGTCTCCAGCGCGTTCGACGAGGAGCGAAAGAAGCTCAAGACCATCATCGAGCACCAGCTCGCGAAGTCCACCATGCTCGCGACGGGGATGTACCAGCAGGTGAACATCCCGAGCGTGGAGCAGCCCCCGCACCTGACGAGCGAGGTCCCCCGCTTCACGCCGCCCAGCGTCGCGGGCTACTCCACGGGTCCGTCCGGATCGCACTCGATGCAGTCGGACGTCAGCTACTCCGGGATGGGCGCCTACGGCCACAGCGGCAACTACCCGGTCCCCGTGGGGACGCCCTCGCAGCCAGGGATGATGGGGCCGCAGAGCGGGAGCCTGCCCACGGTGCACGGGAGCGCAGCCGGGAGCTACCCGGGCGACGGTCACCAGTCGAACCCCTCGGTCACCACGGGGTCGATCGCGCGCGCGAGCGTCTCTCGCTCCGGGACGCAGTCGCCCTTCGGCCCGGTCCCGCAGCAGGGCGGCAACACGCGGCTCACGATGGTGGCGCTCGGGGTAGCGGCCGCCGCGGGCGGCCTCGCCGCGCTCCTCTATCTGAACCTCGGCAGGAGGGACGAGCCGGCCGCGGCCTCCCCTGCGGTCACCGCCACGGCCACCGGCGCCGCGCCGGCCACCGCCGCGCCCACCGCGCCCCCGCCCCCGAGCGCAACGGCGTCCGCGTCCGCCGCGGAGGTAGCCTCCATGGCCATCGAGGTGAAGGTGAAGCCCGAGTCGGCCGAGATCTTCCTGGACTCGGAGAAGATCGGCGCCGGGACGGTCGCGACCTCCATCCCCAAGGACGGCAAGCCGCACGAGCTCCGCGTGAGCGCCCCCGGCTACGCGTCCAAGACGTACAAGATCGAGAGCGACCAGGAGAAGGTCGAGTGGAAGCCGGAGCTCGCCAAGGAGCGCAGCGGTCCGATCCCGATCCCGCCCAAGACGAGCGAGCCGGTCGACAAGAAATGCTCCAAGAAGGGCAAGACCGGTCGCTGCGTGGACGCCAACTACGACGGCTGAGACGCGGGCGCCTCCGCCAGGGGGTCGCTGCCAGCTGCTTGTCCCGGGGCCCGGGCTACCTGGTAGCCTACCCCCGATGGTGCGCTCGAGGATCATGTGCGTCTGCCTGTGCGCGCTCTTCACGCTGCCGCCGGTGCTCGGCCCGATCCCCGCGGCAGAGGCGCAGCAGAAGTGCGACCGCGATGACGCCAAGACCCGCTACCTGAAGGGCGTCGACCTGTTCGAGGAGGGCGACTACCAGGCCGCCCTGATCGAGTTCAAGCGCTCGTACGAGTGCGTGCCGAACTTCAACGTCCTCTACAACATCGGGCAGGTCTACTTCCAGCTACAGGACTACGCGAACGCCCTGCGCACGCTGCAGCAGTACCTGGACGACGGCGGCAAGCGCATCCCGCCCGGCCGCCGGACCGAGGTCGAGCGCGACGCGGAGAAGCTCCGCGCCCGCGTCGCCACGATCACCGTCAAGGTGAAGGAGAGCGGTGCGGACGTCTTCGTGGACGACGTGAAGGTGGGGACCACGCCCCTCTCGGGTCCCATCATCGTGAGCTCGGGGCGGAGGAAGTTCGACGCCACCAAGGACGGCTTCCGCAGCACCCCGAAGACCGAGGAGATCGCCGGTCAAGAGACGAGGGAGGTCGTGATCGAGCTGACGCCGTCGAACACGGTGGTGTCGACCGGCAGCGGCGGGGAAGCCGGCGGCGGAGGCGAGGGCGGGGCCGGCGGGGGTACGCCCCCTCCTCCGCCCGAGCCCGTCCCCGTCCTGCCGATCACCTTCTGGAGCCTGACCGGTGCGTTCGTCGTCACCACGGCGGTGACCGGGGGCCTCGCGCTCTCGTCCGACGCGACGCTGACCGACATGAAGCGCACCCCCGGGACCCCGACGGAGGACATCGAGAGCCAGGCGAGCGAGGCGCGGACGTTCGCGATCGTGAGCGACGTGATGCTGGGCCTGTCGATCGTCTCGGCCGGGCTCGCGACCTACTTCACGATCGACTTCGCCCTCTCGAGCCCGAGCGCAGAGACCGACGCGGCCGAGCCGGCGCCGGCGGCCGCGCTCTTCGTCGGTCCCGGATCGGTCGGCGTCCGCGGCGCCTTCTGACGGCGGTCAGCCGCACGGCGGGCACACGCCGCCACCGCAGTCGATCTGGAGCTCGGTCCCGTTCAGGAACCCGTCGTTGCAGTCGTGGCAGACCTTGGGCATCCCCCCGCAGAGGTTGCTGCCGCAGTCGCCGTTGTCCACGCACGGCTCGTCGACGTCGCACGTCCCCTCGCAGTTGCCCTGACAGTCGATCGCGACTTCGCCGCCGTTCTGAACGCCGTCGCTGCAAGTCGGCGCCTGACAGGTCGGCTGGTTGCATCCCGGCATCGAGCACGCGCAGACCAAGCTCTGGCAGTCGCTGCCCTCGACACACTTGCGCGTGTCCTCACAGCGCAGGCAGCCACCCGGGCCTCCGCAGTCGATGTCCGTCTCTTGACCGTTGTGGACGCCGTCGTCGCAGCTGGGCGCCTGGCACGTCATGTTGGGCCCACCGCTGTTCTCGCAGACGCCGCTGATGCAGTCGTCCGGCTGCAGGCAGATCTTTCCGTGCCCGCACGGCGCACACGGGCCCCCGCAGTCCTTGTCGGTCTCGCCGTTGTTCTGGATGTTGTCCTGGCAGGAGGCGGGCACGCACAGGTTGTTCTGGCAGACCTGACCCTGGCAGTTGCTCTGGTTCAGGCACTGCACGCAGGCGCCCGACGCGTGACAGACCCCGGTCGAGCACGGCGTGCCTGCGGCCTTCAGCTGGTTCACCGGCTCGCCGCCCACGCAGAGGTCGTCGGTGCACTCGTTTCCGTCCGGAGAGACGTCGGTGGGGTCCTCTTGCTCCTCGGGGATGCCCTCGGCGTTGCAGGCCACGACCTTGCAGTCCCCGTCGATCTGCGACAGCACCTGCGTCCCGGGCGGGGCCTCGGACACCTTGCAGACCCCACCCTCGCAGGAGCGGAGGAAGCAGGAGTTGCCGGCGGCGGGGCAGTCGGTGGGGACCTGGCACTGGACCTGCGGATCGGGGTCCCGCGGGCTCGACTGCAGGTCCTCGATCCCGATGATCGCGTCGCACGCGACCAGCCCGAAGATTCCGAAGAGGCCCAGCCCAGCAGGCGCGACGAGGGTGCGCGCCGTCGCTCGGAGCCTCGAGGTCGGGCCTGTGACGCTGCGAAACGGCGTGCGAGCTCTCACAATACACCTCCGAGCGTGAAGAAGGCGCCCCCTCTGGGATCCACCATGACGCCAGCCTTCGCCGGCGGTTCATCATCGGGCGCGAGGAAGAACAACAGCGCTCCTCCTGCAAGGAGCGCACCGCCGACCGAGAAGGTGACCGTCGAGACCAGCGCCGAGGTGCTGGCGTCGCGCTGAAGGCGCACCCCCTTCGCCGTACATCGCGTCGGGTCGTCGTTCTGGCACGTGGCGCGCGCCTCGTCGTAGGTGACGATCGCGTGGATCCCGAACGCCGCGCCGACTCCAATGCTCAAGATCCCGGCGCCTCCCGTGGCGATCCCGCTGATGCGCATGATGTCCCCGGTGGAGAATGACCCCGCGTCGTGCGGGGGAGGCTCGGGCTTGACGACTTCGGGGGCCTTCTCGAGGGCCGGCACGGTGGCCTCGGTCCGCGTCGGGCCAGCTGCGACCTCCACCACGACGCTCCAGGGCTTGTACCCGGGCGCCTCGGCCTCGAGCTTCTGTGGGCCGGGATCCACGGGTACCCAGTCCCCGAAGGAGAGCGCGCTCACGGCGGCGCCGTTTCGCTTGAGCACCAGGCCGATGTCCTTGTTCTCGTCGGCGACCGCGATGCGCAGCCTGGAGAGCTTGGGCTCGAGGTCCTGAGCGTACTGCCGCGCGAGCTTCTCGCGCTCCGTCTGGCCCTTGGCCTTGGCCAGCGCCGCGGCCTCGAGGAAGCCCGCCCAGGCGCTCGCTGTCTGGCCGAGCTGCGACTGGCAGTCCGAGATGTAGAGGATGGTCCCGATCCCCGGATCGATGCGCTGGCTCTCGGTGAACAGCGGGAGGGCGTCGGCGAACTTGCCCTGCTTGTGGAGCGCCTCCGCCTTGTCGAACAGAATCTGCGCCTGGGCCTTCTGATCGGGCGTCGGGTCCGCCTTGGGCTGGGCGGACGACGGTGGGGCCCACGAGCAGAGCAGGACCGCGATCAGGACGGCGCGCGCAAGCGCCCACGACCGAGCTTTATTCACGGCCGCCGAACCCGGTGCTCTTCGGCTTGGGCGGGGGCCACTTGCCGCGCCCTCCGGAACTGGGCTGCTTCGCGGACACGGCGGGCGGCGCGGCGGAGGCCGTCGCCTCGGCGGTGGCGGTCGGCGCCGGGGCGGCGGTCGCGACCGGTGTGGGGACGGCCGGGGTGGTGGTCTCCGCAGCCTGCGCGGTGCGCGCGCGGTCGGCCGGAGCTTCACCGGTCGGCCTCGCGCTGGAGCCCGCGTCGTCGCCCGAGCTCGCCTGGATGAGGACGACCCCGAGAATGAGGACGCACACGCCGCCGGCGAGCGCGAGCGGCAGCCAGCGGCGCGGCGGCTGCGCGGGCTTCGTGTGCCACGCCGTGATGGTGAGGGCGCCCTCGCGCATCGGCGGAGGCGCCATCGACGCCGGGCTCGCGGCCGGCATCCCGTCCGGGCCGCGCAGCTTGGCGATGCGCTCCAGCGTGACCTTGGCCTGCGCCGGCGCGAACGGCGCGAGGGAGCGCGCGAGGTGCGCGACGTCTCGATACCGGGCGAGGGGCTCCTTCTCCAGGCAGCGGAGGATCACCCGCTCGATCCCTTCGGGGGCGTTGGCCATGCCGAGGGGTGGCGGCGGCTGGCTCAGCACGTTGGCGCAGATGATGGGGATGGTCGCGCCGTCGAAGGGCGACGCGCCGGTGAGCATCTCGTGCAAGATGACCCCGAGAGACCAGATGTCGGTGCGCGCGTCCACGTCGCCGGACGCCTTCATCTGCTCGGGCGACATGTAGAGCGGTGAGCCGAGCATCGTGTTCGCGTTCGTCAGCGCCTTCTCTTCGGAGATATCCGCCGACGGCTCGTGACGCGTGATCTTCGAGATCCCGAAGTCGAGGACCTTCACCATCACGTGCCCCTCGTCCCCCTCGGTGAGGAAGAGGTTCGCCGGCTTGAGATCGCGGTGGACGATGCCCGCGGCGTGCGCGTCGGCGAGGCTGCGCAGCACCTGGACGCCGATGTGGATCGCCATCTGCTCGGACACCGCGCCCTTGGCGTGCAGGTACGACTCGAGCGTCGGGCCGCGCAGGTGCTCCATCGCCATGAAAAGCACGCCGTCGTCGGTCTGGCCAAAGTCGTAGATGCGTACGGTGTTGGGGTGGCGCAGCGAGGCGGTGATGCGCGCCTCTTGGAGAAAGCGCTGCACCTGCTCCTGCTCCAAGCCGGCGCCGTCGGCGAGCATGACCTTGACCGCGACCGGCTGGCCGGTCATCAGGTGCTCGGCGGCGAAGACGGCGCCGAAGCCGCCCTCGCCGAGGATGCCGTCGATGCGGTAGCGGACGCCGATGACGTCGCCGAT
>CAZBJI010000144.1:0-20577 GCA_964492175.1 uncultured Polyangiaceae bacterium | reverse complement strand
GCCGGCGCAGCCGCCACCCGAGGTGCGCCGGGACGGCGGGTGCGGGGGCTGCGCGAACCGCGGGGAGACGCACCACGGGGCGTGGCTCGGCCTCGCGGGAGCGGCGGGGCTCCTCGCGCGAAGGCGACGGGCGGGCGGGCGGCGGGCGCGCGGAGCGCCCTCGTAGCGCCGAGACGCGTCGCGGCCTCACCCTTCGGGCCGTCCCCTTGGTAGACTGCCCCGCTCATGCTCGGAGAGACCATCGCCGACCGCTACGAGATCATCCGCCAGCTGGGACAGGGCGGGATGGGGGCGGTCTTCCACGCGCGGCACACGGGGTCGGGGCGGCGGGTCGCGCTCAAGGTGATCCTCAAGGGCAAAGAGGACGCGAAGCTGCGCGCGCGCTTCCTCCGCGAAGCGCAGGCGGCCGGCCAGATAGAGTCGCGGCACGTCGCCCACGTCCTGGACGTGGGTGTCGACGCAGAGAGAGATCTCCCGTTCATCGCCATCGAGTACCTCGAGGGGGAAGACCTCGGTGCGCTCCTCGAGCGCGCGCCGCAGCTTCCGTCGAGGGTGGTCCTCAAGATCGCGGCTCAGGTCGCCGCCGGCCTCGTGGCCGCCCACGCGCAGGGCGTGGTCCACCGCGACATCAAGCCTGCGAACATCTTCCTCGCCCATCAGGACGGGGAGATCGTCGTCAAGCTGCTGGACTTCGGGATCGCCAAGCTCGTCGACACCGAGCTCGACCGTGAGGCGGCGCGGCTCACGGCCACCGGCGCGCTGCTCGGCTCTCCCCTCTACATGTCGCCCGAGCAGGCGCTCGGGAGCAAGGCCATCGACGAGCGCACCGACGTCTGGTCGCTCGGCGTGGTGATGTACGAGGCGCTCTGCGGGGAGACCCCCTTCGGCCACTGCGGCGCGATGGGCGAGCTGCTCGTCGAGATTTGCGTGTCCTCGCCGCCGCCGCCCATCAGCGTCGCGCCCTGGGTGGATCCCGAGGCGTCCCGCGTCGTCGAGCAGGCGCTCCAGCTCGACGCGGCGGCGCGGCACCCGTCCGCCTCCGCGATGCTCGCGGCGCTGCGCGCGCTGCTGCCGGGCGGCACCGGCCTCACCGCCAGCGATCTGGTGCGGGATCCGGCGGCGACCGCGGTGACGCCCCGCGAGCGCCGCGGGGCGTTGGCGCGGTCGCCGGTTTCACGCGCCGGCGCGACCACGGCGGCCGTCGCCTCCGACATGAGCCCGCCTGGGAAGCGGAGCCGCGCGACGCTCGCCGTGGCTGGCGCGGCGATCGTGGCGGCTGCAGTGGGAGGCGTGGCGCTCACCTCGGCGCGGCAAGACAGCCCCGTGTCGGGCCGCGACCCCGGCGCCGGCGCGCTGCCTTCCGCGGTCGCAGACGCCCCGACGGCGTCCGCAGCGAGCGCGGCGAGCGCGCCAGGCGCGGCGAGCGCGCCGCGTGCCGAGTCCACGGCGCTCGATCTCGAGGCGCTGCCCGCGAACCAGCCCGTCGTCACCCCAGGCGGCGGGTCCAAGCCGCGGATCGACGCCACGGCGAGCACGCCGTCCGCGCGTCCGGCCGCGGCGCCGGCGCCGTCGGGCTCCGCGCCCCGAAAGAACTATGGCTTCTGATCGAGTCTCTCAGCTCGCCCTCGCGCTCGCGCTGCTCCTTTTCACCCCTTCGTCCGCGTCGGCCCAGTCGGCGGAGGAGCGGGAGACGGCGCGCACCCTGATGGAGCGCGGCGACAAGGCGGCCGCAGCGGGCGACGAGGTGGGCGCGCTGGAGGCGTACGCCGCGGCCGACGACATCATGCGCGTCCCGAGCACCGGCCTCGCCCGCGGCCGGTCTCTCGTCAAGGTGGGCCGCCTCGTGGAGGCGAGCGACGTGTTCCTACGCGTCGCGCGCTCCCCCGCGGTCGCCGGGGAGGATCCCGTGCTGGCCGAGGCGCGCAACGACGCGACCAGGCTCGCCGCGGAGCTGGCCGGGCGGATCCCGTCCGTCACGGTCGAGGTGACCGGCGTCGCGAAGGACACGGCCACCGAGCTGAAGATCAACGGCAAGTCGGTCTCCTCGAAGCTGATCGGCCTGCCCATCAAGGTCGATCCGGGCGCCCACAGGCTCGAGGTGAGCGCGCCGGGGTACCGGTCGGCCGTCCGCGACTTCTCGCTCCGCGAGGCCGAGCAGACGCGCCTCGACGTTTCGCTTGAGAAGGACCCGAACGCGGTCGTCCGAAAAACCGAGGAGCCGCGGGGCCCCACGAGGGACGCGCCGCCGGGCGCCGCCGAGGAAGGGGGCGTGCCGGTTTGGGCTTGGGTCGTCGGAGCCATCGGCGTCGGTTCGCTGGTGGGGTCGGGCGCCGGCTTGGGGGTCCAGCTCTCCGCCGCCGGGGAGCTCGACGACCAGTGCGGGGAGGACAGGACGTCGTGTCCGCGGAGCTATGATTTCTCGTCCGACCGGTCGAACGAGCAGATCGGCAACGGCCTCTTCATCGGCCTGGGCATCGCCGGCATCCTCGGCGTAGGCGCGGGGATCGTGGGCATCGCGACCGCCCCTGCCTCGGCGTCGAAGACCGCGAGCTGGCGCCTCACCCCGTGGGTGGGAGCGGAGGCGGGCGGATGGATCGTCTCCGGGAGCTTCGGCGCAGGGAGGGCGGGACGGTGAGGGCGAGCTTCGTGTTGGCCATCTCGGCGGCGCTCACGAGCGCGTCGATCGCGTGCGTCGGTCCCGAGCCTTCGTACGGCGACGGCGGCGGCGCCGTCGGGGGCGGCGCGCAGACGGGCGGGACGCCGACCACCGGCGCTACCGGCGTCACCAGCGTCACCGGGGGGAGCACGACGACCGTTGCGCCGGGCACCAACGGAGCGCCTTGCAGCGCGCCCCTGGACTGCAACTCCTTCATCTGCGTCCAGAACGTCTGCTGCGCGACGACCTGCAGCGATTTCTCGTGTGAGTCTTGCGCCGAGTCCGACACGGGCGAGCAGAGCGGGACGTGTCACCCGGTGCTTCCTGCTACCGATCCGTACAACGCCTGCCCGAACTCGAGCGAGGCGTGCGACGGCTTCGGAGAGTGCAAGACCCTGAACGGCGAGGCCTGCACGGTGAGCGAGTTCTGCATCAGCGGCAACTGCGACATGATGTCGGGCCTCTGCGCGCCGCCCTAGTACCTCGCCCCACAGATTTCGATCGGTTGCGCGCGCGGAGGGCGCGTCACTGGCACGAGTTGCCGGGCTGCCCGTCTTGGCGGGGCGCGCAGGTGAGGCCCTCGCAGCAATCCATTTGGAGGTCGCATGGGATGGCCGTCCCGCTGCAGCTGCTCGAGCCGCTCGACGACGACGAGCACGCGCCCGCGTCCGGGGTGCAGTCGCTCGGATCCGGCGTGCTCATGGCGAGCTTCTCGTGGCACTCCATGGGGCAGACGGGATCGCTCGGAGCACACGCCTCGATGCACCTCGCGACGTCGAAGCCGGCGCACTGATCGAAGGCGGTCTTGTCGGGGCACGCGTACCCCTTCCCGTTGATGCAGCAGCTGAACGTCGACCCGCTGCCCGTCCCGTCGTCATCGTCGTCGTCGTCGCCCGAGCTCGCGTCGCCGCAGCCCGCGATGACCAGGGAGAGCGCGGTCAGCCCGCTGAAGGCGAGCCCGAGAACCATCGAAGTTCGTTCCATGCGGGGCGTCTACGGGCTGGCGCCCGGCGGAGCAACCGAGGGCCGGTTACATCGGGCAACACGCGCGGCCCGGCGAGCCCGCCGGGCTCAGGCGCGGCGGCTCCTCGCGACGAACTTGCGGTCGAAGATGCGGATCCGCCGTACGAGGAGATCGAGCAGGAAGACGGCGATCGCCGCGTAGATGAACCAGGACCAGAGATCCTCGTGGTAGGTCACCTTCTCTCCCGCGGCGTCGAACACGGTCGCCACGTCGGGGGGATCCATCACGCCGCCGGTCGCGATGGCCGCGCGGGCCAGCACGTCCCGGCGCGGCTCGAAGCTCGCGTACTCCTTCGGGTACGGGTTCGAGACGTGGCCGTAGCTGACGGCCGCGACCTTGATGCTCCCGTCGGTCCCCTCGCGTAGGTGCTCGGCCTTGAGGAGGAAGCTGCCGTACTTGTCCATCGGGAGCTCCGTCTCGTACCGACCGGGCGCGCTCTGCTTGAGGTCGACGACGCGACTCTCCCCGCCGGGCTCGGGGCCCGTGATCGTGAGCTTCGAGACGAGGTTGTTCTCGAAGCGCTCGTCCGGGGTGAAAGCGTCGACCGAAGCGCGAAGGACGCCGCCCACGATCTCGGCCTTCATGTCGAGCTCACGCTGGTGCTTCTGCCGCATGTGCTCGCGCACGAGCTGGCCCCAGAACTTCTCGAACCCGGGCCACTTGATCCACTCGACGGCCCACTTCGCCTTGACGTCGCTCGTCCAGGCGAGCGACCACCCGAGGCCGACCCGCCAGCGCGCGAGGATCGGCTCGTCGGTGTCGGAGGCGAGGATCTGCTCCGCCGGCGCCGGCTTCAGCGTCGTCGACACGTAGCCGTGGAGGTACGGCGCCGTCCGAATGTCGAGGCCCTTCAGGAACTGTGGCTCGCTGGTCTGGACGACCGGGAACCACTCCTCGACGGCGGCGGCGCGCGACACCATCTCGGTCTCCTTGGTGAAGACCTTGGGGAGGTTGTTCGCGTCGGCCACGGCGTGGAACCGCCCGCCGCCGGTGTCCGCGATGTCCTTCAGGAGCTGCTCGTCGAGCTCGCTCCCGAGGCCCACGGTGGTGACCGTGATGGACTCGGCCACCATGCCCGTCACCAGGTCCTTGATCCCGGTCGAAGGCGCGCGACCGTCCGTCAGGAGGATCACGTGCTTGCGGCGCGCCTGGGCCACCGTGAGGTCCTGGAACGCGGCGTCGAGCGCGCTGAAGATCTCGGTGCCGCCGCCGGGCTGGATGCGCGCGATGTCCGCGCCGATGCGGGTGCGGTTCCGCGCCGGCTGGAGCTTCACGAACCGCGTCGGGTTCGAGTCGAACGCGATGACCTCGACGAGGTCGTCGCCCGAGAGCGTCTGGACGGTCGCCTTCGCGGCGGCCTTGGCCATCTCCATCGGCAGGCCGGTCATCGACCCCGAGCGGTCGATGACCAGCGAGAGGGCGACGCTCGGCATCTCCTGCTTCTTGTCGTTCTCCATCCGGACCGGCAGGACGCGCTCGATGCTGGTCCGGTGCCACCCGCCGAGGCCGTAGCCGGACTCGCCGCCCGCGAAGAGGAACCCCCCGCCGAGATCGCGGACGTAGCGCTCGATGAGGTCTTGAGCGGCGAGCTCGAGCTGATCCTTCGCGACGTCGCTGACGATGACGAAGTCGTACCGCTCGAGCTCCTTCAGCGACTGCGGGAACCCCGCGGCGGACCGGACGTCCACGTCGAACTGCTGCGCGGTGAGCGCGCCCGACAGGTGGTGCGCCTGCTCTTGCGTGCCGTCCACGTAGAGGACGCTCGGCCGGCCCGGCACGTCGATGGTCGCCGCGAAGCGGTTGTTGTCGGGGAACTTGTCGTCCCCGATCTGGTCGAGGTCGAGCGCGTAGGTGACAGACCCTGCGTAGCGAACGACGCTCTTGAACACGACCTCGTTCGGACCACCGACGAGGGAGAGCTCCTGGACGCCGCCGAGGCCGTTGAGGGCCTCGCCCTGATAGAGGCGCGCGCGCGCCTTCGTCGCGCGGGTCGAGTAGATCTTCGCCTTCACCTCGAACGTCTCGCCGACCTTCACGCGCTCGGGCAGCTTCACGTCCTGCAGCGCGACCTCCCCTGGCGGCGGGCGCGTGTAGGGGATCGCGAAGAGACGCACGCCGTGCTCCTTCGCTCGGTTCGCCTCGGCGAGGACGTCGCCGTCCGTCTGCGCTCCGTCCGATATCAAGACCGCCCGCTTCAGGTACCCCGGCGGATAGAGGCCGTACGCGAGCTGCAAGGCGGCCTGCAGGTTGGAGCCTGCCCCCTCGTCGCTCGGGTTTCCGCTCTGCTTCGGGTCGCCGTGGCGCGCGATCGTCGGGGCGCCGTCCGCGGGCACGTCCACCACCCGCGGCCGCTTGGCGAACGTGACGAGGCGAACCGCGCCGTCCTGGGGCTTGTCGCGGACCGCCTGGGCGACGAGCTCCTGCGCGTCCGCGATCGCCTCGTCCGGGACCGAGTTCGAGACATCCACCACGTAGACGGTGCACGACTTCTCGGTGGTCGCGGTCCGCGCGAGCCGCGACAGGCCCAGCGCCAAGATCGCCACGAAGAGGCACCGGAGCAGCACCGAGAGGAGGCGCTGCGGCCAGGGCAGGTCCGCGAGCGACTTCGAGAGGACGGCGACGAACCAGGGAGCGACGAGCGCGAGCCCGAGGAGCTTCGGGTTCAAGAGCTCGTACTTGATGTCCTGGTAGACGTAGGTGAGCGTCGGGTCGGGCGACAGGAGGACGTACCGACGGTAGGCCCAGAAGAGGATGCCGCCGAGCGCGAGGCAGCTCACGATCCAGCCCACGACGGCGAGCCGCCGCCGCCACGTGCGGCCCGGGTTCTGCCCCATGACGGCGGGCCTTCGAGAGGCGGGGGGCTCCGTCACACCGTCACCCTCCGGTGGTAGGTGAGCCACTCGACGGCGCTGATCGCGATGACCGCGAGCAAGAGGTACGCCCAGATCTCGCGGCGCACGCCGACCGTGAACCCGGCGACCTCCCCCGACTCCACGGGGCCGACCTTGAGCGCCTTCTGCGGCGCGATCTGGCTCTCGTTCGCGTCCGTGAGGTTGGCGGCGAAGAGCGTCTCGTAGACCTCCGCGTCGGCGCCCGCCTTGAGCGTGTAGATCCCCGCGCGCTGGCCCAGGAACACAGCGCGCCCGTCGTCGACCGGCACCCGCCGCTCGACCCCCGCGGGGTCGACGAGCGTGGCGGCGTCGAGCTGGGAAGGCGCTGGGATCCGCCACACGTTCCCGGTGGTGAAGCTCGAGATGTAGCCGGTGTCCTCCTCGACGAAGTCGTTGATGACGTTCAAGAGCAGAAGCGGCCACGAGATGCGGAGCGGCAGATCGCTCTCACGCACGTCGAAGCCGAGGGCGACGAACTTGTAGCCGGCCCTCCGACCCGCGATGAGGATCGGACCCTTGAAGCTCGCGCCGACCACCTTGTCCTCCTTCTGGGGCTTGAGGATCCGCGCGCGGGCGACGTTGACGTCGCTGAGCTCCGTGTACCGGACGATGGGGTGCTCGGCGACGATCTCGTCGAAGCCGAGGGGGATGTTCGGATCGTCGTCCAGGACCTCCTTGTCCACGGTGAAGGGGACGTCGGTCCCCGACGGGTTCAGGTAGAGGACGTGCCCGGTCCCCGGGGCGAGCGGCGGCGCCACACCGTCGAAGATCGTGACGTCGAACTTCCCGTCGGAGGGGTAGCGGGCCGGCGCGACCGTGGTCACGTCGAGGTACTCGTCGAGCAGGAGCGCGGCCTCCAGGTACATGTTGCCGGGCGTCACGACCTGCACCCGCGCCCTCCGCCGCTCGGGCATGAGCGCGTAGGCCACGTCGTCCGCGGGCAGATCGTCGGCCCGCGCCTCGGCGCCTGGCTTGCACGGGTCCTCCCCCGGCGCGGGCTGCCGGTTGGCGGAGGTGAGGCGGGCCTCCAGGGTGCGGGAGGCGCCCGAGAGGTTCGGATAGAAGCGCGGGAGGCGCTCGCCTGCCTTCAGCTTGAGGCGACTGACGTCCGTGATCTGCCCGTCTCCGCAGAGCACGAGGTCGAGATCGAGATCCTCGGTGCCCAGGTTGGAGGCCTCGAGCATCACCTCGTAGCGGCTCTTGTCGAGGGGGTAGCGCCTGACCGAAAAGCGCGTGATCGCCGCGTTCTTCGAGCTCTCCCCGACGCCGATGAAGGAGAGCTTGGCGCCTGCCAGGTCGACCTCCCCGAGGTGGTCGGCCGCGGGGCCCAGCGCGCCGTCCGAGACCACGATGATCTCGGCGTTCGGGAGGCCGCGCAGGGTGTCCGTCGCGAACCGAAGGCCTCGGGGAAAGTCGGCGCGGGTCTCGCTCGGCGAGACCGCGGCGAGCCCGGCCTCCAGCTCCGCGACGTCGTTCGTCATGGTGGAGAGGGGCGTCACCGCCGCGTCCATCTGCGCCACGATCATCCGATCGCTGCCGCCGAGACCTCGCACCACGTCGCGGACCCGGCGCCTGCCCTCCTCCAGCCGCGTCGGCGCGACGTCCGTGGCCTGCATGCTCGCGCTCGCGTCCATGAGGACCACCACGTTGCGCCCCTCCGTCAGGTTCTGCGCCGTGCGCGGATCCCCGAGCGCGAGCAGCATGAGGGCGAGGAGCGCGAGCTGGAGGAGGAGCGAGAGGAGCCGCTTGAGCTGGGAGAAGAGGCTCGTCGCCTCCTTGTCACGGAGGATCCGCTCCCAGAGACGCGAGAACGGCACCGGGACCGGGCGCCGCTTCAGCTTGAGGATGTAGAGGACGACGACGAGCGCCGCCGCGGCGCCGCCGACGGTGAGCAGTGTCTGGAGCGGCACGCCGACGAAGTGCGGCATCAGCGGAGGAAGCCTCCTCTCCGGAAGACCCGGAGGATGAGCTCGTCGAACGGCACCTCGACGCTGGCCTCGTAGTAGGCGACCTGCTTCTTCGTGCAGAAGCGCTTCACCTGCTCCACGTACCCGTCGTACGCCTTGGCGTACCGCTGGAGGATGCCGGCGGTGACGGTCACCTCGCGCTCGTCGCCGGTCTCGCAGTCGTAGACGCGCACGTCGCCGCGCAGCTCCGGCGCCCGGTCCTTCGGATCGGTGACGTGCAAGACGAAGGGCTCGAACTTGTTGTAGCGGAGCACGTTGATGCCCTTCTCGAAGCCCTTCGCGTCGTAGAGATCGCTGATGAGGACGGCGAGGCCACGGCGCTTGTGCTGGGCGACGAACGTCTTGAGGCTGTCCTCGAGATCGGTGTGCCCGTCGGCGCGGATGGCGGACAGAAAGCGGAAGATCCGGAAGATGCGCGCCTTGCCGCGCGTCTCGGGCATGCGCCCGCTGAGCTCGTCGGTCGCGGACACGATGGCGACGCGGTCCAGGTTGGCGAGGCCCACGTACGCGAGGGCCGCCGCGAGGCGCTTGGCGTGGCGGAGCTTCTCCCCGTCGCCGAAGCCCATCGAGCTCGAGCTGTCGATGATGAAGTAGATGCTGAGGTCCTCCTCCTCCTCGTAGAGCCGGATGAGGAGGCGCTGGAACCGGCTGTACGCCGACCAGTCGAGGGACCGGATGTCGTCGCCGGGCGCGTAGTCCCGGTGGTCGGCGAACTCGACGCCGCTGCCCGTCTTGCGGGTCCTGCGCTCGGCGCGCATCGCGCCCGAGAAGACGCGCTTGGAGACGACGGCGAGGTAGTCGAGCCGGCGCTGGAACTCGTCGTCGAACAGGGCGTCGTCGTTCGCGCGCGGGCCGCGTTGCGCCTTCGGTCGGCGCGCGAGGAAATCGAGGACACCCATGGCCCTTCCTCGGCTACTTCGCGCTCTCGGGCAGGCTCTTCATGACGGCCTTCAGGACCTCGTCCGTCTTGACGCCCTCGGCCTCGCCCTCGAAGTTGAGGAGCACCCGGTGGCGCAGGGCCGGGAGCGCCGACGCCTTCACGTCGTCGATGCTCGGCGCGAAGCGGCCGTCCATGAGCGCGCGGATCTTGGACGCGAGCAGGAGGGCCTGCGCGCCGCGGGGCGACGACCCGAACTTCACGAAGCGCTTCACCGTGTCGAACGTGGTCGACTCGGGGTGCGTGGCCTGCAGGAGCCGCACGACGTAGTCCTGGACGTGCGCCGCCACGGGCACCTGCCGCACGAGGCGCTGGAGATCGAGGATCTGCGCCTTGTCGAGGACGGGGCTCGCCTTGCACGCCTCGACGCCGGTCGTGCGGCTGAGGATCTGGTGCAGCTCGTCGCGGCCCGGGAACGGCACGTGGAGCTTGAAGAAGAAGCGGTCGAGCTGCGCCTCGGGCAGCGGGTAGGTCCCCTCGCTCTCGAGCGGGTTCTGCGTGGCGAGCACGAAGAAGGGCTTGTCGAGCTCGTAGGTCTTCGTCGAGACGGTGACGCGCTGCTCCTGCATCGCCTCGAGCAGGGCGCTCTGGGTCTTGGGCGTCGCCCGGTTGATCTCGTCGGCGAGGACGATGTTCGCGAAGATCGGCCCCTTGCGGAAGACGAGGTTGCGGTGCGCGCCGGCCGCGTCGTCCGAGATGACCGTGGTGCCGATGATGTCGGCCGGCATCATGTCCGGTGTGAACTGGATGCGCGCGAAATCCAGGCTCAGCGCGTCCGCGATGGTCCGCACGAGCAGGGTCTTGCCCAAGCCGGGGACACCCTCCAAAAGAGCGTGGGAGCCCGCGAGCATGCAGGTGAGGACGCCGTCGACGACCTCTCGGTTGCCCACGATGACCTGGCCGACCTCCTCCCGCAGCTCGCCGATCCGCTTCTGAAACTGTGCGACCTCTGCGCGGGCGTCGGTCTTCGAATCTTGATCGTCCATCGAGTCCTCGGGCCCTGGTCAGTCGCGGGGCCGAATGAGCTGAAAATATCGCTGCACGTAGAACCGGTACCCGTCGGGGATCTGCTCCTTGCGCATGCTGTCCTCGGCGACGGTCTTGTACTGGCGGTAGACGTCCTTGTAGTTCGACCCGCGGAAGCCGCGGTCCGCGGCAGCCTGGATGGCCTTCTCCGCGACCTTGCCCTGGCCGGTGTCCGCTGCCTCGGCGTGCACGTCGATCGTGTCCATGTCGGAGTCGGTCGCGGCGCCCCGCGGGTTTCCGCCGGAGCCCTTCCCCGCTTCCTTGCCGCCCTTGCCGCCCCCGTCGCCCGGCTTGTCGCCCGGGCCGCCCTGCCCTTCGCCTTGGCCGGGGCCGGCGCCGGGCTTGGTGCCGCCGGGGCCGATGGAGATCTCGATCTCCCCGTCGCCGTCCCCCTGGCCCTTGCCCTTGCCCTTGCCCTTGCCGTTCTCGCCGTCGCCCTCCTCCCCGTCGCCGTCGCCCATCTCGCGCTCCAGCTTGTTGCCGGGCTTGCCGGGGCCTTCGCCCTCGCCCTCTTCGCCGGGCTCACCAGGCTGGCCCTGCTTGCCCTTGGAGCCCTTGCCGCGAGCGCGCTTGCCGAACTGGTCGAGCCGGGCCTGGCGCTTCTTTCCGCCCTGCTGCTGCTGGCGAAGGATCTCGCGGAGCTCCTCGAGCTTCTTCTTGAGCTCCTCCTTGTCGCGCTGGCTGGTGCCCTCCCGCTCCATGCGGTTGAGCTCCTCGGCGCCTTGCTCCATGTTCTCCGCGGCCTTCTGGAGGTCCTCCTTCGTGATCCCGAGCTCCTTCATCAGGGCCTCGGCGGCCTCGGCGAGCTCGCGGTCGAGGCGCTCGAGCTCCTTGTTGGCGCGCTGCTGCTGCTCCGACTCGCGGTCGAGGCGCTCGAGCTCACGCTCCTTCTTCTTGAGGAGGCGCTCCTCCTCTTCTTTCTTCTCCGGATCCTTCTGCTCGTCGAGCTGCTTGCGCTTCTGGAGCAGCTGCTCCTGGATCTCCTGGCGACGCTCGTCGATGGCCTTGAGGGCCTCCTTCCGGCGCTCCGAGGCCTTCTTCAGCGCGTCGCGCAGCTTCTGGAGCTGGGCCTTGTCCGGCTTCTTTTCACTCCGGAGCTTCTCGGCGAGCTCCTTCAGCTTCTGCTCGGCCTTCTTGAGGTCCTTCTCCTTGAGCGCGGCGGCGAGCTCGGCGGTCAGGTCGCTCTTCTCGAGCTGCCGCGCGGTCTCTCTCAGCTCTGCGTCGAGCTTGAGCTGGTCGGCCTCCGCCCCCGCCAAGAGCTCGCGCTCGATCGACTCCATCTGGCGGAACGCCTCGGTCCGATCCAGCCGCCGATCGGCCAGGTCCTCCACCAGGCGGTTGAAGCGCTCGACCGCGGCCTTCACCTCGGGGCTCTGGTCCGGGCGCTGAAGGTCCTTGGCGACCTCCCGAAACAGGTCGATGTCGTCCTGGGAGAGCAGGAGCGGATCGATCGCGGCGACGGGCGGGGGCTCCGGGACCAGCGTCCGGATCTCGAGGAGGGCGATGCCGACCAGGGCGGCCGCAGGGGCGAGCGCGAGCGCGATCTCCAGAGGGACGGTGATCGGGGAGGCCTTCCGGGCGGCGAGGGTGACCCGGCGCGGGCGGGAGGAGACGAAGGCGCACGCCTCCTCCAGAGCCGCGCTCATCAGCTCCGTGCGCTTCGGCTTCGGGACGGCGGCGAACTCCACGGCGTTCGTGAGGCGCCCGAGCAGGCCGTGGTGCTTGTCGAGGACGAGGGTCCCGGCGTTCGGGGGCAGCCGGCGGAGGAACGCGGCGCCCAGGGCGGCCACCATGGAGCAAGCGAGCCCGGTGAAGCCGAGGACCGCGTGGGCCTCGCTCACGTAGTACGGGGCGACCTTGTGGACGGCCAGGAGCACCGCGGAGAGGGTCAGCCCCGTCGTGAGCACCACCGGCGCCCACCGGAGGGCGTTCGAGAGCCGCATCCGGAGCTCCGCCATCGACGCGGCCCGTCGGATCCTCCGCAGAATCGAGGCCTCCGGCCCGTCGGGGGCCGACTCGGTCGTCTCCGGCTGCTTCACGTTAGCCATCCATCCGCCTGCCAAATCGAGAGTCTACCCCCGATGTACGGTGCGCGCCGCTCCTTGTAGTCCCTGGGTGGGCGCCATCTGTGACGCACGAGCGGGAGCGGAAGTTCCACCGAGCCCGCCGCGCGCTACGGGCAACGAACGACCACGCCTCGACTTACAACGACCGGAGGCCTCCGCGTACTCCCGCCTTGACCCTGGGGGCACGCATGGACTCTCATGCGAGGCCTGTGAGCGTTCCCCCCCTGTTCGCCCTCGTCGCCGAAGACGAGCCCGCCATGCTCAGCCTGAACGCCGGCTTCCTCCGGCAGAAGGGCTTCGATGTCACCGAAGCTTCCGACGGCGAGCGCGCCTGGGCCTTGGCTGGCACCGGTCGTTTCGATCTGGTCCTCCTCGACGTGATGATGCCGGGGATGAGCGGGTGGGAGGTCTGCAAGCGCATCAAGAACACCCCTGCCACGCGCGGCACCGCGGTCGTCATGCTGACCGGCATCGGCGAGACGCTGAACGACATGACGTCCTCGCTGTTCTCGGCCGACGCGTGGCTGAACAAGCCGTACGACTTCGGG
This sequence comes from uncultured Polyangiaceae bacterium, assembly GCA_964492175.1. Lineage (GTDB taxonomy): Bacteria > Myxococcota_A > Polyangia > Polyangiales > Polyangiaceae > Xiheicaenibacterium. Next base: position 7,462 of record CAZBJI010000144.1, on the reverse strand, counting down.
GAGCTCGAGCGAAAGCTCCGCAAGGCGCTGGCGAAGTTCGGGAAGGAGATGCCCGACGGCGGGTCCGCCTTCTACGCGGACAACGACGAGCCGCCGCCGAGCCTCCCGCCGGAAGACGTCGTCGGAGCCGGCTTCGGTCCTTCGGTGCGCAAGGCCCAGGAGCGGAAGCCTGCCAAGAAGGCGGCGCCGAAAGCCTCGGCCGAGAACACCGCGGCTCCCAAGAAGCCCGCGCCCAAGAAGGCCGCGCCCAAGAAGGCCGCACCCAAGAAGGCCGCGCCCAAGAAGGCCGCACCCAAGAAGCCCGCGCCCAAGAAGGCCGCGCCCAAGAAGCCCGCGCCCAAGAAGGCCGCGCCCAAGAAGGCCGCACCCAAGAAGGCCGCACCCAAGAAGGCCGCACCCAAGAAGCGGGCCAACCAGAAGGCGGCGCCGGCGAAGAAATCGACCGCGAAGAGCGCGTCGCGGAAGAAGCCGAAGCGCTGACGGATCGCCCCGCGAGACGCGTAGGAGCGTTCGCGCGGGCACAATCCTCGGACGCGCCCTTGATCGCAGGGCGGCGCGCATCATCTTCCATGGTGCCTGCTCCTGGAGGTCCGCATGATCAAGCTCACGTCGCCCCACTCGTCTCCGGACCACGCCGCAGCGCCACGCGCGGGCGCGCCGTACTGGTTGGTGGTCGTGCTGGCGTCGCTCCTCGGCGCGGGCGCCGTCGGCAGCGGCGTGCTCCTCTACGGCCGCGCGCAACAGCCCACCGGCGCCGTGGAGGTGCGTCCCACGAGCACCATCCTCACCGCGGTGAAGGATCTCGCCCGGCTCGAGGTGACCGAGCTCCGCGTCGAGAAGGTGGTGGACCTCACCGACCGGCAGAAGGTCCTGTTCGGGGTGCTCGACGGGGAGGACGCGATGCTGCTCGTGGCGTCGGGCTCCGCCGTCATCGGCGTGGACCTCGACAAGCTCGGCCCGGACGACGCGTCGTTCGACGCCGAGACGGGCACGATGCGCCTGACGCTGCCGCAACCGGAGATCGTGTCGTCGCGGCTGGATCCGGACGCCACCTACGTCTACCGCCGCGACACCAGCCTGCTCGCCAAGCGCAACGAGCAGCTCGAGACGCGGGCTCGCAAGGAGGCCATCGTCGCCATCGAGAAGGCCGCGTCGGAGCCTGAGATGATGGACCGCGCGCGCGCCCAGGCAGAGCGGCAGCTCTCCCTGCTCTTGACTCGCCTCGGCGCCAAGCGCGTCGTCATCACCTGGCGGGCGCGGGGTCCTCGCGCCTGACGATGACCGCGGGGCGCATCGTCCACTCCTCGACGCGCTCCCCGGGGCTGCCCTCCAGCCGGACTGCCACGCCGTCGTCGGTCCGCCGATAGGTGACGCGCTTGGGCCACGGGTTCAGGCGGTTCTCGAACGACGCAGACCGATCGTCTGACGACGGGAGCTCGGTGAACTCCGTCGACGCGCCCCCGAGCGGCTGCGCCACGTAGACGAGCTTGCCCTCCCGGCGCTGCACGCGGAGGTGCTCGAAGAACACGGTGTTGCCTTCCTTCGTCGCGCGCCCCGATCCGATCATGGTGTCGCCGGCCGGAGGGAGCCAGCTCTCCTCGAAGCGCTCGCCGCTCTGGGTCGTGCCGATCCACGCGCCGGAGAGCCATGCGAGGCGCACGACGTCGTCGTCCGGCGCCGCGCCGCGGACGACGGCCGCGCCGGCCGCCTCCTTCACGGCGCCGAAGCGCTCGTTCGGCACGGTGATCGTGAGGTTGTAGTGGAGGATCACCCAGCGCCCCAGACGCCGGGCAACGACGCCGCTTCCCCGCGCGGGGCCTAGGCCGACCGTGTCGAGGTCCTCGTCGAACCAGCCGATCTCCCCGTCGGCGCCGACGACCACCTCGCGCCTCGTGGCGCGGAAGCTCCAGGCCTTGCCCTTGTCGAAGTGCGGCTTCGAGTAGGCCATGAACTCCTGCTTCGTCCAGCGCTCGGACGCGTCCGTGCCGAGGAACACGGAGTCCTCGGCGAGGTGGGCGAAGTACCGCGCGAAGTCCGCCTTGGCGGCGGCGTCGTGGAAGTCGTCGAGCACCGGACCGATCTCCGCCTTGGCGCCCGCGGGCTCCACCGCCGCTCGAGGCTCGGGCGTCGAGGTGGGCGGAGCGCACGAGGCGGAGCTCGCCACGAAGAGACCGAGGATCACGTAGGCTCGCATCGCGGGCTCGTCGTGCGATCCGGCTCCGACGTCAAGCCGCGCCAAGCGACGCGGTCAGCGGTATGGGCCGCGCTGCTCGCCGCGGAGCTCGAAGGCGTCCACGAGCTCGCGCGCGATCGCCATCGCAGTCTGCAGCAAGGCCACGGTGCTGGCGGGCGGGTCGGACGCGAGCGCGCGGAGCTCGAGGCCGAGCGCAGTGAGCTTCACGCCTCCGGCCTCGAGCGCCGCCGCGAGCCGGTCGCGCAGGACCGGCCCCACGGCCGCGCGCGCCCTCTTCGCGTCGTCCGAGAGCACGATGAGCCGGCCGTCGAGGCGCGGGTCCCGGAAGCCGATGTCGCGCACTCCGACCTCGAACGGTCGGGACCCCGCCTCCTCGCGCGGGACCAGCCGGAGGGCGCGGTAGAGGTCGGCGGGCACGCGCACCCGCGCGACGTCGTGACCGGTCGCGGTCCGCCACACGAAGACCGGAAGGCCCTCGAAGTCCCCTTTCATGCCGGCGGGGACCACGGTCGGCTCGAGGCCTTGGCTGTAGGCGGCGCGCTGGAACTGCTGGACGATGGCGCCGTCGCGGGGCCGGAGGGAGGGCCGCAGAGACTCGAGGAGCCCCGCCGCGTGGCACCCGGCGTGCAGCATCGCCGCCAGGTACCCGGGCTCGATGACGGCGCCGTACCGCTCGACCGTGACGGCCTCGTCGTCGATGCGAACGATCGCGCCCTGCGGCCCGATGATCCTTCCATACGCTGGCTGGAGCGCCTCGGCTCGCCCCGGGTCGTCGGCGACGGCCGAGGAGGTGCGCGCCGGATCCCAGAGCGAGACCCGGAGCCCGAGATCGAGCGGCGGCTGCAGGTGCACGCGCGCCTCGGTGAAGGCCTGCGCGCGCTTCCCCGCGAGGCCGCGCGTGACGATGCCGAGCTCCACGTCGAACCCCGACGAGGCGCCGCGAGCGACGAAGCCGTCCGGGACGAGGCCGAGCCTGCGGGCCGACTCCTCGAAGGGCTTGCTCGCCCGTTTGTTCCAGAGCCCAGGGAGCAGCGCGGCGGCGACGGGCGCCCCGACGTAGGCGGCCAGCGCGCTGAGGACGATGACGATCTCGAGGCCCATCGGATGGATGCGCGCCTCCGGGGCCCGGCGCGTTCCCGAAGACTAGCAAAGAGAGGGCGGAGCTCCGGAACTGACGCCCGCGCGAGCGCTCTCTCACCACGGCTCGCGGGACTCCACCCACCCACGGCGTGGCGCCGCCGTCCCAGCGCACGCTGGTAGGATCCCCGGATGTTCCGAGCCGGGCGCGTGCTGCAGGCAGCGATCTCGCACCTCGCCGTGCTCCTCTTCTTGCTCGCGTGCGAGGGGAGCGAGCCGCGTGGCTCGGTCGGACCCACCTCGAGCGCCGCAGCCGCGGCCCCCAGCGCCGGCGGAGCCGCACGCGACCCCGGGTCCGAAGGCTCGGCCCCCGCCGCGACCTCCACGACCCGACCTTCACCGCCGTCGTCGGCCGCGCCCACGGCGCCGAGCGCTCCGACCGCGGCCGGCGAGGCGTGCGTCGACCTCGCCCGAGGAGACGCCCCGGCGCCGCCGCTCGGGGATCCGAAGTGGCTCCACGGCGTCGACGCCTCCAGCCCCGCCGCCTGGCGGACGATCCGCGACGCTGGGTACCGGTTCGCGATCGCGCAGGCGGCGCTCGGATCCAAGCCGAACGCCGCGTTCGCGGAGAACTGGCGGATGATGAAGGCGTGCGGGCTGCGGCGCGGCGCATATCACTTCCTCACGCCGCGCGACGACGGCGCAGCCCTCGCGCGCGTGCTCTTGGCGCAGCTCGGCGACGACCGAGGCGAGCTCCCCCCCGCGATCGATCTCGAGAAGCCGCCCGGATGCGAGGACGAGTGCTGCGACAAGCCCTGCTCGCATTGGCTGGCGCTCGTGCGGAGCTACCTCGCGGAGCTCGAGAAGGCCGGAATCCACCACGTGCTGGTGTACTTCGTCGAGCCGTTCTTCAACCAATGCCTGTGCGGCACGCGCGAGCTCTCGAAGCACAAGCTCTGGCTCGCGGCGTGGCCCAAGTTCGACTGGCCGGAGAAGGTCGCGACCGGCGGCTTCGGCCGGTGGACGTTCTACCAGCACAAGGGCAACGTCCGCGCGGGAGGCGGCGTCATCGATCTGAACGTCTTCCGCGGCACGGAGGAGGACCTCGCGGCGCTCGCGCCCGGGGCGCCACCCTGACGCGGCCGCAGGAGGATCAGCGCTCGATCCGGAGGAGCCCGTTCGCAGCGGTCACGAAGACGTAGGCGTCGGTCGACGCCAAGCCGGGCGGGATCTGGCGCCTCCCGCTGGCGCCGGCGTCGACGGTGGGCGCGTCGAACCGCTGGAGCTCCTGCGCGCTGGCGGTGGAGTGGACGGCGGCCTGCTCCCGCTCGCGGAACGTGACCCAGTCGAGCTTGCCGCCGGCCCAGCCGAGCGCGGCCACGTCGCCGGAGACGTCGGCGACCTTCTTCTTCCCGCTGCCATCGGGCCCGAAGCTCCAGATGGCGTCCTTGGCGGCGACGTACACCCGGTCGCCGCCGACGACCACACGCGTCGCGCCCTCCAGCTCCTTCGCGAGCGGCGCCTTGGGCCCTCCGTCCTTGGGGACGCGCCAGAGCGTGGTTCCCTTCTCGTCGACGAAGTAGACCGACGCGCGGTCGAGCGCGACGTCGACGGCGGACGCCTGGATGACGAGCGTGTCTCGCTTGCCGGTGGCGAGCTCGATCCGGACGAGCTCGCGCCCGGCGAAGAAGGCGTGGGTGTCGTCCAAGGCGACGCGGTCCCCGCCGACCGCGAGCTTCTCCTGCTTGTCGCCGGCGACGAGATCGAGGTTGTAGAACCCGTTGGCGCCCCAGAGGGCGTGCGTCTCGCTGACGCCGAGGGCGCGCGGCTGCCCGCCGGACTTCCCGATGGGGGTCCCACCGAACCGCGCGAGCTCGCGGAGCTCCGAGACGTAGCACGCGGGCTCACAGTGCTTCTCCGCGTCCACCTGCGTGGCCACGAAGAACACGCGCTGGCCGACCGCCGCGACGGCGATGACCTGTCCCTCGTGGACGACGCCCGGCTGGGCGCCTCCTTCCGGGCCGCCATTCGACGAGAGCCGCCAGGCGACGAAGGCCGCGAGGAGCGCCAGGCTGGCCAACGCGGCGACGACGGCGAGCTTCTTCCGAGACACGCGGGCCCGGATGTAATCACAGCGGGCCCTCAGGCGGCGAGGGCCATCTCGAGCTTCTCCCGCTGCCCGCCGTCGAAGAAGCGCTTCAGGCGGCGGACGGCCGGCTCGATCGCGCGCCCGGGGAGCCCCGCGTCGAGCGTCCGCGTGAAGCGCGCCGCGAGGCTGTTGGCCAAGCGATAGCGCGCCCCGGGCTCCGTGTCCTCGGGGTGGAGGAACCTGACGTCGCCGAACAGCCGATCACGCAGCGCCCTCGTCGTGGTCGGCGCGAGCGTCCTCGATGGCCGACTCGCGGCGATCGATCCGGCGACGACCACGAACTTGTCGACCTCGGCCTGGAGCTCGAGCTCGAGCTGCGTCGTCGGCAGGCCGCGCCGCGACCGCTCCACGAGGTACACGAAGTGGCTCACGCCCTCGGCGACCTGGCAGAACACGTCGAGCGACCGGCTCGGTCCGGGCTCGAAGGCCTCCTCGGGCAGGTAGAGGGCCACCTCGAGGTCTCCGTCCGACTCGCGGAGGTGGAGCACCTCGCGGCCGTCGTTGGCGGGGCGCAGGAACGGCGTCACGTCCGGGGTCTCGACGGCGTAGAGCGAGTCGAGGCGCGACTGGATGCGCCTCGCGAGGGAGCTCATCAGTGGAGCCCGCCCTGTCTCCCGAGCGGCATGAGGCCGCGGTGGCCGAGCTCCTCTTGCAAGACCGGGGACCCGGTCTTCTGCCATCGCTCGTACATCCGGAGCAGGCCCGCTTGCCCGCGAGCGCTCTGCGCGAGGAGCCAGTCGGAGACCCACGTGAGGACGTCGGCGAAGCGGCCGAAATCCCTGGCCAGGTGGTGCAGGACGTCCTCGCTCTGCGCCGAGCCGCCCGCGCGGAGCATCTGCGAGGCGTGACCGTAGGCGCTCGCGCCGACGTGCACGAAGTAGGTTCGGTCGGTCTCCGGCGTCGACTGGCCGAAGAAGCCCAGCCCGTAGAGGACGCCGTCGCCGAGGCTCTGCAGGCGGCGGAAGCGCTCCGTGCCCGTGCACTGCATGGCCTCGGCGAGCAGCAGGGCGACCGGCTGGCTGAAGGTCGACCTCGTCTCCGGGCTCGGGTTGGCGAAGTCCGAGAGGAGGTGGACGAGGTACGTCTCCGTGGCGGGGGACGCCTCGACCTCGCGTCCGCGGATCGCCTCGTTGACGGGGCCTCGGAAGTACTCACCCAAGCTGGGCGCCAGCGCGATGGTGGGGGACTCGGCCTTCGACGACATACTCTCCTCCAGAGATGTCCCGGGCTGGGGCGCACCACACCGGACACGACCACGCCCGGGAGAACCGCTGCATCGACTCGCCTCAGGGGCTGGCGAGTCGCCCGGAGCCGTCGGGCTGTTCTAGAGAGAGGCCTGGCGGAGCCGAGCCTGGTTGGTCTGACCGAGAGGTCCGGCCAACCAGTTCACCTGGGTGAACGGTTCCAGTCTACCAATCCCCAAGGGGTCGGGCCCGCTTTGCTGTGACGATTTCATGAGCAGTGCCAAGGCGTTGACACTGATCGTGTAGCCGGGACGCGAGCGGAGTGCCACGTCGCTTTTCAGGGAGATTCCTGGTGTGCGCCGTTGACATGGGGGCGCCGGTGACTATTGTGCGCAACGCGTCCGCTAGCACTCCCATGCGGTGAGTGCCAACAATCTCGCGACGCCGGCCGCCCGAGGGGCGGGCCGCTTGGTGGAGGAAAATGCACATGAAGATCAGGCCGCTCCAGGACCGCGTGGTCGTTCGCCGCGTGAAGGAAGAAGAGAAGACCAAGGGCGGGATCATCATCCCCGACACGGCCAAGGAGAAGCCCGTCGAGGGCCTCGTGGTCGCCGTGGGCAACGGCAAGGTCCTGGAGGACGGGACCACCCGTGCGCTCGACATCAAGGCGGGGGACCGGATTCTGTTCGGGAAGTACTCGGGGACGGAAGTGAAGATCGAGGGCGAAGAGCACCTCATCTTGCGCGAGGACGACATCCTCGGCGTCGTCGAGAGCTGACAGCGAGCTGAAGGAGAGAAGAACATGGCTGCCAAAGAGATCATTTTTCACGAATCAGCTCGGGCCCTCATCCTACGCGG
>CAZBJI010000143.1:0-20683 GCA_964492175.1 uncultured Polyangiaceae bacterium | reverse complement strand
CTTGATCGACTGGCGGAGGATCGCGGCGAGCTCCTTGGAGTCCCAGGGCTTCTGCACGTACCGCTCCACGGCCCCCGAGTTGATGGCCTCCACGAGGACCGGGATGTCGGCGTAGGCCGTGAGCAGGATGCCGATGCAGTCGCTCCGCTTGGCCTTCGCTTGCCGGAGGAACTCGATGCCGCTCATCTGCGGCATGCGCTGATCCGAGACGACCACCGCGGCGTCCACGCGGTCCAGCGTCTCGAGGGCGGCCTGGCCGCCGAGGGCGTAGTGGAGCTGGAAAGACTTTCGGAACGCGAACCGGAACGCGTCGAGGTTGTCCTCCTCGTCGTCGACGACGAGCACCGCGAAGCTCTTCCAGTCGACGTCGTCCATCGAGGCCTATCTTGCCCTCGGAGCGGCCCACGGAGAAGCGTCCTCGTGTGCTACTACTGCCCGCCGCAGAAGCCCGGCCGGGCCTCCCCGGGCCGCGCAGACGCGCGCGACCGAAGACCGGGCGTACATCCGGTCGATCGGCGGACGCTCCGCCCGGCGCTCCTCGTTTGTCGCCCTGCTGGACCTACGCCGGGCGGCACTACTTCGGGCGCGGGCGCTATGGTACCGTCCAACCCCTGAGACCCCGGAGACCGCGTCATGCTCGATGACATCGTGAAGGAACTTCGTGCCTCCGCCGACAAGGCGCTCGAGGCGCTCCGCCGTGACCTCTCCAAGGTGAGGACGGGCCGCGCTCACGTCAGCATGCTGGACGGGATCCGGGTCGACTACTACGGAACCCTCACCCAGCTGTCGCAGATGGCGAGCATCAACGTGCCGGAGCCCCGGCTCATCACCGTCAAGCCCTGGGACAAAGGTCAGGTCAAGGCGGTCGACAAGGCGATCCGGGAGAGTGATCTGCACCTCAACCCCCAGGTCGACGGCGATCTGATCCGCATCCCCATCCCCGCCCTGACCGAGGAGCGGCGGAAGGAGATGGCCAAGCTCATCCGCAAGAACGGGGAGGAGTGCAAGGTGGCCATCCGCAAGCACCGGCGGGACGCGCTCGAGATGCTGGACGAGCTGGACAACGACGGCCAGGTCAGCGGCGACGACGCCGAGCGCTGCCGCAAGAAGGTGGAGGACGTGGTCTCGGAGCTGGTCAAGGGCGTGGACACCGTGATCGCGGCGAAGGAGAAGGATCTGCTCGAGGTCTGACCCCTCCCCTCGCTCGCCTCCGCCCTTGGTCTCGGCACGACCACGGCTCCCGGTCGGAGCAGCATGCCCCTCCGAGCGAGCCCCGCGGACCTCCGCCGCGCGGCCTCTTCCGCGCTCCCTGAGCCCCTGGCACGCCACGTGATTTCACTCACCCTTTTCTCCGACCCGGCGTCGCGGCCTGGGGTCTCTTGGGGAGTTCCTTGACAGGTTTTTCCCTTAGTGGGACCGTCGAAGCGATGGCTGGTCGGGCGAGCTCGATCAAGGCGGTTGCCGCCGGCGCGACGGACGTCGGACGCCAGCGGGAGCACAACGAGGACAGCTACGCCATCGATCACGAGCACGGGCTCTTCGTCGTCGCGGACGGGATGGGGGGACACCAAGCGGGCGACGTCGCGAGCCGCCTCGCGACCTCGACCATCGCCGACTTCTTCCGGACCCTCGCGGGCGAGGACGTCACCTGGCCCACCCACTTCGACCGGTCTCTGTCGGACGAAGAGAACCGGCTCATCACGAGCATCGGGATCGCCAACCGCCGGATCTTCGAGCAGAGCCAGGCCACGAAGGCGCACCACGGCATGGGCACCACCGTGGTGGGCGCGCACCTCTCGGCGCGCAAGCAGCGCATGTACGTGGGTCACGTGGGCGACAGCCGCGCGTACCGGATCCGCGACGGGAAGATCCAGCAGCTCACGCGGGACCACTCCTTGGCGAACGAGCCGCCGCTCGACCTCACGCCGGCGGAGCGAGCGGAGCTGCCGCGGAACGTCATCACGCGCGCCCTCGGCATGCAGGACAACGTGGTGGTGGACCTGACGAGCGACGACGCGCGCCCGGGGGACGTCTACCTCCTCTGCTCCGACGGCCTCTCCGGCATGCTCTCCGACGAGGGCATCCTGGAGGCGACCTCCAAGATCCTGGAGAAGGCCGGCAGCCGCGCGGTGACCGCGCGCGACATGGACGAGATTTGCCTCGCCCTGGTGCAGAAGGCGAACGAGGCCGGCGGCGAGGACAACATCACCGCGCTCGCGGTGCGCATCGAGTCGGAGGAGTCCGTGCCGCCGTCCCGCCGGAGCCAAGCGCCGACCGAGTCACCGCCCCCGCCGAACAGCGCCGGCGCGCGCTGAGCGCTGCCCTCGCGCTTCGCCGAGGCCCTCCCTCACTCCTCGACCGGAACGCCCTCGCAGTTCTTCAGGGCGACGTAGCTCTCGTTCAGCCCGCAGATCTGGTTGCCGTTCTGCACCTTGGGGCAGCTGAAGGAGAACCAGGCCTCCCCGGCCTTCAGGTACTGCCCCTTCGCGGTGTCGACCCAGAACTTGCACTGCGCGTCCGACGGCGAGGAGTACGGCTCTCCGCCCGTCTCCGGTGAGACGTACTGGATTTGGCCGTCGACGGCCGTCGCCAGATCGATCGCGGCGTCGGACAGCCCGGAGAGCTCCACCACGACGGTCGCGCTGCCGCTCAGATCCGCCGAGATCGTGTAGCCGCTGCCGGCCTTCTTCACGGTGCAGTCGACCTCGGCGTTGCTCGCGCCGTTGGCGATGAGCTCCGGCTTGCCGGTGTCCTGGACGGCGCCGAGGCTCTGGCGGTGGTTGTTGATGTTGCAGTCGATCCCGTTGTCGGTGAACTGCACGTTGAACGCCCCCGCCGGTGTCGGCGGGATCGGCTCGTCGCAGGCCATGACCCCGAGAACCGAGACGACACCGAGAGGCCCCCGCCAAGCGAATTCGCGCATACCCCTACTTAGCTCACGATCCGGCCCCCCGGCAATTGTCCATGACCTTGGGGCACGGCGTCGACGCCGGTCGCGGTCAGCGCAGGGCCGCCTCGAGGTCGGCCCAGAGATCGGCCTCGGCCTCGACCCCGATGGAAAGTCGCACCAGGCCGTCGTCGATGCCCAGCCGGCGGCGGTTCTCGGGCGGGACGCTCGCGTGCGTCATGATCGCGGGATGCTCGGCGAGGGACTCCACGCCCCCGAGGCTCTCGGCGCACGCGAAGATCTCGAGCCGGGACAGGAGCCTCCGCGAGGCCTCGAGCCCGCCGCGAACCACGAAGCTGATCATCGCCCCGAACCCGCGCATCTGGCGGGCGGCCAGCGCGTGCCCCGGGTGAGAGGCGAGGCCCGGGTAGATGACGCGCTCCACGGCGGGGTGCTCCTCCAGGCGGCGGGCGATCGACGCCGCGGACGCGGAGCCCCGGGCGACCCGGAGGGGCAGCGTCTTGATGCCTCGGAGCACCAGGTAGCAGTCGAAGGGGCTGGGCACCGCGCCGATGGCGTTCTGCAGGAACCGCAGGCGCTCCGCCAGGGCCTCGTCGCTGGTCACGATCGCTCCCCCCACCACGTCCGAGTGGCCGTTCAGGTACTTCGTCGTGGAGTGCAACACCGCGGAGGCGCCGAGATCGAGCGGGTTCTGCAGGACCGGCGTGGCGAACGTGTTGTCGACGACCAGCCTCGCGCCGTGCTTCGCCGCGATCTCGGCGATCGCCGCGATGTCGAGGATCTTGAGCATCGGGTTGGTCGGCGTCTCGATCCAGACCAGCTTCGTCTCCGGGCGGAGCGCGTCGCGCAGGGCGCTGGCGCTCGACAGATCGACGAAGCTCGACCGGATCCCGAGCGGCGCCATCACCTTGTCGAGCAGCCGGAACGTGCCTCCGTACACGTCGTCGCCCGAGACCACGTGGTCCCCGGGCGCCAGCGAGCTGAAGATCGTGGTCGAGGCGCCGAGCCCGCTCGCGAACACCAGGCCGTGCCGGCCCTTCTCGAGCGCCGCGACGCAGGCCTCCAGCGCGTTGCGCGTAGGGTTCCCGCTGCGGCCGTACTCGAACCCCTGGTGCTCGCCCGGAGCGCTCTGCGCGAACGTGCTCGCGAGGACGATGGGCGTCATCACCGCGCCGCTCGTCGGGTCCGGCGGCTGCCCTGCGTGGACGGCGAGCGTGTCGAGCGACAGCGAGCGGTTCGCGGCGGAGGGCTTCATCGTGAGCCCTTCTTAGCAGCCCTCCCGGAGCAGGTCACCGACACGCGCTGGGGTGAGTAACGGGGCTCGAACCCGCGACAACCGGAACCACAATCCAGTGCTCTACCAACTGAGCTATACCCACCGAAACCGCCTTCTTTTAGCCCGGCGCGTCGGGACCTGCAAGGACAAGGCGCGGCGCGCGCCTGCTAGTACCTCGCTCCACGGATTTCGATCGGTTCCTCCTACCCCCGCGACGAGGCGAGGGGGATGGGAGGAACCTCCTGATGCCGCCTCTCTGTGCTCTTCCTCGACTTCCCTCGGGCACCGCGACCCATCGAAATCGACGGGTCGCGGTACTAGACCTTCCACTGCGCCGACGCCGCGGCGACGGCCCGCTGGATCTCGGCGCCGTGGCGGCTCGAGAGGGGTGGCCCCTCCGGGCCCGTGGGCTGGTCGTCTGGACCCATCGCGGCGGCGAGGGCCGCGCCCACGCTCGACTCCAGGCCGGCCAGATCGTAGCCGCCTTCGAGCACGAGCCCGAGCTTCCCGCCGGCGTGCCGGTCCGCCGCGAGGCGGAGACCCCGGGTCATGGCGGAGAACCCCTCCGCCGACACCGCCATGCCGGCGAGAGGATCGCGAGCGTGGGCGTCGAACCCGGCCGAGACGAGCACGAGCTCGGGCGCGAACTGGTCCACGACCGGCAGGACCAGCCGGTCGAACGCCGCGCGGTAGGCCTCGTCCCCGGCGCCCGCCGAGAGCGGCACGTTGACGGTGAAGCCGCGTCCGTCGCCGGCGCCCGTCTCCGAGACGCCGCCGCTGCCCGGGTAGAACGGGAACTGGTGGAGCGACACGAAGAGCACGTGGGGGTCGGCGTAGAACGCCTCCTGCGTCCCGTTGCCGTGGTGCACGTCGAAATCCACGATCGCCACGCGCCCCACCCCGCGCGCGCGCGCGTGCGCTGCGGCCAGCGCGACGTTGTTGAGCAGGCAGAAGCCCATGCCTCGGTCCGGCAGCGCGTGATGACCGGGCGGCCGAAGCAGCGCCAGCGCCGCGGCCGGCCCCGCCGAGTCGAGCAACGCGTCCACCATCGCGAGGGCGCCGCCGGCGGCGCGCCTCGCCGCGGCGACCGAGCGCGGGCCCACGTAGGTGTCGTCGTCGAGCGCGGAGAACAGCCCCTCGCGCTGCTCGAGCTCCTCCAGGTAGCGAGCCGCGTGGACCCGGTGCGCCTCGTCGACCGTCGCGTCGCGCGGCGCGAGCGCGGAGAGCTCCACCCCCCGCGCGCGCGCCTGCTCCACGGCCTGCCGCGCCGCCACGAGCCGCTCGGGCCGCTCGGGGTGGTAGCCGCGCGCCCGGTGCTCGTCGAAGAGCGGGTCGTCGACCAGGAACACCGGCCGGGACTGGGACATCCACGAACCCCCTATCAGGCGGGAACGGCGGTTGACAAGCCGCGATATCACCCCGATTTCCCCACACCCGCCGCATGCTTCTCGTATCGGGGATACGGGTGGTAACGTTGCGCGTGCTCGGCGCGCCGTTGTGGCGGTCCGGGCGGACAACCGCCTTCTCTCTGCGAAGGCCCCGTGGGGACGACGCCCGATGCGCCTGAAAATCATCGCCCTGTTCTCGCTCATCGTCCTCGTGGTGGGGGCGCTCGGCTTCGTGCTCTCGCGCGCAGCGGTGCAGCCCTTCGCGCAGACGGATCCGTCCGAGGCCAACCGGGCGCTCGGCGCTGCGGTGGCGCAGCTTCAAGTGGAGGGTCTCGGAGCCGAGCGGTGGCTCGCGGGCCGCGCCGCCGATCCGAGCCTCCGAGAGGCCTACCTCGCCGGCACGGAGAAGGCGAAGGGCGACACGGCGCAGTCCGCGTGCAACCAGGTGAGCGAGGCCGCGGCGAAGGCCCCGGAGCTGCAGGGGATCCGCCCTGCGCTGGTGCTCCTGGTGGACGCCAACGGCGTGGTCCTCGCCCGCGACGGGTCCTCCCTGATGCGCGGAGACAAGCTCGGGGACGCCTACCCTGCGCTCAAGGCCGCCATCAAGAACGGGACGTCGATGAGCGACGTCTGGGTGAACAAGGACCGCAACGAGCAGCTCCTCGCCTCGTACGCCCCGATCCGAGGCGAAGACGGCAAGATCCTCGGAGCCATCGTGTTCGGCTCCAACCTCAATGACGAGCGCCTCACGGCCGCCAGCGACAAGACGAGCGGCCGGACGTTGCTCTTCGCCGTGAAGGTGGACAAGGCCCTCAAGACCGTCGCCAAGAGCGCGAACGCCGATGAAGTGCTCATGGCGGCCATCGGCAAGGGGCCGGCCGCGGACACCGCGATGCAGGCGCTCGAGACGGGCAAGCCGCGCGATCTCGCGGGGCTGCCGGACGGTCACATCGGCATCGCTCGCACCCTCGACGGGTACGGCGATGGAAAGCAGGCCGTCGTCATCGCCGTCGTGAAGCCGCCGGCGAAGAGCATCGGAGGCGCGCTCCTCTGGCCCGCGCTCGGATCCATCATCCTCGGGCTCATCCTCGTCGGCATCGCCGGCGTCTTGCTCGCTTCCTACATCGATCGTCCGATCGCCGACATCGAGGACGGCCTGCTCGCCATCATGAACGGGCAGACCAACCGGCGCCTCGACATCGAGCACGCGGAGCTCGGAGGGGTGGTCTTCCGGATCAACTCTCTGCTGAACCAGCTGTTCGGCGTGACCGAGGACGACACCGACGCCGAGGGCCGCCCATCCCGGGCGCCGAGCGCGCGCGCGTTCACCGACGCGCTCGCCGTGGACGAGAGCATCGTGACCGGGGGAGGGGACCCGGCGGCGGCGCAGGCGCTCCACGCCGAGGAGGAGTCCGCGTACCACGCTCGCGTCTTCTCCGAGTACGTCGCGGCGAAGCGCGGCATCGGGGACCCCACCGACCACATCAGCCAGGGCGATTTCCTCGGCCGGCTGCAGCAGAGCGAGCAGGAGCTCATGCAGAAGCACGGCAAGCCGATCCGCTTCCGCGTCGAGGCGAAGGGCAAAGAGGTCGTCCTGGTCGCCGTGCCCCTCGGGTGAGCGTCGCGGCCGGGCTCCCCGGAGCCTGCCGGGCTACTTCTGTGGGAGCTTCACGAACTCGTCCAGGTTCGGCACGAGCGTGATCTCGATCCTGCGGTTCTTCTGCTTGTTGGCGTCCGTGTCGTTGGCGGCCACGGGATCGAACTCACCGTAGCCGGCGGCCGAGAGGTTCTCCGGCTTGAGCTTGACGGTTAGGAGCAGCTTCAGCACCTCGACCGCGCGCGCCGTCGAGAGCTCCCAGTTGGAGGGGAACCGCGTCGTCTGGATCTTCACCGTGTCGGTGTGGCCGCCGACCTGGAACCGACGGTCGGGCATCGTCGCGAGGACCCTGCCGACCTCTACGACGGTGCCGCGCCCCGCCGCCTTCACCTCGGCGCTCCCGGAGTCGAAGAGGACGTCGTTGGGCAGCTCGATCAGCATGCGCCCCTGGCGGAGCACCACCCGGAGCTTCCCGGCGTCGGCGAGCTTCTGGAAGCGCTTCACCAAGTCCTGGAACTGCGCGAGGCGAGCCTCCGCGGCGGCCTGCTGCTTCTTCAGCTCGTCCAGCTGCTTGCGGGTCTCGGCGAGCGCCGCGGCGAGGGAGCCCTTCTCGGCGGAGACCTGATCGAGGCTCTGGCCGGCCGCGCGCAGCCGGTCCTGGAGGGCTTGGTTCAGGACCGTAAGCTCGTCGAACTGCCGCGTGAGATCCGCGTGGGAGACGCGCGACTCCTCGAGCTTCAGGTCGCGCGCCCTCATCTCCGCGGTCAGCTTCGCGATCTCCGCCTGCGCCGCCTGGAGCTTCTTGGTCAGGTCCGTGGAGCGCTCCCGTTCGAAATCCAGATCGGCCAGCGCCTGCGTGTAGAGATCGCGGTGCACGAAGCACCCCGTCTGCCCGCCGAGGAGGATCGACAGGAACAGCGCGTGCGCCACGCCGGGTTTCGAGCAAACTTTCCCTCTACCGGTCACCTTGCTAGGCCTCCTGGGTCCGGTTCGGTAGCACCATGCAGGCTGGAACGCGAACTCACCTCGCTCCCCCGGGGTATCCCCCCGCTGAACGGCCGTCTCTCGGACGGATCGGGGGTACACTCGCGCTGCTGCTCGTCGTCGCCGCGTGTCGCGAGCCCACGGGGGTCGGCGCGCCGCCCGCGCACTCGACCGCGAGCCCAGCGCTCGAGACCGCGGCCTCCGCGGCCTCCGCGCCCGCGCCGGCGCCTCCCGCGCCTGCGTGGCTCGCGGCCGTACGCCTGGAGCGATACCGCGAGGCGTTCAAGCTCCTGGAGGAGCTCGACGACGCGGAGCGGTCCACCCCCGAGATGCGGTACCTCCGCGCGCGGGTCGCCGCCGAGATCGGCGATCACGCGAAGGTGCGGCCGCTCCTCGACGGGCTGACGATCCCGCTCTTCGAGGAGGAGATCGCCCGGCTCCGCGCCGAGGCCGCGGCCGAGGTGGGGCCGTACGAGGAGGCCGCGCGCTTCTACGAGCAGTCGGGGCGGGTGCGAGACCTCGTCCGGGCGGCGAAGGCCTTGGGCAAGGCCGGGGACAAGAAGGGCGCCCTCAAGGTCGCGGACCGAGCCCTCGCCGACGCCCAGCGCCTGCGGCGCCCAGCGGACGAGCGGATGGCGCACGGCGTACGGCTCGAGGTCCTGACGAGCCTGGGCCGCCCCGAGGAGGCCGTCGGCGACCTCAAGTGGCTCGTGACGCGCGCCCCGGGCAGCCCGGAGGGGCGCGCCGCCCGGAAGATCCTCGACGAGACGCCGAAGATCGCGCTCACCGACAAGGAGAAGCGCGCCGCGATCGACGCGCTCCTCGAAGGGGGCTTCGGCAAGGACGCCATCGAGGTCATCGAGCGCTGGGGCAAGGCGTTCTCCTCCGCGGAGCTCGCGCACAAGCGCGCCGAGGCGCTCTTCAAGGCGCGCCAGTACAAGCGCGCGGCGGAGGCGTTCGCGCAAGCCGCGAAGAAGGAGAGCGGGCGCACGGCGGAGCAGCTCTACTACGAGGCCCGCGCGCTCGCCCGCTCCAAGCGCGAGGACGACGCGCTCGCGCGGTACCAGGAGGTGGTGCGGCGGTTTCGGAAGGGCCTCTGGGCGGAGCGCGCGAGCTACCAGCGGGCGGCGCTCTTGCAGAACCAGGGCCGGTACGCGGACGCGGTCGAGGCGTTCTCGGAGTTCCTGTCGCGTTTTCCCAAGGCGGCGGACCGCGACGACGCCGAGTACGCGCTCGCGCTGGCGCTGCTCTCCACGGACAAGCCGGCGAAGGCGCGGTCGGTGTTCGGCAAGCTCGCCTCCGGGGCGAAGAAGACGGACTGGGGCGTGCTGCGGGAGCTCGAGGGCGTCGCGGCGCTCCGCGCCGGTGCGCGCGACGAGGCGGTCACGATCTTCACGCAGGTCGCCACGCAGCAGCCGCTCACCTTCGCCGCGCAGATGTCGCGCGCGCGGCTCCAGGCGCTCGGCGCCGAGCTGCCGCCGCTGATGCCCGCCGGGAGCAAGCGCACCAGCGTCCCGCTCCGGCCCGAGCTCCCCATGAAGGCGGCCAAGCTGGTGGCGCTCGGGCTCGACGCGGACGCGGAGTCGCAGCTCTCGGCCACCGAGGCGGACGTGAGCGCGCCGTACGGTGGGCGCGAGACCGAGGCCCTCTGCACGCTGTACGGCCAGCTGTCGCGGGCGAAGCGCCGGTACAAGGTCGGCTCGAACGCCGTGGACTTCGACGCGCTGATGCGCGCCCCGGCGCCGGCGGATCGGTGGAGCTGGGAGTGCCTGTATCCGTCGCCCTACAACGAGCGCGTCCGGGAGATCGAGGCCGAGTTCTCGATCCCGCCCGGGCTCGTGCACTCCCTCATGCGCCAGGAGAGCGGCTTCGATCCGGAGGTCCGCTCGCCGGTGGGCGCGGAGGGCTTGATGCAGCTCATGCCCTCCACCGCGGAGCAGGCGGCGAAGGAGGCGAGGCTCGAGGGGTTCGATCCTCGCGAGGTGACCGCGCCCGAGATCAACCTCCGCCTCGGCGGGTTCTACATCGGCAAGCTCCTCAAGACGTTCGAGGGAGGCGTGCCGCTGGCCGTGGCGGCCTACAACGCCGGCCCGACCGCCCTCTCGCGCTGGGTGGAGAAAGCGAAGGATCACGAGACCGACGTGTTCGTCGCGCGGATCCCGTACCAAGAGACACGGAACTACGTCGTTCGGGTTATGGGGAACTTCGCGCGGTACCAGTGGCTCGCCGGCGGCGACGCCGCGGTCTCACCCATCCCGCTCGAGCTGCCGAAGACGCCGCGGGCCGGCGACGACGACTACTGAGGAGCGGCGATGCTCGCGGCGCTACCCCTCGCGTTCGGACTCCAGCTCGCCCTCGAGGTGCCGAGCCTGCCGGGCGGGCTGCGCCCTACGCACGACGCGTGGGCCTCCACGGGCGCCCGCGGGGTGCGAGGTGTCACGCTCGGACCGATCGAGAGCGTCCGCCACCCGGACAAGGGCTACGGCACCGAGGCGAGCGCGCGCGCGATGGACGAGGCCGTGCTCCTCGGCGCGAACTGGGTGGCGCTGACGCCCTTCGGGCGCGTCTGGGACCTCACCCCCGAGGGGATCGACTGGAGCTTCGAGGCGCCGTTCGCCGACAACCGCCGCGCGGTCATCGCGGCGGTGCGTCAGGCCAAGGAGCGCGGCCTGCGCGTCATGCTCGTGCCGCACCTCTGGGTCGAGTCCAAGGAGTGGCGCGCCCTGATCGATCCGGGAGACGACGCGGCGTGGGCCGCCTGGGCCGAGGCGTACGCGCTGTTCTTGCTCGCGTGGGCCGACGTCGCGCGAGAGTCCGGCGTGGACGTCCTCAGCGTGGGGGTCGAGCTCCGGAGCTGGGTCACCACGCCCCGCGTGGAGCTCATGGTGCCGATCATCGCGCGCGTGCGCACGGTCTTTCCGGGCATGCTCACCTACTCGGCGAACTGGGACGACGCCGAGCGCACGCTCCTCTGGGACGCGGTCGATCTCGTCGGGATCAACGCGTTCTATCCGCTCGCGGAGAAGGACGGCGCCGGGCTCTCGGAGCTCGCCCGCGGCGGCGAGCGCGTCGCTGGGGAGCTCTCGGCCTTGAGCCAGGAGCTCCGCAAGCCGATCCTGCTCACCGAGGTCGGGTACACCACGCGCAAGGACCCCGCGGTCCGACCCTGGGAGTGGCCCGAGGACCTGCCGAACGTGGTCGTCGACGAGGAGGCGCAGGCGGACGCCTACCGCGCCCTGCTCGGTCCGATGATCCACTCGGACTTCTGCGCCGGGTTCTTCGTGTGGCGCTACTACGCCGATCCCGATGACGTCTCTCAGGAGGCGGCGTGGGGCTTCTCGCCGCGCGGGAAGCTCGCGGAGGTGGTCCTGCGGGACGCGTTCGCCGCTCACTTCGCCGTCGACGGGCCGTGGCTACCAGGCGAGATCGCCGGGCGCCATCGGGCGCGCACCCCCTGGAGCTACGGCTGGGAGCCCTCGCCACCGTTCTGGGAGTGAGCGCCGAGCGGCGCGCTCCGACCGAACCGCCTTGCGGAGGGAGCGATCCTCGGAGAGGATCGGAGGCGATGAAGAAGCGGCTTCACTTTCCCTTCGGGCGGCGGCGGGCGATGAAAGGGATGGGCGGCGTCGCGGCCTCGGTCGCGCTCGGCTGCTCGGAGGACGAGACGGGCACGACGGGTACGGGCGGCGCGGGTGGCGCGGGGCAGGGCGTGACGACCGGCGGCCCGGCGACCACGGCCGGCCCCGGCACGACGAACGCGACGGGCCCGGGGAGCGGAGGCGGCGGCGGAGGGCCGGGCGATCCGTGCGCCGACGATCCGAGCCTCACGCCGGAGGAGCTGCTCGCGCAGATCGACACCATCGTGGTGCTCTGCATGGAGAACCGCTCGTTCGACCACTACCTGGGGGCGCTTCGCTTCCTCGAGGGCCGCGAAGACATCGACGGCCTGGACGGGACGGAGTCGAACCCGCAGCCGGGCGGCGGAGACGTGACGGTGTTCCAGCTCAACGACTTCACCGTCGTGGATCCGCCTCACAGCTGGGATCAGTGCCACGCCCAGTGGAACATGGGGGCGAACGACGGCTTCGTGACCGAGCACGCCGGGCCCAACCAAGCCGAGGTGATGGGCTACCACATCCGCGAGCAGATCCCGATCACGTACGCGCTCGCCGACTCATACGCCATCTGCCACAGCTGGTTCTCCAGCGTCATGGGCCCGACGTGGCCCAACCGCTTCTACCTCCACGGCGGCACGGCCCAGGGGACCAAGGGCAACACTCCGCTCCTCAACTTCACGAGCATCTTCGATCTGCTCGACGACGCGGGGATCACGCACCGGAACTACTACACCGACGTCCCTTGGTGCTCGGGGGCGTACTTCAAGGTCTCCGGGATCAGCGCGATCGAGCAGTTCTTCGGGGACGCCGGCGCCGGGACGCTGCCGAACTTCTCGATCATCGATCCGGGCTTCTTCGGGAGCGGCGCCAACGACGATCACCCCGACCACGACATTCAGCTCGGGCAGGCGCTCATCTCCACGATCTACGCGGCCCTGGCCGGCAGCCCCCAGTGGGGCTCGTGCCTGCTCATCATCACCTACGACGAGCACGGTGGGTTCTTCGACCACGTCGCGCCGCCGACCACGGACGACGACGACGCGGAGTTTCAGCAGATGGGCTTCCGCGTGCCCACGCTCGTGATCGGCCCTCACGTGAAGAAGGGCTGCGCCGTGTCCACGCTGCTCGAGCACACGTCGGTCATGAAGACCGCGCAGGTGAAGTGGGGCCTGCCGATCATCAACCAGCGCGTCGCCGCGGCCTACGACGTCTCGAGCTGCATCTCGCCCGAGTACCTGCGAAACCCACAGCCGCCCATCCCGCTGCCCATGCTGACGATCAGCCGGGCCTCGCTCCAGCGCCCGCCGCCCCCCGTCTTTCATCAGGAGATGTGGGACGCCGCCGAGCGCGGCGTGATCCCGCCCCACCTGGACCGCCGAGCGCAGAGCGCGGAGATCGCCCTGCGCGTCCTCGAGTGGGGCGAGCGGCTCGGCGCGGTCCGGCTCGTGTAGCGCCTAGCTCACCCGTCGCAGACGTTGGAGCAGCTCCCCGCGAAGCACGCCTCCAGCGCGGTGAGCAGCGCGTTCATGCCGCAGCCAGGGCCGGACGCGTCCGCCAGGCACGCCGCGCACGCCGCGTTCGCGGTGCACGCGGTGACGTCGGCGCAGCACGTCGGGTCCACGCATGCGTCGCACGCGGCGTCGGCGGTGGTGAAGTCCGTCCCGCAGATCCCCTGCGTGACGATGGAGCACTCCGTGGAGCAGCTCGCCGTGAGGCACGGATCGAGCGTGGCGCAGGGGAGGGCGGTGCAGGCGGCGAGCTCGTCGCAGCAGCTCGTCTCGGCGCACGCGCCGCAGTCCGGATCCGCGAAGGCCTCCTCGAGCGGGCCGCAGGCCGGGCCCGTGGCCGCGGTGTCGGTCGTCGCGCCCGACTTGCCCGACGTTGCTCCGCCCGAGCCCGACTCGTCACCGCACGCCGCCAGCGCCGAGACCAGGAGGGCCGCGAGCAGCGCGCCCTCGGTTCGGGTGCTCACGCCGGCCTCGCCGCCAGGATGTCGCCGGTGGCCTTCTCCGCGACCATGTAGATCGGCACGACGATGAAGAAGCCCGGGATCTTGGGGAAGACGCTGGCGTCGACGACGCGCAGGTTCTTCGTCCCGCGTACGCGGAATTTGGAGTCGAGCACCGCCATCGGGTCGTCGTCCGCGCCGATCTTGCAGGTGCAGGACGCGTGGTGGCCCCACGCCTCCGCCTTCACGAAGCTCTCGACCTCGGCCTGCGTCTGGACCGACGGGCCCGGCCACACCTCTTGGAACGAGTTGAAGAGCATGAGGTCGTCGATGCGCTGGCCGATGCGCCGCGCGAGGTCGACCCCGCTCACCATGGCCGCGAGGTCCTGCGCGTCCTCACCGCCCGCGGTCGTTCCCTCGTGGAAGTAGCGGAACCGGATGTCCGGCGTATCGAGCGGGTCGGTGGACGCGAGCTTCACGACGCCCGCGGTGTTCTTGGTGTGGGCCTTGAGGATCGCCCACGTGAAGTGGCGGTGGTCGTCGAGGATCCGATCCGAGTACCCCGGGAAGTAGCCCCGGAAGTCCCCGGGCAGGCCGAAGACGAAGAGGTCCGGATCCGGCTCGGACGGGCTCGAGCGGAAGACGATGCCCACGGTCCCGCCGTTCGACGTGTAGACGCCCTTGCCGCGCCGCCAATCGTCGAGGCACGGATCGCCAGGCGCGCCGAGCGTGCAGCCCTTGAGGACGTTGAAGTCCGAGTCGACCTCGCTGACGAGGCCGACCTCGTAGCGATCTTGGAGGTTCTCGCCCACGCCCGGGAGGTCGAGCAGGACCGTGATCCCGAGCTCGTCGAGCTCGGCGCGCGGTCCGATGCCGGAGAGCTTCAGCAGCTGGGGCGTGTTGAAGACGCCGCAGCTCACGATCACCTCGGCCTTGGCCGTCGCCTTGCGCTTCTTGCCCGCGGGCCCGCTGTCGGCGGAAGGATCCGCCCGGTAGAGGTGCTTGCCCTCCAGGTACTCGACGCCGCTCGCGACGAGCTCGCCGTCCGGCCCCTCCTCCGCGGAGAAGGTGATCTTCGTCGCGTAGGCGCCGGTCCTGACCGTGAGGGGGAAGCCCTCGTCGACGGTCGCGAGGATGTACTCTCGCGGGCCGTTCCGCTTCACGCCGTTCGCGTGCATCGGGATGGTGAAGAGACCCTCCACCTGGTCGCGGCCGGGCGCCCCCGAGTTGAGGTCGCGCTTCATCAGCGCGAAGAGCTCGTTCTGGAAGAAGAGCTCGTTCAGCGTGTCGAGGAAGCCGCCGCTCTGCTGGAGGTCGAACTCGAGGGCGGCCCCCTTCACCACCTTGAGGAGCTTCTTGTCCTGGAGGGCGATGCGGGCGTCGGGCTGCCGGGTGTGGAGCCAGCCGTCGAAGCCGTGGCCGGTGCGGTCGTCGTTCTTGCCGAGGTAGTCGCAGTGCTCCAGATCCTGGAAGTACCGGCGCATGTTCTCGGCGCGCCAGGAGTCGTCGCCCGTCACGTCCGCGATGTGGTTCCAGTCGCTCTCGTGCGGGTAGACGGTGATGAGCGCGTTGTGCGCGGTACACCCGCCGAGCGTGCCGGCGCGGGGGTAGAGCACTCCCCGATCCGTCAGCTTGGTGTTCGTCGCGGCCTGGGCGTCGTCGTCGTAGTGCTTGACGAAGTAGTCCCACCGCATCGTCGCGTCCTCCGTCGACTGCGGGTGGAACGCGGGGACCTGGTACACCTCCTCCTCGCCGCGATCTTCCCCGGCCTCCAGGAGGAGCACGCGGTGCCCCGCGCGCGCGAGGTTCGCGGCGAGCGGGCCGCCGCCTGCGCCGCTTCCGATCACGATGTACTCGAACGTCGTCGCGTTCGCCTCGAGCTCGGTCTCGCTCGTGTCGTCACAGCCGGCCGCCACCGCGGCGCCCGCGCCGACCGACTTCAAGAACCGTCGTCGTCCGAGTCCATCGCTCATGGGTCGTCCCTCTTGCCGGCACCATACCGCATCTTCGGTCAGGCCGTTTGCGCGGCGCACGGATCCGCGCTAGGGTCCGCGCGTCCCCAGTCACCGCGAATGCGCTCTCCCGCGTGTTCCTCCCTGGACCACGGTCGAGGCTGCCCACGCTGACTTGGAAACCCAGTGAATCCGCGCCCAGGCGGGCGCCAAACAGATGGCAGATTCCACGGCTCGGCCGCGGGATGCCACCGAGTCCGCAGCTTCGCGGACCCAACCCGGCCGGCCGCGGCGGCAGGTCGGGCGAAAAATTCCACGACGCTCACACCGAGCGTCCGCCGCAGTGAGATCAGAACCAAGTGAGTTTTCGTAACCGTCGTTCGTTTCGTCCCTCTTTCTCGTCTTCCCACCGCCAGCCCGCTCGACCCGCCGAGGCACGAGCCGCCGAGGCCCGACCCGCCGCCGAGGGCGGCGCTGCCTTCTCGCAGCGCGCGGCCGCCCCTCCCGCTCATGTCGCCTCTTCGCCGTCGGCGCCCCCGGCTGCCCCCCGGCGCGTCGCGTCGCCCGAGGAGGTCGCGGCTTCGCCGTTCACCGCGCTCGGGCTCGACCCGCTCATCGTGGGCGCGATCTTGGCGGAGGGCTACACCGAGCCGACCCCCGTCCAGAGAGAGGTCGTCCCGTTCGGCCTCGCCGGGCGCGACATCTTGGCCGCGGCCCAGACAGGCACCGGCAAGACGGCGGCCTTCGTGTGCCCCATCCTCCAGCGCCTCTCCGCCGAGCGGCCCTCCGGCGCGATCCGCGCGCTCATCCTCACCCCCACGCGCGAGCTCGCCGCGCAGATCGGCGAGCGCATCAGCGTGTACGGCGCGGAGCTGCCCCTGCGCTACGCGGTGGTCTACGGCGGCGTCGGGCAGCGCGGCCAGGAGCTCGCGCTCGAGAGGCGGCCCGACATCCTCGTCGCCACGCCCGGGCGTCTGCTCGACCTCATCGGTCAGGGCTTCGTCCGGCTGGAGGGCGTCACGCACTTCGTCCTCGACGAGGCGGATCGCATGCTCGACATGGGCTTCATCCACGACGTCCGGCGCGTGATCGCGGTGCTGCCGCGCAAGCGGCAGACGCTGCTCTTCTCGGCGACCATCCCCGGCGCCATCGCGAGCCTCGCGCAGACCATGCTCGTCGATCCGGCGAGGGTGTCCATCGCCCCGAAGGTCACCACGGCGGAGCGCGTGGATCAGTCGGTCGTCTTCGTGGAGCGCGACCGCAAGCGGACGCTCCTCGAGAGGATGCTGCAAGACCCGACGGTGGAGCGCGCCATCGTCTTCACGCGCACCAAGCACGGCGCGAACCGCCTCTCGGATCAGCTCGGTCGAGCGGGCATCGTCGCCGCGGCGATCCACGGCAACAAGTCGCAGGGCGCGCGCGAGCGGGCGCTCTCGTCCTTCCGGCAGGGGACGCTGCGGGTCCTCGTGGCCACCGACCTCGCGGCGCGAGGCATCGACGTGGATGGCATCTCGCACGTCTTCAACTTCGATCTGCCGAACGTCGCGGAGAGCTACGTGCACCGCATCGGCCGCACGGGCCGAGCGGGCGCCGCAGGGATCGCCGTCTCGTTCTGTGACAACGACGAGCGCGCGCTCCTCGCCGACATCGAGCGGCTCATCCGCAAGCGCCTCGTCGTCTCCGCGCCGTCCTGACGCGCCGACCCGGTCGGCGGGCGCTGGGCGCGGCGCTCGCCGAACCGCCGGGCGACAGAGGAAGTCCATGTTGGTAGGGGCGCGCGGCCCGCCGATCAGGCGGGGCGGTCGATCGCTCGCCTCACCTGCGCGGCCCATCCTTCCAGGTTCGCCGAGCTCGCCTCGAGCTGCGCCTCTTCGCCCGCGGTCACGAGATCCCGCATGGTCGCCTCGAGCAGCTCCTTGCCCCGGCGGATGCGGCTGCGGACCGTGCCCTCCGGGACACCGAGCACGAGCGCCATCTCCGGACCGCTCAGCTCCTCCCAGAAATGCAGCTCGAGGGCGACCTGCAGGTCGAGCGGGATCGCCCGCAGGGCGCGCAGGAGGAGGTCGTGATCGCGCTTCCGCGCGAAGACGCCCGAGGGGGACGTCCCGAGGTCCGCGATCGATCTCGCGCCGATCTCCTCGTCGGTCGCGCGCCGGCTCTGGGCCCGGTAGTGCGCGTAGAGCTGGTGCCGCGCGATCGTGAAGAGGTAGGTTCGAAACGAGGCGTCGCCGCGGAACGCGTCGCGCGCGCGGACGCACGCGAGCATCGTCTCCTGGATGAGATCCTCCACCGCGCCGCCCGCCTTGTTGCGGAAGAACCCGTACAGACACTCGAAGTGGCGATCGAAGAGCTGGCTGCCGGCGCGGTCGTCGCCGCCGGCCCACGCCCCGAGCAGCTCGTCGTCGGTCACGGCCTCTCAGCGTAGCCGAACGTGCGCGACCGGCGATCGCTCAATCGCTGAGGGCGAGCGCGAGCGGATCGGTGCAGCTCGGATCTCCCTCCGGGAGCTCGGTCCGCGAGACGGCCACCTGGAGCAGCCGCCCCTCGGTCCGGAGCACCCGCGCGCCCGAGAACGCGCGGAGAAACCGTCTTCTCCGGGACGCGCCCTATTCGACGAACCCCGCCTCCCGCAGCATCTCGTACTCAGCCACTTGTGCTCGGAGCTTGTCGGAGAGATCGCCCGCGACCAGGATCTCGTCCTCGTCCGAGCGCGCCGCGGAGGCGCGCAGGATCGCCTTCACGCCCACCTCGAAGCCCTCCCACGAGCGATCCGCGAGGAGGCGGTCCTTGCGGACGAGGAAATGCCTGGCGGGATCGCGTAGGACCTTGGCTCCGGGGACGCCGCGGAGCGTGAGCTGCTTGAGCTTCGCCTCCCGGATGTCGAGCGCCCACTCCACCTCATCGTAGAAGTTCGCCGCGTACGCCCTCTGCGCTGCGGCGAGGTGCTCGGGCGCCCAGCTCACCATGAGCGACCCGAACGAGCCCGTCAGCTTGACGCGATCGAAGAGGCAGTTCGTGAGGACGAAGATCGCCGTGTTCTTGCAGGTGTCCAGCGTCACCTCCCGGACGACCATCGCCCGCACGCCCTTCGACTTGAGAAGCGTCCGCTCGAAGCTGCACCGTTCCACGAAGGACCACTCGCCCGGGTCGTTCCCGCAGTTGACGAAGCTGCACTGGACGAAGCGAGCATCTTGCACCCTCGCCCCCGCCGGCAGGTTCTCGCGTTCGAAGGTGACTTTTCGGTGCTCCATTGGATTGTCGTCATTGGGCCGGGTGAGCCCGCGGCGTCATTCGCCGAACACTGTTCGTTGTTGCCACGCTTTCACTTCCTCGGCACCACCTCGCGCTCGGCCGATGCGCCGTGACATGACAGGGACCTTGGTCGGGTGAGGATGCCGGGCGCCGAGGAGGCGGGCGACGTCGGGCGCGATCGAGCGGGGGCCGCGACACCGCCGCTGTCAGACCGGGTCTTCTCCGAAGAACCCACCCACTTGGATCTCGATCGCCTCGAATGGCTCCGCGCGCACCCGTTCATCGCGGCCGGCGATCAGCACGGTGAGGTAGCCCTCTCGCGTCCATCGGTTCACGGTGAGAGTCTCGCGCTCCGGATCGATGAGCCAGTAGTGCGGCACACCGCGCTCCTGCAGAATGCGCCACTTGTCGACGAGGTCGTTTCGCGCGTTCGACGGAGAAACGACCTCGCACCACCAGTCGGGGCGCTCCGTCACGGGGCGGGTGCGAGGTAGCTCGGGCATGCGCTCGCGACGCCAGCCGACGACGTCGGGCACATAGACCTCGTGCAGGCCGAGCTCGACGTCACACTCGGTGAGGATCCACCAGCCACCGGGCCCCCCGCCGCCGGGCTTGCGGTGGAACGGACCGCGGACGAGGCCGATCATGGCGGCCTGCGCGTTGGCGTGTGCAGGCGTCGGCGCGGCTCGCTCCACCACCGCTCCGTGGAGCACCTCGAAGCGACCCTCGAGCCGGACCAGATCCTCCGCGGTCGCGAGTCGGTGGGCCTGCGACATGTCCTGGAGTCTAGCAGAGGAGGAGCGCCACCCACCGCCGGCGCGGAGGCCCCGGGTACGAGCGAAGGGTCATCCCGGGCGCGAGCACGAGCCATGCCGGGGCATCACGCGCGGATCATCGTAGGTTTCGGCCCAGCCGTGCGCCGCGGGTGGCGCCGGCCACGCCGGGCCTTGCCCTCGCGAACGCCGATTCTTGCTCACACCGTGGGGACGGCGAGTCGACTCTTCGAGGCCAGAGATGAGGGAAACGAAGGGACGACGGGGCGGCGTCGTGGCTGAGGTCGTGCGGGCCATGGGTGGGACGTGGACGCTGCGCTCGCCGCGAGGGCTCGGGTGCTGATACCACCCGGGCCTTCACCTTCTCCGACGCGCTGGTGCGACGTCGTCATCGGGGGCGGGCGCGACAACGAAGAGATTCGATCAGCATGCCGAGACATCGTCAGGCTGCAGCGCTCCGCGGTGATCGATGACACATCCCGCGCTCGGACTTGCCCCTCACGTCCGGTCTCCGCTCGGCTCCTCGGCTCCCATCGACCCTACCAGGGCCGCCCTCCGCGCCGAAACGGGCCCCAGCTTCACCCTGGCCTCCCCGAGGTTCAGAATGGACTTCCGGCTAGACCACGGTTCAAATTCCCTAAGCACTCCCCGGACCCGAACCTTGTAGAGTCGGCGCCCGATGGTACTCCGCCGACAAGGCCGGCGACGCCACCGTCGCGAAGCTCGCCCGCTTCCGCGGCACGCTCACCGCCGATGCCGAGCACCGCGTCAACGCCGTCTACGCCTCGGGCGCGAAGCCCACGCGTCGGCTTGAATGGTATCGAGCACTGCGGGGTTGGCGAAGTGCTCCGCGAGGTCGGCCCCGGGCGCGGTGACTGCCGTAGTGAGCACCGATCGGCCGAGGGGATCAGCTGGAGGCTTCGGCTTGCCCGCGACCATCGCCTACAGCCTATCATCCACGACCGATGAGCATCGAGGCCACCAAGGT
>CAZBJI010000142.1:0-20851 GCA_964492175.1 uncultured Polyangiaceae bacterium | reverse complement strand
CTGCGATGGGGGCCGCGGGGGCTCGGAGGGCGCGCGCTGCGTCTTGGGCCCCGCCCGTAACGGCATGGCCTCGGCGGGCGCCCCCGGCACCACGTTCATCGTCCTATTCAGGAGCGGGTTGCGTCCGGCGCGTGGCGCCGCCGCCGGCGCCGCGGACGCCGCCGTCGTGCCGAGCGGCCGATCGGCGGCGCGCGGCGGCCCGTCCCCTTGGGCGAAGGGCAGCCCCGGATCGCTCGCGGCGCGGACCGCCGCTTGGAACTGGCTCAGGTCCGAGGTCTCGCCCCACGCCTGTCGGGCGGGGGCCGCCGGCGCGGTGGGCGCCGGCCGCGTCGCAGGCGCGCCGTCGGCGGTGCTGCCGGGATCGAAGGGCAAGACGTCGCGAGGGATCGGGCCGACGGGTCCGGTCTGGTTCGGGCTCATCACCATCGCGGGCGGTGGGGGGGTCGCGGCGGGCGGCGCCGTGGCCGCCTGCGCCGCGCTCGGAGCTGCAGGCGGCGCGAACGGGCGCGGGGGAGCGTGCTGCGCGACGACGGCGGGCACCGTGGAGGGAGGCGCCTCCGGGAGGTCGAGGGCGCCGAGTCGGGAGACGAGAGGCGCCGCGAGCGCCTGCGCGGTGGCGTCGGCGAGCGCGGTCGAGGGGAGCGCGACGGGCGCGCGCGCCTCGCGATCCCTCTCGCGCCTGAGCCTCGCCTCGATCACGCTGCGCTTCGCCTTGTAGAGCGCCTGGTACCGCGTCGTCGTCTCGAACCGACGGCGCTCCGCCTCGTCGGCCATGCGCCTGAGCCAGTGGGCCTTCGCTGCGGCCCACGTCTCCTCGCTGATCCCTTCGCGCTCGAGCAGGGTCTTGGGGAGGACTCCCGCGTCGACCTCGGCCGTGAGCTCGGCGTACTGCGCGAGCGGGAGCGGCGCCTTGGGCTCGGTCCGGGATGATGCTGAGGTCGTGGGTCCTCGCTTTTGCACGGGGGCTCCTGGAACCTGCTCTCGGGACGAGTCGGCCGGCCAGCGCCACCTCCGCTGACCCGCGCCTTCTATACCACGCGACCGCCGGCCCCGTGGCCCTTCCGCGCCGCGACCCGCACCGGTAGGCTCCGCGCGTCATGGCACGCCACCGCACCTTGCTCACCCTCCTCCTGATCGGCGCCGCGGGCGCCGCCTGCTCCGCCTCGGGCCCGCAGACCGCGTCGCCGCCGCCGCCAGGGGAGGGACCCGCGCCGCTCTCGACCGGGGCGACCGGCGGAGGCGGCTTTCAGCCGGGCGCCGGCCCCGCGACCGCGGCGGAGGCCAAGGCCTTCATCGACGACGTCGACGAAGGGCTCAAGAAGGTGTGGATCGCGCAAGCCCGCGCCGACTGGATCAACCAGAACTTCATCACCGACGACACCGACGCGCTGGCCGCCTCCGCGCAGGAGACGTCGATGGAGTACGTCACGCGCAAGATCAAGGAGTCCGTCCGCTACCGCGGCGTGAAGGATCTCGCCCCCGACGTCGCGCGCAAGCTGGAGCTCCTGCGCCGCGGCACCGTGCTGCCCGCGCCCACCGACGCGAAGGAGCGCAAGGAGCTCGCGGAGCTCGGCGTGTCGATGCAGAGCGCCTACGGCAAGGGCAAGTACTGCTCGGACAACCTGAAGAAGTTCAAGGGCAAGGACGCGAAGGACAACTGCCTGACGCTCGGCGATCTCTCCAAGGTGCTGGAGACCGAGAAGGCCACGTGGGACGAGCGGAAGGAGGCCTTCCTCGGCTGGCGGACGATCTCCGTCTCGCTCCGCAAGCCCTACGAGCGCTTCGTCGAGCTCGGGAACAAGGGGGCGAAGGAGATCGGGCAGAAGGATCTCGGGGAGCTCTGGCGCGACCGCTACGACATGTCGCCGGCCGAGCTCGAGGCCGACGTGGAGCGCCTGTGGCAGCAGGTGAAGCCGCTCTACGACGAGCTGCACTGCCACACGCGAGCGCGCCTTCGCAAGAAGTGGGGCAAGGACAAGATCGCCGAGAAGGCGCCGATCCCGGCCCACGTCCTCGGCAACATGTGGTCGCAGTCCTGGGGCTACACCTACAAGGACCTCGAGCCGCACCCCGGCCAAGCGTCGCTCGACGTGACGGCGGGCCTGAAGAAGAAGAAGGTGGACCCCAAGGGCATGGTGAAGATCGGGGAGGACTTCTTCGTGTCGCTCGGCATGACCAAGCTGCCCGAGACCTTCTGGCAGCGGTCGCTCTTCGAGAAGCCGCGCGACCGCGAGGTCGTCTGCCACGCGAGCGCGTGGGACCTGACCTTCGCCAACGACGTGCGCATCAAGATGTGCACCGAGCAGAACGAGGAGGACCTCATCACGATCCACCACGAGCTCGGGCACAACTACTACTACTCGTACTACTACCCGCTGCCGGTGCTCTACCAGGAGGGCGCCAACGACGGCTTCCACGAGGGCGTGGGCGACACGCTCGCGCTGAGCGTCACGCCCGAGTACCTCGCGAAGATCGGCCTGCTCGACAAGGCGCCGCAGAACGACAAGTCCGACATGAACGTCCTCATGCGGCGGGCGCTCGACCGGGTCGCGTTCCTGCCGTTCGGGCTCATGATCGACAAGTGGCGCTGGGACGTGTTCTCGGGCAAGACGCCGCCGGGCCAGTACAACAAGGCGTGGTGGGACCTCGTGCTCAAGTACCAGGGCGTCGCGCCGCCAGGCGAGCGCACCGAGGCGGACTTCGATCCCGGGTCCAAGTTCCACGTCCCCTCGAACGTGCCGTACCTCCGGTACTTCCTCGCGCACATCTACCAGTTCCAGTTCCACCGCGCGCTGTGCAAGGCGGCGGGTCACACCGGGCCGCTCCACAAGTGCTCCATCTACGGGAGCAAGGCGGCCGGCGACAAGCTGAAGGCCATGCTCGCGATGGGCGCGTCCAGGCCCTGGCCCGAGGCGATGAAGGCCATCAGCGGCGAGTCGAAGGCCGACGCCGCGGCCCTCCTCGAGTACTTCGCCCCGCTCTCGGCGTACCTGAAGGAGCAGAACAAGGGCGAGCAGTGCGGGTGGTGAGGTAGGACGACGGGTCTCCTCGCCCCCTCGCCACCCCTGGTCACACTGGCTCGCTCAGGGCCCCTTGCACCAGCCCGTGCCTGCGCCGACGCCGCAGGTGATCGTCCCCTTCGTGCAGATCGCCTTTGGAAAGCCCGTCGGGCTGACCCACGCCGTGCAGACCCATCCGTCGCTCTCGAGCGGGCAAGGGGTCATCGCCAACGCATCGTAGGCGGCACGCTCGTCGGAGGGCCTCGCCGAAATCGTGGTCGTGACGACGCCCGCGCGCTGGCGCTGAGGCGGCGTCAGGCCGACGTACCTGCGCGCTTCGAGCACCGCCGCGGCGAGGTCGGTCTGCAGCGAGTCGAGCTCGACGCACGCGCCGTCCTCGAGGATCGGGTCGTCGAACGCGTCGAGCCCTTGGCCGAGGGTCACCGCTTCTTCGGACTCGCCGTCGTCTTCGGCGGCGGGTAGACAGCCCGTGCTCCAGGCGACCGCGATCGCGGTGGAGAGGGCGAAGACTTGCGTTGGCGATGGCCGCGTCGGTCGTGTCGGTCGCATGAGAGCCTCCTTCGGGGCTGGCAGATGTGGCCAGCGCTGCGACAGCCACTGCAAGCCGCTTGCCGCGGACGTGAGCGCTCGGTTCGGCGAGCGGCCGGGCGGGGAGGCGCGCTCGCCGCCCGTCTCCGGGCTAGCACCTGGGTGTGGGCGGACCTCCGTTTGGGTGCCGAGACACCCAGCCGACTGTCGACGCGCTCACGATAGGACACCGGCCGCGCGGGCCTCGCGAGCCACCGCGCGCGACGCCTCGTCACGCGTGGAGGTCCAGGGGGGTCGTCGGGCGGCGTGCCCTGCACCCCGTCCGGACGGCGGCGGCGCGCTCTATTCGACGTGGACCTCGCCCATCATGCCGAGCTCGGCGTGCTCGAGGATGTGGCAGTGGTACATCCACATCCCGGGCTCGTCGAACCGCGCGACCAGGGTGAGGCTCGACTGTTGCGGGACGATGATGGTGTCCTTGTTGAAGCGGTCGGCGGCGGGCACCGGCACGCCGTCGACCGCAAGGACTTGGAAGAAGAAGCCGTGGAGGTGGAATGGGTGGTCCATCTCGGCGTCGTTCCTGACCTCGAGGACGCGGTGCTCACCGTTCGGCACGACGATCGTGGGGACGTCGGGGAACGTCTCGCCGTTGATCGTGAAGACGAGCTCGCCGTTCATCGTGCCCTCATCGAGCACGATGCTCTCCACGGGCGCGCTCTCGGGGAGGAGCGCCGTCGCGGGGCCCGTCTCGGGCAGCGCGGCCCCTTCGACCGACTCCCCTTCGAGCCGGATCCTGGCGACTTGCACGGCGGGGTTCATCCCCGTTCCGTGGCCGCGCTCGTAGGGCTCGCTCGTGAGCGCGATCTCTTCCCCCGCGGCGCCCGCGAGCGTCACGAGCACGTCGTACCTCTCGCCCGGTGACATGAGGAGCGTGTCGACATCGAAGGGGCGCGGGACGAGGCCGCCGTCGGTGCCGATGACGCGCCACCGGTGGCCGGCGAGCTTGAGGTGGAAGAACCGGCCGTTGGCGGTGTTGACGAGCCTGAGCCGGAGCGTCTCGCCCGGCCGCGCGCGGATCGCGGGATCTACGAGGCCGTTGAAGAGGATCGTGTCTCCCTCGCGGCCGATCGCGAGCCCCTCGTCGTCGGGGTACTCGTCGATGCCGCCGTTCGGCAAGAGCCGGATGTCGTCGAGCACGGCGACGAGCTCACGGTCGGCGGCAGGCTCGTCGTCCGCGCGAACCAAGATGGTGCCGTAGAGACCGCGCTGGACCTGGAGGTCGCCGCGGACGTGAGGGTGGAACCAGAAGAGACCCGCGTCCTTCAGCACGAACTCGTACTCGAAGCTCCCGCCTGGCAGGACGGGGCTCTGCATCGCCAGGGTCCCGTCCATCGTCGCCGGCAGGCGCACGCCGTGCCAGTGGATGGTCGTCTCCTCGTCGAGCGCGTTCTGGAAGTGTACGACGAGGCGGTCGCCCACCCGGGCCTCGATGAGGGGACCCGGGACCGTGCCGTTGTAGGCCCAAACCGTCGTTGCCGGGCCGTCGGCGAACTGCCGCTCCGCCGTCGACGCCCGCAGCGTGAGCTCGAAGACGCCCTCCGCGGGGTCCTCGTCGACCGCCCGGGCGAGCTCGATGTCCCTATTGTGGACCGGGACGGGCGCCGGCGAGGTGGACTCCTCGGCGCAAGAGCAAAAGAGCGCGAGGGCGAAGAGGAGGAACGCGTGTCTCATGGGCGGCAGGCGCTGTCCTGGCATACGTCGAACTGTACTTCCCGTTCCGCGCGCCCGCGAGCCCATGGGGCGGACTGACCGCGCCGGTCACGTGACACGACGCCCGAGCAGTGCCACATAGCCGCCATGCGAAACCCCAGGATCTTCGGCGCGCTGACCGCTTGCCTCGCGGCCTGCGCTCCGGCCAGGCCACCCGCTGAGCAAGAGCCGCGTCCGGTGGCGCCCCATGCGGCATCTGCCGAGATCGAGGGGCCGCAACCGCCCCCGGAGACGACGGCTCAGCCTGCCCCGTCGGGGTCCGAGGCGGCGCCGCCGGGCGTCGCCCCCGCCGTGTCGTCGTCG
Organism: uncultured Polyangiaceae bacterium; assembly: GCA_964492175.1. Lineage (GTDB taxonomy): Bacteria > Myxococcota_A > Polyangia > Polyangiales > Polyangiaceae > Xiheicaenibacterium. The sequence continues at coordinate 15,230 of CAZBJI010000142.1, read as the reverse complement.
CCGGTCGCGGCCGATCCGTGCGAAGACCTGGTCAAGGCGTGCCATCGCGTCGGGCACAGCGGGGGGCAGGCCGCACGCTGCCACGAGCTCGGGCACGCCCGCGAGGACGCCGCGTGTGCGAAGGATCGCGCAACGTGCCTCGCCGCGTGCGAAGCGGCTGCGAAGAAGGGATCACATGGGCGCGGACATGCGCACTGAGGCCTTCGCCCTGGCGGTGGTCGTCATGGCGTGTGACGGTGCCACTCGGCCGACGGTCGGGTCGTCGTCCTCGACCCCGGAGGCGTCCTCCGTTCCCACGGCCGCTCCGCCTGCGAGCGCGACGGGGTCCGCTGGGCCGGGAGCGTACTCGTGTCCCATGCACCCGGAGGTCCGCGGAGCGGGACCAGGCGACTGCCCGTCCTGTGGCATGCCGCTCGAGCCCACTCAGGCACCAGCGCCGAACGCCGCGTCCTCCGCGTCGCCGCGCGCGGAGGCCTCCGGGTATCGCCTCGAGCTCCGCAGCGCTCCGCTGGAGCCCGGCAAGCGTGTCGAGGTGGACGTCTCGTTCGCGGGCCCGAAGGGCGAGCCCCTGGGGGCGCCGGACTTCAAGGTCGTCCACGAGCAGCGCATCCACCTGCTCATCATCGACGAGAGCCTCACGGACTATCACCATGAGCACCCGGCGACGCGCGCCGACGGTCCGGGCCTTCGGTTCTCCTTCACTCCGAGGAAACCCGGCCCCTACCGCGTGTTCGCCGACGTCGTCCCCGAGGCGACACGACGCCAGCTCTACCTCATGGCCGACCTCTCCGCCGGAGCGCGAGGCGAGCCCATCTCGAATCGCGAAACGGTGACGAAGGCGGCGGTCGACGGTTACACCTTCGAGATCGAGCTGTCCGGGGCTCTCCGCGAGGGCGAGCCCTCGAGCGGCGTCCTGTCGATCCGGGATCGGGCCGGGGAGGAGGTGAAGAACCTCGAGCCGGTCATGGGGGCCTACGCGCACCTGGTCGGGTTCTTCGACGACCGGGTGTCGGTCGAGCACGTGCACCCCATGGGCCCTGAGCCGGCGAAGCCGACCGACCGTGGGCGCGGGACCCTGAAGTTCCGCTTCACGCCAAAGCGGTCGGGGTTGATGCGGTTCTTCGCGCAGGTGAAGCTCGAAGGAACGGAGCGCTTCGCACCGTTCACGCTCCAGGTCGCCCCACGCGACGCGAAGTAGGCGCGTCCGCGAGTAACCTGGCGGGTCACTCGCGGACCTGACCCTCACGCTATGATCGCCAGCCGATGCGCGCGCCGCCCAAGCCCTTCGCCCTGCGGACCCGGCTCCGCGCGGTGCTCGCGCTCCTGGCGGTGCTCACGGCGCTCGCCGCGACCGGCGCGGTCGGGTCCGCCGTGGCGTGCCACACGGGGCGGATCGAGAGCGAGCGTCTCGAGGAGGCGGCGCGTCGCGCGACCCAGGTGGGGTTGCTGGCGCGTGAGCAGTACATCCACGAGGCGCACACGGTGCTCGTCGGGGATCAATCCCACGTCGGGCACCACGACGCGTGGGTCGGGCGGCTCCACTCGGAGATCGAGGCCGTGCGGCCGCTCCTGCTGGAGTCCGAGCGGTCACAGCTCGAGTCGGTCGAGAGCCGGAGCCGCGAGGTCGCGCGGCTGTTCGCGGAGGAGATCCTCCCGGCGGTCATGAGGGGCGATCGACCCGGAGTCGCGGCGGCGCACGCCCGCGCGGACGGCGCCGTTCAGGACATGACGCACACGGCAGACCACCTCGCGGTGACGCTCACGACGCGCGCGCGCGCCGCAGAGACGGCCGCGGAGCGAACGTCCTGGATCGTGACGGCGCTGGTCGTCGCCACGGCCATCTTCGCCGCGTCCTTTGGCTTGATCGTCGCGAGCCGCCTTTGGCGCGAGGTCGCGGGGCCGCTCGCGGAGCTCGAGCGCACCGCGCGGCGCGTGGGGGAGGGCGACCGAACCGCGCGCATGGGCCAGCCCGCCCTGCTCGAGCTAGCGTCCTTGGCCGCCGCCTTCGACTTGATGCTGGATACGCTCGCGGCCCAAGAGGAGGCGCTCCGCGCAGCCGACAGACTCGCCGCGATCGGCCGGGTCGCGTCCGGGATCGCGCACGAGCTCAACAACCCCCTCGGCGTCATCCGAGGGTACCTGAAGACCCTCCGCCGGGGCGCGGCGGACGAGCGATTGGCCACGGATCTCGCCACCATCGACGGCGAGGCCGCCGTCTGCCAGCGCATCGTCGAGGATCTCCTCGCCTACGCTCGGGTCCCCGGCCTCCACAAGAGCGCAGTCGACGCGGCCGACCTCGCGGCGCAAGCCGTCGAGCGCTCCGCCCCTGGCGGCCCCACCGGCGACGTCCGCATCGACGTCGAGCGAACGCTCATCGAGGTCGACCCCGTGAGGATCCGTCAGGTCCTCGTGAACCTCATCCGAAACGCTCGGCAAGCCTCGACGACCGAGGGGGTGGAGCTTCGCGGTGTCCGGGAGGCGGACGGCACCTTCCGGTACCGCGTGCTCGATCGCGGCGAAGGCCTCGGCGACGAGGCGCGCACCCGGCTCTTCGAGCCGTTCTTCACCACACGCGCGGACGGGACGGGGCTCGGCTTGGCGGTCTCGCACGGGCTCGTCGCCGCGCACGGCGGGGAGCTTCGCGCCCTAGGCCGAGAAGGGGGCGGGACCGAGGTCGAGCTGACGCTTCCGGGGGCTGCCGGTGGTCCGACGGAGGCCACGTGACTCGACCGCGGGTGCTCGTCGTCGACGACAGGACCACGATGGTGGAGCTCGTGGGTCGCGTGCTCGACGATCTCGGCGAGGTCGTGGTCGCGGCGGGGGTCGGCGAGGCGCTGGGCGTGCTCGAGCGCGATCGGGTCGATGCGGTGGTGTGCGACCTCCGGCTCCCCGACGGCTCGGGGCTCGACGTCCTCCGTGCGTCGCGCCTACGCTCGCCTGCCCCTCCCTTCATCCTCATGACCGCGTTCGCGTCCGTGGATACGGCGGTCGCCGCCATGCGCGGCGGGGCGTACGACTACGTCTCCAAGCCCTTCGACCCGGAGGACCTACGAGGCGTCGTCGAGGGAGCGCTGTCTCGCGCCGACCTCGAGCGGACCCGAGGGGCCGGGAGGCGGCTCGGTATGCTCGTAGGACAGTCGAGGGCGATGCAGTCGCTCTTCGACCGCGTCCGCCGGGTCGCCCCTACGGACGTGGTGGTGCTGATCCGCGGTGAGGCGGGCACGGGCAAGGAGCTGGTGGCGCGTGCGCTCCACGCCCTCTCCGGTCGGGCCGCGAAGCCGTTCGTGGCGATCGACTGCACCGGCATGCCCCGTGACCTCCTGGAGCCGGAGCTCTTCGGGCACGCCAAAGGCGCGCTGCCCGGCGCCGACGCCGATCGCGCGGGGTTGCTCGAGACCGCGCAGGGCGGCACGCTCTTCCTCGACGACGTCGCGGATCTTTCCCGATCGCTCCAGGGGCGGTTGACGAGGGTCCTCGAGCGCGACGTCGTCCGTCGGGTGGGAGACCCCGAGGAGCGCCCCGTGGACGTGCGCGTCGTGGTCTCCACGCGCCACGATCTCTCGCGCGCGGTGGCCGAGCGGCGCTTCCGCGAGGACCTGCACGACCGCCTCTCCGCGTGCCCGCTCGAGGTGCCCCCTCTGCGCGCCCGCGCCGAGGACATCCCCGTCCTCGCCCAACACTTCCTCGCGGAGCGAGGGCCCTTGCTCGGCGCGCACGCCTCCGACATCGCGCCCGACGCCATGGAGCGCCTGGTCGCGTACCCGTGGCCGGGCAACGTCCGCGAGCTCCGCAGCGTCGTGGAGCGCGCCGCTCTGCTCGAGCCCACGGCGCGGATCGAGCCCGAGTCCCTTCCAGCGGAGGTGCGGGGCGATCCCGATGCGCCGCCCGTGACCGACGCGTACCTCGCGCGGATCGACCTGCGCCAAGCCCAGGAGCTCGCGCGCGACGAGATGAATCGCCGCTACCTCACGATCATGCTCCGAAAGCACGGCGGGGACGTCGCGGCCACCGCGGCTGCGGCCAAGGTCGAGCGCGAGAGCGTCTACCGGCTCCTGCGTCGCTACGGCCTCTCGGCGGGCAGCTACCGGGAAGGCCAGGGCTCGCGGCGGCGCCGCGGCAGCGGGGAGGTGGATTCGTGAGCAGCCCTCGCGTTCCTTGCCTGCTGCCGCCGTCGATCGGGTACGAAGCGGGCATGACCCTTTCGCGCCTCTTCACGTTCTCGCTCGTAGCGCTGGCCCTCGGGTGCGGCGACTCGTCCCACGACGGACACGACGGCGGCGGCGCCGCTGCGCAGGGCGGGAGCGGGGAGGGGGGCGCCGGGGCGCCCGTTCTCGACCGGGTCGACCCCATGCACGGCGCGCTCCACCTCTACTGGACCAACGTGAGCGGCGGCTGCGACACCGTGGAGGGGGAGCGCAAGGTCGGCGCCACCTCCGCGTTCGCGCCCCTCTTCACGGTGCCGGGCACCGTCGACAACAAGGCCGACGACGCGGCGACCGATCCGATGGTCAGCTACACGTACCGGCTGCGGTGCAAGAAAGGCGACGTCTACTCCGCGTACTCGAACGAGCGGTCGGCGAGCCCGTCACCCTGAGGGCGTGCTGGCCGGGGGCGTGTGACCGCAGGCGTCACTCCGCGGTGCCGTTCGGTCGTGCTGGCTTGTGCTAGGAATGCCCATGCGGAAGTTCACGGCCACGCGCCTGTGCCTTGCTTCGTCGGTCGCGTTGGCAGTCGCAGCTGGATGTGCGGGAGAGCCGGACCCGAAGCCGAAGGGTCCGACGGACGACCCGCCGCCGGCCGATCCGGAGTGCGTCGCGCACGCGGACTGCTCCGACGCCTTGCCCTTCTGCGAGCCTGACGCCGGCGTCTGCGCGGAGCAGCCGGCGGGGTGGGAGCTCGGCTGGGGGGACGGAAGCCCGACCTCGGTAACGCTCACCACCATCTTGCAGGACGGGTCGATGAGGAGGCCCGTGGACCTCGCGTTCAATCCCGCCATCCCGACCGAGCTCTGGGTCGTCAACCAGCAAGACGACAGCGTGGTCATCATCCAGGAGCCCGGCGCGCCGTCGATGTCCTTCCTACGCAAGAAGGATCCGGCGGCGGGGCACTTCATGAACGCGCCGCCCGCGCTCGCCATGGGTAGCGTCGACGAGACATGGGGGCAGACGTTCGGCACCTGCGGCGATCACGACAACGTGGACGGCTTCATCGGGCCTGCGCTCTTCGCGACGGGATCCGACGTGTTTGCCGTCCAAACGCCAGGGGGGCTGGGCTCCCACCTCGACATGCTCCATTCGACGCGTTACTGCCGAGGTATCGCCCACGTGTCCGGCAACGCGTACTTCGTCTTCAACGCCGACCGAGGCGCCCTCGACCGGTACGACTTCGGCGGCGATCACGATCCGGGCAACGACGACCACTCGGACGGCGTCATCCTCAGGTACGTCGACGGGATGGTGACCGGCGTCGAGGGGGTTCCCAGCCACCTGGTGTACGAAGGTGGGACCAACCTCCTCTACGTCGCGGACACCGGGACTGGCCGGGTACTCGTACTCGACGCCGCCTCCGGAACGCCGGGCAACGCGTTTGGAGGAATGGAGCAAGTGGAGGAGCGGCGGCGCGTCGACGGTGCGACGCTCCTCGAGCTCCTCCCCGCGGGCACGCTGGGTCTGCCCAGCGGGATCGAGCTCCACCGCGACCTCGTGTTCGTCTCCGACCACGCGGCGAGCGCGTTCTACGCGTTCGCCAAGGACGGCTCGGTCGTGAACGCGCTCCTCACCGGGCTGCCAGCGGGGAGCCTCGCGGGCCTCACCCTCGGTCCCGACGGCAAGGTCTATTTCGTCGACATGCTCGGGGGCCGCGTCATGCGCATCGACCCGATCGCGATCGACTGAACCGTCGTCGGTCAGGGCATCGGGCTGTTCGATACTTCGTTGGAGTAGGGCGAGGAGGCCGAGCCCTTCAAGCACCGCAGCCGGTACGTGTAGGTGATCGTCGGATCGGTCGCCCCGTCGTCCATCTCGTTGTCCACGGTGCCAGGAACCGAGAAAAACACCGTGTAGGCGGCGGCGTCGAGCTTGCGCTCGCCTTCGACCATGTCGCAGTCGGGCGCGGTGTTGGTCCAGAAAAGATGCAGCGCGCCGTGCATCGGCTCCACCATGTCGAGAACCGGCGCCGGAGGCGCGCCGACGCCGGTGCTCGAGGTCACGCTGGTGGTCGAGCTCGCGGTGGTCGAGGCGCCCGAGCTCGCTGCGCCGTCGCCTCCGGCGCCGCCCTCACCGGAGCCGTCGTCGCCGCACCCGACGGTCGAGAGAGCGACGGCGAGCCAGGAAACCGTTCGGAGCCAAGCGTTCATGGATGCACCTCACCGTCAGCAGTGGCTCCTCGACCGTAGGTCGTCAATCGGCTCGGTGTGACGGGCGCGGTCACTGGTGCGGACCTGGAGACTCCGAGGTCCGTGCGCGACCACCCGACCTCGACCCCGATGACTCGTTGCGCACGATCGGACCGTGTCAGCCCCCGCCGACGGACCCTCAGCCGAGGTCGCCCGGCGCTGCCACGGGGATCGCGTGGAACCACCGCGCGAGAGAGAACGCGGCGACCGGGAGGACGACCGCGTACCCGACCACGCCCACGAGCTGCAGCCGCATCAGGCCGGTCGCGGGACCGACCAGCCCGGCGACGCAGAGCGCGCCCGCAACGGCGAGCGCCCGCCGCGCGTTCTTCGCCGTCTCGTCGCGCGGGAGCGCGGCCGAGGCGGAGAGGAGCGCGAGGCCGAGGAAGAGATCCCACGCGAGGAGCTCGGCCGCGTACGCGGTGGAGGGCCAGACGATCCCGTGCGTGCCGGTCTGTCGTCCCGCGGTCAGCTCGATGAAGTGCACCGCGCACGTCGTGCCGGCGAAGAGGACGACGAAGGAGAGGGCCAGCACCCCGAAGACCCGCCGCTCGCGCGGCGCCAACGCGTGGAGCGCCGCGACGACGGCGACGAGCGGGAGCGCGGAGACGAACGTGAGCACCTCCATGACCGCCAGGACGGGGTCTCCGATCGGCTCCGACGCGCCATGCGTCGCCATGCCCACCGTGAGGACCGCTGCGTAGGCGACCGCGACGACCGTGACGATCAAGGCGGACCATCGACCGAGCTCGCGCGCTGGCATGGCAGACACCTTGCGACGAACCCGTCGCTCGGGGAAGCGGTTCGGCCTCGATCCGGAGAGCTACCGCCCAAGACCCGCGCCGCTCGAGCGCCAGAGGCCCCACGTGGGGCGACTCGGCGTAGGATGCGGCGCCGATGCCGACGACCTTCGCCAAGGGTGATCTGTTCGCGACCGAGGACGTGCGGGCCTACGCCCACGGGGCGAACTGCGCGGGCGCCATGGACTCCGGGGTCTCGGCGGCCTTCAAGCGGCGCTTCCCGGCGATGTTCGAGGAGTACGCGCTGCGCTGCTCGGACGGGCGCTTCAAGCTCGGCGACGTGTTCGTCTGGGGGGAGGGCGACTTCGTGGTCTACACGATGGGGATCCAGGAGCACTGGAAGAAGCGGCCCAAGCTCGCGGCGCTCGCGCGAGCGCTGGACAAGACGGTGGCGCTCGCGGCGCGCTCCGGGGTGGAGCGGATCGCGCTGCCGAGGCTCGGGGCGGGCGTCGGGGGCCTCGATTGGCCGCGCGTGCGCAAGGTGCTGACCGAGGTCGGGGCGGAGACGGACATCGAGCTGCGGGTGTTCGAGCAGTTCGTCCGGCACAAGCCGCCGGCGGACTGACGCCGCGGACGGCCGCTCGATACGCGCGCTCGTCCCGCGGAGACGACGTCTCCCGCGACCGAGAGCGGATCGCCGAGCGGAGCACGCCGCTACCCCTGCGGAGAACGCGGCCCCAGCCAGCCAGGGGCGCCCGATCGAAATCCGTGGGGCGAGATGCTAGTTGATCTGCAGGTTGGGCGCGGCCAACCCGGTGAGGCCGCTGCCCGCGACGGCGCCTGCCGCGTTCGTCCCGCCGATCCCCCCGAAGCCGGGGATGCCGGTCGTGCACGAGTTGCCCATGAACGTGAAGGTGGTGCTGCCGCTCCGCGCGAGGCACGCGCTCGGCCCGCCGCCGCCGCCGCCGCCGGGGCCGCCGTGCCCGCCGTTGCCGCCCGGCCCGCCCGGTCCGCCCGAGCCTCCCTCGTCCGGGGCGGAGCCCGTCGGACCACCCGCGCCGCCGAGCTGACGGTTGCCGCCGTCTCCGCCGTCTCCGCCGTCTCCGCCGTTGCCCGTCGTGATCTCGTTGTCGGTGACGACCACGACGCCGGCCGCCGCGAACACGCCGAAGCTCCCGCCGCCGCCCGCCCCGCCGATGCCCAGGTTGCCGCCGAGCCCGCCGCACCCGCCCGCGCCGCCGCCGGCGCCCGTCTCCGCGTTGCAGATGCAGGTGTCCGCGCCGCCGCCGCCGCCGCCGCCCCCGCCCCCGCCCTTGCCGTTCGTGCCGGCCGTGCCGCCGGTCCCAAACGACGGGATGTAGAGGCCTCCCGTGATGACGCCGATCGCGGCTCCGGCCAGGCCGGTCGCGCCGGACGTCCCGGATGCGCCGGTGCCGCCGACGACGCCGTTGCCACCGTTGTTGCAGGAGAAGCAGCTGTTGCCCGGCGCGCCGCCGGGTGAGCCGCCCGCCGCGCCGCCGCTCCCCGGCTGTCCGGACTGCCCCGCGCTGTTGTCGTACCCGCCGGTGCCGCCTGCGCCGCCGAACTCGACGCACTGGGTCTGCGGCGCGCCGTTGGGGGTGCAGTTGCCGTCGCAGCCGTTGCCGCCCGTGTTGCCCACGGAGGCGGTGCCCGGCTGGTGGGGCGGGCCGTCGGCGCCGTCGGCGCCGTTCGCGCCTGCGCCGATCTGCAGCACGTTGTAGCGCACGAACAGCGTGGCCTGTGAGCTGCCGGTCACCATCCGCACGCCGTACGCGCTCGAGCCGGGCGTCGCGCCGGCGCTCGCCACGATGGTGAGGCCCTCGAGGTGGGTGTCCTGATCGAGCGAGGGCACCACGAACACCGAGCCCGTGGCGATCACGCGCGAGACGATGCCCGCCTTGCGGCGGAACTTGAAGTCGGGATCCAGGTGGTCGAAGCCACCGTAGACGCTGACGCCCGGCACGACCGTGACGTTCTCGAGGTAGTCCTCGCCAGAGAGGCAGACGGCGGGGACGCCGTTGTTCACGGCCTGCTGGATCGCGTTGGCGATCGTCTGCATGGGCATGTCGCGTGTGCCGGCGTTCGCGTCGTTGCCGGTGGTCGCCGAGACGTACACGCACTGCTCGACCAGCCAGTCACCGCCGTCGCAGTTGTCGTCGGTGAAGTTTTCGTCCACCGGGTCCGTGTCCGGGGACACCTGGGTGCAGGCGTACTCGCAGCCGCACTCCCCGGTGAGCGGGTTCTGGTCCACGTCCCACAGGTTCGCGGCGCAGCCCATGGCGCAGGGATCACTCCCGCCGCCGCCCCCCTGTCCACCGACGCCGCCGCCTCCGTCCGACGTCGTGCTGCCCGTCGCCGGCGTGCCCGTCGTGGTGTTCCCCGCGGACCCGTTCGTCGCGTTCGTGGTCGTGGGCGTCGCGGTGCCGGACGTGCCTCCGGCGCCGCCGGTGCCGATCGAGTCGGCGTCGGCGCACCCGAAGGCAGCCACGAGGATGGTGCCGAGCGCGAGCCAAGGGGGCAAGGAGGAGGCAAGCTTGACCATGCGAGAATCTTCGCCCTGCTACCCCTCGGAGGCAAGGTGGACCGTCGTCGGCGCGCCGAAGCGTGACCTCCGGGGGCGCCGACGGTACGCTACCTCTCTGCCCGATCATGCTTGGCGATAGAAGTAGCCAGCCGCCGCGACGGCTCATCACGCTCGGCCTCGCCGTCGGCGCCCTCTCTGCGGCCGCCTGCGAGGCCGGGAGCACCGACGGATCGGGGGGCGGAGCGACGACCAGCGGCGTCTTCACCACCGGCTCGGCCGGCGGCGGCCTCGGTGGAAACGACGTGTGCGCGTCGATCGACCAGGCCGCGGATCCGCGCCCCTTGAACCTCTACATCATGCTCGACAGGTCGAGCTCCATGGCCGGCAGCAAGTGGGACGCCGCCAAGGCGGGGCTCGACGCCTTCCTCACCGATCCGGGATCGGCGGGCATCGAGCTCGCGTTCAACTCCTTCCCCGAGGGCCCGCCCGGCTGCGACCAGACGGTTTACATGGCGCCCGCCGTGGGGTGGGGCGAGCTGCCCGGTATCGCCCCCGACGTCACGACGGAGCTGAGCGGGTTGGCCGCCGATGGCTTCTCCACGCCGGTCTACCAAGCGCTCGGCGGCGCGCTCCTCGAGTGCGTGACGATGGTGCAGAACTTCCCCGACGAGAACTCCGCTGTGCTCCTCATCACCGACGGCGCGCCTCAGGGCCCCGCGGGGCTCTGCGGGATGGTCGATCCCGAGTCGACGCAGGCGATCGCGGACCTCGCCGCCGCCGCCCTCGGCTTCGGCGTGACGACGTTCGTCGTCGGCCTCCCGGGCGTCGATCAGACCTTCGCGAACGCCGTCGCGCTCGCGGGCGGGAGCGACCAGGCGATCCTCGTCGGGACGACGAACGTGGAGGCGGAGTTCCGCGACGCCCTCGCCAAGGTCCGCGGAGACCTCTTGCCGTGCGACTACGAGCTCCCCGCGGAGGTGCTCAGCGGGGAGATCCAGCTCGGGCAGGTGAACGTGAAGATCGGGCTGGGGGGGGCGGAGCCCCAGATCGTGCCGCAGAACCCAGACTGTGACGGCCCCGGCTGGTACTACGACGATCCGACGAGCCCGACCGCCATCTTGCTCTGCCCCGCCACGTGTGACGCGGTCTCGACGGACACGGGGGCGACCATCCAGATCGCCCTCGGCTGCGCGACGGTGGTCGCCTGACCGGCGCGTGTTCCGGCGGAACACGGATCGTCTCGCAACGGGGTTGTGAACCGCGCCGCGATTCGGTCTGATGAGACTCGCGGTCGCTCTGCTTGGAGCCCCGGCCGCGCTGAGGAGCCGAACATGGATGGGTTGCGATGGTTCATCGTCTCCGCGGGCGCCGCCCTCGGCGTGTCGGCCGCCTGCGGGGACGACGCCAACACCGGGACGGGCTCGACGGGCACCGACGGAACGAGCGTCACGGGGAGCGGCGGGTCTGCCGGCGGGGTCACGGGCTCCACGGGCGCGTTCACGGGTGGCAATGGGATGGGCGGCGCGACCTCGGCGGTCACCACCGGGTCGGGCATCCCGCCCGCGCCGACGGTGGAGGTGCCATGCGGCAACCAGACCTATCAGTGCGGCGATCTCGTCGACAACGACATGGACGGGCTCCTCGACTACCAGGATCCGGACTGCCTGGGCCCTTGCGACAACACGGAGGACAGCTTCTACGGCGGCATCCCGGGGCAGCCGGGGCCGCCGTGCAAGGTCGACTGCTACTGGGACTCCAACAGCGGGCCGGGCAACGACGACTGCTACTGGGACCACCAGTGTGACACGCACTCCGTCCCGCCAGACTACTACCCCGAGCCGGCGCTCGGCGCGGCGTGCGAGTACCAAGGCCCCACGTTCGAGCCGTTCAACGGGCTCACGTGCGCCGCGTTGAGCGCAGCGCAGAGCCAGGTCTGCAACGACGTGTGCGGACCGCTCACCCCGAACGGCTGCGACTGCTTTGGCTGCTGTGAGCTTCCGGCGGGGAGCGGCTTGTACGTCTGGAGCGGGTCCGAGGGTCTGAGCGGCAACACCGTGTGCTCGCTCGCGACGCTCGCCGACCCGACCCTGTGCCACCCGTGCGACCCGGTTCCGGGCTGCCTCAACGACTGCGACCCGTGCGAGCTCTGCGTGGGCAAGCCGTTCCTGGACCCGAGCTGCAACATGGGTCCGCTCTGCGATCCAGGCGTGACCGCCTGCGGCACGGCGGATCTCCCGCCGTGCCCGGCGGGGTTCTACTGCGTCACCGGCTGCTGCATCGCGACACCCGAGTGAGTGGCTCGTGGCCCGACGTCCTCCCAGGAGATCGACATGAAGAAGCGGATCGCATTGGTGGCGTTGTTCGTTCCGGCCCTGGCCCTGGCCCTGCTCGGCGCGTGCGGCGACGGAGACACGGACGACGGCGGGGGCAGCTGCGAGCCGGACTGTGAGGCGTGCGTCGGCGCGCAGTGCAACGAGATCTGCGCCGAGGGCTCGGCGTGCAACCTCCAGTGTGACCAGGGCGCGGACTGCGATCTCCAGTGCGGCGCGGAGGGGTGCAACCTCGACTGCGCCGGCAAGTCCGACTGCCACGCCGACTGCACCCTCGGGGGCGACTGTGACGTGAGCTGCGAGGGTCAATCCAACTGCTCGGTGGACTGCTCCGCAGGGCAGGACTGTGACCTCGACTGCGGGGGCGGCTCGAACTGCGACGTCCAGTGCCTCAGCGACTGCGGCGGCGGCTGCACCGGGAACAGCAACTGCACCATGACCTGCGACACGGGGTGCGGAGTGGGCTGCACCGGCAACGGGATATGTCAGCTCACTTGCAAGAAGGACTGCTTCGTCTGCTGCACGGGGTCGGGGACGTGCGACCTGACCTGCAGCGAGGCCGAGGTGGTCGACTGTGGAGACGGGATCAAGGCCTGCGGCGCCTGCCCGAGCCCCGACGCCTGCGAGTTCTCCGCGGAGTAACGCCGCGCGGAGCTCTTCGACGGGTCGGCCGCCCTTCGGCCGCGGCCGATCTGCACCGGGTCGGCGCGTCGACGCGTCCGCCCCCCGGGGCGCTGAGCCCATGCGCCGTGATCACCGGGCGCGCGGTGACGCGCGGTCGTGGCTTTGATAGACCTCGAGCTGCGCTTCCTTCGCGCTCCGGAGCACCGTCATGAGCCGCTTCCTCGTCTTCGTCCCCATGGCCGCGGTGGTCTTCGCGTGCGCGGAAGGCTCGAACTTTCCGCTCGGCGAGGGGGGCGCGGGCGGCGACGGCGGCGCGAGCCAGGGCAAGACGACCGCCTACACCGCGGCCGCGGTGACCTCCGGGGGCACGACCTCACAGACGAGCGCGACGACCGGCGTCACGACGGGCCAGACGACGGCTGTCACGACCGGGCCCACGACCACGGCGACCACGGCGAACACCGCGGCCGCGACCACGAGCAGCGGCATGATGATGTGTGGGCCGTTCGAGCTGCCGTGCGGTGACGGCACCTGCTTCATCCTGTTCGGGCTCTGCGACGGGCTCCCCGACTGCGCGAACGGCACGGACGAGGATCCGTCCCAGTGCGGTGCCAGCGTACCGCCGGAGTGGACCTGCTCGGCCAGCTACTACGACGCGCTCGACGGCTGCGACTGCGGCTGCGGTGCGACGGATCCGGACTGCGCCGACGGCACCGTGGGCTCCTGCGACTACTGCGACGACGCGGGGTCGTGCAGCACGACGGCGTGCCCCGGCACGATCGATCCGGCCAACAACGCGCTCTGCATCTGATCCTGGCGCCTGGCGTCGCGGGGGCGTCGAGCGGGGGCGGCTCGTCCGTGGGCCGGGCGGCGCCCCGCCCCTCGCTACTTCGCCGCGACAGGGACGCCGGAGAAGTCACCTTTGAGCGTGATCGGTGCGCGGAGGTCGTCCACGCCTTGGCACGTGATGGTCACGTCGACGGACCCCTTCGCCTTGCCCCCGACCTTGGCGATCTCGGTGAAGGTGACCATCCCGCTCGCGGCGCACGACTTCGAGACGTCCACCAGCTTGAAGGTGCCGTCGGTGTTCTTGCCGTCGGTGAGCTGGAGGAAGAGCGAGTCCTTCCCCTCGATCTTCGCCGGCACTCCCACCTTCGCGTCGCGCACCGTGAGCCTGAGCACGTGCGCGCCGTCCGCCGCGGGCTGGGCGAACCTCAGGACGTGCGCCTTGCCGGAGGGGACGAGCGCGCTCTCCGACAGGGTGTAGGTCCCGCCCTCGTACGTGAGCCTGACGGTGCTCCCCGCGATCTCCGCGGACGGAGCGGCGCCGAAGGACGCCGTGTCCACCTGCGGAGCCGCCGTGGGGGTGGCGGTGGGCGTTTGCTCGGGCGCCGCCGCGGTCGGGGTCGCCGACGCGGTCGGCGGCTCGGCGTCGGGCTGCTGGGTGGTGGAGGGACCGCAGGCAACGAGGAGGACCCAAGCGGCCGGGAGCATCCTTCTTGTCATCATGAGACTCTCATACGCCGCGCGTGCGCTCTTCGCCACAAACCGGCCGCGGCGTCAGGTGCCGTCGCGGTGCGCCAGCAGCGCGCCCAGGGTGTCGTCGGCGAACGGCTCGACCCCTGCGACCGCGGCGCGCCAGGTGCCGCGCGCCGTCTCGTCGGGCGGAGGGAGCCCGAACGCCGCCCGGATGCCGGCGAGCCGCGCGACCACGCCGCCCGCGTCTGCGTACCCGCCGGGGAGGGCGAAGGTCTCGACGGCGTCGAAGAGGCGAGTCATGCGGGCCTCGAAGGTGGCGCGGTCGACCCCCGCGGCCTCGCGCCGCGTCCCGTGGTGGAGGTCCGCGGCCTCCGAGGCCGCCGCCCGGCTCTGCGCGAAGGCCCGCGCCACCATCGCCGCCGCGCGCTCGTGACCGAGGCGCCGGACGAGCGCCCCGTCGAGCAACATCTCCCACGTGACGTGGGCGAACAGGCGGAGCTTGGGCGCCCCCTCGGCGGGCACGCGCGCGAACGCCTCTGCTGTCCTCTGCTCCCCCTCGCGGAAGAACTCCGTCCGGTGAAACCACGTGTCCACCTCGAGGTGGTGGTCCACGCCGCCGAGCACGGCCGCGAGCGGCCCCGCCCCTCGCTCGGGGCCTCGCACGCCTCGCCGCGCCCGAGCGGAGCGCGCGGCCATCCGCCATAGGTCGGGGAGCATCGCCCCGAGCGCCGGCCCGCCCTCGCCGAGCTCCCGCTCGGCGAGGTAAGCGTGGAGGAGGAAGTTCACGCGCCCCGTCCGCGGACCCCGGCTGCGCGCGCGGCGGTCACCGTGTCCCGTCCCTCCCGGCGCAGGCGACCGATCCGCACGTCAGATCTTCGTGATCTCCTCGTACGCCTCGGGGCGCCGATCGCGGAAGAACTGCCAGGTCGCGCGGACCTCGTCGATCATCTTGAGGTCGAGATCCGCGACGACGAGCTCGTCCTTGTCCTCGCTCCCCTCCGCGATGAACTGGCCGCGCGGGTTCACGAAGTAGCTCGTGCCGTAGAACTTGCCGATGTTCCAGGGCGCCTCGGTGCCCACGCGGTTGATGCAGCCCATGAAGTAGCCGTTCGCCACCG
>CAZBJI010000141.1:0-21100 GCA_964492175.1 uncultured Polyangiaceae bacterium | reverse complement strand
GAGAAGATGTGCGAGCGCGGCACGTGGAACCAGGTCTACCCGTACGTAGACCGGCTGAACTACGTCTCGCCGATGCTGAACAACGTGGGCTTCTCGCTCGCGGTGGAGAAGATGCTCGGCATCACGGTGCCCGAGCGCTGCCAGTACTACCGCACGATGCTCGGAGAGCTCGCGCGCATCTGTGATCACCTGACGTGCAACGGCGCCATGGCGATGGAGCTCGGGGCGTTCACGCCCTTCCTCTATTACATCCGCGGCAGGGAGATGCTCTGGGAGATCTTCGAGGAGGAGACCGGCGCGCGGGTCACGCACTCGTTCGGCCGCGTCGGCGGCATGGCCAAGCCGCCCTCCCCGCACTTCAAGGAGATGATCCGCGCCACGCTGCCCGCGGTCCTCAAGCTCATGGCCGACGGGGAGAAGCTGCTCCTCACGAACCGGATCTTCCTCGACCGCCTCGAGGGCGTCGGCAAGATCAGCCAGGCCGACGCGATCGAGCTCGGCTGGACGGGGCCGTGTCTCCGGTCCACGGGCGTGCCCTACGACATCCGCCGCGCCCATCCGTACATGCTCTACGACCAGCTGGAGTTCGACGTCCCCGTCGGCACGACGGGCGACAACTACGACCGGTTCATGTGCCGGCAAGAAGAGATCCGCCAGAGCGTGCGCATCCTCGAGCAGTGCATGGCCCGGATGCCGGACGAGGGCCCCATCGAGGTCGACGACCCCCGCGTCGTGCTCCCCCCGAAGGACGAGGTCTACTCCACGATCGAGGCGACCATCCAGCACTTCAAGATCGTGATGGAAGGGATCAAGGTCCCTGCCGGTGAGGTCTACTCGTACACGGAGGGCGGCAACGGGGAGCTCGGCTACTACCTCGTCTCCGAGGGCGGCGGCACGCCGTACCGCGTGCGCATCCGCCCCCCGTGCTTCGCGATCGTCCAGGGCCTGGACAAGCTCATCGTCGGCGCGATGATCCCCGACATCGTGCCGACCTTCGGCTCCATGAACATGATCGGCGGGGAGTGCGACCACTGACATGACAGCGCAATCCTCATCGTCGGGGGCGCCCGCGGCCGCTGCCGAGCCGCCCAAGCCTCCGAGCACGATCCGGATCGACGGCCGCGAGATCCCGTTCGAGCCCGGAGACACGGTCATCCGCGCCGCCCACCGCGCCGGCATCGACATCCCGCACTACTGCTGGCACCCGGGCCTGAGCGTGGCGGCCAACTGCCGGATGTGCCTCGTGGAGCTGCCGCCTCCCGCGGGTCGGCCCGCCATGAAGCTCGACGTCCTCGAGTGGGATCCGGCCATCAGGGACTACCGCCCGGTCCAGAAGCCGAAGCTCCAGCCAGCGTGCCAGCAGGCGTGCGCCCCGGGGCTCGAGGTGCTCAGCGAGTCCAGCGAGCACGTCACGAAGGCGCGGGCCGCGGTGCAGGAGCTCCTGCTCCTCAACCACCCCGTCGATCAGGCCGGCGAGTGTCGGCTCCAGGATTACTGGCTGCAACACCAGCGCACGAAGAAGCGCTACCAGTCGGAGATCGTCCACAAGCCGAAGGGCGTGAGCTTCGGCCCGACGATCGTCTACGACGCCGAGCGCTGCATCGTCTGCACCCGCTGCGTCCGCTTCGTGGAGGAGATCGCGAAGGACCCTGTGCTGGACCAGCGCGAGCGCGGCAACCTCAAGGAGATCGTCGTCGCTCCGGGGCGGCAGCTCGACAACAACTACACGCTGATGACGGAGCACGTCTGCCCGGTCGGAGCGCTCACGTCCAAAGACTTTCGGTTCAAGGCCCGCGTCTGGTTCCTGCGGAGCGCCCGCACGGTGTGCCAGGGCTGCTCCACCGGCTGCAACGCCTACCTGGACTTCGATCCGCGCGACAACACGCCGTACCGGCACCGCCCCCGCGACAACGCCGAGGTGAACCAGTACTGGATGTGCGACCACGGCATGCTCTCCTACAAGTGGGCGCTCGAGAACCGCCTCTCCGAGGCGCAGGTCGGGGGCAAGAAGGCCAGCGTGGAGGACGCGCTCGAGGCCGCGAAGAAGGCGCTCGCGGGCCACGAGAGCAAGGCGGCGCGCGTGGCGGTCGTGCTGAGCGCGCAGCACTCGCTCGAGGACAACTGGGCGCTCCACACGCTCGCCCGCACCTACCTCGGCGTGGAGGCGTTCTTCATGACGGGCAAGCCGCTCGGGGAGGCGGACGGCGTGCTCATGAGCGAGGATCGGAACCCCAACACGGCCGGCGTGATGAAGCTGTGCGAGGGCACGCCGCCGCGCCCGCTCGCGGCGCTCGTCGCCGCCGCGGACCAGTTCGACTGGGTCCTGGCGCTCGGCGCGGACGTCGAGGTCGCGCCCTCCGAGCTCGCCGCGCTCAAGGGGAAGAAGATCGTGACCATCGCGGCCCAGACCGGGCCGCTCGCCAGCCTCGCGAAGGTGGCCCTGCCCGCGTGCAACTGGGCGGAGGCCGACGGCACGTTCGTGAACAAGCAAGGCAGGGCGCAGCAGAGCGGGCGGGCCCTCACGCCGGCCGGCTCGGCGCTGCCCGCGTGGTTGCTCATCGGGAGGCTGGGCCGCGCCCTCGGGTACGCGACCAGCTGGAAGAAGCTCTCCGAGCTCCGGCGCGCGATGGCCGGGGAGACAGCGCCGCGCGGCGCCAGCCAGCCCGCGGCGCAGCCGCAAGGGGGGACGCCGTGAGCCTCGTGGAGCTCGTCCTGGCGGTCGCGAAGATCGCGATCGTGCTCGGCTTCTGCCTCAACATGTCGGCGCTCGCCACGTGGGCGGACCGCCGGCAGAGCGCCATGATCCAGCACCGGGTCGGCCCGAACCGCGCCGACGTCTTCCTGCCGAGCTTCATCATCCAGGGGATCCTCGCCGCGCCGGGCCTCCTGCTCGGCGCCCTGGCGGCGTTCGGGATCGGCCAAGCGGCGCGCCCCGAGATCGCCGTCGACCGCTTCGGCCTCGGCCTCCAGCTCTTCGTGCTGGTGATCTGGTTCAACCTCGTGGTGCTCTCCTGGCGGGTCGAGCAGAAGGGGCCTCTCAACGCTTTCGAGTCCGCGGTCGGCTCGGCGCCGCCGCGGAGCTACTTCTTCGCAGGCCTCGTCGCGCACGCGGTCGCCGCCGTCATCGGCTCGCTGGTCGCCCAGCGCCTCACCTCGGGGGTGATGTCGGCGGACGCCGCCTTCACGAGCGCGCGGGTCATGGGCGCGATCCTCGGGGCCACGATGGCGGGCGCAGGCGTGTACGCAGCGCTCCGCGTGCCCAAGGGGAAGATCCCCGTCCGCCTCGCCGGCACGCTCCACGCGCTCGCCGACACGATCAAGATGATCTGGAAGGAGGACTTCGTCCCGAAGAACGCAGACCGCCTCCTTCACGCGCTCGCGCCCATCATCGCGATCTTCCCGGCCCTCGTCGTGATGGCGGTCGTCCCGTTCGGCTCGGTCCTCTGCTTCCGGGACGCCGACAAGAACGGCTCCTTCGACTTCGGGGACCTGGCCCACGTCACCGGCGCCATGGCGCGGGACGGCGTGTGCGAAGGCCACGCGGTGTCGATGCAGGTCGCGGATCTGAACGTCGGCATCCTCTACCTCTTCGCCATCTCCTCGACGGGCGTCATCGGCGCGGCGCTCGCCGGCTGGGCCAGCGACAACAAGTTCTCGCTCCTCGGAGGCCTCCGCGCCGCGAGCCAGATGGTCAGCTACGAGGTCGCCATGGGCTTGTCGCTCATGGGGCTGCTGCTCATCTACGCGACGATCCGGCTCGGCCCCATGGCCGAGTGGCAGGGCATGAACGCGTGGGGGGTCTTCGTGCAGCCCCTCGGCTTCCTGATGTTCCTGGCGGCGAGCGCTGCCGAGACCAAGCGCGTTCCGTTCGATCAGCCCGAGGGCGAGAGCGAGATCGTCGCGGGCTACTTCGTGGAGTACTCCGGCTTCAAGTGGGGCATGTTCATGGCCGGCGAGTACATCGAGGTCATCACCTCCAGCGCCATCCTGGTCGCGCTCTTCTTCGGCGGCTACACCTTGCCGTTCCTCTACGCCGACGGCATCGAGGTCGCGCTCGGCTCGAGCGTCCTCTACACGTACAAGATGAACCACGTGGCCGTGACGGCGCTCCAGTTCGTCGCGTTCTTCGGCAAGACCATCCTCATGGTCTTCTTCCAGATCTTCTTCCGCTGGACGCTGCCCCGCTTCCGCTACGACCAGCTGATGAAGTTCGGCTGGACGAAGCTCCTGCCGCTCTCGATCGCCAACCTGGTGGTCACCGCGGTCGTGGTCGTGGCGCTCGACGCGGCCCCCGGGACGCACTCGACCCTGCGCCTCCTCGGGCACCTGACGCAGTTCCTCGTCGCGATCGCGATCGTGGCGCTGCCCGTCGGCCTGGTCTGGCTCATGCTGCGGCCCACGGTGCGCACCCGGTTCCTGGGATCGACGGCGACCCGGTTCGCCGCAGCGGCGCAGGAGGGCGCGTGATGGCGTGCGCGCTCGAGACACCCCGGGCCGCTCACCCTCTGGAGGACTTGGCATGAGCACTTCCCCCGACCAGACGTGGACGAAGCCGCGCGGCGCGCCGGTGACGCCCAAGGTGATCCCGCGGCCCCCGCGTGACGCGGCGGTGCAGGCCTACCTTCCCTCCGTCGCCAAGGGCCTCGCCCAGACGATGGCCACGTTCTTCCGGAACACCAAGGAGATGGTGCTCGGACAGAAGAGCGATCCGGTGCTCGAGGGCCTCACCGACGCCATCACGACGATCCATTACCCGGAGGAGACGCGCCCGTACCCGGAGCGCTTCCGCGGCCTGCACCGGCTCACGCTGCGCGACGACCACTCGCCGCGGTGCGTGGCCTGCCTCTGCTGCTCGACTGCGTGCCCGGCTCAGTGCATCCACATCGAGGCGGCGGAGTACCCGGAGGGGGACAAGCGGCGCGGCTACGAGCGCTACCCGGCGAAGTTCGTCATCGACGAGCTCCGCTGCATCTTCTGCGGCTTCTGCGTGGAGGCCTGCCCGTGCGACGCCATCCGCATGGACACGGGGCTGCACGCGGTGCCGTACGACTCGCGTGAGCAGTTCATCTACGAGAAAGATCTGCTCCTCGCGTTCCGCGGACGTGACGGCACGCGCCTGACGGCGAACCCGCGGCCCGAGCCGGGTGACGCGGCGCACCCGGGCATCGACCGCGACCACGTGCACTGATCCCGGCGCTCGTCCCGCTGCTGGGCCCTGTGGGCGCACGCCTCGGGGGCGCGCGCCTCCGCGTACGCGCCCCGCCGCGCGCCTCCCGCGCGTTCGCTGCGTCGCCCCTGCGACGCGGCGCCGGCGATCCGTCGCTGGACCACGATCGGCTGGTCCGTGTGATGACGATCGCGCCATAGCCACGGAACGACATCATCCCCGAAGGTGCGAGCCGAGCCTAAGGCGTGGATCTCATCCGTCCGCGACGCTTGGCTGCGGAAAGGACCTGGAGCTTGGGCCTATGCTTCTGCTTCCGGAGCCGCATGCGCCCGACCCCCGCCCCGACGCGAAAGAGCAACGTCCTTGCGCCCTTGACCAAGCTGGTCGGGCGCGCGGCGGAGCTCTCCGCGCTCGAAGCGCTGGCGCAGGAGCACCGGCTCCTGACGCTCGTGGGCCCACCCGGGTCCGGCAAGAGCCGGCTCGCGCTGGAGCACGCCCGCGCGCGCCTCGCCGAGCTCGGCCAGCCCGAATGCGGAGGCGTCTGGGTGTGCGACTTCGCGGACGCACGGGAGCAGGACGACGCGAGCGCGGTCCTCGCGCGGATGCTCGACGTCGACGTCGGCGGCGAGACGGGCGACGCCATCGTCACGCGGCTCGGCCGCGCGCTCGCGGCCCGAGGCCCGATGCTCTTGGTGCTGGACAACTTCGAGCGCGGCGCCCGCGCGGCCGATCCGGCGGTCGGTGCGCTGCTCGAGATCGCGAGCGAGCTGCAGCTCCTCGTCACCTCGCGCGTGCGCCTCGGCATCCCTGGCGAGGCGACCTTCGACGTGCGCCCCTTGCCGCTCCCCCCGCCGGGCGCGTCGTCGGACGCGTGCCTCGCGTCGGACGCCGTCGCGCTGCTCGTCCAGCGCGCACGCGCAGCTCGCAGCGACTTCGCGCCGCGCGACGCGGAGATCGCGGCGATCGCGGAGCTCGCCCGCCGGCTCGACGGCCTCCCGCTCGCGCTCGAGCTGGCCGCCGCGCGCGTGGCCCTGGTCGGGGCGGCGACGCTGCTCGAGCGCCTCACCACCGGGCTCGACCTCGCCACCGGGCCACGGGATCGCCCCCGCGCCGCGCTCAAGGACGCCCTCGACTGGTCTTGGAGCATGCTCGAGCCTCACGAGCGGTCCGCGCTCGCCCAGCTCTCGGTGTTTCGAGGCGGCTTCACCCTCGCAGCGGCGGAGAGCGTCCTGTCCCTCCGGGGCACGACCGCGACCGTCCTCGAGACGCTCGCCGGGCTCTGCGACCACTCCCTCCTCGGGCGCTCGCAGCGCGTCGAGCCGGCCGGGGAGAGCCGCTTCACGATCCTCGAGACCGTGCGCTCCTACGCGGCGCAGCGCCTCGCCGAAGGGAACGAGGCGGAGGCCGCGGAGGCGCGGCACGGCGCCTACTTCCTCACGGTCGGCGAGCGCTGGGCGACGGAGGTGGACCAGCGCGACGGCCCACGCGCGCTCGCACGCCTCAGCGCCGAGCTCGAGAACCTGGTCGCGGTCCACGAGCGGGCGCTCCGCTCCGACCTGAGACGCCGCGTGGAGCGCGCGCTCCGCGCCGTCTTGGCCTTGGAGCCGGTCTTCTACATGCGGGGCCCCACGGCTCGCTGCCTCGCGCTGCTCACCGAGGCCCTCGAGGGCGGGATCGAGGACGTCGCGCCCGGGGTCGCGGCGAAGGCCCGGAAGGCCTACGGTCGGGCGCTCAGGGACGCAGGCCGGCTGCGCGAAGCGCGGCGCGAGCTGGACGAAGGACGCAGCCTCGCGAAGGCCCTCGAGGACAGGAGCCTCGAGGGCCGCGTGCTCGGGCACCTCGCGTTCCTGGCCGAGCTCGAGGGGCGCGCCGCCGAGGCGCTGGCGAACGTGGAGGAGGCGCTCGCGTGCGTGCGCGAGGCCGGGGACCAGCGAAGCGAGGGCATGCTGCTCGCGATCCGCGCGCGCCTCCGGACCGAGAGCGGAGACCACGGCGAGGCGATGAGCGACTACGACGAGGCCGTGCGGCTCCACAGGGTGGTGGGGAACCGCTACGCAGAGGCGTACGCGGTGACGTCGCGGGCCGAGCTGCACCGCCTGCGGGGCCGCCGCGACGCGAGCCGCGTCGATCTGCTCGCCGGTCTGACGATGTACCGGGAGTTCGGTGAGCGCCGACACGAGGCGAGCGCCCTCGCGCAGCTCGCGCGGCTCGACCAGGACGAAGGCCGCGTCCCCGAGGCGCGAGAGGCCCTCGAGCGGGCCATCGCGTGGTTCCGGGAGGACGGCAGCGCGCGCGTCGGCCTCGCCCTCGGCCAGCTCGCGGATCTCGAGCGCGAGGAGGGACACCTCGACGTCGCGCGCGGCCTCTACCTCGAGGCGGTCGCGGCGGCGAGGGACGCAGCCGACAAGACGCTGGAGGATCGCTGGCTCCTCGCCGCCGGCGCCTGCTCGGGCGCCACGCCCCGCCACTCCCCCGCGCGTCGCGCCGCGGGCCTGCTCGTCGCCGACAGCGGGCGGTGGTTCCGCGTCGGGGACGCCGAGCCCGTGAGCCTGCAGCGAAGGCACGCCCTGCGCCTGATCCTCCACGCGCTCGCCGAGCGCCGCGTGAACCAGCCCGACCGCGCGCTCACGCAGGCCGAGCTCCTGGAGGCCGGCTGGCCCGGGGAGAAGGTGCGCGTCCACGCCGGCATGCTGCGCGTCTACAACGCGCTGAGCACGCTCCGGAAGCTCGGGCTGCGCGACGTGCTCCTGAGCCGAGACGACGGCTACCTGCTCGATCCGCTGCGGGAAACGGTGATCTCGGCCGAGCCGGGCTGACCGCGCTCCGGGCGCGCGAATCGCGCTACGCTGGCGGCATGAAGCGGATGCTGCGCCCCGCGTTCGTCGTCACCGGCTGCGTGACCGCTCTCGGCTGCGGTGAGCCGACGCGGACATCGAATCCCCCGGAGGTCGCGGTGACGTCCCCGCCCGAGGAGACCGCCGCCCCGAACAAGGCGGGACCTCACCCCGTCGACGCCGACGGTCGGCTCATCCAGCGCAAGAGCGACGGGACCTGCTACGTGCAGGTCGAGAAGAAGGAGCCGCCGCCGAAGGACCTGATGTCCGGCGAGCGCTGGGTCGACGACAAGGCCGTCCCCTGCCCCAAGGAGTTCGACGAGCCCGGGGTCGGCGCGATCCCCGACGGTTACTACTGGACGCAGGACGCCACGACCGGAGAGTGCTTCCACGCGGCCTCCTTCGGCAACCCCCCTCCTCCGCCCAAGAAGGTGGAGTGCCCGCCGTCGATGAAGAAGAAGTAGCCCTCGCGGCGCCTAGCCCGTCGCTTCTCGGTCCAGCTCGTCGAGGCGACGCGGGAGCGCTCGCAGCGTGCTCATCCAGCGGTCGAACGTCGCGTCGTCCACCTTGGGGCGAAAGAGCGCGGGGTGCACCGTGGCGTCCACGGCGGCACCATCCACGCCGAAGAAGTGCTCGAGGTGCTCGAACGGGGGCTCGCCGCGCGCCGCGCGCTCGCGGGCGTAGCGCGCCGCCGCCGTGGCCAGCGCCCGTCGCTCGGCGGGGGGGTCGGCGGCAGTGGCGAGGTGCGTGGCGAGGTCCCGCGACATGGTCTCCCACACATTCTCGCTCTCTCCCATTTTCGGGTCTCCTCGGGGTGGCCTAACATCAGCCGCTCGGAGGAGCAGCCCGAAACATGAGCCCAGCGAAGAAGAGCGCTCGCGTGACCGATCGCGGTCCCAAGAGCGGAACCGTCAAGAGCGGCGCCGCGAAGAAGCCGGCCGCGAAGAAACCGGCCGCGAAGAAGCCGGCCGCGGAGAAGCCGGCCGCCGTCACCGCGTCCACGACGAGGTCGTCCGCCGCCAAGGCGCCGGCCGCCAAGGACCACGCGAAGAACGGCGCCGCGGCGACGAAGAGGCGGGCTGCGGCGTCCTCCGGAGCGGCGGGGACCGCGGCGCCCGCCTCTGCCCCCGCGATCACGAAGCGGGGTGGCGCGGGCGCGGCGGGGCTCGCGTCGGACGCGTGGCCCGGGGGCTTCGGCGAGACGCCGGCCGACGAGGAGCTCTTCCGCCGAGGGTTCCCCCACCT
Source organism: uncultured Polyangiaceae bacterium (assembly GCA_964492175.1). Taxonomy (GTDB): domain Bacteria; phylum Myxococcota_A; class Polyangia; order Polyangiales; family Polyangiaceae; genus Xiheicaenibacterium. The sequence continues at coordinate 11,854 of CAZBJI010000141.1, read as the reverse complement.
CCGCATCATCACCGACGAGGATCCAGCGGATCCGGCGAAGGTCGCGGAGACCGCCATCGGTGGGGTGAGCCCATCGCTCGATTTCGCGTGGCCCAAGGAGGTCGCGCGCAGGTTCGTGCGCGCGTTCGCCGCGGCGGATCCGAAGTACGGCGGAGCGAGCCCGCGGGATCCAGCGGTCATGGCCGCGCTCCGCGAGGCGGGTCCGCCGGGAGACGCCTTGGAGCAGGTCCGGGCCGCGCTGAACCGCGGCGTGCGAAACCGCGACTGGCGCGTGGAGGACTTCCTGTTTCTGCTCGAGGCCGACTCCGGCGCCGACACCGTCGCCGACGCCGTGCTCAGCGTCCTCGAGGAGGGCGGGCCGTGGACGAGCGCCAGCGGTGGCGACCCGCTCCACATGACGTTCTGTCTCGGGTACCTCTTCGGGCGCGCCCGCCACGCCCAGGCGCTCCGCGCCCGCCTCGTGGCGATCCGCGAGGGGCTCGGAAAGAAGAAGCCCGCGCCTCCCCCAGCGTGGGCGAACGTGATCGACACGGTGCTCGACGGCGATCGCGCCTTCGATTTCTTCGGCTGGATGCTGGGCCGGTACACCTACGTCACGAACGCGGCGGCGCTGGCCGAGAAGCTCTCGCAGGCACCGGGGGAGTTCCTCCCGGACGTGCGGCACGCGTACCTCGCGGGGCCGAGCGTCCTCGCGCTCTACGATCGGCGGCTCGACGAGCTCCCCGTCGGCCCGCTCGGGCGACGGTTCTACCACCAGCTCGCCCCGGTGAAGCGCTCCCTGGTCCTCGGGCTCATGAGGCGCCTCGCCGCCCGGGCCGACACGAAGGATCTCGCCAAGGCCTGGCTCGCGCGCAACTGACGGTCGTCGCCGCGCCCCCCGCCTCAGGTCCGGGGGCGCGGATGTCGCCCTGCGTTCGCGCTGTTGCGCGCCATCATGGCGGTCACGCGATCGTTGTGGTCGTCCACGGCGCCGCTCCGCGTCGCGCCGCTCAGGAGCCCGCCCTGGCGGCTCGAGCACCGCGGGCACTGCGGGTAGAGCCGCATCCCGGGCGAAGAGCCCGCGCCCGCCGCGTTCATCATGCTGATGGGGGGCTGGTGATCGGGGACCCAGTGGTCGAACGCGCCATCCTCCGCCTCCACGGCATCCCGATCTCGCCCGCAGGAGTGGCACCCGTATGCGTCCCCGGCGTTGTCGATGATGCTCCGGGCGCTCGTGGGGTTGGAGGCGTCGCCGAAGCTCCGGCTCGAGGGGTTATCGTCCCAGGGGACGTAGCCGGGCGTCGCGGGCGTCCCGTTCGTCGCGTTGTAGCCTGGCGCGGTGAGGTAGCCGAGGTCGTAATCGTCGGGCGACCCGGAGGGCCGAGCGGGGCGCCGCGGGTGGCCATGGGACGGGGACGCCGGCGCCGACGCCGGAGCGCGCGGCATGAGCCCGAGCGGATCGATCCATTTCGTCGGGTTGACGACGTAGTCGCGTGGGTTGAGCGTCCCATTCAGGAGCTCGGGATCGATCGAGACGTACGCGCCGAGCCTCGGGTCGTACCAGCGCTGATCGTTGTACGCGAGGCCTACGTCTGCGTCCCAGAACTGGTTGACGAAGCGCGCGGTGACGCCGATGTCGTCCCGCGTCGGGGCGTAGTCGCCGTAGACCGTGCGCTCCGCGGCGAAGACGACGACGCCCGCCTCGTCGACGACCTGATCGACGGCGCCGGAGGGGTCCGTGAGGTAGAGGTACACACGCCGGCTCTCCGCGCTCGCGTCGACGTGCCCGAGGATGGCCCACGAGCCCTCCTCGCGGACGTAGGTGCGAGTCTTCTTGGAGAGGTCGTCGACCTCGTGCAGGAGCGTGTGGCCGCTCCACACGTAGCTCGTGGCCGACACGAGCTCGCGCTGCCGCCGGACGCGCTTGCGAACGCGCCTCCCGCGCGCGTCGTAGTCCATCTCGACCACGCGGTCGGGGTGGACGACGCGGAGCAGCTCGTCCACGCTGTTCCACTCGTACCGGACGCTGCCGGCGGGGCTCCGCCTCTCCACCAGGCGCCCGCCGGCGTCGTAGACGAGCTCCTCGTCCCCGACGGCGACCGGCCGCGCTTGGGCGTCGTAGCTGGACGCGAGGCGAGGGCTCCCCGCGGCGTCGTACGCGATGCGCTCGTCGACGACCGTCGTGCCGCGACGGCTGACGCGGCGTGCGGCGACCTGGCCGACCGGCGTGAGCTCATAGTCCGTCGTGGTGCCGTCCGACCGCTCGACCTTCCGGAGCTCGTGGTGATCGTCGTAGGCGAAGCGCGTCCACGAGAGCACCTCCTTGCCCTGGAGATCCCTGCCGTGCTCCTCGGTGGGCAGGCCGGGCCGACGCTTGCAGAGCACCTGGAGCGCGAGCTGCCCGGCGCGCGTGGTGCGCTGCCGGAGGATGAGGTCGTCGCCGACCACCGTCAGGAGGTCCTCGCCGTCGGGGAGACCGCGCCGGATCTCCACGCCGCCGGCGTCCAACGCGACGGCCTTCCCCGCCGTGTCTCGCGTCCACGCGAGCGGGACGCCGACGTCGGAGACGACGACGTCCACGGCGTCGGCGCTCCAGCCGATGCGGGTGGTGTGATCCCCCTGCCCCTCTTCGACGAGGCGCCGATCGAGATCGTACGAGCAAGAGAGGTCCGCCATCCCGTTCGACGCGCCCGTGAAGAGACCCGCGGGCGAGTAGCGGACCTCCCACGTCTCGCCCGTCTGGGCCTCTGCGAGCGTGATCTGCCCGCGCGCGTTCCGCTCGAAGGTGCGGCGGCCGACCGGCGACTTCACCCAGCGGAGGCCCGCGGGGCCGTGGCCATAGGTCCACTCGACCCCTTCGAAGGTGGTGCACGCGACGGCGCGACCTGCGAGATCCCAGGCCTGCGTGTGCTCCTGCCCGCGGGCGTTCCGGACCCGCACGATCTTGCCCAGGAGATCGTAGGCGCAGGTCGTCACGCGGCCGTCCGCCTCCGTGATCTTGCTGCGCCAGCCGACGCCGCCGTACTCGTACCGCGTGACCCTGCCCGCGTCGTCGACCATGACCGGCTTGCGGAGCGCGTCCCAGGTGACGTGGATCTCCGTCCCGTCGGGGTGCCTCTTCAGCACGACCTGGTGGCGGCGATCCCAAGCCCACTCGGTGCGGAGCCCGAAGTGGGAGGTGTGCGCGACGCGGCGGCCCCAGAAATCGAACTCGCTGCGCTCCACGGAGCCGTCGGGGTGGCGCACCTCCACGAGGTTGCCAGCGGCGTCGTGCTCGTAGAGGGTGGTCGCGCCCCGCCGGTCCATCCAGCGCGTGAGGAGCCCCCGGTCGTCCACGCTGAAGCTCTCGCTCGAGCCGTCGGCGTGCTCGACGAAGATGCGGTTCCCACGGGCGTCGAGCTGCTCCCGCGTCACCGCCCCGTCCCGCGAGTCCGTCCGCTGGACGATGCCGCCACCGGCGTCGCTCGTGGTCGCACCCTTGCCGGCGGAGTCGACGAAGCTCGTCGCGTTGCCGTCCTCGTCGTACGCGATCTTGATCCTATCCCCCGCCGGCCTCGTCTCGTCCACGAGGCCGCCGTGCTCGGGCGAGAAGACCTTCGTCGTGACGCCGCCCGCCGGGTCGATGTGCTTCACGACGCGACCGCTCACGTCACCGAAGTAGCGCTCGAGCCCGCCATAAGGGCCCTCGACCTCGGAGTACCGCCCAGGCTTGTCCCACGTGAAGCGGAAGTGATGGATGCCCTTCACCGGGCGCCGATCGGGCGACCCGTCCGTGGGGCCGACCGGCGGAGGATCATCGAGGGCCGGATCGACGCGGCCGGGGTACTCGCCCCACGTCTCGACGCAGTACGCCTCGTGCGTGCCCCCGTCGTAGCGGTAGAAGTACGTCAGCCCCGTCGGGGAGCGGTGCTCGCAGAGCAGGTGCCCGACGTACCGGTAGCGGCCCTCGAACCCCTCCGCGTCCGCGGCGCTCGCGAGGTTGCCCTCGGTATCGTAGGTGTACCGCGCCACCTCGGACCAGCTCGAGGCGGCCGGGTCGGTGGCGATGGCGACGCTCACGATCCGCCCCGCCTGGTCCGTCGTCACACGGTACGTCCGCCCCGCCGAGTCGACGAGGCCCGTCAGCAGGCCCCGCGCGTCTCGGCGGACCTGGATCGTGTTGCCGTTCCGGTCGCGCACCTCGACGAGCACGTGCCGCGTGGCGTCGACGCGCGCGAAGCGGAGCGTCCGTCCCTCGGGGAGCGCGATACGAAACGAGTCCCCCTGCACCGCGACGTCCCACGCGGACCCGGTGAGGATCGCCTGACCGGGGACCGGCTTCGCCTCCAGCCGCTGCACGCGCGCGTTCGCATCGGTGATGTCGAGGAAGCTGCGGCCCTCGCGGATGGTCCAGCCGAACGAGTGCGACCAGCCATGTCCGAGCTCCGACGCCTTGTCGCTGGAGCGGGAGCTGTAGACGCGCAGCCACGTGAGCGGGAGCGGCCCGGGGAAGCCGAAGTCGTACAGGTTCACGAAGACGCGGCCGGAGACGGGGCACACCGGATCGCCGCAGCCGCTGCCGCCGTTCCGGCCGTCGCCGCTGGCGTCGTCGCCGTTGCCGCTGCCGTCGCCGCTGCCGTCGCCGCTCCCGTCCCCCGCCCCCTTGCCGGACCCGCCGCCGCCTCCGCCGCCCCCACCGAGGACCGCGACGCTGGGGCACATGCCCGGGATGGGCGGGATGTTGGGTACGGGAGCGGTGCGGGCCATGGCTCTCTCGGAGGAGACGCAGCGTAGCCCTCTGGAGCGGCGATGTCTCGCCTGTCGCTGGCGCGGTCGCGACCCGGCGCCCTCGCCTGCGGCCCACGCTCCGCGCCAGGCTTGCCCGGATCTCCTCAGAGGTCCAGCGAGTACACGGCGGGAGGCTTGTGCTTGGCAAAAGGCCCGCGCAGCTCGTTCGGGAGCGCGCGATACGCGGGCTCGGACAGGCGGAGCCCCGGGCCCGCCCCCATCCTGAAGAGGACGTTCACCTGCCCGCCGACGACGTCGAAGCGCCGGTCGGCGCCCCGGCCGATCTCCCCCTCCGCGACCACGCCGATGTGGACGTTGGCCCCGAACCTCATGCCCCAGGGGTTGTCGAGCGCGCCGCGGTCGGCGCCGAGCTCGAGCACCGATTGGACCGCGGTCGCCGCGGTCTCCTCGTCGAAGATCGCGAAGCATCCGTCGCCCATGAACTTCACGACCCGGCCGCGCGCGCGGGCGACCGCGTCACTGCAGGCCGCGTAGTAGCGGTCGAGGAAGGAGGCGAGCTCGAGCGCCGAAGCGCGGGCGGCTGCCTTGGTGAAGCCGGTGAGGTCGAGCGCCACGAGGGTACGGCGCACCTCGACCATGGCGAGACGGGTGTCGTCCTTGGATTCAGCGTGCATGTCGGCTCCTGCGTTCTGGTTTTCGCTCGTGCGGGGGTGGAGCCCGCGGGTCCCTTCGCGCAAGGCGAGAGGGTGCCTGGTGGAGGAGCTGAGAGGTGCGGGGGTGGCTCCCGCGTGTCCCGAAGGGTACGGCGGGACCCTAGCGCGGCGCGCGCGCGCCCGCACCCGCCATGTCGCGTGGCCCCGCGCCCGAGACTCCTCGAGGCCGGCGCCCGAGGCAGACGCGCGGAGGCCACGCTACGATGAGCCCTCGTGGACGCCAAGCTCGTCTACCGCTCCGACGACCGCTCTCTGCTCCTGCCGGCGTACCGGCGCTTCGTGGTCGATCCCCTGGTCCCGCTGATCCCGGCGAGCGTGTCGCCCAACGCGATCACGCACGCGGGGCACCTCGTGAACCTGCTCGGCGTCGCGCTCCTCGTCACGACGTGGCCCGCCCGCGGGTGGCCCTTCGTCGCGGCGGCGGCGCTCCTGCAGCTCTACATCCTCTGCGACAACGCCGACGGCGCGCACGCGCGGCGGACGGGGAGGACGTCGCCGCTCGGTGAGCTCTACGATCACGGCCTCGACATCCTGAACGTCATCTACATGGGGTACCTCTCCGCGCTGGCGCTCGGCGCTTCCCCGCTCGAGTGGGTGCTCATCGTGACGTTCGTCGCCGGCGCGGGCTCGGTGACCTACTGGGAACAAGCGGAGACGGGCGTCTTCCGGCTCGGCGCCATCAACCAGATCGAGAGCGGGCTCGTCCTCTCGGGCTCGCTGCTCGTCAGCGCGTCTCTGGGCGTCTCGACCTGGGGGGATCTCGCGTGGCGCGGGGTGTCCGCGCGCACCGCCATGGTCGCCTGGCTCGGCGGCACGGTCGTGTTCGGCGTGGCGCGGGCGACCTACCGCGTCTCCAAGCAGCGCGGGCTCTCCGCCGCGTGGGCGCTCACGGCGCTCGTCTTCGCCAGCGTGGCCGTGCTGCTCTCTGCAGGCGTCGGCGCGCTCTCCACCGTGGCCGCGGTGACGATCCTCAGCGCGATGCACGCCTCGTTCGCCATGCGCATGCTGCTGGTGCGCCTCCGGCGTGGGCACGGGCAGGCGGCGGACGCCGGCGGCGTCGGCCCGTGGCTCGCGCTCGCGGGGGCCCTGGCGGCGTGCGCGGCGGTGATCCAGCCTGGCCGGTCGCCCGCCGAGGTGTCCCTGGCAGGCGCGCTCTTCGCGACCTTCACGGTCATCGTGTTCGGCGTCCAGTCGCTGATCGACGTGCGCACGGCGGCTGGGCTCGTCGCGCGACCGACGCCGGCCCGGTGAGGCGGCCTACCAGCCCTTGGGGCGCGGCGCGGGGATGACCGCGCACCCCCCGCCCGGCGCCGCTGCCGCGGTGACCGCGGAGTCGTAGGGGTACGCGTAGCCGAACATCATGCACATCTCGTTGTCCCCGGTGCCCTCCACGATGGGCTTGTCGAACGTGTTCTTCCAGGTGCACGAGAAGCGGAAGCCATCGCCCGGCGCGATCTCCACCGCCGGATCGTACGACTGGATGAGCCCATCCGGGTTGTATCCGGGCGAGTCGAGGAAGGCCTGCCCGTCGAGCGGGCCGCCGACGTACTCCGCCTTGAAGCTCGTCCCGAGCTTGTGCATGTGAGGCATCATGTCCACGATGTGGATCGGCTCCGCGACCGCGGCGACGCACTCCGTCGAGACGGTGAGCTCTCCGTTCGGCGGGATCTCGAAGCCGAGATAACGCCAGATGAGGGGGCCGAGGAGCGCCGTCACCTGCGCCTCGTCGATGGTGTGCCACTCGTAGGTGGGCTGAACGGTGAGCGTGTCCTGCGAGGGGTTCAGGTAGTGCATCCGGAGGACGACCTCCGAGTCGTCGCCGATGGGGAACCCCATGCCGTCCGGGAAGGTCCGCCACTCCGTGCCCTCGATCTGCGTCGTCGATCCGAAGAGGACGGAGCCCCCCTTCAGGATGTCGTCTGCCTCGCCCGCGACGAGGCTCCCGTCGGGAGGGCAGTCACGGAACCCCTCCCCGGTCTTCGGCCGAGAGGTGACGTTGCCGTGGTGCATCCCCTTGGAGACGGTCACCGAGCCCCCCCCGACGACGCGCGACGGCCCCACCAGCTCGAGCGGCGCGATGTAGCAGGGGAAGATCTCCTCACCCGGCGCGAGCGTCACGGCGGGGAGCGTGACCTTGAAGCCACCCACCACGAACGCTGGCGGACCCTGGCGCGGCTTCGTGCCGCTGGGGCCCTTGGGCCCACCGCCCGAGCCCTCGGTGTCGGAGGTGCCGCACGCGGCGAGGAGCAAGGAGGCGGGGAGCGCGAACCGGAGCCACATCGCTTTCTTCTGGCAGACCTCGGCGCCGGAAGAAAGCGTGACCGACCGGTCACGCCCTGACATTTCCTTACAGGATGGCCCGCGTGTCGCCCGGCCCGAACCAGGGTAAGCGAAGGCCATGAAGCTCTATGGCTACGCGCGGTCGAGCGCGTCGTACCGGGTGCGGATCGCGCTCGGGCTGAAGGGCCTGGCCTTCACGACGGAGGTGGTGTCGCTCGCCAAGGACGAGCAGCACGCCGAGGCGTTCCGGGAGCGGAACCCGATGCGGCAGGTCCCGATCCTCGAGCTGGAGCACGGCGGCCGGCGCGTCTCGCTCACGCAGTCGGTCGCGATCCTCGAGTACCTGGAGGAGCGGTTCCCCGACCCTCCGCTCTTGCCGAAGGACACCCTGCTGCGGGCGTTCGTGCGGCGCGCGGTGGAGATCGTCAACTCGGGCGTCCAGCCCCTGCAGAACCTCTCGCTCATGAACGAGGTGAAGCGCCTCGGCGGTGACGCGACGCGCATGGCCAAGGCGGCGAACGAGCGCGGCCTGCAGGCGCTGGACGCGGTCACGAGCGAGGTCGGCGGAGCTTACCTCGTCGGTGACGACGTGACGCTCGCCGACGTCTGCCTCGTACCGCAGATGTTCAGCGCTCGCCGCTTCGGGGTGGACCTCTCGCCCTTCGGTCGCCTGGTGGCCATCGACGAGGCGCTCGCGGCGATGCCGGCCGTCGCCGCCGCGCACCCCGACCGACAGCCGGACGCGGCCGCCTGAGCACGAAGCCCGTCGCCATCCCGAGCCTCTCGGTGCGTCCCCCGGCCGAGGCGTCCGGCCTGCTCTTCGCGCTGGCTCATGGCGCGGGGGGCAGCTCGAGCGATCCGCTCCTCGTGGAGCTCGACGGAGCGCTCGCGAGGCTCGGTCACGGCGTCGCGCGCTTCGACTTCGGGTATCGGGCCCGCGGGCGCAAGCTCCCCGATCCGGCCGCCCAGCTCGAGGCGGAGTGGCGAGCGGTGATCGCGCACCTCCGGGCGCACGTGCCGCACGGGCGCCTGTTCATCGGGGGCAAGTCGATGGGCGGACGGATGGCGACGCACCTGGCGGCCGCAGGCGACCGCCTCGACGGACTGGTGCTCCTCGGATACCCGCTCCACCCGGCGAAGCAACCGCAGAAGCTCCGAGTCGCGCACCTGCCGCACGTGCGTGCGCCCGCGCTCTTCCTTCAAGGGACCCGTGACGCGCTCTGCGAGCTCCCGAGGCTCCTCCATGCGCTCCGCGAGATGCCCGCCGCCACGCTGCACGTGGTCGAGGGCGGCGACCACTCTCTGGCCGTACCGAAGCGCGCGGGTCGCACGCGGGCCGACGTCATCGAGGAGATCGCGCTCGTGGTCGACCGCTGGGCCCGAAGCGCGAGGCCGGCGTAGCTCCTCGTCCGGCGAAGGCGGCTACCTCTGCTTCGAGAGCAGCGCGGTGTAGCCGTCGATCGCGGAGAGGACGCGAGCCTTCTCGGGTCCCTCGAGCAGGACCGGCCGGAAGTCGTTCTGCACCGGGTTGCCCGAGTAGTGGACCGGGATGATCTCGTCGGCGAGCGGCGTCACCGACCCGTCCTTCACGGTGAACTGCGCGCGGTAGATCATCGAGTCGAAGTCCTCGGGCTGGGCGTGGCCTCCGAACACGAAGTTGCCGAGGCTGTAGACGATCTTCCTGCCGCGGTAGGTCTCGATCCCTTGCAGCACGTGGGGGTGATGGCCGAGCACGAGGTCGGCGCCGGCGTCGACCGCGGCGCGTCCTAGCTGCTTCTGGATGATGCCCGTCGCGTTCGAGCCCTCGATGCCCCAGTGGAAGGAGACGATCACGAGGTTCTCCGGCCGCTTGTTCGCCGCGACGTCCTTCATCACCTCCGGTCGGACCTCCACACGACCCCCGAGGTAGCCGAGGTTGACGACCTCGACGCCGCGCACGGTTCGCCGGTCCACGTGCCCCATGCCGAAGTAGCCGACGCCAACGGACTCGAGGCTCTTCTTCGTCTCGCGGAGCCCCGACGGTCCACAATCGGCGGAGTGGTTGTTCGCGATGCTGACCACGTCCACGCTGCCGAGCTCCAGCATGCGGGCGAACTCGGGCTTGCCTCGGAAGGCGAACGCCGTGTCGCTGCGGTGAGGCTCCGTCGTCAGGGTGGTCTCCAGGTTCGCGATCGTGAGGTCGTCCGTCCCCAGCACGGCCTGGACACCAGAGAAGGGGCGCGCGTAGTCGCCGTCCGCGAAGGCGCGGTGGAAGCTGCCGACGGCTCGCTCGGCGCCTGCGGTGTCGCCGAGGGTGCAGTCTCCGACGGCGGTGATCGTCAGGATCGGTGGGCCCGGGGTCCGCGCGGGCGCAGGCTCCGGCGCCCGGTCAGCTGCCGTGGTGCCCTCGGGTCCGGGTGGCGGGACGGACGCGTCGGCGGAGCCTGGCGCCTGCTCGCCGCGGGCCTCGGCGGTGCAGCCGACCACCCTCCCGTGGGCCAAGAGGGCCAGGAGCCAGAGCGCCAGGGTCGGTCGTAGGCCTTCCACAGGCGAACTGTCCCGAACCCATGGAAAGAAGGCCAAACTTTTGGGCCCCGCCGGCGCGCACGTTTTTTTTTGGGGCCGTGTCGATCCACGCCTCCCTCGTTCGATGCGCTTGCACAAACACGGAGCGGCGGGAGGACCCCGCCACGGAGATCGACATGAGCAAGACCAAGACCTCGGGGAAGTTCGTCTGGCACGAGATCCACGCGCGCGATGTGGAGGTGGCCAAGGGCTTCTACGGTGAGCTGTTCGGCTGGACGAGCAGGGCGGTGGAGATGGGCCCCGGCACCTACACGATGTTCGCGGCGGGCGGCGTCGACGTGGGTGGAGCCGTGAAGCTGGACCAGGGCGCGCCCCACTGGCTCTCCTACTGCTCGACGCCCGACGTCGACGCGGCCACGGCCCGCGCCAAGGCGAGGGGCGCCACGGTGATCGCGCCGCCCACGGACTACCCGACGGTCGGGCGGTTCTCGATCATCTCCCACCAGCACGGCGGCGTGATCGCCCCGTTCTGCGGCGAGAAGGAGCAGCCGGAGTCGAAGGAGGCGCCCGCCCTCGGGACGTTCTGCTGGAACGAGCTGGTCACGCAGGACCAGGCGGCCGCCCTCGCTCTCCACAAGGACGTGTTCGGCTGGACGCAAGAGGACAAGGACATGGGGCCGATGGGCACCTACAACATCCTCAAGCGCGGGGACATCCAGGCCGGCGGCGTCATGAAGGCCATGGACCCTCGGGCGCCCTCGATGTGGCTCGGGTACGTCCTCGTCGAGAGCGTGGACAAGTCCTTCGAGCGGGCGAAGAAGCTCGGCGGCAAGGCCCTCGTGCCCCCTGGCGACATCCCCCAGATCGGGCGCTTCGCCGTGGTCACCGATCCCGAGGGGGCCCCCATTGCCCTCTTCACCGGGGCGTAGGAGGGTCGAGACATGCAATACATGCTCCTCATCTACGACGACGAAAAGAAGTGGGCGACGATGTCGGAAGCCGAGGCGGGCCAGGTCATCGCCGACTACAACGCCTTCACGGAGAGCATCCGCAAGTCCGGACACCTCCTGGCAGGCGACGCGCTGAAGCCCACCTCGACGGCCACGAGCGTGCGCGTCCGCGACGGCAAGACGCTCACCACAGACGGACCGTTCGCCGAGACCCGCGAGCAGCTCGGGGGCTACTACCTCGTGGAGGCGAAGGATCTCGACGAGGCGATGGGCATCGCGGCGCGCATTCCGTCCGCGAAGATCGGCACCGTCGAGGTACGCCCCGTCATGGTGTTCGACAAGTAGCCGCGATTCGCCGACACTCGCGGCGTGGGTGGCGTCGCGTCCGCGCGTGCACATGCCGAGCTGGTCCCGATCTACCGGGACCAGCTCGGGCGCATCGTGGCGACGTTGATCCGCGTCCTCGGCGACTTCGAGCTCGCCGAGGAGATCGCCCACGACGCGTTCGTGGCGGCGCTCGAGCGCTGGCCGGAGGAGGGCCCGCCTGCCAACGCCGCAGCCTGGCTCGTACAGACCGCCAAGAACAAGGCCATCGACGCGGCGCGGAGGAGGAGCACCTTGAAGCGCAAGCTCCTCGAAGCAGAGACGATCGTGGCCATCGAGGAGAGCTTCTGCCCGGAGCCGGACGTGCCAGCGGGG
>CAZBJI010000140.1:0-21101 GCA_964492175.1 uncultured Polyangiaceae bacterium | reverse complement strand
CGACGGCGAGGACGTCCGCGGCGGCGCGTGCGTCCAGCGCGCTGGTCGGCACGTCGAATAGCAGGGCCGCCGGCCGCAACATCAGCGCCCGCGCGATCGCGACCCGCTGCTGCTGACCTCCGGAGAGGTCGCGTGGCATCCGCCGCTCGAGCCCCTCGAGGCCGACGCGGCGGAGGAGGGGCAGCGCGCGCGCCTCGGCCTGCGCCCGCAGCTCGCCGAGCACCCGCGCGGGCGCCTCGGTGAGGTTCCCCAGCACGTCGAGGTGCGGGAAGAGGTGGAGCGCCTGGAACACCATCCCCACCGTCTTGCGCACCTCGCAGAGCAGATCCGCGTCGGCTCTCGGATCCACGTGGGGCAAGATCGTGTGCTTCCCCACGCGGATCTCGCCCTCGTCGAAGGGGAGCAGCCCGTTGATGGCGCGGAGCAGCGTCGACTTGCCGCAGCCGCTCGGGCCGATGACGACCGCTACCTCGCCCTTCGGCACGTCGAGGGAGATGCCCTCGAGGGCAGGCGTGGGCCCGAAGCGCTTGGTCACCCCGCGCACGCTGATCATGGGCGTCGTCATGTGGTGATCGGACGGGCGCCCAGGCGCCGCTCCAGCTTGCGCGAGAGGTGACCCAGGGGCCAGCTCATCGCGAGGTAGAAGAGCCCCGTCATGAGCGTGAGCTCGATGGTCGCCTGGGTGCTCATGTTGAGGATCGAGTACCGCTTGGTGAGCTCCACCACCGTGACCACGGAGCAGACGCTCGTGTCTTTGAAGAGCGCGATGAAGTCGTTCACGACCGGGGGGATCACCAGGCGCGTCGCCTGGGGCACGACGATGAAGCGGAGGGCCTGCGTCCGGGTCATGCCGAGCGACACGGCCGCCTCCATCTGCCCCGGCGGCACCGCCTGGAGGCCCGCGCGATAGATCTCGCTCTCGTACGCCGAGTAGTTCACCGCGAGCCCGACGATCGCGGTGGCGTACGCGGGCAGCTCCACCCCGAGCTCGGGCAAGAAGAAGAACAGGAAGTAGAGCTGCAGCATGAGCGGCGTGCCGCGGAGGATCTCCACGTACACCGAGAGCGCTCGGGCGAGCCATCGCGGGCCGTAGAGGCGGCCGAGCGCCACGGCGAGCCCCACCGCGACGGCGAGCGGGAACGACACCACCGAGAGCAGCACGGTGACGCCGGCGGCCGAGAGCAAGGTGCCCGAGTAGGCGGAGACCACCGCGAGGCCCCGCAGCCGCTCGCTTGCCCGGATCGGCGGGGGCGGTTCGGGGCCGGGGAGCGGCGCTCCCGCGGCGCTCGGCGCGGGAGCGGGCGTCGCGGGGGCAGGGCCCAGGTGCTGCGCGAGCCTCTCTTGCTGGGCGTTCCAGAGGCCGTAGGTCCGGTAGAGGCGCTCGAGCCTCCCGGAGCCGTGCAGCTTCATCAGGGCGGCGTCGACCGCGGCGACGAGCGTCACCTCCCCCTTCTTCGCGTACATGACGTAGGACCCCTCCGCCTGCGGCGCGTCGACGGGGACGAGGGCAGGGAAGCGGGGCGCGTAGAACGCGACGATGGGCGTGTCCTGGACCGTGGCGTCGAGCCTGCCGGTCACGACGTGGCTCATCGCGTCGGTGTTGCCGTCGTAGGAGATGGCGGCGCCGGCGCCGAGCCGCTCGTTCACCAGCACCTCCGCCGCCGATCCGCCGAGGACGCCCACCTTCGGCTTCTTGGCCCGCCCGAGCGCGTCCCAGCCGTCGAGCGGAGAGCCGCGCTTCACGACGAGCTGGAGGCCGTAGACGTAGTACGGCTTCGTCGCCTCCATCACCGCGAGCCGCTCCGGCGTGAGCTCGTACCCGTTGAGGACGAGATCGATCTGCCCCGCGCGCGCGAGATCGGGGAGCTTGTCCCAGTTGCCTTGGAAGAAGCGCGCCGTCACGCCGAGCTCCGCGGCGATGAGGTCCGCGAGCTCCACCTCGAACCCGGTCACCTGATCCGGGGCGCCATCCTTGGGGTAGACGTAGGGCCCGCCGCCCTCTTGATCGCCTCCCCAGACGAGCGCGCCGCGGGCACGGACCTGCTCGAGGCCGTCGGCGCGCGCCTCTCGCGGCAGGGCCAAGGCGGCGGCGAGCGCGAGCGCCAGCTGCAGGACGAGGCCGAGCGACAGCTTCTGCATGCGGGCGAGCGTATCCCGAGGTCTTCCGGCCGTTTCCGGCTCCTTTCCGGTGCCCCCGGGAGGTCCACGGAGCTTGCGGAAATGCCGTCTTCGACTATGGTCCATGCCCGAACTGAGATCGCGATGCGTCGCGGCTCTGGCCAGACCAATCCGATCTCGACGTCAGGTTGAGCGGAGCGGTCTGCTCCGACACTCGTTGGTCGGGGTCTCATCCGCCTGGAGGTGCTCATGTCCAACCCCAACGTCAGCAAGAGACAAAAGGAGCGCCAGCGGCAAGACCGACAGCGCGAAAAAGAGCAACGTCGCAAGGAGCGCGCGGCGGAGAAGGCGACGCGGACGACCGAGCCGGGCGTGGACCCCGACATCGCCGGGATCGTCCCCGGCCCCCAAGAGAACCCCTACGGTGAAGAGTCCGAGGAAGCCTCTTGAGGCCCCGCAACCGGGAGGCGGCTGAGAGAGCGGCCGAGCGCCGTCGAAGAGAGACAGAGGCGCCGCGGCTCCTCTCCGTCGTCCCGAACCTGACGAGCCTCCGCTTGGAAGTCGAGGAGCGCCGCGCCGACCACGCCCTCGCGGAGACCGCGCACGTCAAGCGCGTCGTGGTCGAGCACGCCCCCGCGCTGTTCGTCCTGCCCTGCACCGATCGCTCTTGCAAGGAGGGCGGGCACGACGTGACGAGCGAGGTGATGCGGAACCTCTGGGACAAGCGCGAGCGCTTCAGCGGAGAGGACGCTTGCTCGGGCAGCACCGGCTCTGCGCCGTGCCAGCGCGTCTTGCACTACGTGGCCGTCGCGGAGTTCTCGGCGCCTTCGGCGTAGCGCGCGCGCGCGGCCCGGCGGCGCGGCCCATCGGTCGGTGCCCCCTACCCGAGCGAGAGCGTCTTGATCGCGGCGAGGACGCGCGCCTCGGTCTTGTCGTCGAAGAAGGCGGTGTCGCCGCCTGCCTCGACGACGATGACTCGGTCGCCGGCGACGAAGACGGTAAGCCAGTACTCCTGGACGCGCCCCCCGCGGTCGATCTCGTAGGTGAGCCGCTTGCCGGCGACGCCCGCTTCGGTCGTCAGGGCGCTCGATCCGGCGTGGCGATAGCCGGCCTTCGTGAGCTTGTGGTGGAGCGCCTGGGCCCAGAAGTCGAGGTTGCCGCGGGGCTCGTTCTTCTCCGTGCGCACCCCGAGGACCACCCCGGACGCGTTCGTCGCGCGGAACGCGAAGGGCCCGTCGCCGTCGAGCGCGGCGAAGTCGTCGGGCGCGGTGACGTGAGGGGCGCGCGCGCAGCCGGTGAGCAGCGCGAGCGGGAGCAGGACGAGGGAGGCGAGGGTGCGCATGGGGAGCCTTCGGTGCGGTCGGAGCATGGGGTTCGGGTCTAGAGGCGGATGAGCTGATCGATCCCGAGCGTGCCGAGCCAGGACACCGGCAGATCGATCGCGCGCGGGTCGGGCCGCGACGGCGGCGGAGGCGGCTTCGGGCCGTCGGCGATGACGGGCTTGGGCTTGGGGGTGGCCCGGAGCGTGATCACGCTGAGGGCGGCGTGCTCGCGGAGGAAGCGGAGCCGGCCCTGGATCGTGTCGATCTCGGTCGTCACGCGCTCGAGCTCCCGCTCCACCTGGAAGAGCTCCGTCATGTTGGCGGCGCGCGCCATGAACTCCTCGATGCGCTTGCGCGTAGCGCGGAGGTTCTCGAGGCGGACCTCCAGGTCCTTGAACTCCGCGGTGACGTCCGCGGCGCTGACCGAGCGCTGCGTCACCTCCCCGAGCTTCTCGAGGCGCGTCATGACCTCGCGGAAGCGAGCCGAGGGGACCTTCACCTTGACGAAGTCGTTGCCGCGGCCCGCGAGGTGGCCGCCGACCTCCTCGGCCACGAGCACCGCGGACTCCATCGCCGCGGCGTCTTGGCCGGGGGCGACCAGCATGGCGAGCTCGCCGGTGAAGATGATCATCGCGTCGGGCGCCTTCGCTCGGTCGGAAGGCGCGGCCTTCGCGCCGGCGGGCGCGGTCGCGCCCCGGGGCGCCGGCGCCGATCCGATGCGATCCGCCGGCGCGACGGGCGCCTGGGCCGGGCTCTCGGGCGCGGGGGCGGGCTCGTCGGCGGGCGCGGCTTCGGTGTGCATGGGCCCCGCCGCGGCGCCTGCGGGCGGCGGCGCCCCGCCGCAGCCGGCGATCACGGCCGAGAGGACGAGGAGCGCGGCGCCGCGACGGGCGACGAGGGACAGCTGGGGCACGGGAGACCTCCGGCGGGGGGGAACGGCGCGGGGCGCCGCGGACCCCTCGAGAACGGCCGCTCGGAGCGCCTTCTTACACCGCGGCCTCAGGCGAGGCCGGCGATCGCGGCGAAGGCCGACTTGAGCTCCGCCATGCGGGCGGCGGCCCGCGCCTCCGCGTCCGCCAGCGGCTCGCCCGGCGTGATCGGCTCCCGGACGTCGAAGTAGATCTTGATCTTCGGCTCCGTCCCGCTCGGCCGCGCGATGATGCGGCTCTTGCCCTCGAGCTCGTAGAAGAGGACGTCGCTCGGGGGGAGCGCGAGCTTCGTCGTCTCGCCTCCCTGGGTCCGGGTGCCGGCCATGACGTCGCTGAACGCGACGACCGAGAGCGGTCCGACGCGATCCACTGCCGCGGCGCGCAGGCGCGCCATCACGGCCTGGATCTGGGCGACGCCGTCAGCGCCCTTCATCGTCACGCTGAGCTGGCTGCTCGCCCACAGGCCGTGCTCTCGCGCGATGGCCTCGAGCACGTCGAGCATCGTCTTGCCCTCGGCCCGGCGGCGGGCGTAGAGCTCCGCGAAGAGCAGCGCGGCGCCGATGCCGTCCTTGTCGCGGACCAGCGGGCCGATGGTGTACCCGAGCGCCTCCTCGTAGCCGAACACGAAGGAGAGACCGCGCTCGCGCTCGAGCTCCATCGCGCGGTTCGCGATCCACTTGAAGCCGGTCAGCGTCTCCTCGTAGTGGACGCCCAAGGACGCGGCGATACCGCCGAGCTGCGGCGACGACACGCACGAGGCCAGCACGGCGCGGCCGGGCACCTGTGGGCCCTCGGTGAGGACGTAGTGCCCGAGGAGCACCCCCACTTGGTTGCCGGTGAGCTGCACGAACCCGCTTTCGCCCGGCTGCCGGATCGCCACGGCGAGGCGATCGACGTCCGGATCGCTCGCGAGGACGATGTCGGCGCCGATCCTGTCGGCGAGCGCGTACGACAGATCGAGCGCGCCCTTCTCCTCGGGGTTCGGGAAGGCGACGGTCGGGAACTCCCCGTCGGGCTCCGCCTGCTCGGCGACGCTCTCCACGCGCGTGAAGCCTGCCCGCGACAGCGTCTCCCGGACGAGCCGGTTGCCGACGCCGTGCAGCGGCGTGTACACGATCGGGGCGGCGCGGTCCCCCCCCTGCGCGACCGAGAGCGCCTGCACCGCGGCGAGGTAGCTCGGCTCCAGATCTTCGGGGAAGTCGCGCACGATCCCGCGCTCGCGCGCCTCCGCGAGCGGCATGAGAGGCACGGCGTCGGCGGCGGGCGCGCGCACGATCTGCGCCGCGATGCCCTTGTCGTGTGGGGGGATGATCTGGGCGCCGTTCTCCCAGTAGACCTTGTAGCCGTTGTACTCGGGGGGGTTGTGGCTGGCCGTCACCATGATCGCGGCCGCCGCGCCGAGCCGCGTCGTGGCGTACGCGGCGACCGGCGTGGGGCACACGCCGGGAGAGACGAAGCTCGGGACCCCGAGCGCGGCCAGGACCGCGGCGGTGTCGTCCGCGAACGCGCGGCTCATCCTGCGGCCGTCGTAGCCTATCGCGACGCCGCGCCGTCTCGCGTCGAGCTTCGGGTCCGCCAAGAGGTACGTGCCGAGACCGTAGGTCGTCCTGCGGACGACCGCCGTGTTCATGCAGCTCTCGCCGGCGCCGATGACGCCCCGGAGCCCGGCGGTGCCGAACTCGAGGGGCCCGGCGAAGCGGTCGGCGAGATCCTTCTGGGCCCGCTCGTCCCCTTCGCGCGCGGAGGCGACGAGCGCCGAGAGGTCCGCGCGCGTCTTCGGATCGGGGTCGTGGCGAATCCAGGCTTCGGCGCGCTCCAGGGCGGTCATGATCGGCCGATACTACATCAGCCGGTCACATGGGCGGGGGCGCGGGCACGCAGGTCGACTGCCCGGCGCCCACGATCGTAAACCCCACGTCCGCGTCCCGAACCGTCGACGTGTCCGAGAACGGATCGTACTCCGTGGTGGTCGACGCGATGTCGGCGCCCGGCGACGTGAACATGTAGAACTTGCCTGCGTAGCGCGAGAACGCCCACGCTTGCGTGCCGGCGAGCTCGCTGAAGGTGTGCACCGGCGAGAGGCCGAAGGTCCCGAGGTCGATCTCCGCGAGCGCGGCGGTCCCCGCGGCGAAGCGGAAGAGCTTCGCGTCGGGGCCCCCGGTGAGCTCGGCGGCCTCGACGAGGGCGCCCGTCTGCGTGACCGCGAGGGAAGGGAACGCCACGGTCGCGAGGCCGAAGGCAGGGCTCACGATGTAGAGCACCTCTTCCTCCGAGTCGGGGGCCGCGGCGGTGAAGCCCATGCCGAGCTGGTTGAAGCCCTGCTGGACCGGGTGCGCGTAGGTGGTCGCTTGGCAGCTCGCGTCGACGGTGCTGACGCGGAAGAGCTCGCCGCTGTCGTAGAACACGTACGCCGTCCCGTCGCGGCTCACGGCCATGGACTGCGGCCCACCCGCGGAGGGGCACGTGAGCGCGCCCACGAGCTGGTAGGCTGCGGTCCCCGGGATCTGAGGGTCGAACGAGTACAGGGCGTGGTCGGTGGAGACCACGTAGATGAGCTTCGCTTCGGCCGAGCAGCCTCCCCCGGGGCCGCTCGCCGTCGACGCGCCGGTGCTGAAGCCGGCGCCGGTCGTGGCCCCCGGACCCGCCGCGCCGTCCGCCGCGCCGCCGCCCGTGTCGTCGCTCCCGGCCGAGCAGGCCGCGCACGCCGCGAAGAGCACCCACGCCGAGATCCCGAGCGGTCGCGCGCGTCCCATGGGCGCATCGTACCGACGCGAGGAGCCGCACGCCACGGCCGCGGTCAGCGCAGGCTCTTCGCGAGCCGCTCCGCGAGCGTCGTGTCGTACGTCCCGCCGCGCACCTCTTCGGCGGCGAGCAGCGCGCGCAAGAAGCCGAGGTTCGTGGCGGCGGGGCCGGCGGGCCCGACGAGCTCGAGCTCCGTGGCGCCCAGGGCTTGGTCCAGTCGATCCAGCGCGGCGCCGCGCGTCTCCGCCCACGCGACGACCTTGGCGATCATGGGGTCGTAGAACGGCGTCACCTCGCCGCCCTCGACGACCCCGGTCTCGATCCGCAGATCGGGCGAAGCCGCCGGCCAGCGGAGCCGCGCGAGCTTGCCGGGCTGTGGCGCGAACATCTTCTGCGGGTTCTCCGCGTACACGCGCGCCTCCACGCTGTGGCCCCTCTGCTCCGGCGCGGCGGCGCGCGCCGAGAGGTGCTCGCCGGCGGCGACGCGGATCTGCTCCTCGACGAGATCGACGCCGGTGACCATCTCCGTCACGCAGTGCTCCACCTGGAGCCGCGCGTTGACCTCCAAGAAGTAGATGTCGCCGCCCTGGCTGGCGACGAACTCGACCGTCCCCGCGCCCTCGTACCCGACGCTCGCCACGATGCGCACGGCGCTCTCGAGGAGCTCGGCGCGGCGCCGTGCGCCGTCTGGGCCCTCGAAGAAGGCGGCGGGCGAGGGCGTCTCCTCCACGATCTTCTGGTGACGGCGCTGCAGGCTGCACTCACGCTCGCCGAGCGCGACGCGGGTGCCGTGCTTGTCACAGAGGACCTGCACCTCGATGTGCCGCGGCGACGCGATGTAGTGCTCCATGTAGACGCGCGGGTCGCCGAACGCGGACGCGCCGCGGTCCGAGCAGGACTTGGCGGCTCTCGCGAGCTTGCTGGGATCGTCCACGAGCTGCATGCCGATGCCCCCGCCGCCTCCCGCCGCCTTGACGAGGAGCGGGTAGCCGATGCGCTCGGCCTCCCGGGTGAGCCCTGCGAGGTCCTCGGCGCTCACCGGGCCGTCGGTGCCGGGAGGGGGCGACGAGCCCGCCCGCCGGGCGACGTCGCGCGCCTTGATCTTGTCGCCGAAGGCGTCGAGGCACCGCTCCGGCGGGCCGATGAACACGAGCCCCGCCTCGCGGACGGCGCGGGCGAACTCCTGCTTCTCGCTGAGCAGGCCGTAGCCCGGATGGATCGCCTGCGCCCCGGTGGCGCGGGCGGCGTCGAGGATCGCGGCCACGTCGAGGTAGCTCTCCTTGACCGGCGGAGGGCCTACCCGGACCGCGGCGGTGGCGGCGCGCACGTGGGGCGCCTCGGCGTCCGCGTCGGAGTAGATGGCGACCGACTCGATCCCCAGACGCTGGCACGTCCGTTGGATACGACAGGCGATCTCACCTCGGTTGGCGATGAGGATTCTCTTGAACATGGTCGGCAGGCCTGGGAACCGCGATGAACCGCGGCCGCCCCTGCCCCGTAGAGCGAGCGCGGCGCTACGGCAAGCGGGAGGGCTGCGTAGCTCCGTTCGCAGTTTCTATCGGGTTTCCCTGTTTGGCCGTTTCGAGGTAAAGGACCGGCGTTGCCCGCGCGGGCGCCGCCGGGGGCTGGTTGGCACATGAGCAAAACGAGCGAGCTTCCTGGGTTTTTCAGGCTCGACATGCCGGCGCGCAGGCAGCGCGCGGCGGAGGCCACGGGCGTCGTCGCCGACGAGCTCCGCGTGCTGTCGAGCGGGGCGGGGCTGAGCGACGACCAAGCGGACCACATGGTCGAGAACGCGGTCGGCGTGATGGGGCTGCCCCTCGGCCTCTGCGTCAACATGTCGGTGGAGGGGCGCGACTACGTCGTCCCGATGGCGGTGGAAGAGGCGAGCGTCGTCGCCGCGTGCAGCCACGCTTCGAAGCTCATCCGGGCCGGGGGCGGCGTGCGCGCCGAGGTCGGCGCGCCGCACATGATCGGGCAGATCCAGATCCTCGACGTCCCGGACGTCCACGCTGCGCGCGCCGCGCTCCTCGCCGCCAAGGCGGAGATCCTCGGGGCGGCCAACGCGACCAACAAGGTGCTCTGCGACTTCGGCGGTGGGGCGTTCGATCTGGAGGTCCGCGAGCTCGGCGCGTCGGACGCCTCGGATCCGCTCGGCCCGATGCTCGTCGTCCACCTCCTGGTGGACGTGCGCGACGCCATGGGGGCGAACGCGATCAACACGATGTGCGAGACGCTCGCGCCGCGCGTCGCCGAGCTCACGGGAGGGCGCGTGGGCCTCCGCATCCTCTCGAACCTGGCGGACCGCAGGCTCGTGACCGTCACCGGGCGCGTCCCCGTCGCGGCGCTCGAGGGCAAGGGGTGCGACAGCGGCCTCACGCTCGCCAAGCGGATCGAGGAGGCGAGCGTCTTCGCCGAGCGGGACCCGTACCGCGCCTCCACGCACAACAAGGGCATCATGAACGGCGTCGACGCCGTGCTCATCGCTCTCGGCCAGGACTGGCGGGCGATCGAGGCGGGGGCGCACGCGTACGCGGCCCGCGGCGGGCGCTACACGGCGCTCTCCACGTGGCGCGTGGAGACGCACGCCGACGGGACGTTCCTGGTCGGACGCATGACGATGCCCATGGCGGTCGGGACCGTCGGCGGCGTCATCAGCGTGCACCCGGTGGTGAAGGCGAACCGGAAGATCGTGGGCGTGCAGTCCGCCGGAGAGCTCGCCGCCGTCATCTGCGCGGCGGGGCTCGCCCAGAACCTGGGCGCTCTCCGCGCGCTCTCCGCCGAGGGCATCCAGAGCGGCCACATGCGGCTGCACGCGCGCAACATCGCCATCCAGGCGGGCGCCGTGAACGAGGAGATCCAGATCGTCGCGAACCGCATCGCCGACGCGCGGCGGGTGAACCTCGAGGCCGCCGAGCAGGCGCTGGCCTCGCTCCGCGCTGGCTCCGCCGCTGCGGCGCACGTCCCGCCTCGCGCGCCCGATGGGGCCGACGCCGTCCGTGAGGACGCGCCCGCGGAAGACGCCGAGGACGCCTCGGGGCCGCCCTCCGGCGTCGCGCCTCGGTCGGCGGCTGCCTGCGCCGAGGACCTGGGCGTCTGCGACCGCCTGCTGCCTGGCGTCTCGCGCACGTTCGCGCTCTCGATCCAGAACCTCCCGGCGGATCTGCGCCGCGCGGTGTGCGTCGCGTATCTGCTCTGCCGGGTGGTCGACACCGTAGAGGACGACCGCCGCGTTCCCCCCGCGGTGCGGCAGTCGCTCTTCGACGCCTTCGACGCCGCCCTTCGTGGTGCGGCGGCCGCCGACGCGAGCGGCGCCGCCGACTTCGAGCGGCGGTCGGTCGCGGCGGGGCTCGGCCCCACGCCTCTGGAGGCCGAGCTCTGCTCGGGCGCCGGCGCGGTCTTCCGCGTCTTCTCCGCGCTGCCGGAGGTGCAGCGGCAGGCCATCGAGCCGCGGGTGCTGGAGATGTCGCGCGGGATGCGCGCGTACTCGGTGCGCGCGGACGAGGAGGGCGGACTGCGGCTCCGCGACGTCGCCGATCTCGAGAAGTATTGCTACTACGTCGCCGGGACGGTGGGAGAGCTGCTCACGGATCTCTTCGCCATCGCGTGCCCCATGGATCCGAAGGCGCGTCGTGAGGTGGATGCGCGCGCCGTCAGCTTCGGCCTCGGTCTGCAGTTCGTGAACATCCTGAAGGACGTGGCCGACGACGCCGTGCGAGGCGACTGCTTCCTCCCCGTGGGCGCCGCCGCCGAGCACGGGCTCGACCTCGCTCGCGTCCTCGAGCCCCAGGAGCGAGCGAAGGGCGTCGCCTTGCTGCGCGCCCTCTCCGCCCGCGCCAGGGAGCACCTCACGCGGGCCGAGGAGTACACGGTCGCGTGGCCCATGTCGGAGGCGGGCGGGCAGATCCGCCTGTTCTGCGCCGTCCCGCTCGCCTTGGCGCTCGGCACGCTCCGCGAGGTAGAGCTAGGCGGCGACGCGCTCGTCCCGGGTCGCGCGCCCACCGTGTCGCGGGCCTTCGTGATGGCGGTGTTCGAGGCCGCCGTCGCCGCGGCGGGGGCCCCCTCGCGGCAGGAGGGCGACGCCGCGCTCCGCGCCCTCCTCGACCGGGCGCGCGCCGGCGTGGCCGGTCGGCCCCAGCGCCCGACGGCCACGCTCCCGTCGGTCGTGCCGCCGTCCGCTGCCGTCACCCGCGGAGCTCGATCCTCCACGCACCCACCGCTCGAGCAAGGAAGCACCATGTCGGAGAAGCAGAAGGCGTTCGAGCTCCAGCCGCGGCGCGAGCTCGGAGGGAAGATCCTGGTCACCGGCGCGGCCGGCCACGTGGGGGCGAACCTCGTCCACCGCCTGCTGTCCGAAGGGCACGAGGTCCGCGTCCTGCTTCGGTCTCACGAGCACGACCACGTCATGGACGCGCTCGAGCGCGCCACCGGGAAGAAGCTCGACCGAGCGTACGCCGATCTGCGGAGCGCGAAGGAGGTGCTCGCCGGCGTTCGGGGCGCCGATCACGTGTTCCACGTCGCGGCGCGGGTCTCCACGCTCTCGGGCACGGAGAAGGACCTGCGCGACCTCTACGCGTGCAACGTCCTCGGGACGGCCCACGTGCTGCGGGCGGCCGGCGAGTGCGGCGTCAAGCGCACCGTGGTGACCGGATCGCTCAGCGCCGTCGGGTACGATCTGGACGATCCCTCCAAGGCCAGCGACGAGTCGCAGCCGTTCTACCCGTTCACCGAGCACCTCCCGTACGGCAGGACCAAGTCGCTCGTCGAGCACGAGGTGCTGAAGGCGTGCGTGGACGGCGTCGACGCGCTCGTCGCCACCTCGTGCGCCGTCCTCGGGCCCTGGGATTTCAAGCCGTCGCGCATGGGTCGGACGCTGCTCGATTTCGCCCACGGTCGGCTCCGCGGCTACCCGCCGGGCGGGTTCGACTTCGTGAACGTGCGGGATCTCGTCGACGGGCACGTCCGCGCGATGGAGCGCGGGCGAACGGGCCAGCGGTACATCTTGTCCACGAGCTACGCGACGGTGGACGAGCTGATGGACGTCTTCGAGGAGGCCACGGGCCGCCCGCGGCCGCGGTTCCGCGTGCCGGTGCCGCTGATGAAGACGATGGCCCACGTGTCCACGTTCGTGCTCTCGAATTTCTTCCCGAACGTGCAGCAGCGCTTCACGCCGGCCGCGGTGCGGCTGCTCAACATGCAGCGCAAGGCCGACACGTCCAAGGCGCAGCGTGAGCTCGGCTTCTCGCCCACGGACATCCGGACGGCCATCCACGAGGCGTACGCGCACTTCGCCGAGCGCGGCCTCGTCCCGCAGAGCCCCAGCCTCACGGCGAGCGGCGCCAGCGAGGCGCCCAAGCCGAAGCCGGCAGGCAAGGGGCGCCAAGGGGCAGCGGCGTGACGGGCGGCCACGCGCCCCCCCCGTCGTTCGAGGACGGAAAGAACAAGCGCCAGAAGGCGCGCGCGGCGGGGCTCGACCCGAACTACTGGTACGCGGTCGCGCTCTCGCGGGATCTGCCGCCGAAGGCCGTGCGCCGCGCGACCTTCTGGGGCACGAACGTCGCCGTCTACCGCGACGACCGCGGCGCGCTCCACGCGGTGGAGGACCGTTGCCCCCACCGCCACCTCCCGCTCAGCCTGGGCGTCGTGGAGGGGGAGCTCCTGCGGTGCCAGTACCACGGCTGGGCGGTGGGGCCCTCGGGGGCGCTGGCCGACGTCCCGCACGAGCTGTTCGGGATGAAGATGCCGCAGTGTCGCATCCGGCCGTACCCGATCCGAGAGCGCTATGGCCTGGTGTGGGTCTTCTTCGGCGACGCCGAGAGGGCGGACGCCGTGCCCATGCCGCACATCCCCGATCTCGAGGGCGAGGACCGCTGGGCGTGCGTCCCCATCGAGGTGAAATGGCAAGCGCACCACTCGATGATCCTGGAGAACGTCTGCGACTTCACCCACGAGTTCCTCCACCGCAAGTGGAAGCCGTTCGCCGACTCCAAGCTGACGTCGCTCGAGACGAACGAGCGCGGCGTGTTCGTCTCCTACGACACGAAGGTCGGCTACGGGGGCATCGGCGCCAAGTTCATCGACCGCGGGCGCGTCGACACGAACTCGATGAAGCTCGGCTACGAGTATCCGTATCAATGGTCGAACACCGACGATCAGATCAAGCACTGGCTCATGGTGCTCCCCGTCGACGAACGGACCACCATCGGGTTCTTCCTCTTCCACTTCAAGAACTTCAAGGTCCCGGGGTTGCCGCTCTCCATTCCCCGGTTCCTCATGGAGCCCATCATCAAGATCGCCAACCGCATCCAGGTGAAGCCGCTCCTGGACGAGGACGGCACCGCCGTGGAGGCCGAGCAGATCGGCTGGGAGCGGCATTGGCGGGAGCCCTTCGCCGAGATTTCGCCCGCCGTGCACGCGTTCCAGGCGTTCACCATCAAGAAGTGGGAGGAGCACCTGGCGCGAGAGGCGCACAAGTCTGGGGGCGAGGAAGGGCGGGGGCTCGCGTCGGCGGAGCTCAACCGCGGGAAGCGTGGCGCGAGCGACGAAGCGGCGGAGTGACTCTCGGCGATCGAACGGCAGGGCGGCACCGATGCGAAACGATCAGAAGTCCTATGACGTAGCCATCATCGGGGCGGGGCCGGTCGGCTGCGTGACCGCGGCGTACTACGCGCGGCGCGGCGCCGACGTCCTCCTGCTCGAGGCGAACCCGAAGGCGGCGGGCCGCCTCGCCGGGGAGTGGCTTCACCCGCCGGCAGTCCAGATCCTCCAGGACATCGGGGTGCCCTTCGAGCCGCCGGAGGCCTACCCCACGGGCCGGGGCTTCGTGCTCTTCCCCGACGACGGGACGCGCGCCATCGTGTTGCCGTACGAGACGGGCCAGTTCGGCCACAGCCTCCACCACGAGCGCCTCGTCGAGTCGCTGCGCACCCACGTCACCAGCCTGCCCACCGTCCAGTACGTCGAGCACGCCAAGGCCACGCGCGTCGCGGGGCAGAACCTGAACTACCAGGTCAGGGGCGGCGCGCCGCGGACGGTGTTCGCAGAGCAGATCGTGGGCGCGTCCGGGCGGTCGAGCGTCGCGCACGCTGCGCTCGGGATCAGCTCCAACGCGGGCACGTACTCGCGCATGGCCGGCATCCTGCTCGAGGACTCGGAGCTGCCGTTCGAGGGCTACGGGCACGTGTTCCTCGGCGCGCCCGGCCCCATCCTCTCCTACCGGCTCTCGCCGCGGGAGGTGCGGATCTGCCTCGACGTCCCGCTGTCCCTCCGCACCAGCCGCGACAAGGAGGCCGTGCTCTTCGAGAGCTATGCGCCCGCCCTCCCGGAGGTGCTGCGGGGCCCGTTCCGGCGCGCCCTCGTGAAGGGTGAGATCTCCTGGGCGACGAACCAGACGCGCTCGCGCGTCATGTTTGGGCGCCCCGGCCTCTCGCTCGTCGGGGACGCCGTCGGGCATCACCACCCGCTCACCGCGCTCGGGATGACGCTCGGGTTTCAGGACGCGCGGGCGCTCGCGAGCGCGCCGAGCTTCGCCAGCTATCGGAAAGAGCGGGTCGCGAAGAGCCGCGTCCCCGAGATGCTCGCGATCGCCCTCTACGAGGTCTTCGCCGACACCCATGACGAGGTCATCGAGATCCGGAGCGCGATCTACGACCTGTGGCGCCAGAGCCCGATCGAGCGCGTGCGCACCATGCGGTTCCTCGCGTGCGCAGAGACGAGCCCTGCGCTGTTCGGCTCGTCGTTCTTGAAGGCGCTCGCTGTCGCGTCGCGCAAGCTCGCGAAGCAGGGCGCGGGCTCGTCGCAGTGGGGTCACGTCAAGAACGTCACCGGGGAGCTCGGCTCGCGCATCCGCTGGCTCATGGCCGGCGCCCTCGGCCTCACCGAGGCGCGGCCCTCCAAGGAGCTGCCGCGACCGGCGGAGGATCGCTACGCGGGCGCGCTGCGCGCGTCGGCGGCGAAGGCCGACGTCGTCGAGCTGCCGAGCGCGGCGGGCCACGCCGCGCGCACCGGGCAAGATCGCTGGGATCCTGCCCAGGCCCTGGAGCGGGGGACGAAGGCGCTGCTCGCGCTCCAGGACGAGGACGGATCATGGGAGGGCGAGTGCATCTGGTGCGCCATGTTGGCCGCCCAGTACGTCCTCGCGTTCCACGTCATGGGGCTCCCCATCGACGAGACTCGGCGGCGCCGGCTGCTGACCCACTTCGAGCGCACCCGACTGCCCGAGGGCACGTGGGGCCTCTCGGAGGTCACCGAGCCGTCGCTCTTCGTGACGACGCTCGTGTACGTGGCCGCGCGGGTGCTGGGGCTCTCCGAGGAGGATCCGCTGCTCGCGCCGGCGCGCGCCTTCTTCGCGCGGGAGGGCGGCGTGCAGGCGATCCCGTCTTGGGGGAAGTTCTGGCTGTCCCTCCTGAACCTCTACGGCTGGGACGGCGTGAACCCGGTGATCCCGGAACTCTGGCAGCTGCCGACGGCGCTGCCCATTCACCCCTCGCGGTACTACTGCCACACGAGGCTGATCTACCTCTCGATGGCCACGCTGTACGGGGAGAGGTTCCAGGCGCCGGTCACGGCGCTCACCCAGGACCTCCGCGAGGAGCTCTACCCGCAGGGGTTCGAGTCGGTGGACTTCGCAGCGGCCCGCACCGAGCTGCGGCGCGAGGACCTGTATGAGGAGCCCGGACGGATCCTGAAGGCGTCCTACGAGGCGCTCCGCGTCGTCGACCGCCTGCGCACGCAGAAGGGGAGGCGCCGCTCGCTCGAGAAGGTGCGCGACGTGATCCGCTGGGAGATGCGGACGTCCAGCCACACCTCCATCTCTCCGGTGAGCGGGCTGCTCAACATCCTGGCGCTCTGGGTGGCCGACCGCTCGGATCCGGACGCCGCGGAGGCGGTGCGCAAGTTCGACGGGTGGCTGTGGGAGGACGACCGCGACGGCACGCGCGTCACGGGCGCGCGCTCGGCGATCTGGGACACCGGCTTCGCCCTGCAGGCGCTCGTCGCCGCCGCGCCGCACGTCGACGTCACGGAGGCCAAGCGGAAGGCCGATCACTTCCTCTTCACGCAGCAGATCCGCAGGACGTTCCCCGGGTACGCGGAGAACTACCGCATCGACTCCAAGGGTGGCTACCCGTTCTCGTGGGGCTGGCACGGCTGGCCCGTGTCGGACTGCACGGCCGAGGCGCTGCTCGGTCGCCTCGAGGCGGACGTCGACGGCGGCCCCACCGACGACGACCTCGCGATGGGCGCCGCGTTCGTCCTACGCTGCCAGGGGTCCGACGGCGGCTTCGGCAGCTACGAGCCGCGCAAGGTCCCGTTCTCGCTCGAGTGGTTGAACCCGGCCGAGATGTTCGGGGATTCCATGACCGAGATGGGCTACGCGGAGTGCACCGCGTCGTGCGTCGCGTTCCTCGCCAAGGTCGCGCACGAGCGGCCTCACCTCCTGAAGCGACCGGAGCTCGCGGGGGTCCCGGAGGCCATCGCGCGCGCCGCGGCGCATCTCCGGCGGCTCCAGCTCCCCGACGGGACCTGGCCTGGTGCATGGGGCGTCCATTACATCTACGGGACGATGTTCGGCATCCGCGGCCTCCGCGCCGCGGGCACCCCGGCGATCGATCCGTACATCCGGAAGGCCTGCGCGTGGCTCAAGGCGCACCAGCGACCCGACGGGAGCTGGGGTGAGCGCCACGCCGTCCACGCGAACACCTACGTCGAGGCCGACGAGGGGCAGGTCGTGCAGACCGCGTGGGCGCTCACGGCGCTGCTCGAGGCGGAGGACCCCGATTGGGACGCGCTCGAGCGCGCGGCGCGCTTCCTGGCGCGGGCGCAGCTCGGCACGGGGGAGTGGGAGCGGCAGGCCCCGGTCGGGATCTTCTTCCACACCGCGCTCCTCGAGTACGTCCTCTACAAGAGCTACTTCCCGGTGTGGGTCCTCGGGCTGTTCGAGACCCGGCGCAAGGCGCGGGTCGCGCTCCTGGAAGAGGTCCGCGGTGCCGTCGCTGCCGAGTGACGGCGAGCTGTCGATTACGGCCAAGAGCGCCACGTTCCGGTCAGCGGGTCACGTCCCTCAGGGATCGGGTCAAAACCGGCCAGTCGAGATCACTTGAAAACCGGCCAGTGAAGGCGACCGAGACAGGTTCTCTCTAGTACCGCGTCCGCGAAGTTCGTAGTGACATCGATGTAGGTTTGTTCGGGATCGATCGCACGTTGTGGGATCGAAATGCTGCGGGCAGGGAAGGCGCGATCGTTCGCGACCGAAGGACGGGCGTGGCTGCCGCGGCGACGCCAGCGTTGGACCTTCCGGACGAGGTGCGTCGGTTCGTCCGCTACCTCGCACGCGGGCAGCGCGCGCCTCATCGCCTCGTTCTGCGCGCCCGCATCATCGACCTCGCGGCCGACGGCGTCAGCACCTACGCGATCGCTCGTGAGCTCGGATGCTGCGAGGCAACGGTGCGAAAGTGGCGAGCGCGGATGGCGGCGTCGCCACGCGCGCCGTCGCTGGAGGACGGTGACCGCTCAGCGACGCCGGGGTGATCCGCCGCAGCGCCTCGGCGAGGCTCGGCATCACGGAGGTGGTGGTGCGGCGGAAGATCTCGGACGAGAGGGAAGCGCGGGCGCTGCTCGCGAAGGCGGCGCGCGCTGGCGGGGACGTCCGGGCCGTGACGCTCGCGCACGGGGTCGACGGCCGCTCGCTCAACGCCTGGCGGAACAACCTCGCGCGGGTGAAGGGGAAGGGGGCCAGCCCGGGCAGCGAGGACCGCGCGCGAGGCGGTCTCGTCGAGCTGTTGCCGCCCGGGCGCATCAAGGAGCAGGTGGCGCCGCCTCGGTACGTGCTGCGGGTGATGGGGGCCGAGCTGGAGCTCGGCGACGACGTGTGCGCCGACACCCTCCTTCGGGTGCTCGAGGTGCTGCGGTCGTGCTGAGCCTTTCCCCGACCGTGCGCGTCTTCGTGGCGGTCGCGCCGATCAGCATGCGCGGTTCCTTCGACGCCCTCGCGGGCGCCGTCCGGCGCCTGCAGCTCGATCCAGTCGACGGCCACCTCTACCTGTTCCTCAACAAGCGACGGCACATCGCCAAGGCGCTCTGGTTCGACGGCTCGGGCTGGTGCGTTCTGGCCAAGCGCCTCGAGGCGGGCAGCTTCCAGCTGCCGTCGTTCGACGCGGCCCAGGCCCAGGTGCAGGTCGACGGCGCGACATTCGCGTCCATCCTCGCCGGGCTCGACTTCACGGCGGCTCGCCGGGGGTGGTACCGGCGCAGAGAGTTGCCGCCCGGTCGAAAGGGGATCGACACGTTCGATCCTTCGTGATCCCGTGCGGGGGTGCGCGACGTCGAAGCTCTGCTGCGAGACAACGCCGCGCAGCGAGCGCAGATCGCGGAGCTGCTCGCGATCAACGCGAAGCTCACCGAGTCGGTCGCGAGGCTGACCGAGCGCGTCGAGGAGCTCTTGGCGGCGGTAAAGCGCAAGGGGCGCCGACCGGACCCGGAGAAGAAGCCGCTCCCGCCGCCGCCGACCCTGACCGAGGACGCGCGGAGGGCGTTCGAGGACCGGCCGAAGCCTCCCACCAGGCCGATCAAGGACGAGCCCAAGGCCAAGCGACCGCCTCCGACGGGCCGCCGGCCGATCCCGCAGCACCTCGAGCTCGAGGTGCACGACCTCCGACCCACGGCCTGCGCGAGCTGCGGGGGCACCGCGCTCGACGTGGTCGACACGCTGGTCGAGGAGAAGCTCCACGTCGTCAAGGAGCACGTCCGCAGGCGTGTCGTGACCCGCACCACCTGTCGCTGTCGCTCCTGCGACGCGCGCACGACACCGCGCTCGCTGCCCGCGCCGTACGCCCGCTCGAAGATGACATGCGAGGCCCTCGCGTGGATCGTCCACCAGAAGTTCGGGATGCTCACGCCTCTCGACCGGATCCGACGCGATCTGGAGGAGCGCGGCGTGCACATCGCCATGGGCTCGCTCGTGAGCTTCATCGAGCGCGCCGCGGACCTCCTCGCGCCGATCGACGGCCTGCATTGGAAGCAGCTCCTCGCCGGGAGCTGGATGGCCACCGACGGCACGGGGCTGAAGGTGCTCGTGCCCGGCCTGCCGGCGGCCCACAACGGCTACCTCGACATCTTCCGGAACGACGGGCTCGCGGTGTTCCAGTACTCCGCCGACAAGGCCGGCGACGCCACCGTCGCGAAGCTCGCCCGCTTCCAGGGCACGCTCACCGCCGATGCCGAGCACCGCCTCAACGCCGTCTACGCCTCGGGCGCGGTCATCGAGGCCGGCTGCAACGCGCACGGTCGGCGAAAGTTTCGTGACGCGGAGGGCACTCAGCCCGACCTCGCCGCCGAGGGCGGTCGCTTCCTCGGCGCCATCTACGGCGAGGAGGAGGCCGCTCGATCGCGCGGTCTTCACGGCGATGCCCTCCGTCAGCATCGGCAGGAGCAGATCCGCCCGCTGGCCGACGCCTTCGACGCCTGGCGCGCGGCGATCGGGCCCTCGCTGCTGCCCAGCGAGCCGCTCGCCGTCGCCGTCCGGTACTACGACAACCACCGCGCCGCGCTCTACCGCTTCATCGACGACCCCGACGTCCCGATCGACAACTCGCCCACCGAGCGCGAGTTCCAGAACGTCGCCAAGCTCCGGCTCAACGTGCTCTTCGCCGGCAGCACCGAGGGGGCTCATCGCGCCGCCGTGCTCCTTGGCATCGTCGCCACCTGCCGCGCCATCGACGTGCCCGTCGGCGCGTACCTCACCTGGGCCTTCGAGCGGCTCGGCACGCATCGCGAGGTCTTCGGACTCGACCTCGAGGCGATGACACCAGCCGCGTTCAAGCGCGCCCGCTCTCCCTGACGCCGCGCTCTCGCGGGACCCCGCCCGCACGAGCCGATTCGCGCCGCAACCCGGCGTCGCTGATCGCTCACCGACAGAAGGTCGATCGGCTCGAGTCACGGGTGTTGCGCCTGCCGGTAGACAATGGTGCTGGAGAGGCTGCAAGACGGGTAGAGGTGGGAGAGGGGCGATGCTGAGGCAATTCGCAGTACCAGCCTGGACCAGATCACGACCGATGTTCAGCGACGATGGCGGCTGCCGCGTCCTCAAGAAGCACACCAACGACGCCGAAGAAGCTCGGCTTGGCTGCTTCAGCTACGAGCAGCGACTGATCATCGACCCATGCCACAAGAGCAGGTAGGCCTCGTGGCAAGAAAGGGACAACCTTCCGTGTCGCAAGGCACTCGACAACATCGTCCCACAATCCGGTTCCCGGCACGACGATGGCGTCCTGCGGAAGAGCGATTGTGAACCCGGACAGACGGCAATAGGCAACGCGGCGCACGTGCCCACTTCGAGCTAGAAGCTCGCCGAGAACCCGGAGAACGGTCTGCTCGTTGTGCATTCAATCGGGCTCGCAGTTCGCAGGGCGCCTGAAGCAGAGCTCAACGCAACCGGCGTAGCCCTTGACGGATGGAATGCCCCCGGAAAGATAGGACCAGCCGCAGTCCCTAACGCAATGCGCTCGATCCAGGGGCGGGTCGTCCAGCGCGGTCGCCGCTGCCGCCGCAATGACCGCCGCAGCGATCGGCGTCAGGTCAGGCAGTGGCTGCACGGGGCCGACGGGGGGCGCGAACGGCGGCAGTGGGTCTACAGCGGGATAGTTTGCTGCCACCCAAACGGCCGCCGTCACGAACGCCGCCTGCCCGGCGAGCTTCGCGAGGCCGCCCACGATGGCGCCAGCGTACTCCCCCGCGGGGTCCACCCGATTCACCGGGTCTGAGCCGCCGTACTCGAGCAGATCCCCCGAGTCCGAGAACCTCACGGGGTCCTTCGCCGTCCACCGTCCCACCTCGGCGTCGTAGTCCCGGGCCCCAAACCGCACGAGCCCCGTGTCAGGATCGTACAAGCCACCCGCAAACCCGAAGGGCTGCGTCCCCGGCGCGGTGTCGACCACGACTCGGCCCCACGCGTCGTACCGAAGCTCCTGCAGGATCGCGCCGGTCGCCACGTCGA
>CAZBJI010000139.1:0-21348 GCA_964492175.1 uncultured Polyangiaceae bacterium | reverse complement strand
CGGGGGCGTCGTCTGGCTGCGGACCGGCGGCGCGCCCTCGAGCGGCGCGAGCTCGAGCGCGGCGACCCCTGCCGCCTCGTCCGAGAGCGCTGCGGTCGCGTCCGCGGCTCCGGTCGCGCCGGCGTCCGCGTCCGCCACGGAGGCGCCGATCTGCCCGCCCGAGAGCGCCGTGATCCCCGGCGGGCGCTTCGACATGGGCACCGACGAGGCGCTCGAGGGCGCCTCACCCGCGCGCGTGGTCTACGTCGACACCTACTGCCTGGATCGGACCGAGGTCACGGCGCGCTCCTACGCCGCCTGCGTCGAGGCCGGGCGCTGCCCGAAGCCCTCGCGGACCGCGGACAGGCCGGCCCCCGAGAGGGGCTCCGGTGCGTGCACGTTCGGCGACGCCGCGCGGGAGTCGCTCCCGATGAACTGCGTCTCACACGGGGAGGCGGTGGCGTTCTGCGCGTGGCGCGGGATGCGCCTCCCCACCGAGGCGGAGTGGGAGCTCGCGGCGGCGGGCCGGGGGACTCCGCTCCCCTGGGGGGACGGCCCCGCGGAGGGACGCGCGATCCTCAGCGGAGCGAGCGCGCCGGAGCCCGCGGGGAGCCTGCCGGCAGGCGCCTCCAAGGACGGCGTCTCCGATCTCGTCGGCAACGTCGCCGAGTGGGCGCTCGACTGGTACGGACCCTACGGCTCGGCCCAGGAGCTCAACCCGAGAGGCCCCGAGAGCGGCGAGGCTCGCGTCGTGCGCGGAGGCGCGTTTGGCGGGCTGCGCGCCGTGGCGGCCGGGCCCGAGCCCGCGATCTCCCTCGCGGGCAAGCTGCGCGAGCGCGCGCGGCCGGATCTCCGCCTCGCGACGGTGGGGTTCCGGTGCGCGAAGCCGCTGCGTTGAGGTGAGGGCGCGCTACTGCGCGCCGCCGCCGCCGCCGGTGCCGGGGATGCCGTACGCCGGCGCGTTGCCGCCTTGGCCCATGCCCGTGCTGGACGAGCCCGTCGCGGTCGTGCTCGACGTGGTCCCCGTGGCCGTGGTTCCCCCCGTGGACGTGGACGTGGACGTGGACGTGCCGGTCCCGACCTCCACGCCCGTCGTGTCGGGGACGCCGTACGCGGCGGCGTAGCCACCGGCGCCGCCCGCCCCCGCGCCGCCGTCATCGCCGCACGAGGCGGCGCTGGTGACCAGGCCGAGGAGGATCGCGGCGGCGGCCTTGGGGACCGACCCGTCCGCGCTCCGCAGCGCAGCGCCGCAGTGCGGGCAGCTCGCGTCCGAGGACTTCGCCGGGCAGTCACACGCGGCGCACGTGATGAACGGCGGCATGAGACGAATCTTCCGGCCACTCCTCCGGCGCGTCAACGGGGCGCCGGCGCTCGGAGCCTCGCGTCTGCTACGCTCGCGCCGTGTCCCGTTCGTGGAGCCGCGAGCCGCTCGAGCTCCGTCCGACGTCGACCGGGCGGGGAGGCTGAATGTCGGAGCGCCAGATCGTCCCGCTCGCGAGGAAGGGCGCCCTCCCGGCGCCTCGCGTGAGGCGCCCCGAGGAGGACGCCACCCCCCGACCGCTCTACGCCGTGTGGGAGCTGACGCTGAAGTGCGACCAGCCTTGCCAGCACTGCGGATCGCGCGCGGGCCAGGCGCGCAAGCGCGAGCTCTCGACCGAGGAGGTGCTCGGGGTCGCGCAGTCGCTCGCCGACCTCGGGTGCCGGGAGGTCGCGCTCATCGGCGGCGAGGCCTACCTCCGCCCCGACCTCTACGACGTCGTCGCGTTCCTCACGGAGCGGGGCATCCGGGTCGGGCTCCAGACCGGCGGACGAGCCCTCACCGCGGAGCGCGCGCGGTCTCTCAAGGACGCAGGGCTCCACAGCCTGGGCGTGTCCATCGACGGGCCCGCTCGCGTCCACGACAAGCTGCGCGGCAACCTAGGGAGCCACCAGGCGGCGCTGCGGGCCCTGGACGTCTCCCGGGACGCCGGGCTCGTCGTCACGTCCAACGCGCAGATCAACCGGCTCAACTTCGAGCTCCTCTGGGAGCACGTGGAGGTGCTCTGGGAGCGAGGCGTGGTCGCGTGGCAGGTGCAGCTCACGGTGCCGATGGGCCGCGCAGCGGACCGACCCGACTGGATCATCGAGCCGCACCGCGTCGTCGACGTCATCGAGACGCTCGCGGCGATCCAGCTCGAGGGCCTGAGGCGTCACGAGGGCGACGGCGAGCCCTTCAACGTCTTCGTGGGCAACAACATCGGCTACTACGGGCCGCACGAGACCACGCTGCGGTCACGCCCGGGGGGCGCCGAGTCCTACTGGGAGGGCTGCCGCGCCGGCCAGCAAGTGATCGGCCTCGAGTCCGACGGGAGCGTGAAGGGCTGCCCCTCCCTCCCATCGGCGCCGTACGTGGGCGGCAACGTCCGCGACGTGGCGCTCCGTGACCTCTGGGAGCACAGCGAGGAGATCCGGTTCGCGCGCGACAGGACCATCGACGAGCTCTGGGGCTTCTGCAAGACCTGCTACTACGCCGACGTTTGCCGCGCGGGGTGCTCGTGGACGGCGCACTGCACCCTCGGCCGGCGCGGCAACAACCCGTTCTGTTACCACCGCGTCAAGACGCTCGAGAAGCGCGGGGTTCGGGAGCGGCTCGTGCTGAAGGAGAGGGCGCCGAACGAGCCCTACGACTTCGGCCGCTTCGAGATCGTGGAGGAGACCATCCCGCTGCCGACGGCGGGCGGGGGGGGCTCGCCGTGAGCCTGTCCCTCGTCGCCATGCTGATCAGCGCGGCGCTGGGCGTCCTCTTCCTCGTGACGTCGTTCCTGGTCATACGCCGGTGCTACGTCACGGTGCCCGCCGGCTGGGCGCTCGTGGTGGATCGAGGCCGGGCGGAGCGCACGGTGTCGTTCACCGGACAGGTCGTCTACCCGGGCATCCAGCGCGCAGAGCTGATCGACGTGACCGCTCGCACCGTCCGAATCGAGCGCCGCGCGTCGAACCCCCTGCAGACGAAGGACGGAGCCCTCCTCCTCGCGACCGCGACCTTCGTGCTCCGCGTCGGCCGCGCGCAGGAGGACGTCCTCAAGGTCGCCGAGACGCTCGGCGCAGAGCGCGCGAACGACGCCGGCGCGGTCGAACGCCTCTTCTCGCCCATGTTCGACCAGGCGCTCGAGGCGGTGGCGGGCGCGTGCACCGCGGCCGACATCCTCGGGGATCGGGGCCGGTTCCGCGACGAGATCATCCAGTTCATCGGCGCGGATCTGAACGGCTGGTGGCTCGACGACCTCGCGGTCCACGACGTGCGCTCGGCGGACGGCTGAGCCCTCTCGGGGGCGTAGAGCCGGTCCTGACCGGCCCACCCAAGAACTCCCTTCAGCCGCGACGACGCCCGTGCGAGGAGTCGGGGCGCATGGACATCCCCCGCCACGTCTTTCGTGAGTACGACATCCGCGGCGTCGCGGACCGAGATCTGACGAGCGACTTCGTCCGGGCCGTCGCGGGCGCCTTCGCCGCGGAGATCTCGAAGGGCGTGTCGGGCGCGCCGCACATCGTGGCCGGGCGCGACGGGCGCCTCTCGAGCCCGCGCATCTTCGACGCCTTCACCAGCGGCCTGCTCGACGCCGGCGCTCGCGTGACGGACGTGGGCGTCGGCCCGAGCCCGCTCCTCTACTTCGCGGCGCATCACCTCGCGGCAGACGGCGCGGTGCAGGTGACGGGGAGCCACAACCCCGCGGACGACAACGGCCTGAAGATGATGCGAGGCAAGGCGTCCTTCTTCGGCGCGGACATCCAGCGCCTCGCGGAGCGGGTCGCGCGACGAGACCTCCCGCGCGGCGCGGCGCGCGGGTCGATGGACACCACCGACGTGGCGGACGCGTACATCGCCGCCATCACCGCGGGCCTCCGGCTCCCCGAGGACCGCGACGTCCACGTCGTGCTCGACGCGGGCAACGGCGCCGGCGGCCCGCTGGGAGAGCGGCTGCTGAAGGGGCTCGGGTTTCGGGTCGATCCGCTCTTCTGCGACATCGACGGGCGCTTCCCGAACCACCACCCCGACCCGACCGTGGAGTCGAACCTGAGCGCCCTCCGCGAGCGCGTCGCGTCCTCCGGCGCCGCGCTCGGCATCGCGTTCGACGGAGACGCCGACCGCATCGGCGCCATCGACGAGCAGGGCCAGGTGATCTGGGGCGACAAGCTCATGATCCTGTTCTCCCGCAGCGTGCTCGCCGATCACCCCGGCTCGACCATCCTCGGGGAGGTCAAATGCTCCGAGACGCTCTTCGCCGACATCCGCGCCCGCGGCGGCCGCGCTCTCTACGCCAAGACGGGACACTCGCTGATCAAGACGCGCATGAAGGAGGAGAAGGCGCTGCTCGCCGGGGAGATGAGCGGCCACATCTTCTTCGCAGACCGGTACTTCGGCTTCGACGACGCGCTCTACGCCGCCGCTCGCCTGCTGGAGATCCTCGCGCACGCGCGCCGGCCGCTCTCCTCGCTCCTCGCCGACGTCCCGCGCACCTACGCCACGCCCGAGCTCCGCATGTCCTCCTCGGACGAGGAGAAGTTCGGCGTCGTGGAGAAGGTCCTCGCGCACTACCGGGCGAGCTTCCCCGTCCTCGACATCGACGGGGCGCGCGTCGACTTCGGCGACGGCGCGTGGGGCCTGTGCCGCGCCTCGAACACCCAGCCGGTCCTCGTGCTCCGGTTCGAGGCCAAGACCGAGGCGCGGCGGGACGAGATCCGGCGAGACATGGAGTCCGTCGTGGTGCGCGCCGGCGGCCGCCTGGACGCCGCGGCACATTGACGGCGCCCATGAGCGGGGGCGACGAGTGGACCGTCCGCCGCGTCCTCGCGTGGGCGACGGAGGATCTCCGCGGCCGCGGGGGAGAGACGCCGCGGCTCGACGTGGAGCTCCTGCTCGCGCACGCGCTCGGCACGAACCGCATCGGCCTGATCGTCGACCCGGAGCGCCCGCTGTCGAAGACCGAGCTCGCGGCGTACCGGGAGCTCCACAAGCGCCGGCGCGGCGCCGAGCCCGTCGCCTACCTGATCGGATCGCGAGAGTTCTACGGTCGGCCGTTCCAGGTCGATCGCCGCGTCCTCGTGCCCCGGCCCGACACCGAGACGTTGATCGAGGTCGCGCTCGAGCGCGCCGGGCGCGGCGCTCTAAACCGGCGGGTGCTCGACCTCTGCACGGGATCCGGCTGCGTGGCCATCACCCTGGCGCTGGAGCGGCCCACCTGGGCGGTGCTCGGCAGCGACGTGTCGCCCGACGCGCTCGAGGTGGCGCGCGACAACGCCCTCCGGCTTGGCGCCGTGCCCCGTTGCTGGTTCGTCACGTCGGATCTCTTCGAGGCCCTCGGCGCAGAGCGCCCGTTCGATCTCGTCGTCGGAAACCCTCCGTACATCGCGCGGGACGAGCCGCTCCCTCCGACGGTGCGGGACCACGAGCCCCACCTGGCGCTCTTCGCCGGGGAGGACGGGCTCGACACAGTGCGCCGCATCGTCGCTGACGCGCCGCGCTCCCTGGTCCCGGGCGGCGTGCTGGCGCTCGAGGTGGGCGCGGGTCAGGCGCCCGCGGTCGAGGCGCTCCTCGTGGAGCGCGGCTTCACCGACGTGGAGCGGCGGAGAGACCTCGGCGGCATCGAGCGCGTCGTGAGCGGGATCAGCTCGACGCGGTGACGCTGGGCCGCGCGGGCGGCAGCCGTCTCAGGGGTCGGTGTACACCGCGATGCGGAACCCCAGCGCCGCGACGGGCCGACGCAGGGTCTGGGAGAACATGTAGTGCACGCCCGCGTAAGGGCCCATCTTGAGCTTCCACGCCTCGATCCCCTCCCAGAACGCGCCCGCGAACAGGAACGACGCGGCCCCGTCGATGAGCACCTCTTCGGTGTCCACGTCGGTGGTCTGGGGGAAGCCGAGCCCGGCCTCGAGCATCGCGCCGACGTTCCGCCACTGCCCGCCGAGGGGGTAGAGCGGGTAGACGTCTCCGTGGAACATCATGATGGGCGCGGGGCTGCGCGTCGCCTCGTTCCAGATGGAGCTGTAGCCAAAGCCCACCCCGAAGTTCAGCCAGTCGGCGAAGGCTCCCCCGAGCCAGAGCGCGGACGACGGCGCGACGCCAAGCCCGCTCTCGGTGTAGTACCGCTCACGGCCGATCTTCTTCGAGTCGTTCGGGAAGCCGTTGGCCGCGCCGATCCCCCCGGCGACCGCCAGGCCTGCCGTGAAGCCTCCTCGGTGCTCGTGGGGCTCCGTCTCCCAGGCCTTGGTCTCGTCCGCAGGAGCCTCCGCCGCATCGGGCGCGGCCGCCTCCTCGGGGGCCGGCTTCTCGGCCACCGCGTCCGCGGCGAGCGACGGCGCCGGAAGCGCGACGAGCGCGAGCAGGACGGGGACCGGCCGCGGGACCATGAGCGCACGCTAGAGCAGGGGACGCCGCGAGGATAGCCCCGTGCCGGTCCCGACGGTCAGGCGTCGTCGTCCTCCTCGAAGGGGCTGCCGAGCTCGTCCACCATCCCGGTGCCCCCTTCGATCGGGATGGCGCGGGCGAGCGCGACCCGCTCGATGACGAGCGCCAGGTCGGCGAGCTTCGCGACGTCCGGGAGGAACTGGTGCGAGCCGTCCCAGAGATCGAGCCGGATCTTGGTGAGGCGCGGGGCCGTGGGGGGCGCCGGCGCGACCGAGGGATCGGCGGTGCGGGGGATGGCGACGCGATCGATCTGCGCCCACGTGAGCGTCTTCACGCGCGGCACGCCCAGCGTGAGCACCTCCCGCGTCTCGATGCCGTGGGGGTGGACGATGACGCCGCTCATGTAGCGTCGCACCATCGCCGCCATGCCGCTCGTGAAGAGCAAGATGGCGAACGACGTCGACGTCATGTACCGCGCGCGGTCGCCGTCGACGACGAACTGGTAGAGCCACGTCCCGTCGGGGAGCATGTGCGCCACGGAGATGGCGAGGACGAGGATCGACACGACGCCGAAGTAGATGAGCGTCGGCGCGCGCTCCCGGAGCGGAGGGAGGAAGGTCGCCTTCGCCGGCTTGTAGGTCATCTCGAAGCCGGGGGGACGGGACACACGGGCCATCGAGCGCTCCTTGCGGGAAAGGACCAGTCTACCGCCATACCGACAGCGTGTGTCGGGCCGGGTTCCTGGCTGGATGGAGCTTCGACGCGCGGGTCCACCCCGGTTTGGGTCGGTGCTACGACTGAGGGGTGCCGAGCCACGCGCCGAACCCTGCCCGCCGGCTGATCGTGCCGAAGGGCCCGCCCGGCTTCGTCGCCGGCGCGCGCGCCTTCTTCGGCGGCTTCTCTCTGCTCTTCGGCACGCCTCGTGCGTATCCGCTCGCCGCGGTCCCCGTCTTGGTCGCGATCGCGCTGTTCATGCTGTTCTCGCTCGCATCGGTCCTCCTGGTGCGCGCCCTCGTGGATCGGTGGCTCGGGGGCGGCGGCTGGTGGGTCGCGGTGGTCGAGGTGCTGGCGTCCCTCGTCGCCGTCATCGTCAGCGTCTTCACGGCGCTCGCGCTGACGCAGCCCGCCTCGGGCCCGGCGCTGGAGGCGCTCGTCCGCGTCACGGAGCGCGAGCTCGGCATCCCGGAGCACGCGCCGACGTCCTTCTTCACCGATATCGCCCGGTCGGCGGGCTCCGCCTTCGTGAGCCTCACCCTGGGCGGGATCATGTTCGTGATCCTCCTCTTCATCGGCCTGATCCCGGGCGCCGCGCTCATCACCGTCCCGCTCAAGTTCGTGGTCGCGGTGGTGCTCATCGGCTGGGACCTCTGCGACTACCCGCTGAGCGTGCGGGGCGTGGGGCTCGGCGAGCGGATCCGCTTCTCGGCCGCGCACGCCTCCGCGGTGATCGGCTTCAGCGCGGGGATGGCCGTGATCGCCCTCGTCCCCTGCGGGTTCCTCCTCATGCTGCCCGTCGGCGTGGCCGGCGCGACGCGCCTCGTGGCCGAGATCCAGGGCTACGAGGCGAGCGCCCGAGGGCGGGGGTGAGCGACGGCGCCGAGAGCCTCGTCGGGCGGGAGGCGCCCGAGGCGCTGGCGAAGGCCGTCGTGCGGTTCGATCACGGCGGCCGCAAGACCCTCGGAACCTTCTGGGCCAGCGATCCGTGCTTCGTCTCGTTCCTGCGACACTTCGCCTGCCCAGCTTGCTTCGAGCACGTCAGCCACGTCCTCAGCGACCTCTCGGAGCTGAGGAGGCTCGGCGTGCGCGTGCTGCTCGTGGGCGTCGGCGATCCGAGCCGCATCCTCCCGTTCAAGGAGCGCGCGCGCGTTCGGGACGCGGACATCGAGATCGCGACCGATCCCACGCTCGAGTCGCACCGCGCCGCCGGGCTCGTTCGTTCGGCGTGGGGCACGTTCGGTCCGCGCGGCGTCTACGAGGGGATCCGCCTCACCGTCGCCGGCTACGGAGTCCCGCGAGACACGGCGGACGGTGACCTGACGCAGCAGGCCGGCGCGCTCCTCGTCGACCGGGGCGGGAGGGTGGCGCTCCACCACGTCTCCCGCTTCATGGCCGACGAGGTGTCGGTGCCGGAGGTCGTGGCGCTGGCGAGGACCCTCGCCCCCCGCGCGACCGTCCGCCTCTGAGAGCCCGCGAGCCGCGCGACCTAGGGCTGGACCGACTCCACCATGCGCGCGCCGTAGCGCTCCGCGGTGTACAGCAGCGCGCCGTTCGCCTCGACGAGCATGCCGGTCACGCCGGCGCCTTGGCCGATGCCGCCCGTGACGACCTCCTCCATCTCGGCGGTGACGAGGTCGACGCGACGGATTCGCTGCGACCACGCCTCGGCCACGTACACCACGTGCTCCTCCCGGGAGACCGCGATCCCGTCCGGCCCCTCGAGGCCGGTCGCCACGGGTTTGTGGCTCCCGTCCGGTCGGACCACGTGGATGCGCCCCTCGTAGAAGTCGGCCGCGTAGAGCACGCCTTCGAGCGTGAAGGCCACGTCGCTCACGAGCCCGCCGAGCTCGGCGATCTCGGTCACGTCGAGGGACACCGGATCGATCACCTTCACGTGGCCGCCCCACGCCGCCACGAGCTTCCGGCCGTGCTCGCCCCAGCCGTCCGGGGCGACCGCGAGCGAGCGGATGATCTGCTGGTCATCGACGACCATGACCGGCTGCACCCCGCCACCGGCGCCGATCGCGAAGAGCTGGGAGGGTCCGTGCCGATGCGCGGTGGAGGCGAAGATCAGGCCTCCCGGCTCCCAGAACGCGACCGCGACCACCGACTGCGCGCCCGGGAAGCTCTCCGCGATCACCGTCGGGTCCACCGAGCCCTGGCGTAGCTCGTACACCTTCGCCTCGTCCGCGCCCGCCACGATCAGATCGCACTCGCGATCGAACGCGATCTTCCCGTAGCTACCTCTGCCGACACGCGCGGGCAGGCCGGCGCCGTCGAACATGCACATGGGCGGGTTCGCGACCGGGGCCGAGTACGGATCCTCGCGCTGCTCTTCGAACGTGGTCCGCTCGTCGCTGAGGCGCACCTCGTCGAAGTCGGGCCCCTCGTCGGCGGTCTCCGAGGGCTCCCAGGGGACGCCGGCCTCGCAGGACGCCGTCGCGAACGCGCAGAGCACCGCCCCAGCAAACCAAGCCGTGTGAGAGTCCATGCCACGCCGTCCGCAGGTTCGAACGTCCTTCATCGCGCCGCCTCCTTTGACGAGACCCCGCACGGCACGGGGCGCGGCGTCACAAGTGGAGCTGGCAAGACGCCAGTGTTCTTCAGCGAGGCGGAGCCAGGGCGCGGTCTGCTACGTTTCGTCCCCCATGTCCGACACGTTCCTCCGCGCCTGCCGCCGCGAGCCCGTCAGCACCACCCCGATTTGGCTCATGCGCCAGGCAGGACGCTACATGGCGGAGTACCGCGCGCTCCGACAGAAGCACACGCTGCTCGAGATCTGCAAGACGCCCGACCTCGCGCTCGAGGTCACCTTGCAGCCGCTGCGCCTCGGGATGGACGCGGCGATCCTCTTCGCCGACATCCTCCTGCCCCTCGAGCCCATGGGCGCACCGTTCGAGTTCGCGAAGGGGGAGGGGCCCGTCGTGCACTCGCCGATCCGGACGCGCGCGGACATCGACCGCCTGCGCGTCTGCCAGCCCGACGAGGGGCTCGGCTACGTCCTCGACGCCATCCGGCTCATCCGCAAGGAGCTCGACGGCAAGGTCCCGCTGATCGGCTTCGCGGGCGCCCCCTTCACGATCGCGAGCTACCTGGTCGAGGGCGGCAAGAGCTCGGACTACCGCACCACGAAGAACCTGATGTGGACCGATCCCGAGGCGTGGTCCGCGCTCATGACCAAGATCACCGAGGTGGTCCGGCTCTACCTCCGCGCGCAGGTCGCCGCGGGCGCCCAGGCGGTGCAGCTCTTCGACTCGTGGGTGGGCGCGCTCACCCAGGCCGACTACCGCGAGCACGTCATGCCGCACGTCAGCCGGATCCTGAAGGATCTGGAGACCACGGGCGTCCCCGTCATCCACTTCGGAACGAACAGCTACCACCTCCTGGAGCTGATGCGCGACGCCGGCGGCACGGTGATTGGGCTCGATCACCGCACGCCCATCGGGGAAGGGTGGGCGAGGGTCGGCCACGATCGCGCCGTGCAAGGCAACCTCGACTCGCTCCTCCTCTGCGCGCCGACCGAGGTCGCGAAGAAGCGCGCGACCGAGATCCTCGAGGCCGTCGGCTCCAGGCCCGGCCACGTGTTCAACCTCGGTCACGGGATCGTGCCCGAGACCCCCGTCGATCACGTCAAGGCGCTGATCGATCACGTCCACGAGACCTCCACCGCCATCCGCGCGCGCACCGCCTGACGCGTGACGGCCCCGTCGGGTATGCTGCAGCGGACGCGATGTGCGAGCTCCTCGGGATGGAGTGCAACGTACCCACCGACATCGTCTTCTCGTTCAGCGGGCTGAGGC
Source organism: uncultured Polyangiaceae bacterium (assembly GCA_964492175.1). GTDB lineage: Bacteria > Myxococcota_A > Polyangia > Polyangiales > Polyangiaceae > Xiheicaenibacterium. Next base: position 10,467 of record CAZBJI010000139.1, on the reverse strand, counting down.
AGAGAGGCGGGCGGACCGCGCACCACGCGGACGGGTGGGGTCTGGCCCTCTACGACGGGCCGGCGGCGCGGGTGTTCCTCGAGCCCACCGCCGCCGCGTCCAGCCCGCTCGCGCGCTTCTTGGCGCAGAACCCGATCAAGACGCTGCTGGCGATCGGTCACGTCCGAAAGAAGACGCGGGGGCCCATCTCGCTCGCGAACACCCACCCATTCGTGCGCGAGCTCTGGGGCCGGCACTGGGTCTTCGCGCACAACGGGACCGTGAAGGGCGCCCGCAAGCTGCGGCTGGGCAGATTCGCCCCCATCGGCTCCACGGACAGCGAGCACGCCTACTGCCACCTGCTCGAGACGTTGCGGGCCAGCTTCGATGGCTACCCGCGCAAGGTGTCCGACTTGTGGGAGGTCATCGCCGACGCGGGCAGGCGGATCGGGGCGGCCGGCAGCTTCAATTTCCTGCTCGGGGACGGGCGGCACCTCTACGCCCGCTGCGCGACGAAGCTTTGCTACATCGTGCGCCGGGCCCCCTTCGGGCACGCCCGCCTCGCGGACGAGGACGTGACGGTCGACTTCTCCGCCGTCACGACCCCCGCCGACCGCGTGGCGGTGGTCAGCACGGTCCCGCTGACCGCCAACGAGACCTGGACCCGCGGAGAACCGGGGAGCATGTGGGTGTTCGACAGAGGTGCGCTGCGGGCCACCTTGCCCGCCTGAGCCATCGATGCTGCCTTGACGCCATCGGACCGGCCGCTAGCCTCCTCGGATCCGCTAGGATGGCGGCTGGCCCGCCACGAGCCGCGGGGTTGAAATCAAAGAGCAAATGCGCGCCCGTCGGGCGCGAAGATCAAAGAACCATTCTCGCCCGTGAGTGACTTCGAAGAACCCACACGCGTGACCACCGTCGGTCCCGCGAAGACGGACTCGCTGCAGCCGAAGGGCACGGACTGCATCGTGGTCATCTATACGAAGCAGCCGACGCTGCTCGGCAAGCGCTTCCCGCTCGAGGCCAACCCGACGAAGGTGGGGCGCGGCGCGGACAACGAGATCGTCCTCGACGGCGACAGCGTCTCGCGCCGACACGCGCAGTTCGAGCGCAAGGGCGAGAGCTGGTACCTGTCCGACGTCGGCAGCACGAACGGCACCTACTGCAACGACGAGCAGATCCAGGGCAACGTCACGCTGCGCAACGGCGACCGCGTCAAGGTCGGTCCCACGATCTTCAAGTTCCTCTCGGGCGCCGACGTGGAGTCGCAGTACCACGAGGAGATCTACCGGCTGACCATCATGGACGGCCTCACGCAGATCTACAACGCGCGGTACCTCTACGAGGCGCTGGAGCGCGAGATCATCCGCTGCCGGAGGCACGAGCGCGACCTCTGCGTGATCATGATGGACATCGACTTCTTCAAGCGCATCAACGACGTCCACGGCCACCTGGCCGGCGACTTCGTGCTGAAGGAGCTCGCCCGCATCGTGCAGCAGCGGATCCGCCGCGACGAGGTGTTCGCGCGGTACGGCGGCGAGGAGTTCTCGATCATCCTGCCCGAGACGGAGCTCGAGGGCGCCGTCTCCCTGGCCGAGACGCTCCGCCAACGCGTGGAAGAGCACGTGTTCTCGTTCCAGGCCGACACGATCAAGGTCACCATGTCGATCGGCGCCGCCCAGCTCACGGACGCGGACAAGACGGCGAACGATCTGCTCAAGCGCGCCGACGAGCTGCTCTACCAGGCGAAGCACGGTGGCCGCAACCGCGTCTGCTTCTGAGGCTCGGCCCGGCCGCGGAGGCGGAGAAGCTCCCCGATGACCGATCACGCGCGGCTCACCGTGGACTGCGACGTGCGGCCGAGCTTCACGGCCTGCTACCTGCGCGTCGCGGGCGACGAGTGCGCGTTCATCGAGGCCCACACCGCGCACGCCGTCCCGCGCCTGCTCGCCTCGCTGGCCGCGCGGAGCCTTTCCCCGGAGTCCGTCCGGTGGGTGGTCATCACGCACGCCCACCTCGATCACGCGGGAGGAGCCGGCGCCTTGATGAAGCACCTGCCGAACGCGACGCTGCTCGCGCACCCCCGCGCCGCCAAGCACCTCGTCGACCCGGAGAAGCTGATCGCGGGCGCGACGGAGGTGTACGGACGTGATCGCATGCGACAGCTCTACGGTGTGATCGAGCCCGTCCCGGCGGGTCGCGTCCGAGCCCTGGAGGACGGTGAGACGTTCGAGCTCGGCGACGCGACGCTCCGCGTCCACCACACGGCCGGTCACGCGTGGCATCACTTCGTCGTGGAGGATCCGCGCCTCTCCACGGTCTACACCGGGGACGCCTTCGGCCTCGTGTATCCGGAGCTGCAGCGCGGCGCGCGCTTCGCGCTCCCTTCGACGAGCCCTACGGGGTTCCACGCCGAAGAGGCGCGCAAGAGCCTCGACCTCGTGGTCGGTCTGGGCATGGAGGCCGCTTGTCTCACCCACTTCGACGAGGTCACCGACCTCGCCGACGTCGCCGCGCAGCTGCGCGCCCTGATCGATCGGAGCGAAGCGTGGGTGGAGGAGGCGGCCCGCCGAGACGAGCCGCTGGCCGCGATGACGGCGCGGCTCGCGTCGGAGCAGCGAGCCACCCTCGTCGCCGCCGCCGCCGCGCGTGGCCTCGCGCTGACGGCGCAGGACCTCGAGACGCTGGCTCTCGACATCGAGCTCAACGCCCAAGGTCTCGCGTACGTCGCGGACAAGCAGCGCGCCGCCCGGCTACGCTGACGCGGAAGGAGGAACCGTGGAGATCCCGCTCAGCCCCCTCGAGTTCATGCGTCGGACCCGACGCCTCTTCGGCGACCGCGAGGCCGTGGTGGAGGGCGACCGGCGGCTGACGTACGCCACGTTCTTCGACCGCTGCGACCGCGCCTCGGCGATGCTCACGCGGCTCGGTGTGGCGAAGGGCGACCGCGTCGCGACGATCGCGCCGAACACGCTCGGGCACCTGGAGGCGTTCTACGCGGTCCCGCAGCTCGGCGGCGTCGTGGTCCCGATCAACTACCGCCTGACCGCCGACGACTTCGCGTTCATCCTCGCGCACAGCGGCGCGAAGGTGGTGCTGGCGACGCACGAGTACGTGGAGGCCATCGACGGCGTCCGATCGGCGGCCCCGGAGCTTCAGCGCCGCGTGGTGCTCGATCGCCCCGCGGGCGTGCCGCTCCGTCCCGGCTGGCTCGACTACGAGGCGGAGCTCGACGCCGCGGGCCCGGAGGGCGCGGCGGTCGAGGTCGTGCGGCCAGCCATCGCCGAGACGGATCTGCTCACGATCAACTACACGAGCGGGACCACGGCGCGCCCCAAGGGCGTCATGATCACGCACCGGAACGCGTACCTGAACGCCGTCGGCACGCTCGTCCACGTGCACATGACGCCGGGCGACCGCTACCTCTGGACGCTCCCGATGTTCCACGCGAACGGCTGGACCTTCGTCTGGATCGTCACGGCGGTCGGCGGCGCCCACGTCTGCCTGCGCAAGGTGGACCCAGCCGGGATCTTCGCCGAGCTGCGGCGCGAGCGCATCACGATGCTCTGCGCGGCCCCCACGGTCCTCATCGGGATCGCGAACGCCAGCGACGAGGCGCGCAAGGGGGCGCCGCGGGGGGTGCGCGTGCTCACGGCCGGCGCGCCTCCTGCCGCCGCGACGATCGCGCGCGTGGAGGGGGATCTCGGGTGGGACATCACCCACGTCTACGGTCTCACCGAGACGGCACCGTTCATCACGATCTCGGAGGCGCGCCCGGAGCACGCCGCTCTCTCGCCCGCCGACCGCGCGGTCAAGAAGGCGCAGCAAGGCGTGGAGCTCGTGACGTCGGGCGAGCTCTTGGTCGTAGACGAGCAAGGTCAGGAGGTGCCTCACGACGGCCAGACCGTCGGGGAGATCGTCGTGCGCGGCAACGTCGTGATGAAGGGCTACTTCGAAGACCCCGAGGCGACGGCGGTGGCGCTGCGCGGCGGGTACTTTCACTCGGGCGACGCCGCGGTCGTGCACCCGGACGGGTACGCGGAGATCCGCGATCGCATCAAGGACGTCATCATCAGCGGCGGAGAGAACATCTCCTCGATCGAGGTGGAGAGCGTGCTGCTCCGCCACGACGCGGTGCAGGAGGCGGCCGTCGTCGGGATGCCCGACGAGAAGTGGGGCGAGTCTCCGCACGCCTTCGTGGTGCTCCGCGCTGGCCAGCAGGCCACGGAGGAGGAGCTCCGCACGTTCTTGCGGGACCGCCTGGCGCACTTCAAGTGCCCGAGGGCGGTCCACTTCGTGGCGGATCTTCCGAAGACCGCGACGGGCAAGGTCCAGAAGTACGTGCTACGGGGTGGTCGCGCGGGGATTTCGAAGCAATAGATCGAGCCGTGGACCAGCCCCCGCAGATCCGAGTGAGCCCGCCGGGGCCGCGATCCCGCGAGCTCGGCCTCCGCCTCGGACGCGTGGAGAACCCCGCGTTCGCGGAGCGGCGCGCTTCGCGGGCCGCCGCCGACGGCTCCGGGGACCCGGACGCGCCCATCGTGCTGGCCAGAGGCGCGGGGGCGAACCTCTACGACGTGGACGACAACCGCTTCGTGGATCTCGCGGCGGGGTTCGGCGCGGCCGTGCTCGGGCACGGACCGTCCCGCGCCCACCAGGCGGCGGCCGCGCAGCTCGGTACGCTCGTGCAGGGCCTCGGCGACCTCTACGCCTCGGAGCCGAAGGTCCTGCTCCTCGAGCGCCTCACGCGGCTGCTGCCCGGGCATGGCACGCGCGCGATGTTGTGCCAGTCCGGGGCCGACGCCGTCACCGCGGCGCTCAAGACGGCCGTGCTCGCGACGGGTCGACCCGGAGTCATCGCCTTCGAGGGCGCGTACCACGGGCTCTCGTACGCGCCGCTCGCGGCCTGTGGCCTCGCGCCCTCCTTCCGCGAGCCCTTCTCCGCGCAGCTCGGTGCGCACGTCACCTTCGTGCCCTATCCGGCGCCCGGGGTCTCCGAGCGCGCGCTCGATCGGGTGCGCGCTCGGCTCGCGACGGGCGACGTCGGGGCGGTCCTGTTCGAGCCCATCCTCGGGCGCGGCGGCGTGGTGGTGCCGCCCGCCGGGTTCGCCGCGACGCTCGCGGCCGCGTGCCGGTCCGCCGGCGCGCTCCTCGTCGCCGACGAGATCTGGACGGGCATGGGCCGCGCCGGGAGCCTCGTCGCCACCGTCGCGGCCGGCGCCGCGCCCGACCTGCTCGTGCTCGGCAAGGGGCTCGGCGCGTCCTTCCCCATCTCGGCGTGCGTCGGCACCGCGGAGGCGATGGCGGGCTGGGCGCGCGGCGGGACCGTCCTGCACACGTCGACGCACGCGGGCGCGCCGCTCGCGTGCGCCGCCGCGCTCGCGACGCTCGACGAGATCGCCGCGAGCGATCTCGCGGCCCGCGCGCGTGATCTCGGAGACCGCGCGAAGGCCGCGCTCGCGGCCGCGCTGCGGAGCGTGTCGGGCGTCGTCGAGGTGCGAGGCGCCGGTCTGCTGCTCGGGGTCGAGCTCGCCTCGGGCGCGCGGGGGCTCGGCGCGCTGCGTGCGCTGCTGCGGCGGGGGTACGTCGCGACGGCGGGCGGGCGCGCGGGCGAGGTGCTGGTGCTCACGCCTCCGCTCACCATCGGCGAGGACGTCCTGCTCGGCGCGGTCGAGGCGATCGAGGCGAGCATCCGGGAGGCCGCGTGAGCTTCGACCTCGACCGGAGCGAGCGGCTCCACGCGCGCGTCCGGGCGGAGATCGCGCGCGGCGGGCCGGCCGACCAGCGCGCGTTCGACGCCCTCGCGCTCGAGCTCGCCGCGCACCAGGTGGACCACGTCCCCGCGTATGGCCGCCTGGTCCAGGCGCGGGGCGGCCTCGGGCGCGCGACGGGCGCCCGCGATCTGCCGGCGCTCCCGTCGGACGCGTTCCGGTTCGCGCGCATCGCGGCGCACCCCGCAGAGCTCGACGTCCAGGTGTTCCGAACGAGCGGGACCACCCGGGGAGGGGAGCTCGCGGGGGCTCACCCGCTGCGCACGGTCGAGACCTACGAGGCGGCCGCTCGCGCGTGGGCGCAGCGCTGGCTGCTCCGGCCGCGCCTGCGTCGCGGGATCAGCCTGGTCCCGAGCGCGGCCGACGCGCCGAGCTCCTCGCTCGCGTTCATGGTCGGCTCGTTCCTGGGCGAGCTGCCCGGCGCCTCCACGTTCGTCGCCGCCGCGGACGGCGCCCCGGACGTCGACCGCTTCGCCGGCGCCGCGCGGGAGGCCCGAGAGCGAGCCGAGCCGGCCCTCGTGCTCGCGACCTCGTTCGCGCTGGTGTTGCTCCTCGACCACGCCGGCGGCGCCGATCTCGAGCTCCCCGAGGGCAGCGTCGTGATGGTGACCGGCGGCTTCAAGGGGCGCTCCCGCGAGGTCGCGGCCCCCGAGCTGTACGCCGCCGTCGCGCGGGCGTTCGGTCTGCCGGTCGAGGACGTCATCGGCGAGTACGGCATGACCGAGCTCTCGAGCCAGCTCTACGAGGACCCTCGCTCGGGCCCGCCGGGCGCGCGGGTCTACCGAGCCCCCCCGTGGGTCAGCGTCGCCGCGGCCGATCCCGACACGCTCGCGCCGCTGGCCCCGGGCGCGGAGGGCGTCGCGCGGTTCGTCGATCTCGCGAACGTCGACTCGGTGTGCGCGCTCCAGACGCTCGACTGGATCCGCGTCGAGCCCGACGGCGGGGTGCGCCTCTTCGGCAGAGCGCCCGGTGCGCCCCCGCGAGGCTGCTCCCTCGCGCTCGAGGACCTCCTGGACCGCGCGGGTCCACGCCCGTGACCGATCCTCGCGAAGAGCGTATCCGCGCCCTCCTGGACCTCACGACGCGCGTCGTCGACCCGTCGGATCCGCTGGGCGCCGAGGTCCGCGCTGGCCTCTCGGAGACGAGCGGCCTCAGCGCGCAGGGCCTCGAGCTCGCGCTCTCGGAGCACCTGGAGACAGACGCCTCGGAGCACGATCTCGCCGAGCTGCTACGAAGCGTCGGCGGGGCGGCCGCGTGCCATGTCGTCCTCTCCGCGAACGTCTGCACGGGGGCCGCCCGGGCGATCGCCCTCGGCGCGGCGACCGCGCCGGTCGTGCGGGTCCGGGCGTCACGGCGCGATCCGACGCTGGCGCGTGTGCTGACGAGAGAGCTCGCGGCGAGCGAGCGCTTCCGGGACGCGGGCGGGGCCATCACGCTCGTCGAAGCGCTCGCGCCGCGCGCGCACGACGAGGTCCACGCGTACGGCGGGGAGGCGGCGCTGCGCGCCATCGAGGGCTCGCTCCCGGGCGGCGTGACCTTCCGCGGACACGGACCGGGGTTCGGCGTCGCGCTCGTCGGGGCCGGCGCGGCGCTCGACGTCGCCGCGGATCGGCTCGCGTCCGACGTCGTCCCGTTCGACCAGCGCGGCTGTCTGTCGCCGCGGATCGCGCTCGTGCTGGGCGGCGAGGAGCGCGCCGCCTCCTTCGCGCGCGCTCTCTCCACGGCGCTCGGCGAGCGCGCGAGCATGGTCCCGCGCGGGCGGCTGGACCAGGCCACCACCGCCGAGCTCGCCGTGTTCCGATCGCTCGCCTACGCAGTGGGCGCGCTTCACGGCGACGGTGACCATGTGGTCGCGTTCTTCACGGGTCGCGCGCCCCTGCCGCCCGCCGCCCGCGCCGTGACGGTCGCGTCCTGCCTCGACGACATCCAGGCCGCCCAGCTCCTCGCTCCCGTGTCCCGTTTCATTACGATCTTCGGCTGCTTCGGGCTCGATGACGCAGCGCATCGTCTCGCGCTGCGATCGTCCCCAGGCGCCCGCCGCGCGCCGCTCGGCGTCATGCAAAAACCGCCGCTCGATGGCCCGGTGGATCGGCGCCCGGGTGGTCTTGCCGCGAAGCGTTGACGGCGAGGGCGCTCTATCGCAACGTGGGAAGGTCGACTCTTGGCGAAGCCCTCGTGCAGATCGGTGACCTCGTCTCAGGAAAGTACCGGCTCCTCCGACCGCTGGGTCGCGGGGGCATGGGATCGGTGTGGGCTGCGCGCAACGAGCTGACGGATCGCGACTTCGCGATCAAGTTCCTCCTCCCCGAGCTGGCCCAGAACCGCGACGCGCTGCACCGGTTCTTCCTGGAGGCACGCGCGTGCGGGCAGATCAAGCACCCGGCGGTCGTCGCGGTCTACGACATGGGGCAGGCCGAGGACGGGACCCCGTACCTCGTCATGGAGCTGATGGAGGGCGAAGGCCTGGACGTGCGCCTCGGGCGCTCGGGGCTGTTCCGCCCGGGTGAGGCCGCGGCGTTCGTCGCGTTCATCGCCCGCGGGCTGGAGGAGGCGCACATCCGGGGCCTCGTCCACCGGGATCTGAAGCCCGCGAACGTGTTCTTCGCCATCGACGACCGCGGGGACGTCGTCCCGAAGGTGCTCGATTTCGGCGTCTCGAAGGCGACCAGCCTCGCGGACCCGAAGTTCGTCCGCACCAACACCGGCGCGGTCCTCGGCTCACCCGCGTACATGAGCCCGGAGCAGGCGCGCGGGGACGAGGACATCGACGGCCGCAGCGACGTCTGGTCCCTTGGCATCATCCTCTACGAGACGCTGACGGGGCACACGCCTTTCGACGGCGCAAACTACAACCAGCTGATGGTGACGATCCTGATGGACAAGCACCGCCCAGCGATCGAGCTCAACCCGGCGATCGGGCAGGAGCTGTCGGATCTCATCGAGGCGGCGCTGGAGAAGGATCGGGACAAGCGGATCCGCACCGCGCGCGAGCTCGCCGAGCGGCTCGAGTCCATCGTGACGCGTATCACGGGCACGCCTTACCCCGGCTTCGGGGGACGCAACCGCAGCGTGGCCCCCCCGCCGAAGCCGACGCACACGCCGACCGAGACCTGGGTGGAGGTCCCGACCCAGCACCGGCCGCGGAGCGCGACGCTCGTCTGGCTGAGCGGGGCCGTGTTCACCGCTGCAGTGCTGAGCATCGGCGGGCTCGCGGTAGCGAGGACGCGGCCCCCGCTGGCCGAGGTCGCGACGCGCTCCTCCGGCCTCCTCCGCGACGGGCAGAGCCGCCTCGCGGTTCAGCTCGAGCAGCTCTCGAAGGAGAGCGCGGCCCCCTCCCCCTCCGCGGCGCCGGCCGTGCCGGCGCTGCCCGAGCCAGACCGGGCGGTGGACCCGGAGGATCTGCCGAGCGCCGCGCCGAAGGCGCCGCTACGCGGGCCAGCGCCCGTCAGGAAAAAGAAGGACGCCGTCCACGACGGCGTCGTCTCTCCCGGCTTCTGAGGCCCGTGGCCGCGAAAGCAGCGCGGGCTGCCCGACGTTTCGAGGGGCAGCCCGAGATCGCTCATGCCTGAGTCCGAGCCCTCTCGGCTCGAGCGGACGCTACGCCGCGGCGTAGACGCTCACGCGCTTCTTCGTGTTCGTCTTCCACTCGTACTTGACCTTGCCGTCGACGAGCGCGAACAGCGTGAAGTCACGGCCCAGGCCGACGCCCTTGCCAGCGTGGATCGTCGCGCCGACCTGGCGCACGAGGACGCTGCCTGCGGTGACCTCTTGGCCGTCGTACACCTTCGTGCCGCGACGCTGCGAGTTGGAGTCTCGGCCGTTGCGTGAGGAGCCGCCGCCCTTCTTGTGTGCCATGGTTCGCTTGCCTCTACGCCGAGATGCCCGTGATCAGCAGCTCCGTGAAGGGCTGCCGGTGACCCGTCTTGCGCCGGTAGTTCTTCCGCCGGCGAAACTTGAAGATGACGACCTTCGGTCCGCGGCCTTGCTTGACGATCTTGGCGGAGACCTTCGCGCCGCTCACCAACGGCTGACCGATCTTCGCGCCGGCCGACTCGCCGCCGACCAGCAGCACGTCGGTGAACGTGACGTCGTCGCCTTCGCCCGCGGGGAGCTTCTCGACCAGGAGCTTCTGGCCGACCGCTGCCTTGTACTGTTTGCCGCCCGTCTTGAACACCGCGTACATGCTGAATTCGCCGTCCTTCTTGGCCCCTCTCAACGAAGAAAGGGGCGCATCTATACCCCCCCAACTTCGGGTGATCAAGTGAACTTGAAGGTGTCTCCGTCGATGCTGACCTGGATGACGCGCCCCTGACTGTACCCGCCCTGGAGGATGGTCTCGGCCAGCGGGTTCTGGAGCTCTCGGAGGATGGCTCGCTTCAGCGGCCGCGCGCCGAGCTGGGGGTCGTAGCCGAGGTCCACCAGGCGGGCCTTGGCCTCCGGGGTGAGCTCGAGCCGGAGCTCTCGGTCCGACAGCAGCTTCTCGAGGCGACGCAGCTGGATGTCCACGATCCCCAGCAGATCGTGCTTGGAGAGCGCCTTGAACACGACGACGTCGTCCACTCGGTTCAGGAACTCGGGCCGGAAGAACTTCCTCAGCTCCTCCAGGAGGATGTCCTTCAGCGCCTCGACGCCCTCCTCCGACTGGAAGAGCTTGGGGTCGGTCTCCAAGATCCGACCTGAACCGATGTTGCTGGTCATGATGACGACCGTGTTCGAG
>CAZBJI010000138.1:0-21450 GCA_964492175.1 uncultured Polyangiaceae bacterium | reverse complement strand
CCCCGACTGCCGCATGGCGCCGCCCAGCACCTTGCGGTGACGGCGAGCCGTCTCGACCCGAGCGCGCGTCGAGACGAACGCGCTACCGACCGGCGCGCCGAGGCCCTTCGAGAAGCACACGCTCACGGTGTCGAACGGCGCCGCCAGCGTGTGCACCGGGAGCCCGCAGGCGACCGCGGCGTTCCACAGCCGCGCGCCGTCCAGGTGCAGGCCCAGGCCCTCGGCGCGCGCGCGCGCCGCGACCGCGAGCGTGGTCTCGTGCGGGACGACCACGCCGCCGCTCCGGTTGTGCGTGTTCTCGATCACCACGAGGCGCGGGTTCGGGCAGTAGAAGGCGCGGGGCTTCAGCGCCGCGGCGAGCTCGGGCACCGTGAACACGCCGCCCCGGCCGACCTCCACGATCTGCACGCCGGCGAGCGCGCCGGCGGCGCCCGACTCGTACCACGCGCAGTGGGCGCCCTCCGCCGCGTACACCTCGTCGCCGGGGCGGGCGTGCCCGAGGAGGGCGAGCTGGTTGCCCATCGTCCCCGAGGTCACGAACAGCGCGGCTTCCTTGCCGAGGAGCTCGGCCACCCGCGCCTCGAGCGCGGCGACGCTCGGGTCCTCCCCGTAGACGTCGTCGCCGACGGGCGCGGCCAGCATCGCCGCGCGCATCGCCTCGGTCGGCCGCGTGACCGTGTCGCTCCGGAGGTCGATGACCGGCGTCCCCGTCACGCGCGCCCCCGGAGCGCGGAGAAGCGCTCGTCGATCCCCCACGCGATGCGCGTCGCCGTCGCCATGATGGGGACCTGGGAGTTTACCCCGATGCTGGTCGGCAGCACCGATCCGTCCGCGACGAAGAGGCCCGGGACGTCGAAGGCCTCGCCGCGCTGATCGACGACGCCGCTCCGGGCGTCGCGCCCGACTCGGGCGCTGCCGAGCGGGTGGAACGCCATGCACTCGATGCGTCGGGCGTCGAAGCTCGACTCCTCGAGCCTCCGCGCGTCGGCCATGCTGCGGATGGGCGGGAACCCCCAGGCGGACGAGTAGACCTCGCGGGCCCCGGCGGCGAGCGAGACCTCCGCCAGGATGGTGATGGCCTTGCGGAGCCGCGCGAGGTCGCGCGGCGCCATCTTGTACGACAGCACGGGCTCTCGCCCGGGTCCCGCCCGGACCCGACCTCCGCCCTCGTCGTGGATCATCGCGCCGAAGACCGCCGACTGCCCCAGGCCGCGCGCGCGCCGGCGCAGCTCGGGCCCGACGCCCGGCAACCCGGCGGCCAGGAAGTTCACGGCGGTGTAGACCCCGACCAGCTTGATCCCGTCGTCGTGGAAGTGGTCCGAGTAGACGCTCTGGAGCGAGCCGTCCCAGCCCCGGATCGGATCGTCGAAGCGCCCGACGATTCGGACCGCGGGGTGCAGGGTCACGTTCCTTCCGACCACGTCGCTCAGCCGCCCGACGCCGGAGCGCAGCAGCAGCAGCGGGGTGTGGAGCGTCCCGCACGCGACGACGACGACCGGCGCGCGCACCGTGAACGAGCGCCCCGGCGTCCCGAACCCGCCGTCGAGCAAGCGCCCGCGGACCCCTGCGGCCCGCCCGCCCTCGATCAACAGCGAGTCGGCGAGCGCGTCGGACAGGATGGTCGCCCCGTGCCGCGTGGCCGACGGGAGGTACGCGACGTCCACGCTGCGCTTCGCGCCCGAGGGGCAGGTGAAGTTGCAGCGCGCGGTCCCGACGCAGTCGTCCCCCGTGTTGCGACGCAGAGGCTCCATCGGGATCCCGAGCTTCCGCGCTCCCTCCACGTAGCGGCGCGTCGACTCGGAGCGCATCTCCGCCGGGACCTCGCGCACGTCGATGCGCCGCTCGACGTCGGCGTAGGCCTCCTCGTACCGGCGCTCGTCCAGCTCGGTGAGGCCCAGAGCGCCTGCCCAGTGCGCGTGGACGTCGCTCGGGATGCGGAAGCAGACCCCCCCGGTGAGGAGCGACGAGCCGCCGACCGCGCGCCCGAGGGTGATCGAGATCATGGGCGTCTGTCCGACGCCGAACGCGAGCACCATCCCCGACTCGCGGAAGAGCCGTCGCACGCTCTCGCTCGGGGAGAAGCGCTGGTAGTCCTTCGGCGCGTAGTAGGGGCCCTCCTCCACGACCACGACGCGGCGGCCCGCCTCGGCGAGCTGGGCGGCGACGACCGCGCCCCCCGCGCCGGACCCGATGACGACCACGTCGCACGACTCCTCGAAGGCGCGGCCGATCCGGCGGCCCTCGACCACGCTCGAGAGCCCGCGGTCGTCGGGGTGAGGCGCGCTCATCGACCGCCCCTGACGAGATCGCGGGGCGTCATCAGATCCTCGCGATCGAAGCCGGTCTCGTGCAAGAGCGGCGCGTGCTCGTAGGCGGCCGTGGCGAGCGGGACCTTGAAGGCCGTGAGGAGCATCGTGAAGAGGCCGTTGTCGTGGTTCTCCAGGGCCTCGAGGACATGGAGCCGATCGCCGAGCGGGAGGCGCGTGAACGGCGTCGGCCTCTTGAGGGTCAGCAAGGGGGCGCCCTGCATCGCCAGGCAGAGCGCGAGGAACCCGCTCTGGAGCTGGAGGCTCCCCGTCCCCAGCCAGAGGTCGAGCTTGTGCACCGCGCGCTCCGCGACCTCGCGGTCGCACGGAACGAGCGCTCCGTCCACCTCGTCGGCGAGGAGCGCCTCGGTGACCGACAAGCACACCGCGCGTCCGACGCTACCGAGCCCGCTCCGGTTGTGGTCCTGGGGATGCGCTCCAGCCGGGAACGGATCCCGCGGCGTGGGCTCGAAGGGCTCTGCGGGGCGCGCGCCGAGGGTCGAGGTGGCCCGCTGGAGGGCGCCGAGGAGGTGGTCCGCAAGCCGCGGCCTTTGCATGCGGGCAGGGTAGTACAAGTTCGTCGCCGGTATGCTTCGCGGATGCGAGCAGGCGTCGAGGCGCTGGCGGAGCTCATCCGGGCCGAGCACACGACGTGGGAGGACCCCATCGTGTGCCGCCGAGTGTTCGGCACCGACGCGCCGGACGCGATCGCGCTGACGGTGTCTCGCCTCTGCGAGGACGAGCTCGGCTCGGGCGTCGCGGGGGCGAGGTTCTACGCCGTGAGCGTCGGGTGCGTCGCGGGCGTCGAGCTGGAGGACGGTCGCGCCGTCGTCCTCAAGGTGCAGCGCGCGTCGCGCCCGCTCGCGTACTTCGCAGCGTGCCACCGGGTGCGGCGTCACCTCGCGGCGGCAGGGTTCCCCTGCCCGGCGCCGGTCGGCGAGCCGACGTCCCTGGGCTCCGGGGCGCTCGTCACGTGCGAGGAGCTCGACGCTCGCGGCGAGTGGCGCGACGCGCACGACCCGGAGGTGCGAGGCGTGATGACGGCCACGCTCGCCGAGCTGGTCGGGCTCGCGCGCGGCTTCGCGTCGGACCCGGCCTTCTCGGGCGCCTGGTTCACCACGATCCCGGAGGGGCGCACCTACCCGCGTCCCCACAGCCCGCTCTTCGACTTCGACCGCACGGCGGAGGGTGCCGGCTGGATCGACGCCCTCGCGGGCCGCGCGCGCGCGCGACGCCATCAGGGGAAGGGCGATCTCGTGGTCGGCCACTTCGACTGGCGCGTCGAGCACCTCCGCTTCTCCGGGGGTCGTGTCGTGACGAGCTACGACTGGGACAGCCTGCACGCGGAGCTCGAGACGGTGCTGGTCGGGGCTGCCGCGCACGCGTTCACCGCCGACTGGCAGCGCGACGACGTCGTGCGGGTTCCGTCCGGCGAGGAGCTCGCGCTCTTCGTGGAGGACTACGAGCGGGCGCGCGGCGTCCCGTTCGACGCCGCCGAGCGGGCGACCGTCCGCGCCTCGTGCGTCTACTCCCTCTGCTACACCGCGCGGTGCAACCACGCGGTGAACCCCACGGAGGAGGGCTGGAACGGCGACTTCCGGCCGCTCCTCCGCGCGCACGGGGAGCGGCTCCTCGACGCAGGCTGAGGCCCGGACGGCGCTCGTCCGCCGGCGGGAGGGCGGGCGCCTCCTCCGGAGCGGAGGGTCAGGGCGTCAGCGCGATCACCGTGGCGATGGGGCCGAGCGCCTCCTGGTCGGCGCCTCCCGGGTAGTAGAAGACACCGTCTACGACCGCCGCGCCCGCGCCGTGACGGCCCGCGGGCAGCGGGGTGCGCGTGGACCACTCGTTCGACGCGGGATCGAAGACCTCCACCTCCGTGAAGACGCCGTCCGGTGTGGCGGAGCCCTCGCCGCCAGCCACGACGATGCGCCCGTCGAGCACGGCCGCCGCGACGCCTCCCCGCGGCGTGGGGAGCGGATGACGCGAGCACCAGACGCCCACGGCCGGATCGAACGCGTAGACCGCCGGCTCGAAGTCGCCGATGCTGCCGCCTCTGCCGCCCAGCGAGTAGAAGACGCCGCCGACGGACGCTGCGGCGCCGTGATCTCGGGCCACCGGGAGCGCGGCGATCTCCTCCCAGGTGTCGGTCATCGGATCGTAGATCGACGCGTCGGCGACGGCGTCGAGGTCCCGGAACCCGCCGGCGACCAGGATCCGATCGCCGAGCGCGGCGGTGGCGGCGGCCCCGCGCTCCGTCCCGGCCGGCATCGCGGCGACCGGCGTCCAAGCGTCCGACGCTGGATCGTAGGCGAACCCCTCGCCCCGAGCCGTGAACGCGCCGCCCTCCAGGTATCCGAGCACGAAGAGCCGCCCGTCGGCCGCGGCGACGTTCGCGTGGTGGAGCGCGACGGGGAGGTCCGCCGCCCGGCTCCACGTGTCCGCCCCCGGATCGTAGACCTCCACGGTCGGGACGATGCCGCCCAGGGTGAAGCCGCCGAGCACGTAGACCTTGCCGTCGAGGTCGGTCACCGCCGTCTCTTGCCGAGGTCCGTCGGGCAGGCTCGCGCGCGCCGACCAAGCCCCGGTCGGCGGCGACGGATCGATCGATCCCGGCTGATCGCAGGCGGCGCCGCCTTGGCCGGCGGCGGCCGTCGTCGTCGTCGTCGTCGCGCTGCTGGTCGCCCCGGCGCCTCCGGAGCCCCCGCCGCCGTCCGCGTCGTCGGAGCAGGCGCAGAGCAGGAGCGTCAGCGCCCAGCGGGGGATGGCTCGGAGCGACGCGGTGTGCATCCCGCGAGGGTACCAGGGCGAGCCCCGGTCGAGGTGCGCCGCGCTACCCTGACGCCGTGGCCGGACTGGACGTCCTCGACCCCGCCGAGATCGCGGCGTTCCTTCGCCGCCGGGCCGCGCTGCACGTGTACGAGCTCGGCGATCTGGACGAGCCCTACTTCGGCAGGTCCAGGTTCTTCGGATCGCGCTGCCCGGACGGCGCCCTCGAGGCCGTCGCCCTCCTCTACGACGGCGGCGGCACGCCCACCCTCGTGGCGCTCGCGCCGGAGGGCCCGGCCCGCGACGCGTCGCGGCGGTTGCTCCTCGGGCTCGACCGAGACGCCTTGCCCGATCGCGTCTACGCGCACCTCTCTCCCCGGGTGTTCGACGCGCTCTCGGGGCAGTGGCGCGTGATCGCGCGCGGCCAGCACCGCAAGTACGCCTGGACCGACCGCGCCGCGGCGCGAGGCGTCGCCACGGAGGGCGCCCTCCGGCTCACCGCCGGGGACGCGGAGGAGGTGGCCGCGTTCCTCGAGGAGCACTACCCGGAGAACTTCTTCCACCCGCGATCGCTGGAGAGCGGGATGGCCTTCGGCATCCGGGACCGGGGGGGCCTCGTCTGCTTCGCGGGTGTGCACGTCCACTCGGCGAGGATGGGCGTCGCCGCGCTCGGGAACGTCACCACCGCCGCCGCGCAGCGCGGTAAGGGCCACGCGCGTCGCGCCTGCGCCGCGCTCCTGCAGGCGCTCGACGCCGAGACGGAGACCGTAGGGCTGAACGTGGAGGTCACGAACGGACCGGCGCTCCGCTGCTACGCGTCGCTCGGGTTCACCCCGGTCGACGACTACGAGGAGGTCGACATGGTGCGCGTGGCGTGATCCGTGGGCGTGCTGGCCGCTGCGCGCACCTCGACCCCCAAGGTGCGCCACGCGGAGATCGTGCGACCGCCTCCGTCTTTCGCCCGTAAGATGAGACCTCGATGGACCTCCAGCGAACGTGCCGGAACTACTCGTTCGCGACGGTTCGCTGTCTGCCCCGCATCGACCGACACGGCTTCGACGTCGCGCTGGTCGTGGCGAAGCTCACGTACAGCGTGGACCCCATCGGCAACGCGAGGCTGGTGCCTTCGACGTTTCACCTCGCGGACGTGGGGGACGGCCACGGGGGGATCCGTCAGCCGTCCGACCTGGAAGAAGAGAAGCCGGGGACCGACGTCGGCATGATCGGGACGGCCCACCCGACGCGCCGCGACGCCAAGGAGCAGACGGTGCATCTTCAGGTGGGCGGCCTTCGGAAGAGCTCGGTCGTGTTCGGCCCGAGGCTCTACGAGCGCAAGGGCTCGGGGGTGGTGCCCGGGCCGCCCGGCCCGCTGCGCCCGACGCCGCTCGTGCACGCCCTCGCGCGGGGAGGCATCGACAAGGCTCGCGGGAGCGCCGAGCCGCACAACCCGGTCGGGCGTGGGTACGCGGAGGATCCGCTGACGCTGGTGGGCCAGCCGGCGCACGTGATCGAGCCGGCGGAGAGCCCGTTCGGACCGAGCGCCGTCGGGCTGACCCCGCCGGTCCACCCATGCCACGGGGCGTTCGCTCCCATCCCGGCCTCGTGGGAGCCTCGGCGCTCGCGGACCGGCACCCATGACGCGCGCTGGCGCGAGGAGCGCGCCCCGATCCGTCCCGCCGATTTCGATCCGCTCCACCACGCGTGGGCGGTGCCCGATCTCCACCTGGACAAACCGATCCGGCCCGACACCCCGGTGGAGATCGGCGGCGCCACGCGGGAGGGCGTGTGGCGCTTCAAGCTGCCCGCGTACGCGATCGCGTTCGGCGTCCGGGCCGGGGAAGCAGGTGACGACGCGCGCGAGATCGACACGCACCTCGACGGCATGCTCATCGACGCCGACGCCGGGTCCGTGGAGCTCTCGTTTCGGGCCGCGGTGCGGCTGCCGCGCAAGTGGGAGCGCGCGCCGCGCGTCGTGGTGTGGGGCGTCGGCGAGATGCCGGACTCGGCCTTCGACGCGCCGACCGAGGAGCAGAGGACGAGGGCCGAGCCGGGCCTCGCGATGCCGGGAGCACGAGCATGAGCCAACCGAACCTCCTCGCGGGCCTGTTCGCGAACCAGGAGCTGGTCGTCGACGTCGAGACGGAGGCCGGCACGTTCGAGGCGCGCTCGCTCCGGCTGCGTGAGGCGCTCAGCGAGGTCACCCGGTGCGAGGTGGAGGTCGTCGCCACGGCGGACACCGACTTCGAAGAGATCCTGGAGCGGCCCGCCACCGTGACGCTGCGGATCGGCGGAGCCGAGCTTCGCCGGTGGACCTTCGTCCTCGGGGAGGCGCGCTTCGACCGGATGGTCGGCGGCGTCCTCCGGTATCGGCTGGTCCTCTGGCCTTCGCTCTGGCTGCTGGGCCTCACGAAGAACGTCCGCAAGTGGCGCGACGAGACGACGAACGCCATCGTCGATCGGGTCCTCGACGGCGGCGGCGTCCCTCGGACGTGGAACCTGACGCGGCAGCCGGCTTCGCGCCCGTACACGGTTCAATACCGCGAGTCGGACCTTCACTTCGTCCAGCGGCTGCTCGAGTTCGAGGGGATCTACTACGCGTTCGACGAGGACGACACGCTGGTGCTCGCGGACCGCTCCGCCGCCTCTCCCGAGGTGCAGGAGCTTCCGTACGAGCTGCTCGACTCCGAGAGCGCGCTGGTCAACGGGGACGTCGGCGTGACGTCCTTCCGCAAGGGCACCCGGGTGGGGAGCGGGCGCGCCACCGTGAACGACTTCCACTTCAAGGCGCCGCACAAGAGCCTGCTGAGCGCCTCGCCCGGCTCGCGCGACGCCGATCTCGACGTCTATGACTACCCGGCCGGGTTCCGCGATCCGGGCGCCGGCGCGATGCTCGCTCGCCTCCGCCGGGAGGCGCTCGAGGCGACCAAGATCTACGTCACGGGTGAGAGCAGCGTCTACGCGTTCGCTCCCGCTCGGATCTTCCACTTCCACCACGAAGAGGGGCTCTCCTACTCGGGCTCGTACGCGCTGGTCCGCGTCGAGCACGCGTACGACGCGGCCGACCCGAGCCGAGATCGCAAGGCTCGCTACCGCAACGAGTTCTTCGCCATCCCCGGGGCCGTGCCGTTCCGTCCGCCGCTCTCGACGCCGCGCCCGATGATCGAGGGCAACCACACTGCTCTGGTCCGGGGCCCCGCGGGAGAGGAGATCCACACCGACGTCCACGGGCGCTTCAAGGTCCAGCATCACTGGGACCGCGAGGCGCTCGGCACCGACGCGGACTCACGGTGGATGCGCATGACCCAGGAGGTGTCGACGTCCCTGGTCCTGTCCCGGGTGGGGTGGGAGGTGAGCCTCGCGTACATCGACGGCGATCCCGACCGGCCGATCGGCTTCGCCCGGCTCATCAACGGGGAGATGACGCCCTCCTACGCGCAGCCGGCGCGCAAGAACGTGATGACGATCAAGACCGAGAGCTACCCGGGCAAGGGCGGGTTCAACGAGATCCGCATGGACGACTCGGCCTCGGAGATGCGGATGGACTTCCGCGCCGAGCGCGACATGTCCAACACGGTGCTCAGGAACAAGACGGAGGCGGTGGGCGTGGATCACCACCACCTCGTCCAGAGCAACCGCAGCCACCTGGTGCAGAAGAACCAGGGCGTGGTGATCGGCACGAACAGCGTGACCATGATCGGCGGGGACGAGTCGCCCACCGTGCGCGGGAACCGCACCGACACCGTCGGCGGCAGCGAGAAGGTGAAGGTCAAGGGCGCCGCCTTCCTCACCGTGGGGAACGACGACGTCGAGAAGGTCGGCGGCTTGCGCATGTCCATCGTCGGCGGCGTGAGCATCCCGAGCTTCACGCCGAAGGCCATCGCGGCCCGCGTCAAGAGCGCCGCTGCGGGGAGCGCGGCCGCGGCGGTGGGCGGGCTCGGCGGTCCCACCCTCGGCGAGGCCGCCGTCGGCGCGGCCACCGGCGGAGCGCAGGGCGCGCTGGACGCGCTGCGCGGCGGCGCCGAGTCTCGCCTGGCGAAGGCGGCCGAGGCGCTCGCGACCAAGGGGAGCACGCCGCTCGGCTCGCTCGGCGCGCCGTTCGTGCCCCCGGCCGGTGGCGGCGGGGGAGGCGGCGCTGCTGCCGCGCTCGGCGGCCTCGCGAGCGCCGCCGGCCTGTCGGTCCCGGGCGGGGCCCCCGACATCGCCGGGGCGCTGTCTGCCGCGGTGCCGAGCCCCGCCTCGATGCTCTCGGCTGCCACGGGCGGGCTCAGCGACGTCCGGTCGCCTTCGGACCTGCTCTCGTTCCTGCACGGCGCGATCAACCGCCGCGCGGAGAAGCGCTTCCAGCGCCTCGTGGGCGGCGCAGAGATCAAGATCGCCGGCGGCAACATCACCCACGAGGCGGGCCTCGTGCTGCTCGAGACCGTGGGAGGCGTGAAGGCCACCATCACGGTGAAAGGGGGCATCGAGAAGAGCGTGCAGAACCGGATGGTCCACCTCGTCGGCGGCGTCGCCCTCCGCAAGGCCAAGGACGACTACAACACCAGCTCGAAGAAGAGCGACATCAGGGTCGGCGGGCTGGCGAGGCTGAAGGCCGGCGAAAAGGCGGAGCTCCGCAGCAAGCACGTCGAGCTCGAGGCCGCGACCTCCTTCGTCTTGAAGTCGGGAGAGGTCCAGATCGAGCTCAAGCCCGGCGAGACATCCATCGCGGGCACGATGAAGTTCGAGGCCGGCGGCAAGATCAACGTCATCGGAGGCCCGGATGATCTCACGAGCTGAACGAGACGCGCGGCGCTCTCGCGGGGGTGCGTCGTGAGCACGACGGGCGATCGCAAGGCGGTGAGCGGGACCCTGGCGGTGGCGGGCAAGGAGCTCGTCCTCCTCCGCGTGGCGGGGGAGGAACGACTGAGCGCCCTGTTCTCCTACGACGTCGTGGCGGAGGCGGACCTCCCGGTGCCCGACATCCAGGAGATCGTCGGCGCGAGCGCCTCGCTCACGCTCGAGAGCGTCGGCGCGTCCCGGACGATCGCGGGCTACGTCGAGGCAGTGCGCGTGATCGGCCAGGACGACCGCAAGGCGCGCGTCTCGCTGCGCCTCCGGCCGCGCGTACACGCGCAGACGCTCGGGAGGGACTGCTACGCGTTCCAACACGTGAACGTGGTCGATCTCCTCCGCGACCGCCTGAAGGACGTCGGGATGCCCGTCCGCTACGAGCTCGGTCGGTCCTACGAGAAGGCGCCGTACCGGGCGCAGTACCGCGAAGACGACTGGAGCTTCCTCACGCGGTCGATGGAGGAGGAGGGCATCTTCTATTGGTTCGATCACGAGGGCGGCGAGACGACGCTCGTCTTCGGGGACGACTCGCGCGCCGCGGAGGGCCTGGTCGGCGGGGCTCGGGTGATCTTCCGCTTCGAAGGCTTCAGCGCGGAGGAGGAGGTGATCCACGACCTGGGGACGAGCACGCGCGTGGTCTCGCACAAGTGGACACTCGGCTCCTTCGACCCCGAGCGGCCTCGCCTGCGGGTCCGAGGGCAGACGGGGGCCGGGCGGCTCGAGATCTACGACTGCCCCGGCGGCGGGCCGCCCACGAGCGACGGGTGTACGCGCCGCGCGGTCACGCAGAGCGAGGCCGCGGCGGCCGTGCGACGGACCGTCCACGGCCGCACGAACTGCGTCCGCCTCGTCCCGGGGCGCGTGCTGGAGATCGACGGGCACCCTGTCGCGAGCCTGGACGGCCGCTACCTCGTGACCGGCGTCCGCGTCGCCGCCCCGAACGACTTCAGCGATGGGCTCGTCCAGTTCGACGCGCTCCGCGTCGACGTGCCCTTCCGCCCGGCGGCGGCGACGCCCCCGGCGAAGCAGGCGGGGCTCCAGATGGGCGTCGTCATCGGTCGCGCGGGGCAGGAGGTCTTCCCGAACGAGCTCGGTCAGGTCCGGGTCCAGCTGCACTGGGACCGCACCGGCTCGCGCGACGAGGGCAGCGGCACCTGGATGCGGGCGGCCCAGCGAGGGGCGCCCGGGTCCATGCTGCTCCCGCGGATCGGGTGGAACGTCGCGACGTTCAACGAGGAGGGCGCGATCGACGCGCCGAGCGTGCTCTGCCGGATCCACGACGCCGAGCACCCGCCCGCGTACCCGCTCCCGGCCAACATGACTCGCACGGTCTACAAGACCGCCACGACCCCGGGCGGAGGGTCGTTCAACGAGATCTACTTCGAGGACAAGGCGGGCGCGCAGGAGATGTTCATCCACGCCTCACGCGACATGAGCGTGTTCGTCCAGCACCAGAAGCGGGAGGTGGTCCGCAACGACTCCTTCCGTACGGTGGGCAACCGCCACGAGCTGTGGGTGGACGGCGCGCAAGAGGAGGCGATCGGGGTCGACCAGACGACGGCGATCGGCGCGAAGGAGACCCTGAAGGTCGAAGGCAACCGCTCTCGCGGGGTCGGCGGGAGCGAGACCCACCGCGTAGGAGGGTCTCGCAAGCTCGACGTCGGCTCGAGCTTCTCGGGGACCGCCGGCGGAAGCCGGACGCTGAAGGCGCCCGTCATGATCGACGTGTGCCTCGGCACCATCAACGAGCAGGCCAAGCTCAGCACGACGACCGTGGGCGGCGCGCTCGTCCGGATGAGCGCCCAGACGGTGGAGGAGCACTCCAAGATCGCGACGATCGAGACCGTGGGCGGCGCCAGGGTCGAGATCGCCAAGCTCGCGCGCGCGCTGGACGTCCGCAAGAACCTCATCGAGCTCATCGGCGGGCTGCTCCTCGTGAAGACCAACAAGAACTTCATCGACGGAGCGCAGGAGACGTCGCGGTGGCTCGTGGGAGGCCCGCTCACGGGTGAGTCGGACGAGCTCGTGGTGCAGGCGGAGGAGGACGTGAAGATCAAGTGCGGCGCCAGCGTCCTCACCGTCACCGCCGACGAGATCCGGATCGAGTCACCGAAGATCGACCTGTCCGGCGCGAAGATCGACGCGACGGCCACCACCATCGACCACAACTCGTGAGGAGCGCGCGATGACCATCCACGCCACCATCGCTGATCTTCTCGGCTCCCCCGCCGTCCCCGTCGTGTACTTCCTCGAGGTCGCCGGCGAGCGCTTCGAGGTGCTCGAGGTGGTGGGCGAGGAGGGCCTCTCCCGGACGGGGCGCTTCGAGGTCACGTTCCGCCTCCCGCCGGGTCACGGGCTCGATCCCGAGGCGACCACGGGCGGCGAGGCGACGCTCGCGATCAGCCGGGGAGCGGACGTCCGCCGGATCACCCGGGTGGTCACCGACACCGTCCGTGGGGCCACGGTCCGACGGGGCGGCGGGACCAGCACCGTCGTCGTCACCTTGGAGCCGCGCATCGCCATGCTGCGCCATCGCGTCGACATCCGTGTCTTCCGGGACAAGACCGCGAACGAGATCGCTCGGGAGGTGCTCACCGCGCTCGGCGCGAAGGTGGAGGAGCGCCTCAGCGCCGGCTACACGCGCCGCGGCTACTGCGTCCAGATGCGAGAGAGCGATCTCGATTTCGCCCAGCGCCTCCTCGAGGACGACGGGATCGCCTACTTCGTCGACGACGACGACGTCGTGGTGTTCCTCGACGGAGTCGGCGGCTACGAGCCCTCGGTCGGCCCGCTCGTCTACACGAGCGCCCCCGGGCTGGAGCGGCCCATCGAGGCGATCTTCGAGGTGGGGATCGGCGGGCGGGTGACGCCGGGGAAGGTCTCGCTCCGCGACTTCAACCACGAGCACCCGAGCCTCGACATGGACGTGGCGTCGGCCGGCCCCTGGCCCGAGGGGCCCGAGTGGTACGACTACCCCGGCGAGTACGCGGTCCCCGCCGAGGGCCGGGCGAAGGCCGCGCTGCGCACGGACGCGCTCCGCTGTCAGGCGTCGTTCGTGGTGGCGCGGTCGTACTGTCCCATGCTCCGCACCGCGGCGCGGTTCGTGATGACCGGGGCTCCCGCCGGCCTCGACGACGGCGGCTACGTGATCCGGTCGGTGCGGCACGCGTGGCGGCGCGACGACGAGGGGTTCGCGATCGACCTGGAGCTCCAGCCGGAGACCGTGCTCTACCGGCCGCCCGTCTCCACCCCGATCCCCAGGCTCGTCAACCCGCTCACCGGCTTCGCGACCGGCCCGGCGGGCGCCGACATCCACACCGACGCGTGGGGGCGCTGCAAGGTCCACTTCCCGTGGGACCGCCTCCAGCCGAAGGACGACCGCTGCTCGGACTGGATCCCGGTGCTCCAGGACAACACGGGGCACTCCGTCGGCGTCGCGCGCGTGGGCTGGGAGCTGCTCTGTCACTTCCTGGAGGGGGACCCGGACCGGCCGGTCGTGGTGGGTCGCGTGTTCAACGCGGCCGATCCCTTCGAAGAGACGCTCCCGTTGCACAAGACGAAGACGTCCCTCCGATCGCTCACGTCGCCGCGTCCGACGTCGAAGGACGGTGGCCTCGAGCGGAACGAGATCCTGTTCGAGGACATGGTCGGGAGCGAGGAGATCCGGATGCTGGCGCAGCGCGACCAGAACGTGGTCGTCGCGAACGACAAGATCGAGCGCGTAAACGACATCGAGGGGAGCCGCGTCGAGGGGCACGAGATGATCACGATCGGGGAGGAGCACCACGCGGACATCAAGAAGAACGTCGCCGCGGTGGTCGGCGGAGACCAGACGTGGACCGTGGGAGGGAGCCGAGACTTCCAGATCCAGACGAGCCAATCGGAGGACGTCGGGAAGAACCACACGCTCACGATCGGTGGGTCGCACAACCGACGCATCGGCGACACCGACGCGCAGCAGGTGGAAAAGACGTTCAAGGAGACCATCGGCGGGCTCGTGCTCGAGGCGAGCGTCAAGACGAACAAGAAGGCGGGAGACCGCATCAGCGCCGTGACCGTCGGCGGCGCCATCATCGAGCTCGCGCGGATGAACAAGACCGAGGGCGTCGGCAAGCTGCGGCTCGAGACCGTCGGCGGGATTGGGTTCATCAAGACGGGCAAGGAGATCGCGACCCGCGTCGGCAAGAGCCGCCGGACCATGGTCGGCGCCGCGCTCATGGTGGACGCGCTGAAGGGTGTCGCGATCTCCGGAGGGGAGAAGCTCGACATGCGGTCGCTCTCCGCGTCGTGGTCGGGCGCGAAGGTGCTCACCATCCGCGTCGGGGAGACGGAGGTCACGCTCCGCGACGGCGTGCTGCTCCTCAAGAGCAAGAAGGACATCACCTTCAAGGCCGACGCCGACAACCGGCAGAGCGTCGGGGAAGCCAAGCAGATCTAGGAGACCATCGTGCGCTACGCGTTCCGACTCCGACAGGGCCCGAAGACGATCGCGCGGGCGTCGCTGAACGACCTCCCGTTCTTTCGGGCTCCGTCGAGCGCTTTCCAGGACACCGCGCGCGCCTGTGACCACCTGCTCGTGCCCGGCGAGAACGTCCTCGCCCTGGAGCTGTGGGACGGCCCGCCCTCGCCGGACTCCCCCGAGCACCGCGGGCCGGTGCACCTCACCGTCGAGGTCGTGGAGACGGAGGAGAAGCTCGCGCAGATCGCCTGGCCGGCGCTCGCGCTCGCGGCGGGACAGAAGAACGAGGAGCTGGCGCTGCCGTGGGCACACGCGGTCCGGTTCACGATCCCGGAGGAGCACCCGCGGGCCTTCTACGAGGGCCGACCCGCGGAGCGCATCCCGGCGGAGGGCACGCCGGATCTGCGAGGGGCGGTGCGGCGGATCCACGACGCGCTCTCGGCTCGGAACGCCCGGGCCTTCGTCGGCGAGTTCCAGCTGAAGCTCGAGGAGCAGCGGCGGTTCTACGGTGACTCCCCGGAGCTCGACAAAGAGGGCCTCGTGGGCGCCTACGAGCGGCGGTTCGCCGACGCGCTGGCGGTCGAGCCGATCGGCGA
Source organism: uncultured Polyangiaceae bacterium (assembly GCA_964492175.1). Taxonomy (GTDB): domain Bacteria; phylum Myxococcota_A; class Polyangia; order Polyangiales; family Polyangiaceae; genus Xiheicaenibacterium. The sequence continues at coordinate 6,493 of CAZBJI010000138.1, read as the reverse complement.
CGAGGATCTCACCTTCGAGGCGCGGGCCGGCGGGCGCGTCGCCTACGTCACGCGCCGCGACGGGCGGCCGGTGCTCTCGGCGCGCGGCGTCGCGGACCCCGGGCAGAGCTTCGAGCTCGACCCGCTGCTCGTCCGAGAGGGCCCCAAGTGGAGCTTGCTGGCGTGAGGCGAACTTCGACGTGAGGTAGGCATGGCTGGAGCATCGAACCAGGAAAAGACCATCGCGACGAAGGGGTCCGCGCACATCGCCCGGAGCGGCCCGCCCGACGTGTGCTTCCTCCCCGGGAAGAAGGCCGTCGTGGCGCCGACGAACGAGGTGCCGACGACGCGCGCGACCACGCACACCACCGACAAGACGCTCGTCGCCGACAAGCAGATCGTCCAGAAGGGCGATCACATCGGTCCGCCCTCGGACCCGGCGCACGCGGGCGTCGACGGGGGGGTCGTGAGCACCACCTACCGCAAGGAAGCGGAGGCGACCAGCGGCTCTCCCAACGTGCGCACCGAGGCCAGGCAGCCCGCGCGCCACGAGGATCCCACGACCCAGAACCACAAGAACACGACCGGCACCCTCATCGACGGTGCGCTCGTGCCGCAGGCGACGTCGCAGCCGCGCAAGCCCGAGGAGCGCTGCACCGTCACGGAGGTGGTGCTCATCTGCACGCACCTCGGGCGGCAGACGACGCCTGCCGACCCGTTCCTGGACGTGCTCCAGGGCGACACCGTGACGGCGACGGCGACGCGCCGCGACCTGCTGAAGCCGGGCGAGCCTCTCGCGGTCTGTCCCCCGGCGTTCACGGAGCGGCACCCGAAGACGAAGTTCACCGTCAAGCGAACGGGGCCCGAGAAGAAGGACGAGAAGGGGCCCGAGTACCAGGTCGGCAAGGACGAGTACGTCCTCACGCCCGCGGCGTGGACGGGTGAGACGGAGCAGCCGAGCGGGCCGGGCGCGCTCGTGCCCAAGATCGACAGCGGGAACAGGGGGACGCTGCGCACCCCCACGCAAGGGGGCGTGACCACGTCACGGACGCAGGCCCAAGAGCCGCAGCTCGGGAGCTACAACCCGGCGACGAGCGATCGGCGCGCCTACGGCTTCCAGCCGCCCGCGGCGAGCACGGCGAACGCCGACCGGGTTCGAGCCGAGGCGTTCGTGGAGAACCGTGGCCAGCCAGGCAACCGCTACGGCAACGTCCCCGGCCGAGAAGCCGAGCTGAACATGGCGGTGATGCAGGACGACAGGGACACGGCCGTCGCACGCGAGCAGGCGGCGACCGCGTTCGACCAGCGGATCCAGCGGGCCCAGCAGCTTCAAGCGGCCGTCAAGGGCGCGATCACCGCAGGGAAGATGGTGATGAGCCTGATCGAGATCCGCGCGGTCATCCAGGCCAAGCCGCAGGTCATCACGGTGGAGGCGCAAGGGTGCGCCGGCGCGGTGACGCGCACGCTCCGCGTCTACCCGTGGGAGCCCAAGAGCTGCGATCTCATGAAGCTGCAGGAGGTCAAGGCGGCGTTCGACGCCTTCAAGGCCATCTTCCGCGTCGCGGAGTCGGTGTGCGGCGCCGTGGGCCTCGGGAACTTCAAGTTCGGGATCCTCGACCCCATCACCTGTGAGTTCACCGTCGGCTGGAAGGAGCTGGAGCGGCAGTCCCCGAAGAACACGAAGCTGACGAAGCAGCGGTGCAACCGTGAGTTCGGGCTCGCCGTCGGCGGGAGCCTCGTCGACTTTTGGATCGAGGCCCGCGTGCCTGTGGCGACGGTGGTCGGCGCGGCGGGCGCTGCGAAGCTCGCGAACTGGATCCGTGACAAGTTCAAGGTCGGGCTCGACTTCCTGTTCACCATCAAGCTGGGGCTCGCGGTTAGCTTCGTGCTGCAATACAACCGCTACGAAGAGATCACGCTGAACCGGGTGCAGGTGATCCCCTCGATCGACGTCTCGTTCGGCGTCTCGCTCCAGGGGGGCCGCTTCGGGGTCACCATCACGCTCGGGGTGGCGCTCTCGCCGGTGCTGACCATCCGGGCGCACGCGACGAAGTACGCCGAGATCACCCTGGAGCGCGGGGAGGGTGAGATCTACTTCCAGGCGGCGGTCCAGTACGACGTCCTCGGTTGGAAGGACGAGATCAACGGTCGGTGGACCCTCCGCAAGCTGCCCTACAACGAGCAGCGGACCGACGTCGCGGCCTGGCTCGGTGGCTGAGTGAGGGACCCCGAGAGGCTCCTCGTCGGCTTCGCGCCGCTCATCGTTCCGGGGGGAGAGGCGGTCTTCGTGCCTGCGCGCGTCATGGCCTTCCCGTGGCGAGCGCCCGAGGACCTGGTGACCATCGCGATCAAGACCACGCTCTCCTTCGCCGAGGGTCCGGGGTCGGGCGCCGTGAGCGGGCTCTGGGTCGAGCCGCCGCCGTTCGAGCCCGCCGTGGACCTCGTCCCCGGCAAGCGGGCGTGTGACGTGCTCCTCCGCGGTCACGCGGAGATCCCCGCGATGCCGTCGGGCTACGCGGCCGGCGCTCGCGCCGCGGAGCTACGGGTCGGACCGATCGCGGTCGCACGCTTCCTCGTGGACGCGCGGCGGACGGGCCGGATCCTCCTCGGGCCGTCCGTCGTGTCCGGCATGGACGGGACGCCAGGGCTGGACCTCGGTCCGAGGCCGGTCCCGGCCTTCGCTCGGCTCGCCGAGGGCGACTTCGAGATCGAGGCCTGCCAGGTCGCGGCCGCCGCCCGGCGGATCCCTTTCGACGAGCCGGTCGAGCGGATCGATCTCGTGGGTCTGCTGGAGGCGCCGGAGCCTCTCACCCTCGAGCTGCCGATCATCACGCCGCGCTTGCTCGTCGACCCCACGAGCGCGGATCAAGAGCTCACCGAGGCGCCGCTCGTCCTCGACACCATCCTGGTCGATCTCGATCGCAAGGCGGTGGACCTCACATGGCGCGCGATCACCCGCGGCTCGCTCACTGCCATCGATCGCGTCATCGTGGGGTTCGGACCCGACGTGCCCGAGGACCCGACCGACCGGTGGAGCCGCGTGCTCGCGGAGCTGCCGCGCGGACGGTTCTCGCTGAGCTACTGCGTCGACGACGTGGCTCGAGGCCAAGATCCTCCGCCGCTCGAGGAGGCGGAGCTCGACATGGCGCGCCTCGAGGCGTGGGAGCACCCCATCGGCCCGACGCCCCAGACCTCCCTGGAGACCTACGCCCGCGTCACCGCGGAGCTCGTCGAGGCTCGCGAGCCGCGTGACGTCGTCCTCGGCAGGCACGGGCTCGACGAGCGGACGTTCGCCCTCGAGGAGCGCGCTTGGACCGACGCGATGACCCGCGTCCCGGAGGAGGAGCCCTCGCTGGCCACCCGATACGGTGAGCTCATCCTCCGCCACCAGGACGAGCTGGCCGCGCCTGACGAGGCGGCCCTCACGTGGCGGGACTACGCCGCGCTCGCCGTCCGGATGGAGTCGCGGGATCCGGCGAAGGTGCTGGCGGAGGCGCGGATGAGCCAGCCCGCGTTCATGCGCCTCGAGCGGCGGGTCGACGCCATGCTCGAGGCGGACGCCGGCCTCGAGGCGCGGCTCGACGAGGAGATGGACCGCGTTCGAGCGTCGCTCCCGGCGGACGTCGACGGCGACCTGCCGCCCGAGGTGCGTGAGGTGCTCGAGTGACTTCGAAGCCGGTCGTCCTGTCCGTGGGGGCGCGAAGCCCGCTCGGGCTCTCGGCGCTGCAGACGTCGCTCGTCTGGCGCGCCGGCAAGCTCGCGCCGTTCCCGCTGCCGTGGCTCGACAAGCGGGGCACCCCGGCCTCGAGCGTGCGGGCGCGGTGCGTGGGAGACGACGTGGTGGGCGCGTCGCGCCTCGTCGCGCTGGCGGCGCCCGCGCTCCGCGACGCCGCGCGCGCGGCCGGAGAGCGCGCCGTCTCCGCGCCGCTGCTCCTCGCCACGGCGGAGAGCAGGCCCGGCTTCGAGCTCGCCCCGCGCCTGGATACGGCGCTCGCGATCGCCCGCGAGGCCGGTGTCCGCGTCGACGCGGCGCGGAGCAGCGTGGTCGGCCTGGGGCACGCCGGGTTCGGCTTCGTGCTGCAGCGCGCGGTCGAGCTTCTCGGCGCGCCGGGCGCTGGGCCGGTCATCGTGGGGGCGGTGGACTCCTATCACGCGCCCGAGTGCGTCGCGTGGCTAGACGAGGAGTGTCGCCTGCACGGGGACGGCGTGCCGAACGGGATCATCCCGTCGGAGGGCGCCGCGTTCCTCGTCCTCGGGCCTCCGGGGCTGCCTGGCGTCGCGCGCCTCGCGTCGGTCGCCTGCGCGCTGGAGGACGGCCACGAGGAGGGCGCGGCGCCGGATCTCGGCCGCGCGCTCTCCGACGCCGTGCGGCGAGCGGCGGCGGACGCCCCGGAGCGGCCCGTGCCTTGGGTGCTCACCGACGTGAACGGGGAGCGGCACCGCGTCCGCCGGTGGTCCTTCGTCCGCGTCCGAGATCCGGGCATCGTGTGCCCGGACGCCACGCTGCTCTTCGACGGACCCGACGAGCTGGGCGACGCGGGCGCGGCCGTCGGCGCGCTGCTGGCCGCGCACGCGTGCGTGGGCTTCGTGACGGGACACGCGGGCGGGAGGCGCTCCGCGCTCGTCGCCCTGTCGTCGGAGGGCCGGGAGCGCTCGGCGTTCGTGCTGGAGGCCGCGTGACCGCAGGCCTCCCCGACGCGCTCGACGAGCGCGCGGCCGCGCTCTCCGACGTGCTGGAGTCGGTGCTCGCCGGCTGGGTCGAGGAGCGCCTCCCTCCGGCGGACGCGATGCGGCTCGTGCGTGACGCGTGCCACGAGCTGTCGCTGTTTCGAGACGCGGGCCTCGGCGTCCCCGATCCGCTCACCCCGGTCGATCGCGCGGCCCGCGCCATCGAGGCGGCGCGCGGCCACGCGCCCCAGGTGGACCACGAGACGCTCGGGGAGCTCCTCGCCGAGCTCGGGGAGCTGCGCCGTCGGGCGCTCGACCGCCTCGGGGCGGAGGCCGCCAGTCCTCCCTCGCGACCGGTGACGCTCGCGACCGGGCTCGAGCTCGTCGCGAGCGTCGGACAGCCCGCGGTGCGACGCGGCGTCGTGCTGCCCCCGCTCTCGCTCGTGAGGCCTCCCATCGAGATCGAGGATCTGCTGGCGGAGGCCACCCGCCGTGATCCGGTGGCCGAGGACGAGGACGAGCGGGAGGAGGACCTCGCGCCGGTCGTCGGCCCTACGGACGGGGCCACGCTGCAGGAGCGCCGCGCGGATCCGTCCTACGCGCACCTTCACGCGGTCGCGCGCGACCTGATGGAAGACCTCGGGATGCTGCAGGCGCTGCGGCGCCCGCTCCCCGACGAGCGCTGGGTGGGCCCCGAGCGCTTCGAGGCGCGGGTGCTCGCGCAGCTCGACGCGCTCTTCTCGCTCACGCTCGCGACGGACCCGTTCGAGCCGGTGTACGCGCTGATCGAGGAGCTCCACGCGTACGCGACCGAGTGGGCCGCGCCCGACCGAGGTCGAGCGTTCGCGCTCGCGCTGCCGCTCGCCTGCATCGACGGGGACGCCGCGGCGCGCTGGCTCCTCGCCGCGCTCCGGCGGTCCCACCCGTACACGCACCCGGCGTTCGTCGACGCCCTCGCGCTCGGCGCCAGCCCGCGCTTGGGTCGGGCGATCGGCGCGGCGCTCTCCGGCACCGAGCCGTCGGCCGTGCTGATCGCGCTGCTCGAGGCGGCCGAGCGCCGGCGCGACGTCGGCGCCTCGAGCCTCGTGCTCTGCCTGGATCACCCGGAGCCCGCCGTGGTGTGCGCCGCGGCGCGCGCCCTCGCCCGCGCCGACCGAGCCGTGGCCCAGGCGGTCCTCTCGGACCTGCTCGCGCGCCAGGGGCCGGCGGCGCTGGTGGCCGCCGAGCTGCTCGCAGGGATGGGCGAGCAGCACGGGTTCGCGACGCTCCGGGGCTGGCTGGAGGTCGATCTCGCGTCGTCGCCAGGCCACCGCGACCCGCTGCGCGTCGGGACCGCGCTGCGGGCCCTCGCGTGCCTGGGCGCCCGGGAAGACGAGTCGCTCGTCCTGCGCGCCGCGCTCGAGCTGGAGGGGGGGCTTCGGTGGCTCGGGACCTACGGCCACGCGCCGCACGCGGCCACCCTGTACGAGATCGCGGAGGACCCGGCGCGCGGCGCCGACGCGCGCCAGGGGCTGGCCGTCCTCCTCGGGGACGCGTTCCGTGGGGTCGAGGACGAGACGTCCGGGGACGCGGAGCTCCGAGCAAGCGTCGAAGCCGACCGCGCGGCGCGCCGGGAGGAGGCGGCGTCGGCGTCCGTGAGGTGGCGCGGCGGGGGCCCCCACCGCGGCGTCGTCACGCTGCTCGCCGAGCTGCTGGACCCGGCGGCGCGACGGGACGATCGCGCGGCCGTCGTCTACGAGCTCGGCATGGCGACGCGGTCGGTGGTTCCGCTCGATCCATCCGACTGGATATCGCGCCAACGAGCTGACATCGACGCGCTCCGCGCCGCCGCCGGCGCGGGGTGAGG
>CAZBJI010000137.1:0-21553 GCA_964492175.1 uncultured Polyangiaceae bacterium | reverse complement strand
ACTCTCCGCCGTCACAACAGACCCGTCAGGAGACGGTCCGGCGAGTGGGTACCCGCGTAGGGGGTCGTCTCGAGCGCCGGGAACCGCGCGCGTGTCTTCCTTCCATCGAGCAGGATCGGGTGCTCCCAGAGGTGCAGGATGTCGACGAACGACCGCGCGAGCGGGCTCACGAGCGCCGCCGCCCTCACGGCGAGCGCCGGCACCGCCACGAACGCGCCTCGGCCTTCCGCGCGGATCGCCAGATCGAAGAACGCGCGCGCGGTGATCGGCGCCGCGCCCGGCAGGTGGAACGTCTCGCCGTCCACGCCCTCGGCGAGCCCGATCTCCAGCAGCGCCTCGGCGGCGTCGGGCATGTAGACGAGCTCGACGGGGAGATCCGCGGGGCCGAACCAGACGGCGCGCCCGCCGCTCGCGATCTTCTTCAGCGGCGGTCCGGTGAGGGTCTGGACGTGGGGGCCATAGAACTCTGGGAGCCGCACCATGACGTAGCGCACGCCGCTCGCGCGGATCCGCTCCTCCTTCTTGGTGCGCGCGGCGCCCTTCGTCGAGCAGGGCGCGTGCTCTGCCGCCTCGTCCACGAGCCGACCCGGGGCCCCGCGCCCGAAGACCCACACGTTCGCGGGGAACACGAGGCGCGCGCCCGTGCTCGCGCACGCCTCGAGCGCGACGTCCAGCAGGCGCGCCGTGGTGGAGACCCACGAGGCGTCGATGACCGTGTTCACCATGTGGAAGAGCACGTCCCGCCCTTCGAGGGCGCGGCGCACCGTCCCGGCGTCGAGGGCGTCCCCTGTCGTCGCGATGACGCCCTCCGGGAGCCTCGCCCTCGCCGGGTCTCGGACCAGCGCGTGCACCTCGACGCCGCGCGCCAGGGCGGCGCGCACCACGTTCGATCCGAGGCCCCCCCCTGCGCCGGTCACGAGGACGGACGTCATGGCTCCGATGGTCGCACGGCGGCGTCCCGCGTGGGATCGCGCTCGCGGATCAGCGCTCGAGCGCCTCCAGGATCTCCTTTCTCCTCGCCTCTGGCAGCCGCAGGAAGTCGCGCGACGCGAGGAGCCGAGAGAGCTCCTCTTCGCGGCCGAGCTGCGCGTAGCACTCGATCCTCGCCTCCACGACGTCCTCGGTGATCGGCGCGCGGCCGAGGAAGCGGAGCGCGTCCTCGTGCTCGCCGAGGCGCGCCGTGCTCGCCCCGAGGAGCGCCCAGGTCTCCTTCATGACGGCCTCGGGGGGGGTGTCGAGGCTGCGGATCTGGTGGCAGACGCGGGCGGCCTCTCGGTAGTCGGCGGCGGCGTACGCCTCTCTCGCGCGCTTGACGAGCTCGATGGCGCCCTTGTTCACCGGGCGGTACGCGCCGGAGGAGATGTCGCCGCGCAGCGCGCGGATGTTCTGCCAGGCGGCGAGGCCCGCGAGGAGCCCGATGAACCACTCCCCGAGGAGGTAGGCGATGACGAGCGCACCCGCGACCAGGCAGAGCGAGACGACGTGGGTGATCCGCTCGGCGAGGCGGGGCGGCAGGACCTGGATCAGCCCGAGCCGGAAGAGCTGGCCGCCGTCGAGGGGCCAGAGCGGCAGGAGGTTCACGAGCGACCAGAAGACGTTGATGTAGAGGAGCATGAAGACGCCCCGGTTCGCGAGGCCGAGGGCGCGGTGCTCCTCACCGGACGAGGGCGGCAGAGCGAGAGAGCCGAGGAACACGAGCCCGCCGAAGAGCAGCCCGGCCGCCGGCCCCGCGGCGACGATCGCGGCGTCGTGCCGGTCCCGCTCGGCGCGCTCGTGCATGCAGAGGCCCCCGAGGCCCCAGAGGAGGATGCGTGGCTGCAGGCGGTAGCGCCGCGCGACGAGGGCGTGGCCGAGCTCGTGGACGATGAGGCTGACGGTCACGCACGCGCCCCAGAGCAGGCCGCTCTCGAGCCCGCTCTGGAGCCACCACAGGATCAGGATCAGGTACATGAAGTCGATCGAGATCGGGATGCCGCCGATCGAGAACACGCGAAACCCGCCCATCGGCCCAGGATACAGGGCGGCGGACGCCGCGCCACCGAGGACCGGCTCGCCGCGGCCGGACGCGGGTCGCGGGCTCACGCACCGGTGACCGCGAGCTGCACGCGGAGCTCGAAGTGGGCGGTGCCGTGTGCGAACGGCAGACCGTTCCACGCCTCGAAGCACGGCTGGTGGTCGGGCGCGAGGCCGCTCTGCGGCAGCCACGTGGTGAACAGCCAGTCGAGCGCGCGCAGCTCGAGGTCGGCTCCGCCGGCCAGCTCGAGCTCGGCGACCCTCATGGGGGCGAAGTCGGCGACGCCGACGCCGGACTCGCGGTCGCCCTCCGCGCCCGGCGGGAGCTCGACGCCGACGTCGTAGCGGCAGTGCTCGAGGGCGACGATCTCCGGATCGTCCCATTGGTACCCGAGCCATTGGCCCCCCGCGAGCCCGCGGGCCTCGGCCCACGCGACGAGCCGCTCGGCGGCCTCCCCGACGCCGCCCTCGTACGGCCGCGCCACGCGCAGGTAGGCGACGCGCCGCGCGGGCAGATCCCGCAGGCGCACCGTGAAGCCGTCGGGGTTCGCCCCGGGAGGGAGGCGCGCGAGGCGACTCCGTGCGTCGGCAGAGAGCGTGCCCGCGAGCTCCTCGCGGCGGCTGCGCCGCAGCGCTGCGAGGTCGAACACGCTCGGGGGCAGGCCGTACTGCGCGCGGAAGCTGCGCGAGAAGTCGGAGCTCGAGGCGAAGCCGCACGAGAGCGCCAGATCCGTGAGCGAGGCGCCGGGCTGGTTCGACATCAGGAACAAGGCGCGCTCGAGCCGCAGCCGCTTGACGAACGCGTGCAGCGTCTCGCCGGTCAGGGCCTTGAAGATGCGGTGGAAATGGAAGGGCGAGAAGCAGGCGACGCGCGCCACGTCGTCGAGCGGCAGCGGGTCGGCCAGGTGCCGCGTCACGTGGTCGATGGCGCGGTTGACGCGCTCGACGTAGTCCACTTTCGCAAGATCTGACAAGCCGCCCGCCACGGCCCGAGGATATACCGCTGGGCATGAGCAACCCCAACGCCTCCGCCACCTCCCCCATGACCCTCGGAACCTTCTCGGTGAGCCTCGCGGTGAAAGACCTCGAGGCGTCCCGGGCCTTCTACGAGAAGCTCGGCTTCGCGCCGATCGGGGGCAACGCCAAGAACTACCTGATCTTGCGCAACGGGGCCGCGACCATCGGCCTCTTCCAAGGCATGTTCGAGCGCAACATCCTGACCTTCAACCCGGGCTGGGACGCCGCCTGCAACACCCTCGAGAGCTTCACCGACGTCCGCGAGCTCGAGCGGCTCGCGCGCGCCGCAGGGATCGAGCCCACGACGCCGATCGACGCGTCGTCCCCCACCGGGCCGGCGAGCTTCATCGTCACCGATCCGGACGGGAACCCCATCCTCGTCGACCAGCACGTCTGAGCCGGGAACGCAGCGGGCACCGCGGGCGGCAGCTTGCCGCCCCGACGTTCCGGCCGCGACGGATTGTCACGGGCCGGCGCCGAGGGTACGCCACCGGTACATGAAGATCGTCTGCCCCGCCCTGGTCGCGCTGCTCCTCGCCGGTTGCGCTTCGTCCGAGCCCCCGCCGAGCGCCCCGCTCGCCACGGCCACGCCCATCCCGGAGGGGACCGAGAGCGCCGCGACCGCACCGGCCGCGTCCGCCGCGGGCCCGGCGCTGACGCCCGAGCAGCTGAAGAAGGCCAAAGAAGCCGCCGAGCTCGAGGCCGATCGGGCCGAGCTGGAGCGCGAGCAGAAGTCCGAGCTGGCGCGGTTCACCCCGGAGCTCCGCGCCGAGGCCAAGGCGCTCGCGGACAAGGTCTACCCTACGGCGAAGGCCGCGCTCACTGCGGCGATGGCCAGCAAGCACCGCTTCCCCGGGCACGCGGAGCGCGACGCGCAGCGCCACCCGCTCGAGACGTTCGAGCTCTTGGGGCTCAAGCCCACGATGACGGTGCTGGAGGTCGGTCCCGGCGAGGGGTGGGTCACGGAGCTGCTCGCGCCGACGCTGGCAGCGAAGGGCAAGCTCATCGCGACCAGCGCGGATCCGAACGGGCCCGTGACCGAGCGCTCCACGTTCTATGGGCAGCGCTTCAAGAGCCTGCTCGATCGGTGCCCCGAGGTGTACGGCAAGGTCGAGACCCTCATCGTGGACAGCAACGCGCCCAAGCTCGGCCTCGACGCCAAGGTGGACATGGTGCTCCTGTTCCGCGGCGCCCACGGCATGCACAACCGTGGAAAGCTCAAGGACTGGCTGGGTGAGATCCACAAGGCGCTGAAGCCGGACGGGGTGCTCGGCATCGAGCAGCACCGCGCCAAAGAGGGTGACAACGTCGACGTGACCGCCAAGCAGGGCTACGTGCCCGAGAAGTGGCTCATCGAGCAAGTCGAGGCCGCCGGGTTCAAGCTCGCGTCCAAGTCCGAGATCAACGCAAACCCCAAGGACACCAAGGATCACCCCGAGGGTGTCTGGACCTTGCCCCCGACGCTGCGGCTGAAGGAAAAGGATCGCGCCAAGTACCTGGCCATCGGAGAGAGCGACCGCATGACGCTCAAGTTCAAGAAGGTCGCCGCGCCGAAGCCCGCCGCCGCCCCCGCGAAGAAGTAGCTCGCGCCCCGTCGTCGCGCGCGCCGCACGAGGTCGAAGCCCCATGCCGATCACCTGGGAACCCGCGGAAGACGGCGGATCCGGCGTCTTCATCGCCCGCGACGAGGGGCCGGTCCACCACGGAGTGTCGTACACGGTCGCCCGCGAGGGCGGGCTGACGATCTGGATCCTCGAGATGAAGCTCCCGCTGACCGCCGCGCAGATCCCGCGCGTCGCGGAGGCGGTGGCCCAGAGGGCGTCCTCCCAGGGCGTGAGGTTGATCGCGCCGCCACCGGTGAAGCGCGCGCTCCTCGGTGCGCACGCCGAGCTGCTGTTGCCCCATGATCACCCAGCGCAGCAGCGCTCGTCGCCCGCCGCGGCGCGGCGTCCTCCGCCAACGGCGGTCCCCGAGCCCACCGTCCGCACCGTCTCTCTACCGGGCGTGGCCGAGGCGGTGGAGGTGAGCCGCCGCGCCGACGGTATGGGCGAGGTCAGGTGCCGAGGCCACACCATCAGCCACCAGCCGATCTTCCTCGCCGAGGGCGAGTGGCTGGTGACCGCCTATGGGGACGACGGCGCGCTGCTCGCGGCCCTGCTCCAGGTGTGCGCGGACGTCGCGGAGCGAGAAGGCGTCAGGTTGGCGGCGCGAGACCCCCGCACGCTGGAGCTCCTCACCGACGCGCGCCACGCCGAGGTCCGGTCGGATCGCGGGGTGAAGCGGACGGCCCCGGCGCCGAAGGACGTCGTGCGCTTCTGCCGGCTCTTCGACCGCGTGCCGACCTTCGTCCTGGTCGGCGAGACCCAATGCCGCCGAAAGGGCGAGCGGGTGATCTGCACCTGGCAATCGCCCAAGCCGCAGCGCCTCGGCTTCACGTCGGTGGAGACGGTCGCCGCGGAGCTGGACCTCGCCGGGATGCGCAGGATCCGGGCCGACCGCGGCGGGACGCTCGAGGTCGTCGCGTTCGTCGATCCCGCCAGGCCCGACCTCGGGCGGCAGCACACGGCCGCGCGGCTCGCGGAGGCCGTGGCGAACGGCGAGGTGGTGCTCGTCGATCCCGACGCCGCGGCGGCCTGGGCGCAGCGCGCCAGCGAGGCGGCCTTCCCGGACTTGGCGGGAGCCTGCGGAATGGCCGCCTCGGCGGAGCGCGATCGGCTCGTCGCTTCGGCCGTTCGCGCCATCGAGATGACCGAAGGCGCGTCCGAGGTGGACGCGGCCCTCGTCCAGAAAAGACTCCTCTCACTCATCGGGTGATCCATGGGCGCGAGCGGCTGGTCGTACTGGGTGGATTGGCAGGAGGACGTCGGGCAAGCGATGTCTCTGCTGCAGGAGCGCACGTTCGCCGAAGGAAAGTTCTTTGCGGGGTGGGACGACCGGGGCAAGGCGGCCACGACGATCTCCGAGCTTCGGAGCATCATGGCGGAGGAGGGCACGCACTCCATCCTCGACATGCACCGAATCGGCAGCGCGCTGGAGGTCGGCGTCGTGTCCGGGCTGAGCGAGGATCAGCTCGACGCGCTGTTCGAGACCACGACGCCCACCCGCGCCCAGGTGGAGGCAGAGGCGAGGCTGATCAGGAGCCTGCGCGAGCGATGGGAGGGGATCTACATCGTGACGTATGACGGCGGGGCCCCGAGCCAGATCTACTTCGGCGGCTCCTCGGGCGGCTGAGCCGGCGCCCACTCCCGTCGGCTCCCGGGCCGGCCTCGCGGGGGAGGTCAGGGCACGCTCGACCGTGCCGGCGACGAGAGGGTCTCCGAGAAGAGCTCCACGGAGGACTCGACCACCGCGCGCCGAGGCTCGGGCCCCTCGAGCGCCTGCGCCACGCGATCGAGGGAGATCCACCAGCGGATCCGATGACCGGGCGCGGTCCCCGGATCGAGCTCGAGGACGACGGGCTCGAAGAAGATCCGGTCGTCCGCGACGAGCTCGCGACCCTTGCCGCCGGGGACGAGGTGGAGGTGGCGGGCGAGGAAGCGTTCGTCGCGAGACACCTCCGCTCCGCGCGGCGTCTCGAGCGCGGCGCCGACCTGGAGGCGCCGGAACAGGTCCCCGGTGGGGAAGGCGTGGCCGGGCCTCGTCTGCGCGACGGAGACACGGACCCGCCCCTCGGGGGTGAGCTCGGCCGTGGCGGAGAGACCCTCGCGCAGCCAGGCCGGATCGCGGACCTGCTCGAACCCGTGCGCGCGTCGCCCCCCTCGCGACGGCATGTGGCAGCTCGCGCACGGCTGGTCGCGGGCGGGAGATCGTGCGTGCTCCGCGACCGTCGTCTGCATGAACGCGGCGTCGCCCTCGGCGCGCGTGAAGGGAAAGCGGAACTCGTGGCACCCTGCGCACGCGCCCGTGTGCGCGAACTCGGCCGATCGCGCCACGTCGTGCGCGCGCGTGCTCTCGACGCGATCCACGCCGTCCTTGGACGCCGCGAGCACGAGGTCGCCCTCGGTGACGTGGCAGCTCACGCACCCGACGCCGAGGGCTGCCTCCTCCTCGGTGGGCCGAGAAGGGTCGGCGGCCTCGGGCGCGTGGCACCCCTTGCAGAAGGGGCTGGGCTCGACGGCGAGCGCGTCCTGGAACGCGCGGTCGGTGTACGCGTGGCGGTGATGGGACGAGCGCCACGCGGCTGCCTCGTCGGCGTGGCACGCCTCGCACGCGGCGTTCTGCGCGACGGCGCGCGGCCCCCGCGCGCGGTAGGGCGACGGCATCGGGAGCGCGGTTGCCGCGCCGCCGCCGGCCTCCCCGGCGGGGTCGGACGACCTCGTCGGGACGGCCACCGGCTCGGCGGGTACGCCGGTCGGTGCCGGCGGCTCACCCCCGCGGTCGCCACACGCCGAGACGCACGCGACCGCGAGGGCGCCGAGGGCGGGGCTCAGGCGCGCTCCGATCCGCACCGAGGCATCCTACCAGCGGGTCGATGGTCTAGTCTGGCGACGTGCCTCGACGATCGCCGCCGCGTGGCCTCGCCCTCTCCTTGGTCGCAAGCCTCTGCCTCGGCTGCCCATCGGATCCGAAGGGATCGGCCCCGAGCGCGACGGCCGTCGCGGACGCGGAGGCGACGCCGACGCAGTCGGCCTCCGGCTCGGCCGCGATGACGGCGCCTCCGCCCGCCCCGCCGGTCCTCGAGCTGCAGCGCGCGTTCGAGAAGGAGCTCCCGTCCTACGCGAACGTCTACGTCATCGACGGTCACCTGCTCGTCAGCTCCCGGTATCGGGTCGGCAAGGTGGTGGGCGACCGCATCGAGTGGATCGCGAAGGCGACCGAGACGATGGCCGGAGGGGGCGACAACCTCATCCAGTCCTTGTGGGGTCGCTCCCTCGGCGAGCTCAACGCCACCCTCCGGAACGACAACGGGCGCATCGGCACGGAGCTCTTCGACGCCGTGACCGGCGAGGGCTACGACACCGCGTACGGCCCGGGCGGCGGCTACGGATCGATCTCCGGCTACGCTTACCTGGGGGAGTCGATGGTCCTCTTCGGGCGCGACTACATGGGACCGCGGATGGAGGTGGGTCGCGGGAAGCCGGTCGAGCGGTACAGCATCCCGGCAGGCTCCGTGGGGTGCAAGACCCCTGGCTACCAGCCCATGGGCGCCGTCCATAGCTGGGCCTTCGGGGGGGCTCGCAATGGCATGCTGGTCTCGGCGGGTGCCCATTGCGACGGCGACAAGCCCGCCCTCGAGGTGTGGCCTCCGAACGAGAAGAAGCCGTCCATCGTGAAGCTCGACGCCTGGCTGGACGAGCAGGCGCGCTTCGACGCCGTGGAGCCCGTGGGCGCCGACGCCGTGTGGCTGCTCCCATACCGTGGGACCAAGATCCTCGAGCTTCGAGGCGACAAGGTGACCGTCGTCCACGACATCGAGGGCTATGACAAGGGCCAGATGGGCGCAGACGACACCCTCTACGTCTCGGACAAGCGCAACCTCTGGGAGGTCCGCGGCGCCGAGCGGAAGATCGTCGCCAAGCTCGCGTGGCCCACCCACCTCCACGCGATCGTGCGTCACGAGGGCACGTTCTGGGTGCGCGTCCTCGGCTCCGTCTACCGGTTGGTCCCGGGGAAAGATCCGGAGGTGCTCGACGAGTGCAAGACGCCCTTCGTCCACCTCTACGACGTGAAGGTCGACGTGTTGCCGGACTTCACCTTCCCCGCGACGAGGAAGGCGCTCTCCTCGTTCTCCGGCGCGAAGGAGGTCTCCCTCGTCGAGTTCGTCGAGGGCGCCCGGCGACTCGGCGTGGTGGTGCCGAGCCGTGAGGTCGGCGAGGCGGTCGTCGCGCACGTGAAGGCCACCATGAAGGACGAGCAGCCGCGGCTCGTCTGCTACGAGCCGAAGAGCCCCAAGGTGCACCCGATCGAGTGACCGCGGCGCGGCGCGCCGAGCGCCCCGCCGACTCCCCCCCTTGCGCCGGGCCGCCCGGGTCCAGCGTGAGCTCGAGCGCGCGGGCGCCCTCGGTGGCTCAGTCTTCGGTGAGCCAATGCCCGCGCAGCCACGTCGCCAGCCGGAACGTCGCGTTCGTTCGGTGGTCGGTCACGCGGTCGTCCTGCGCGCGGTACGTGCGGATCTTGTCGCCGCGCATGCCGGCGCCGACCTGCTCGCGCCGCTCGGTGTTGCGCGCCGTTCGCCGGCGCTCGGCCTCGGTGTCGGCGAGCTTCGCCGAGAGGATCCTGAGCGCCATCGCGAGGCTCTGCTGCTGGGAGCGCATGTCGACCCGCACCGCGATGCCCGTCGGACGATGCGTCGCGACGACGCACGACTCGGTCTTGTTGCGGTGCTGCCCGCCGGGGCCGGTGCCGAGGGTCTTCTTGATGTCCACCTCGCGCAGGTCGAGCGTGAACCGAGGCTTCGCGACCGGATCGAGGACGGCGACGGTGACCGTCGACGTGTGCACCCGCCCCCGCTTCTCCGTCGGGGGCACGCGCTGCCAGCGGTGACCGCCGGCCTCGCCCGCGAAGAGGGTCTTGGCGCCGCGGCCCTCGAACAGCACCGAGACGAAGCCGCTCCGCTCGTCGAGGAGGGTGACGTCAAAGCTCGCGCACGTGCGCGGCCCGCACGTAGGCCCCGAGCTGCTCCGAGACGAGGAGCTTCGCGTCCTGGCCGCCCTCGGCGGCGCGGATCTCGATGACGACCGATTCCATGGCAGGTGCCTCCGGGGGCCACCGACGGGCGGGCCCCGGCGCACCTGACGGCCGCGGCGAAGGGCCTGCGCTGGTCGCCGTGCTAGACCCGGAGCATGAACTGGCTGGCGATCCTGGCGGGCGCGCTGACGCTCGTCGCGTTCCTCGCGCACGCGGTCGGGGGCGGGCTCGAGCTCAGGCACATCGCGCCGGCTGACTCGTCGGCGAAGGCCTCGGAGGTGCGCCTCCAGACCATCAACGGCTGGCACTGGGTGTCGGCCGATCTCCTGCTGGCGGCGATCGCGTTCGGCGCGGTCGGCGTCCTGCGCCCGGCCAGCGAGAGCCTCGTGCTCCTGGGCCTGTCGGGGTACTTCCTGATCGTCGGCGTGGTGTGGCTGGTCACCACCGCGGTGACCACCCGAGGCCGCCCAGCCATGCTCCTGCGCCTCGGGCAGTGGATCTTGTGCTTCCTGCTCTCCGCGCTCGCCTGGCTCGCGCGCTAGGAGGGTCGCGGAGGGGGCGGCCCCACGCCGCCCGATGGAAGCGCGGGTCTGCCCCCCCTCCCGACACCTCCGCTGCGCGAGCGGGGTTTACTGGCAGGTGCCCGACACGTTCGGGTCCGTCTGGACGCAGCTCGCCCCTCCGCAGCAGACGGCCCCGCCACCGCAGCTCTGGCCGACGGGCGTGCAGCAGATCCCGCCGGTGCAGCCCACGTAGGCGCCCTCGGCGGTGCCGCTCTCGGTGCAGCAGTCGGCGGTCGCCGAGCACGCCTTGCCCTCGGCGATGCAGCACTGGAGCTCCGCGGTCATCGCGCGCCCACCACACTTCACGTCGGCCCCGCCGCAGCACCCGACCTCCTCGGTGCACGCGGCGCCGATCTCCGAGGGGCAGGAAGCGCACTGCCCGTTCGGGTCACAGCTCGAGCCTCCCGCGCAGCTGCCGCAGGGGTTGCCGCAGTTGTCCACGCCGCACACGGCGCTCCCGCACCCGCAGGTGTCGGTGCCGGTGTCCTCTCCGGGCGGATCCTCCGTGTCGGGGATTCCGTCGTTGTCGTCGTCTGGGTCCTGCGCGTCCGGGACGCTGTCGTTGTCCGAGTCGTCGTCGGACTCGTTCGGGATGCCGTCGCCGTCGACGTCGGGATCCTCGGCGTTGGGCACGCCGTCGTTGTCGAAGTCGACGTCGTCCGGCTGAGGGTTGCCTGCTGCGGTCGTGCCGCCGGACGTGGTGGCGCCCGGTCCAGCCGTGCCACCCCCGCTGCCATCCGCGGCTTGGTCGCCGCAAGCGAGGAGAGACAAGACAGACGCGATCGCGAGACATCGAGACAGGTTCATGGTCGTCTTTCTGCGGCGTGAGGACCGCGTGCCGGTCGGCATCGCAACGAGCGTGCCGCGCGGCGCGAGCCACCTACCGCGCCGAACACCTGCGGCGCTGCGCGAGCGGTCGCGCATGTGCGCGGGGCTGCGCCGCGCGTGCGCAGCGGTTCGGCTCTCCTCGAGGAGCAGCTCGCGCCCGCGCGGCCCGACGGCGCGGCACCCGAGCCCGTCAGGGCGTGACGGCCGCGCTCCGGGCGTCCGCGATCACCGCTCCGCGCAGATGAGCTCGAGCGTGGGTCGGAGCGCGGTCAACCCGGTGAGGCTCTGATCGATGGTTACGAAGTTGATGAGCTGCTGGGCGCGGAGCGCGTCCTGGATCTTGAGGACGCCCGCGGCGCGCTCGCCGGCCCGGTACCACACCCGCACCGCCGACCACGAGCCCGCCGGGACGAGCGAGATCGCGCGCACGTCGTCGACCTCCATCATGGCGAGGGAGCCGTCGTAGTCGAGCACTGGATCCCCCGGCAGATCCAGGACCCCGACGACCTTGATCTTCTTCACGAGGGGCGCGATGGCGCTCGGGACGGTGAGGTTCGGCACAGCGGCGACCGAGAGCTCTCCGCCCCGCTCGACGCCGAGGTTCTTCATCAGCTTGTGCCCGAGGACGATCTCCGGGGTGGTGGAGGGCTCCGGGAGGCGCCCGGCGATGAGGTACTTCTCGAGGTCCTTCCGCCGCTCCTTGGCGCGCGGCAGGCTGAGCGCGGTGGTCGAGTAGAGCTCCTGCTTGCCGTGCACCAGCATGATGGGGACGTTCAGGCTGGGCTCGGCCGTCTCGGCCCCGCCGGCCCGGATCATCGCGTCGGCCAGGATGTCGCCGTCGTTGATGACGATGCCGTTGCGGTTCAGCTCGACGTCTCCGTACACGACGCGCGCCCCCTCGATCGCCGCGGCGAAGGACGTGAGCGCCGTGCACATCGCGGCGCCCTCCGGTCCGCTCCGCGCCGGGTCGGCGCTCGAGGCCGCCTGCGAGCTCTTGCTCGGGGACGGGCACTTCGGGCACTCCTTCTCCTCGCAGTCGCTGGAGCGCGCGCGCTCCTTCTTCCCCTGCAGCGCCTCGCACGAGGGCAAGGCCGCGAGGAGCGCCACGGCAGCGAGGAGTTCCGACGCCCGCACGACGCCCCTATACGCCAGTTCGACCCCCGACGCCCCCGGGGCCGCCCAACAATTCTTCACGAAGGGCCTGTACCGGCGCGCGGGGGGACCCTACCGGCGCCG
This sequence comes from uncultured Polyangiaceae bacterium, assembly GCA_964492175.1. Classification (GTDB taxonomy): domain Bacteria; phylum Myxococcota_A; class Polyangia; order Polyangiales; family Polyangiaceae; genus Xiheicaenibacterium. Next base: position 9,269 of record CAZBJI010000137.1, on the reverse strand, counting down.
GTGCGGCGCCTCGGACATTGCGCGTCCGCGTTCTGCGGTCAGACCTTCCGCCGGCCCCCCGTCCGGGGTAACCCGGGAGCGCATGCCGAGTCAGCTCACGCAAGACCTCGCCTCGCTGCGCATCGACCGGACGGCCAAGCCGCCTCGGCGGTGGCTGCGCGCGCTGGTGACGGTGGCGGCCCTCGGCGGCGCCGGGTACGCGGCCGTGGTCTACGGCAAGCCGTACGTGGAGGCGCGCGTCTTCAAGACGGAGGTCTCCGTCACGCAGATCGCGTCGGTGTCGCCGTCGCAGGCCGCCGTGGATCTCACGGCCACGGGCTACGTCGTCCCCCAGTCCACCGCCCGCGTCGGCTCCAAGATCGTGGGCCGGGTGGTGAAGGTGAACGTCAAGGAGGGGGAGAAGGTGAAGGCGGGGGACGTCCTCTTCGAGCTGGACCCGGACGATCAGAAGGCCGCCGTCCAGTCCGCGCAGGCCCAGGTCTCGGCCGCGGGGGCCAAGGTCCTCACGGCCAAGGCGCAGTTCGCGGAGACGGAGCTCGAGTACAAGCGCCAGACCAAGCTCGCGGAGAGCGGCGCGGTGGCGCGCGCTACGGTCGATGACCTCGAGGCGCGGCGGAAGTCGCTGGAGGCCCAGATCAAGGCGGCGGAGGCCGAGGTCTACGCCGCGCAGGCCGAGGTGACGAGCCTCTCGACCGGGCTGAAGAACCTCAAGATCGCGGCGCCCATCGACGGCACCGCGGTCACGAAGCCCGTGAGCGTCGGCGCCGTCGCGAGCCCGGCGGAGCCGCTCGTGGAGCTCGCGGACTTCGGCTCGCTGCTCGTGGAGGTGGACGTGCCCGAGGGGCGGCTCGGCCTGGTCAAGGACGGCGGGCCGTGCGAGGTCGTGCTCGACGCCTTCGGGAGCGAGCGGTTCCGCGGGGAGGTGGCGATGATCGCGCCTCGCCTGAACCGATCGAAGGCGACCGGCGTCGTGAAGGTGCGGCTCGTGCAGCCTCCGCCGAACCTCCGCCCGGAGATGAGCGCGCGGGTGAGCTTCCTCGACAAGCCGCTCGACGAGGCCACCCTCAAGGCGGCGCCGACGATCATCGTGCCGGCGGGCGCGGTGTTCGATCACGCCGGCGGCAAGGCCGTCTGGGTCGTGGACCAGGAGAAGGTGAAGCTCTCCGTCGTGAAGGTCGGCGAGGAGCTCGGAACGGGCCTCGTGCTGCTGTCGGGGCCACCCGCGGGGACGAAGGTCGTGAAAGATCCGCCGGCCGGCTTGCTGGACGGTCAAGGGATCAAGGAAAAGAGCGGATCATGAGCGAAGCGGCGGAGAGCGTGGAGAAGCTGGAGGAGTCCGGGGCGAAGTCGTACCGGGATCCCGCCAAGGGGAAGCCCAAGGACGTGCTCATCCACTTGCGCGGCGTGGTGAAGGACTACGAGCGCGGCGGCGCGTCTCTGCGCGTCCTGCAGGCGCTGGACCTGGACGTGGCGCGCGGCTCGTTCGAGGCGCTCATGGGGCCCAGCGGCAGCGGCAAGACCACGCTGCTCAACCTCATGGCGGGCCTCGACCGCCCCACGAGCGGGTCGATCGAGATCGACGGCAAGCGCATCGATCAGATGAGCGAGGGCGCGCTCGCCGGGTGGCGCGCCGGGAACGTCGGCTTCATCTTCCAGAGCTACAACCTCTTGCCGGTGCTCACGGCGCTCGAGAACGTGGAGCTCCCGCTGCTCCTCACCCCGGTCCCGTCGAGCGAGCGGCGCAAGCGCGCCGAGACGGCGCTCCGCGTCGTCGGCCTGGAGAACCGGGCGGATCACCTGCCCAGGCAGCTCTCCGGCGGGCAGGAGCAGCGCGTCGCCATCGCCCGCGCCATCGTGAACGACCCCGTGCTCATCGTCGCGGACGAGCCCACGGGGGATTTGGATCGGCAGAGCGCCGACGAGATCCTCACGTTGCTCGAGACGCTCAACCGCGAGCTCGGCAAGACCATCATGATGGTCACGCACGATCCGGCGGCGGCCGAGCGCGCCTCGATCACGCATCACCTGGACAAGGGCGCGCTCAAGGCGTGAAGGGGCCGTCATGACGTTCGCAGGGCTCGCCGCCAAGAACCTCCTCCGCAACAAGCTGCGCACCGTCCTCACGGTGGTCGGCGTCGCGGTCGCGGTGCTCACGTTCCTCCTGCTCCGCACGGTGGTCGCCGCGTGGACGCAAGCAGCCGATCACGCCGCGAAGGATCGCCTCATCACGCGGCACAAGGTGACGTTCGTCCAGCCGCTGCCGAAGAAGTACGTGGACATGGTGGGCCGGGCCCCCGGCGTCACGCAGGTGAGCTGGGCGACCTGGTTCGGCGGGAAGAGCCCCGCGCACGAGCAGGAGTTTTTCGGCGTCTTCGCCGCCGACGGCAAGACCTACTTCGAGGTGGTGCCGGAGCTCCTCGTCCCGCCCGACCAGCTCACCGCGTTCAAGGAGGACCGGACCGGCGCGGTCGTCGGCGACGTCCTCGCGCAGAAGCTCGGCTGGAAGGTCGGCGACAAGGTCACGCTGGAGAGCGGCATCTATCCCAGCCCCGAGGACAAGGAGTGGACGTTCACCGTCCGCGCCATCTACACGGCGACGGCGCGGAACGTCGACCGGTCGACCTTCCTGTTCCACTGGGACTACCTGAACGACTCCCTCCCGGAGAGCCGCAAGGACCAGGTCGGCTGGATCATGAGCCGGGTGGAGGACCCGTCGCGCACCGCCGAGGTCGGCGTGGCGATCGACAAGCTCTTCGAGGACCAGGACGTGCAGACCCTCAGCCAGGACGAGGCCACGTTCTCCCAGTCCTTCCTGGCGGGTTTCAGCGCGATCCTCGCGGCGCTCGACATCGTGTCGGGTGTCATCCTGGCCATCATGATGCTCGTGATCGGCAACACGATCGCCGCGGGCGTCCGCGAGCGGACCAGCGAGTTCGCGACGATGCGTGCCATCGGCTTCTTGCCCAAGCACATCGTGATCTTCATCCTCGCGGAGGCCGCGTTCCTCGGCGCCTTGGGCGGGCTGCTCGGCCTCGCCCTCGGCTACCCGTTCGTCCAGCAGGGCCTCGGTCGGTGGCTGGAGGAGAACATGGGCGCCTTCTTCCCGTTCTTCCGCATCCCGCCTCTGGTCGCCGTGGCGGGCTTCCTGCTGGCGCTCCAGCTGGCCGTCGTGGCCGCGCTCGTCCCAGCGCGAAACGCTGCGAGGATCAAGGTCACCGACGCGCTCCGGAGGGTCGCCTGATGTTCGTCCCGCTGAAGTACAACCTTCGCAGCCTGCTCGTGCGCAAGACCACGACGCTCGCGACGGCGTTCGGCATCGCGCTCGTCGTGTTCGTGCTCGCCTCCGCCTTCATGCTCGCCGAGGGCGTCAAGAAGACGCTCGGGTCGTCGGGGCGCGAGGACGTCGCGATCGTCCTCCGCAAGGGCAGCGACGCGGAGCTCGGCAGCGGCATCGACGACCCGAAGGTCGGGGTCATCAAGTCCATGGCCGGCGTGAAGCGTGACGGCGGTGAGCCGATCGGCAGCGCGGAGGTCGTGGTCGTCGCCGCGATGGAGAAGCTCGGCGCGGACGGCATCAGCAACGTGCAGCTCCGCGGCGTCGGCGACGGCGTGGAGAAGCTCCGCCCGAACGTGACGGTGGTGGCGGGTCGCAAGCCCACCCCGGGCGCGGACGAGGTGATGATCGGCAAGTCGATCGAGGGCCGCTTCAAGGGGCTCACGGTCGGGGAGAAGTTCGACATCAAGAAGAACCGCCCCGTGACCGTGGTCGGCGTGTTCACCGACGGAGGCTCGTCGCACGAGTCGGAGGTCTGGGTCGACCTCGACGTGCTCAAGACCTCGTTCGGCCGCGAGGGTGCGGTCTCCAGCGTGCGCGTCGTGCTCGAGTCCCCCGCGGCCTTCGACGGCTTCCAGGCCGCGGTCGAGCAAGACAAGCGCGTCGGGCTCATGGCCATGCGGGAGACGGACTACTTCGCGAAGCAGTCGCAGGGCACGAGCATCTTCATCCAGGCGCTCGGCGGCATGGTGGCGGTCTTCTTCGCCATCGGAGCGATCATCGGCGCCACCAATACGATGTACGCCTCCATCGCGAACCGCCAGCGGGAGATCGGGACGTTGCGCGCCCTCGGGTTCTCTCGGCTCGGGATCCTCCTGTCGTTCCTGTTCGAGGCGATCGTGCTCGCGCTCGGCGGCGCGCTCATCGGCGCGCTCGCGTCTCTGGCCATGGGGACGGTGAAGTTTTCCATGCTGAACTTCGCGAGCTGGTCGGAGATCGTCTTCAGCTTCGAGCCGACGCCTCGGGTCATCGGGACCTCGCTGGTCTTCGCCCTCGTGATGGGCGTGATCGGCGGCTTCCTCCCGGCGGTGCGCGCGGCTCGGGTCTCCCCCCTCGCCGCCATGAAGGGTTGAGCCATGACGCACGCGGCGGCCCTTGGCCGGGTCTGGGATCTCTCTGCGTTCTTTCCGACGTTCGAGTCGCCGGAGCGCCATCAGTTCGAGGTGGATCTCGGCCGAGACGTGGAGAGCTTCGGCGCCGCCGTGGCCCGCCTGGGCCCGCCGGGCGGGGCGTGGGAGCCGGTGCTCCTCACCTACGAGAGGCTGCTGGCGCGCCTGAGCCACCTCGCCACGTACGTCGTGTGTGTCGCGTCCGCGGACGCCGACGACGAGCGCTACGCGCTGGCGGAGGGCCGCGTGGCCGCGCTCCGCGCGAGCGTGGAGAAGTCCGCGGCCGCGCTCAAGGCTCCGCTGCGCGAGGCCTCCGACGCGGAGCTGGACGAGCTGGCCGCGCGCCCGGCGCTCGCCGGCGCGCGGCACTTCCTCCAGCGCCTCCGGGAGGAGGCCCGACAGTCCATGCCGCCGGAGCTCGAGGGGCTGACGGCGGAGCTCTCTGCCCACGGCATCGTGGGGTGGAGCCGGCTCTACGACAACGTCTCGGCCAAGCTCTGCTTCGACATGGTCTACCCCGACGGCAAGGCCGAGCGGGTCCCCATGGCGCAGCGCCGCTCGCTCATGGCGGATCCGGATCGCCGCGTGCGCCAGGCCGCCTTCACGGCCGGCAACGTCGCGTGGGAGGGCGTCGCCGACGTGCTCGGGGCGGCGCTGAACCACATCGCCGGGACGCGGCTGCTCCTGAACCAGCGCCGCGGCGTCGCGCACTTCCTCGACGTCGCGCTGCACCAGGCGGGGACGTCGAGGGCGACGCTCGACGCCATGCTGGAGGCGCTGCGAGATCGCGCCGAGCTGCCGCGGGCCGGGCTCCGGCTGAAGGCGCGTGCGATGGACGTCCCCGCGATCTCCTGGTTCGACCTCGAGGCGCCGTTCCCCTCGGACGGCGCGGCCCGTGTGCCCTTCGAGCGCGGGGTCGAGATGGTCCGCGAGGCCTTCGCCCGCGGCTACCCGCGCCTCGCCACCTACCTGGATGGCTTGCTCGAGCGGCGCGCCATCGAGTCCGAGGCGCGCGCGGGCAAGAGACCCGGGGCCTACTGCGCCACGTCGGAGCTCACCGACGAGGTCCGCATCTTCATGACGTACCAGGGCTCGCTCGGCGACATCTCCACCCTCGCGCACGAGGTAGGCCACGGGTTCCACTCGGAGGTCCTGCGCGGCACGCGCACGTTCGCGCGCAACTACCCGATGACGCTCGCGGAGACGGCGTCCACCTTCGCCGAGAGCCTGCTCTCCGACGGCCTCCTCTCCGATCCGGATCTCTCGCGCGCGCAGCGGATCCTCCTGCTGGGGGAGGTGGTCGGCGACGCCTCGGCGTTCCTGCTCGACGTGCCGACGCGCTTCGCGTTCGAGAAGCGCTTTCACGAGGAGCGCCAGCAGGGCGAGGTTCCCGTGAGCCGCCTCTCGGAGCTGATGGCCGAGGCCCAGCGCGCCACGTTCGGGGACGCGCTGCTCCGCGGCGGGGAGGATCCGCTCTTCTGGGCGTCCAAGCTCCATTTCTACATCTCGGACATCACCTTCTACAATTTCCCCTACACGTTCGGCTTCCTGCTCTCGCGCGGGATGTTCGCGATGTTCAAGCGGGAGGGCGCGGCGTTTCTCCCGCGCTACGAGCGGTTCCTCCAGGCGTCGGGGAGCGCGCCGGCGCACGAGGTGGCGAAGACCACGCTCGGCTGTGATCTGACGACGCCCACGTTCTGGCTCGACGCCATCGACACGCTGAAGGCGCCCATCGCCGAGCTCGAGGGGATCCTCGCCTCGGCGGGGTGAGCGGCGCGCTACCGATACGGGTTCGTGAGCGGCTCGGTCCGCCTCGGCCGGCGGCGGGCTGGCGCCGCCGCGGCCGAGGCGCTCGGGAGCGCGTCGATCTCGACCGACGGGGTGGCGGTGTCCTCGGTGGGTCTCTCCATCTGCACGACCGGGGCCTCGTCGCCTGGCGGGGCGTGCGTCGGCTCCTCGGCAGCCTCGATCGCCAGCGCGGGTGAGCTCGCGCGGAGCCGGTAGGCGAGCGCGGAGAGGAACAAGAGCGCGGCGATGGCGAGCATCGCGACCGCGGGCCTGGGGATCTTGGACGCGGAGCGCGCGCGGCGAGGTCGCTCCGACGAAGGCGGCTCCGGCTCGACCGCCGCCACGGCGGCGCGGCGCTCGGCGAGCCGACCGAGGAGGCGGGCGTCGACCCACGCGCCCACGCGCCGGTGGGGGGCGGGCCGCGCCGCGTGGTCCAGGGCCGTTCCGAGCGCCGCCGCGGAGGCGAACCTATGCTCCGGATCGGGCGCGGTGGCGCGAGCGACGACCTCGCCGAGGGCTGGAGGGACGTCGACGTCGAGCGCGGAGAGGAGGGGCCGCTCGCCCGAGTCGTCGCCCTCGAGGCGCCCACCGAGCAGCGCGTAGAGCACCGTGCCGAGGGAGAAGACGTCGCCTCGAACGGACGGCGCCTCCCCTCGGCGCGCCTCCGGGGCCAGGTGCACCCCTGCGACCGACGGGTCCTCCAGGCGTGGACCGAGGGACTGGAGCCCGAGGTCCGTGAGCCGCGTGCGCCCGTCCGCGCCCACGATCAGCGACGCTGCCGTGATCGCGCCGTGGACGAGAGCGCCACCGGCGGCGTCGCGCGTCGCGTGAAGGGCCTGGAGCGCGGCGCACGCGTCCACGGCGATGGTCACGGCTACCTCCAGGGCAGGGCGGCCCGACGCCAGAAGCTCGTCGAGGGATCCGCCCTCGACGTACTGGGTCACCACGTACCGGGCGACGTCGTCGCCGAAGTCCTCGATCGAGCAGAGCAGGGGGTGGCCGGCCGCGGAGGCTCGGGAGAGATCACGCTCCAAGCGCTCCGCGTCTGGGGGGGCCGCCGGGAGCATGCGGAGCGCGCCGAGCCTCGCGAACTTCTGCGGTCCGCGGCGGCGCGCGAGGTGGACCGAGTCCCCGAGCTGCAGCAGGAGGTCCCACTCGCCGACCCGCGACGCGCGGTGGTTCGAGGGCAGGGGCCTCATCGCGCGCTTATCCGCCCGCCAGCGGCCACCGTCAACGGGAGGTCTCCGCGCGACCTGGAAGCAGAGGTCTACTTCCGCTTCTTGTCGGCCTTCTTGCCGGCCTTCTTCTCCGCCTTCTTGGCCGTCTTCTTGTCGGCCTTCTTGCCGGCCTTCTTGTCGGCCTTCTTGTCGGCCTTCTCGGTCTTCGACTTCCCATCGGCCCGGTCCGCCTTCGGCGGCCGCGCCTTCGCGGCCTTGGGGCGTGGCGCCCAGAGGCCGATCCAGTTCCCGGCGGGATCGAGGAAGCCGGCGATGTGACCCATGTCGTCGGGCAGCTCCAGCTTGGGCATCACGACCTTGGCGCCCGCCGCCTCGACCTTGGCCAGGTGCGCGTCCACGTCGTCCACGCTCACGTACACGCTGACGCTGCGGTCTCCGCTCTGGGAGGTCCCGATGCCCCCGTCGATGCCGCCCTTCTCCTTCGAGACGAACGCCATTCGCCCGTCGGGCGAGGGGGTCATCCTCCAGCCGAACGCCGCGGCGTAGAACCGCTCGAGCGCGGGACCGTCCGGGCCTTGGATCTGGAACCACGTCACCGGATGGGCCATGCGCGCGACCTCCTCATGGGACCAGTCGTACCAGAGCCGGCGCGAGCGGGGCCAGGGTGACGTGCCGGAAGCTCGGTGACGTTTCGGTGACGGCGGCCGAGCACGAGGCTGGTGTTCAGGCCTGCCGCGCTGCCTTCTTCCGGCCCGTGTGGCGGATGTCCTTGCCCTTCACCATGAACACCACCATCTCGGCCAGGTTCGTCGCGTGGTCCCCGATCCTCTCCATGTGCTTGGCGACCGCCTGGAGGCGCATCGCCCGCGAGATGTTGCGTGCATCCTCGATCATGTAGGTCAAGAGCTCGCGGAACGCCTGGGCGTAGTACGCGTCCACCACCCGATCGCGCGCGATCACGTCCTGGGCCTTGTCGACGTCTCCCGTGACGAACGCGTCGAGCGCGTCGTGGACCATCGCTTGGATGTTCGCGGTCATCCGGGGCATGTCCGCCAACGACTTCAGCGGAGGCTCCTCGTTCAGCTCGATGGCGCGCTCGCAGATGTTCACGCACACGTCCCCGATGCGCTCGAGGTCGGTCACGAGCTTGAGGGCCATGGTGAGGAACCGGAGGTCCGACGCCACGGGCTGGCGGCGAGCGAGCACGCGGAGGCAGAGGTTGTCGGTCTCGACCTCCAGGCGGTTGACGAGCCGGTCCCCTTCCATCGTGCGGCGCGCGAGCTCGGTGTCGCGCTCCACCAGCGCCTTGATGCTGTTCGCGATCATCTCCTCGACGCGGCCGCCCATCATGAGCAAATGCTCGCGGATCCTCGTGAGCTCGGCCTCGTACTCTCGGTCGGTGTGTCGCATCGCCATCAGCCGAACCTCCCCGTGATGTAGTCCTCGGTCTGCTGGCTCTGAGGCCGCGTGAAGATGAGGTCCGTGTCGCCGTACTCGACGATCTCGCCCTGGTAGAAGAACGCCGTGAAGTCCGCGACCCGCGCCGCCTGCTGCATGTTGTGCGTGACGATCACGATCGTATACCGGTCGCTCAGGGTGTGGAGGAGCTCCTCGATGCGCGCGGTGGCGATGGGGTCGAGAGCGGAGCAAGGCTCGTCCATGAGGAGCACCTCGGGCTCGAGGGCGAGCGCGCGGGCGATGCAGAGGCGCTGCTGTTGACCTCCGGAGAGGCTCGACCCCGACCGCGAGAGGACGTCCTTCACCTCGTCCCACAGCGCAGCCTGGCGGAGCGCGCGCTCGACCACGGCCTCCTCGTCCGACACCTGCTGCCGGTTGAGCCGGAGGCCCGCGAGCACGTTC
>CAZBJI010000136.1:0-21998 GCA_964492175.1 uncultured Polyangiaceae bacterium | reverse complement strand
CGGGGCTGGCGTTTGCGCTCTTCGTGGGGCTCCTGCTCCTCGGCGGCGGCGGCCTTTGGGTGTTCTCGGTGCGGAGCGGGCCGTCCCCAGGCCAGCGCTTCGTCCTCGACGTCCCTGCGGGCCTCACGCCCCGCCAGCTCGCCGCGCTGCTCGCCGAGGAGGGCCTCGTCTCCAGCGAGCTCTTGATGTCGCTCTACCTCGGCCTCGCGGGCGAGCTCGTCGTCGCGCCCGGGGAGCACCTCCTCGAGGGCGGACGCACGCCCGGTGAGCTCGCCGCGATGCTGTCGCGCTCGCCCGGCCGCCCGCAAGCGAGGGTGGTGGTGCCCGAGGGGTTCCACCGCTTTGCGATCGCCGAGCGGCTCGAGTCGCTCGGCGTCTGCACCGCTGCGAGCTTCCTCCGCGACACGGCCGATCCGCTGCTGCTCGAGGCGCTCGAGGTGCCGGGGCACGAGGGCAGGACGCCCGAGAGCGCCGAGGGCTACTTGTTCCCGGCCACCTACACGTTCCGCGTGGACACGCCCGCGCGCGACGTCCTCACGCGGCTCGTCCAGGAGTCCCACACGCGCTGGGCGAGGGTCGCCGAGTCGCTCCCGGCCGGCGTGCTCCGCGCCGAGGAGCGCCTCGGGTGGGGGCGCGCCGAGCTCGTCACGCTGGCCTCGCTCGTGGAGAAGGAGGCGGCCGTGGCCGAAGAGCGGCCCGTGATCGCTGGGGTGTTCTTCAACCGGCTGCTCGACCCCTCCTTCGTCCCGAAGCTCCTGCAGTCGGACCCGACGTCCGCGTACGGGTGCGTCGCGGCCCCGAGCGAGGCTCCGTCGTGCGCCGCGTACGCGGGGAGGGTGACGGGCGCGATGAACCGGGACGCACAGAACCGGTACAGCACGTACACCCACGAGGGGTTGCCGCCCGGCCCCATCGCGAACCCGGGCGAGGCGTCCCTTCGCGCGGTGCTCGCGCCTGCGGAGTCGCGGTACTTCTATTTCGTCGCCAAGGGCGGCGGCAGACACACCTTCAGCGAGACGCTCGAAGCCCACAACAAGGCCATCCGGGGCGATCCGTGAGGGCCGGACGGTGACCAACGCGCCATGACGGGCGGGCGGGACGACGCGAACCGACGGTCGAGCCGCGCCGCGCCACCCCCCGGCGCGCAGGCGCCGCGTCGTGGGGCGGCCTGGCGCGCGCTCCTCGTCGCCCTCGCGTTGGTCCCGGCGGTCGCCGGTCTCGCGGTCTGGGTCTCGCCGCTCCTCTTCGTCTCGGACGCCTGGGGAGACGCGGCCGCGGCCGCGCTGGCGGTGGTACCGGCGGTCGCCGCGCTCGTCCTCTCGGCCCGCGCCTCGGGCGGCTCCGCGGCGTCGGGCCCCGGCCGCCTCGAGCTCGGGGTGCTCCCGCTCGGCCTCGGCCTCGCCGCGCTCGCGCTCGCCGCCAGCGCGGGCCTTCCGCGCGCGCTCGTCCCCGCGCAGGCCTTCGGCCTCGTGGCGGTCGCCCACGTCGTCGGACACGAGATCGGCCGACGCATCGCCCATCCTGGTCACGTCCTCGCGGCGGCGCTGGTGGCCTCCGCCGCCGACGTCGCGTCGGTGGTCTCGCCGGAGGGCGCGACGAACGCCATCGCTCGGAGCGACCGCGCGCTCGCCTGGCTCGCCCTCTCCACGGCCGTTCCGGGCTCGACCGCGGTGAGCTTCGTGCTCGGCGTCGGGGACTTGGTCATGCTGGCGCTCCTCCTCGGGGTGGCGGCGCGGTTCGGCGTGTCGCTCGTCCGCGTCGGCCTCCTCGCCCTCTCGGCCTTCGCCCTCGCGCTGGTCGCCAGCGCCGTCCTGCGCGCGCCGGTCCCCGCCCTCGTCTCGCTCGCGATCGTCGTCGTGGCCGGCGTCCCCGCGTTTCGTCGCGTCCGCCCCGAGGACCGCAAGACGACGCTCGCAGGGCTCGTGATCGCCGCGGTCGTGGTGGCGGTCGTCGCCTTGCGCGCGCGGTAGCTACGCGCTCGGCGCCCCGGCCCCGCTGAGGTCGCGCTCGATCTCGAACAGCCGCACGTGGCTCGCCACCGCGAGGTACGTCTCGCGGTAGTGTGGATCGGCGATGGCCGAGGCCTTCCGCCGGAGGCGCGTACAGGCCCGCGCCACGAGGTCGCGGATGGGCTCGGACCGGTCGCCCGTGGCGATGCTGGCCTCGACGAACGCCAGCTGGAACTCCGGGAGCCCTTCCTCCACGTCGCTTGTGGCGCCGATCCCGGCCAGCGCCTCGGCGGCTCGCAGCTTGGCGAGCTCCGGCTCGCCGCGGTGCAGCGCCGTGCGCGCGAGGAGGACCAACGCGTGAAAGCGGAAGATCGGGTGGAGGCTCATGGCCATCGCGCGCTCGAGCTCCCGCTCGGCGCCGACGAGATCGCCGCACGTCATGGCGAGGCGCCCGAGATCGTGCCTGGCACCCGCCTCCAGGTACCGAAAGCCACGCGAGATCGCCTCGCGCAGGGAATGCCGCGCGATCTCGCGCCCCTCTTGCGCAGCACCCGTCTCGCCGAGGACACGTCCAATCTGGAGGCTCGCCTCGATCGACAGGACGCGGCACCCCATGCGGTCGGCCTCGGCGCGCGCGCGCTCGAGCTCGTCGCGCGCCTCTTCGTAGGCGCCGAGGAACAGCAGGTCGACGCCTGCGTCGAGTCGAGCGCGGCATGCGAGGAGCGGCCTGCGCCGCAGCAGGTCCGTGGCCTCGCGGTCGAGCGCGAGGCACCTCGCGAAGTCTTCGTCGAAGTGCGCGAGCCAGCTCTCCGCGCGCAGCACCTGCCCGCGCAGCACCTCGTCCTCGGGGTCGGCTTCGACGAACTGGCGGAGGGCCCCCACCGCCGCCGTCTCCAGATCTTGCAGCCCGCGCCGCCGCACGAACGGCACGAGGCTCACGATCCGGTGGGCGAACCGGGCGCAGCTGCCGTCGAGCCGGACGAGCAGGCGCCGCGCGGCCTCCGGCGCCTCGGGGTGGTCGACGTGGACGAGCGCGACCGCGAGCACGCTCGCCGCTTCCAGCCACGCGTCCGTGGTGACGGCCGTCGCGAGCGCGATCTGGGCGGTTCGCAGCCCCTCGTCCAGGCGGCCGGCGAACAGGTACGCCTCGGCCAGCATCGCGGTCACGCGGCCCCTGGCCTCCGGCGGGAGATCCTGCTGCGCGTGCTCGCCAACCTCGATCGCCAGCGGCAGGTCCCCCGCCGAGAGCGCGGTCTCCACGAGATCGGCGGCGTCCGTCGGCATCCGCATGTCGACGACCGTCGGATCCGCAGGCGGCAGGGGGTCGCTCCAGCGCCTCAGGGCTTCGCACAGATCCGTCGCGCTCTGCCATCGCTTGGCCGGCTCGAACTCGAGCGCGCGGTCGAGCACCGCCGCGAGGGCCGGATCGATACCTGGATCGATCGTCGCCACGCGCGGGGGAGGCTCGCGCGCGGCTCGCAGCCAGGCCCTCGCCACGCTCGTGTCCTCGTGCACGTGGCGGCCGGTGAGGACGCGCACCGCCAGCGCCGCGACCGCGAACAGATCGGTGCGCGCGTCGATCTCCTTCCAGCGTCCCGCCGCCTGCTCGGGCGCCATGAACCCCGGGGTCCCGACCAGCGACAGGCCCGAGCCGGTCGAGGCGACGAGCGGCGGCATCCCCACGACGCGCGCGGCGCCGAAGTCGAGCAGCTTGAGCGCCCCCGAGCTCATGACGAACAGGTTGTCCGGCTTGATGTCGCGGTGCACGACGCCGCTCGCGTGGACCACCTCCAGCGCGTCGAGGAGCGCCTCGAGCAGCGGCAGCAGCTCGCCCCACGCCAGCGTCCCCCCGGCCTGGGTGCAGCGTTGCTTGAGGCTGGCCCCCTGGAGCAGCTCCATCACCACGAAGGGCTCGCCGGCCGGACCTAGGCCCTCGTCCAGCACCTCGACGATCCCCGGGTGACGCACCATCTTGGCGACGGCGATCTCTCGCTCGAATCGCGCGCGGAGGAGCGGCTCGGCCACGTGGGACGAGTGCAGGACCTTCACGGCGGCACGCTCCCCGTCGTGTCGGGTCGCGGCATAGACGGTCCCCATCCCGCCTCGGCCTATGACCCGGTCGAGGCGCCAGCCGCCCTCGAGCAGACTGCCCGGCCGGAGGCGCAGGGGGAACCCAGGATCCGACATCTGGCTCGATTCGACCCGGCCTGCCCCGGGAAGGAAAGTGGAGATCGCGCGATACGCCCGCGCACGTCCACCCCGCTGGCGCGCGCGACCCCGGACCGCCTCACCGAATCGGAGGAGGAGCGGCTGACGCGCCGCCCCGGCGGCGTAGCGCTCGCTGGGGGACGGTGCGCCCTGGTACGATGCGTAGGTGATGGGCATCGTCCACGCTCGCGCGTCCTGGCTCGTCGCGTGGGCGGCCGCCCTGGTCACCTCGTGCGGTGACGGGACCTCGACGGGGACCGACGGTGCGGGCGCGGCCGGCCCCGCTCCGGCGGCGACGCAGGCGGCGGCGACCACGTCCGGTGCCGTCGGGGGCGGCGGTGACGGAGGCTCCGGCGGTGAAGCCGGCGCACCTCCCGCGGGCGCGCCGGTGCTCGTGGCGGTCGGCTACGGCGGACGGCGCGCGTCCTCGCCGGACGGGCTCACGTGGGAGAACGACATCGTCGTGGATCCGAACGGAGGCGACGACGACAACCTGTTCCGCGGCGTGGGCTGGGGCGGCGGCGTGTTCGTGGCCGTGGGTGGGTCGGGCGAGGGGCAGATCGCGACCTCGCCGGACGGTGCGACGTGGACCTTCCGCGCGCCCGCGTCGAGCTGGGTCGGTGGGGCCGCCTTCGAGCGCGGCGTGTTCGTCGCGGCTGGCGGCAATGGTCTGCGCATCCGCTCGGCGGACCTCGGGGCTACATGGACCGACGAGCAGCCGTACTTCGCGGGCCACTACCGCGGCGTCGCGGCCGGCGCGGGCCGGTTCGTCGCGGTTGGGCACACCTACGGCGGCAATGACGTGGGCCTCGTGAGCTCCACGACCGACGGCGTCACGTGGTCACCGGAGCAGACGGGCGGTGGAACGTTCCACTCCGTCACCTTCGGCGGCGGGCTGTTCGTCGCGGTCGGGCAGGACCGGTGCGCCGTGTCCTCCGACGGGGAGGCGTGGACCGACGCGCCGGTGTTCGACTCGGGGCTCGGGCGCGTGGTGTTCGGCGACGGGACCTTCGCGCTGCGGTCGGACTCCGGGCTCCACACCTCCGTCGACGGGCTCACCTGGACGCTGGTCCCGGCTGCGTCGCCACCCCAGGGGCTCCTCGGCGCCGGCGTCGACGTCTGGATCGGCGGCGACTGGCCCGACGCCCTGCACGCCTCCGCGGATCTGTCGTCGTGGCAGCTCGTCCATGGCGACGGTGGGCCCGGGTTCACGCAGGTCGCGCTCGGCTGGGTCGACTAGCCCACCCGCCCCGAGAGCTCGGCTGGGCCGGCGCCTGCTCCGGGCCACGCCTCACGCGTCGTGGACGAGGCGCTCGAGCAAGACCAGGCTCGACCGCTTGCGGTCCGCCTGGGCGCGCCCGGGGAAGGGGACCACCGCCTCGACGGCGCCGACGCAGAGCGGACAGCCGACGTCGCACCCGCAGCGCAGGAGCAGCTGCCGGACCCTCGACAAGAGCTCGGGCGCTTGCTCGTGGATGCGCGCGGCGAGCCCGATCCCCCCGGGGACGTTGTCGAAGAGGAAGAGCGTGGGATCGAACCCGTACGTGGGCCCCCCTGCGCTCGGCGACGGGGCCGCGGCGAGGTCCCCGTCGGTCGCGCCCAGGCACCCGTCCTCGAGGGACTGCCCGATGTCTCTCGGATCACACATGAGCGACACGGTCGCCACGGTCTCGAGCCCGCGGAGGATGCCGCGGAGCCCGTCGATCGCGGCGGCCCGCGACAGCCCCGCGTCCAGGCAGAGCGCCGCCGGGACCACCCACCAGAAGCTCGTCGTGTGCATCTGGATGTCCGGGAGGCGCACGTCGCCGTAGCCCGCGTTCTCGTGGGTGAAGAACTTGATCTTCTTGAAGCCGACCACCTTCTCCACGACGCTGATCTCCCCGAGCACGCCGGTGCCTCGGAAGAGCGGGGCCTCGGCCTGCGTGTCGAGCGGCGTGACCTTGCGGTTCGTGAGGGCGGTCGTGAAGTAGTCGGGCGCGACCTTCTTCACGAACGCCTTGTGGTTCTCGTGGTCGAGGCGCTCCACCTGGTACTGCTCGCCGTCGTGCTGGTAGATGGCCTGCTCGTGGAGCATCGTCGGGGTGGCGCGCCAGTCGAGCTCGGCCAGCGTCTTGCCGTGCTCTTGGTCGATGATGACGGTGTTGTCCCAGCCGACGCTGCGCAGGCTGACGTGGTTGGCGGGGTACTTGTCCGTGGCCCAGTGGTACCTCCCGCCGCTCGCGTGGACCACGCCGTGACGGGCGAGGAAGTCGAGCGCCTCCGTCGTCTCCTCCGGCGTCAGGCCGCCGTAGGACTCGCCCGCTAGGAAAGGGAGCTCGAACGCGGCGCACTTGAGGTGCTGGATCAGCACCTCCGTGTTCGTCGGATCGATGCGGGCCTCCTCGATCGATCCGTCCAGGAGGTGCTCCGGGCTCTGCGCGAGGTACTGATCGAGCGCGTGGCTGGCCGCGACCAGGATCGCGACCGACAGCTTGCCCCGGCGACCCGCGCGCCCGAAGCGCTGCCACGTCGCCGCCACCGAGCCCGGGTAGCTGGCGCACACCACCGCGTCGAGGTCACCGATGTCGATGCCGAGCTCGAGGGCGTTCGTCGCGACGACGCCGAGGATCTCGCCCTCGCGAAGGCCCCGCTCGATCTTCCGGCGCTGATCCGGCAGGTACCCGCCCCGGTAGGCCATGATCGCGGACTCGTCGATCTCCCCCGCGAGGGCGTCGCGGAGGTACTTCAGCATGATCTCGACCGAGTTCCGGGACGGCCCGAAGACGATCGTCGGGACGCGCGCGCGGAGCAGATCCGCCGTGAGCCGCACGGCGCTCTTCAGGTAGCTGGCGCGGACGCCGAGCTCCGCGTTGACGACGGGCGGGTTGTACACGAACACGCGGCGCTCGCCGCGCGGCGCGCCCGACTCGCCCGCGAGGTGGACGTCGCTCTCGGGCACGCCGAGGAGCCGCGCCGTGTGCGCCCTCGGGTTGCCGATGGTCGCGGTCGCCGCGATGAACGTCGGCTTGGAGCCGTGGAAGTCCGCCGCGCGGCGGAGCCTGGAGAGGACGTGCGCGACGTGCGAGCCGAACACCCCGCGGTACGTGTGGAGCTCGTCCACCACCACGTACCGGAGCTTGGACAGCACTCTCGCCCAGCTCGCGTGGTGGGGGAGGATGCCCGCGTGCAGCATGTCGGGGTTCGTCATGACGATGCTCGTCCGATCCCGCGCCGCGCGCCGCGCGTCCCCGGGGGTGTCGCCGTCGTACACGACGGCGGGGATCGAGAGGCCCGACGCGCGCGCGAGCTCCTGCACGCTCGCCTCCTGATCACGCGAGAGCGCCTTGGTCGGGTAGAGGTAGATGGCGGTCGCGTCGGGCTCCTTCGCCAGCGCGTCGAGCACGGGCAGGTGGAAGCAGAGACTCTTGCCGCTCGCCGTGGGGGTCGAGACGGTGGTGTGTCGGCCGGCTCGCGCGGAGCGGAGCGCCTCGGCCTGGTGAGAGAAGAGCCTGTCGATGTGGCGGTGCCGGAGCGCGCGGACGACCGCCGGGTGGAGGTCCTCTGGGAAGTCGGCGAAGGTGCCGGGCGCCTCCCCGAAGCTGCGGTCCGCCGTCAGGCACGGACGCACGGCGCCCGACGCGACCCACGCGTCCACGACGGACGCGACGCCCGTTTCGATCTTCCACGGCGGACGAGGCACGCGTCGAATACTAAACGGATGGTCACCTCTTGGAAAGAGGCCGCGCCCGGGATCTGTTTGATTCACGTGCCTTGCCGTGGGAAGGCCGCAGCGAGTGAGCGAGCTGGACCCCGCGCCGCCCGTGGCAGCCCCGCAGGGGACCGACCCGCCGCCCGACGGTGAAGCGCGCCCCAGCGCGCCCTCGGAGGTGGTGCAGCCGCCGTCCTACGTGTTCTTCGCCGTGGTCGCCACGGTCTCGGCGGCGCTCGACCTCGGCTCGAAGGAGTGGGCGACGCACGCGCTCACCGCGTTCGATCCGGCTCGGGACGGGCAGCGATCGATCATCGTCATCCCGAACCTGTTCGATCTCCAGTACGCCCAGAACCCCGGCGGCGCGTGGAGCATGCTCCGGAGCCTGCCCGAGATCTACCGGCGCCCCTTCTTCCTGTTCGTCTCCACCGCGGCCAGCGTCTTCATCACGAGCGTCTACGGCAAGATCGACCGGCGGGACTTCGCGATGAAGTGGGGTCTGCCGCTCGCCCTGGGCGGGGCGATCGGCAACCTCGTCGACCGCGTGCGCCACGGCTACGTCGTCGACTTCCTGCACTTCTTCGTGAAGCGGCCCGGCAAGGACTACCACTGGCCGACCTTCAACGTGGCCGACGTGTGGATCGTCGTCGGCGTCGCGCTCATGGGGCTCACCATCCTCTTTTCCCGCCGGCGGCGTGAGCACCAGCCCGAGGCGAAGGCCGAGCCCGAGAGCGGCGCGCCCACGTCATGAGGGCGTTTGCCCGGGCTTGCTTTTGGGTGTAAGCGAGGCGGGTGACAGACCGAGGAGAGGACGAAGGGCAGAAGGCCTCCGGCCCCGCCGACGAGCCCTCGTCCGAGCCACCGGCGAGCGGCGGCGACGGGGACGAAGGCGGCCCCGTCTCGAGCGCCCAGCCGCGCGCGTCCACCGCGCCGCCGGCCGGCGCGTCGCCTCCGCCTCCGCCTCCGCCCTCGTACGTGTTCCTCGGCGCGACCTCGCTCGTGGCGCTCGTCGCGGATCTCGCGACGAAGGAGTGGGCGGTCGCGCGGCTGAGCGGACCGGGCCGCCCCTCCATCGTCGTCGTCGAGGGCGTGAACGTCCTCGGCTACGTCTTCGGGCTCCACTTCGATCTCGCGAAGAACCAGGGTGGGGCGTGGGGCGTCCTCGGGGATCAACCCGCGTTCGTGCGACTCCCCTTCTTCTTCGCCATCAGCGCCATCGCCGTCTACGTCATCATCTCGCTCTACCGGAAGCTCGAGCCGCGGCAGTGGGCGCTCCGATGGGCCATGCCGCTGGTCCTCGGTGGGGCCGTCGGGAACCTGGTCGACCGCGTACGCCAGCAGTACGTCGTGGACTTCATCGACGTGTTCATGATCGACGAGGGCTCTGCCAGCCACTGGCCCACGTTCAACGTGGCCGACATCTGGATCGTGGCCGGGGTCGTCCTCATGATGATCGACTGGTTCACGCCGCGACGGGCGACCAGCGCGCGCCGCCCCGAGCGCGCCGTGCGCGCCGCGGCGCCCGACGAGTCCGCCTGAGGGCGGTGCAACCTTCGTCGCGACCGTGTACTAAGGCGAGGCCATGCGGGGCGAGCTCTTCCGGATCTTCGACACGTCCGCGTACGCGTACTCGGTGCTCCTCCTCACGGGGTTCCTGTTCGCGACCGCAGCGGGCGCGGCTTGGGCGAAGCGCGTCGGCCAGGATCCGGACGTCATCGTGGACCTCGGGCTCGCGACGCTCCTGCTCGGCGTGATCGGCGGCAAGATCCTGCACGTCCTCGCGGACGGGTACTTCTGGGACTACGTGAACCTGTGCGTCGACCCCTCGAAGGTCGATTGGAAGGTGGAGAAGGCCCTCTGCGCCACGAAGTACCGCGGCGTGTGGGACGTCGCGAACGGGGTGTGTCACCCGGTGGAGAAGGACTGCTTCGCGTGGGCGAAGTTCTGGAACCCGGGCTATGCGTACTACGGCGGCTTTGCGTTCGCCTCCGTGGGCGCGTGGTTCCTCTTGAAGCGCGACCGGTTTCCGTTCTGGAAGGCGGCGGACATGGCGGGCTTCGCGGTGCCGATCGGGCTCGGCTTCGGCCGCCTCGGCTGCCTGCTCGCCGGCTGCTGCTTCGGCACGGTGACCGACGCGTCCGTCGGGCTCTCCTTCCCGCCCTCGAGCCCCGCGTCCGACGCACAGTTCAAGCTGGGCTTGCTGAAGAGCGCGCGCGCCTGGTCGCTCCCGGTCCACCCGACCCAGATCTACGAGGCCGCCGTCTCCCTCGCGATCGCCGCGTTCTGCCTGCTCTGGGTCCACGGACGGAAGCGGTACGACGGCCAGGTGTTCGTCACGTTCGTCGCGCTCTACGCCGTCGGCCGGTTCGTTCTCGAGATGTTGCGGGCAGACGATCGGGGCGGCGCGCTGAGCTTGTCGACGTCGCAGCTCATCGGCGTCGCGCTCCTCGCGTTCGCCGCGTGGCTGCACCGGCACCTCGGCGGGACCCGCGCCGCCGCGGCCGGCTGAGGCCTCGCGGGACCGGGGGTCGCCACCCGGCGGGGACTCGTGTAGAAGAACCCGCCGGCTGAGTCGTCGAACCACCAAAGCCTCGCCGCGCTCGACCGTCGGTCGGCCTCGTCCATCCTAGGAGCTCGTATGCGTCTTCAGATCCTCTTGCCGCTCGGTGCGCTGTCCCTCCTGCTCGCGTGCAGCAGCGAACCGGACCCGAACGATCCCTCGCAGTTCCAGGGTGGCGGCCAGTACCCCCCCGGCGGCCAGTACCCCCCCGGCGGTCAGTACCCCCCGGGGAGCTACCCTCCCGGCACCGCCGCGACCGGCACGGCGCCTCCGCCCGTGGCGACGGCCACCGCCCCCGCGGCGAGCATGGCGACGCCCATCCCTCCCATGGCCGCAGCGATCGCCACGCCCGCGCTCACGGGCCTCGCCTCCGCGGAGACGCGCGGGATGTCCCCGGAGGGCCCCGCGTTCGCTGGGAACTTCCAGGCGGGTCAGATCCTCGAGCAGCCGTTCACCATGGAGGGCGGCAAGTGCTACACGGTCGTCGGCGTGGGCGTCGGCATCACCGAGCTCGACATCCAGATCATCGGCACCGTCGGGCCCGTGTCCCAGGCGGTCGCTCAGGACAACCAGCAGGGGCCGCAGGCCGTCATCGGGTCCGGCGGGCAGTGCTTCCGGAACCCGTCCCCCATCGCCGTCCAGGCGAAGGTCGTCTTGAAGGCGACCGCGGGCACCGGCATCGCGGTCGCGCAGATCTACAAGAAGTAGCGCCGCGTCGAGGAGCCACGGATCGCTCGACGGATCGAGCGATCCCGAGGCTCGGCCGCGACGTCGGGGCTGGGCTCGAGCAGGGACTCGGGCTCAGCCCTTCTTGCCGCCGCTCCGGACGAGCAGGTGGTACTTGCCGAACTCGCACTGGCCCGCGGTGTAGAGCACCTCGAACAGGAGGCGGTAGGGCGTGGTCTCGTCGGCGACGATGATCGCCTCGGAGGTCGTCGCGTCCTTGCCGCGCGCCTCCCGCAGCGCCCGGTCGTTCTGCCGGTACCGCTGCAGCACCTGCGCGAGGGGCTGGATGTAGAGATCGTTCGGGCCGTTCCGCTTGTAGCGCGCGTCGAGGCCCGTCTGGCCGAGCTGCTCGCGGTCCGCGTACTCCACGACCGGGTGCACCTCGTCGCCGACCGTGATCTGCGTCTTGGAGATGCGGATGATGACGCCCTCTTCGCCCGGATCCGAGGTGAGCACCGACACCGGCAGCTGGAGGTCCTGGTTCTGCGGGATGTTCGTGGTGCTCGCGGCGAGCGACTTCAGGACGAACACCAGGATGATCGTCATGAGATCGAGCATCGCGGTGATGTTGAGGAAGTCGATCTCGGGCTCGCGCGCGAAGCGGCGGCGAGCCTTGCGGAGCGACGCCTTGAACTTGACGACCGTGCCCATGGCCGTCTTGGGCCTCTGGCTGCCCGGGGCGGGGGCGCCCTTCGACGGAGGCCCCTGGGGAGGTGTCGCGCCCGACGTCATTTCGCCACTCCGAGGTGAAACTCCGGGAACAGCACGCGCTGCGCCTCGACCTGCGTGTCGGGGTCGCTGCGGAGGGCGTCGAGCACCTGGATCAGGTACTGGTATTGGACGTCACGGCTCGCGGTCACGGTGACCTGGGTCTCGTCCTCGAACTTCCCGCCGCCCGCCTCGTACTTCAGCGTTCGAGCGCACTTGCGCACCGCTGGGATGTCGTACACCTCCGCGCCGCCCTCCGTGATCTTCGGAACGGTGATGCCCTTGCCCACGCCCCCGCAGTTCGTCGCGATGCCCCCGAAGCTCGTGGAGAACTGGACCCCGGTGCCGGTGACGATGACCGTGAGGTTGAGCGAGTCGCTCTTGACCTGGTCCTTCACCTTGCCGCTGCCGATGGACGGCGGCACCGTGTCGAGCTGGGTGAGGAACGTGACGGTGACCGTCGCGAGGACGAACACGAGGACGTTCATGATGATGTCGAGGTACGGCACGATGTTGAGCTCGCCGCCGTCGTCGCCCGGTTCGGGGTCCTTCGGCTGAGCGAGCCGGCGGATCTTCGACCGCTGCGCGGGGCTGAGCGGGATGTCCGCCTGCTGGTTCGGAGCGCTCTGCGTCATGAAGATGCCCTACTCACGCGCGTGGTGAGGAGCGGCGGGCTCAGTACGAGCCCTTGGTGCTGATCGTGAGGAGGTTGAAGACGCGCTCGGTGATGGTGTCGAGCTCGTGCGCGATCGCCTTCGAGCGCGTGTGCAGGATCACGTGCGCCATCATGCAGATGACCGCGATGACCAGGCCGAACGCCGTGTTGTACATGGCCTCCGCGATGCCGTTCGAGAGCATCTGCTGCTTGGTGGCGGGCGACAGGCCCTCGGCAGCGATGGCGCCGAAGGTGCTGATGAGACCGAACACCGTCCCGACCAGCCCGACGAGCGTGGCGATGTTCGCCAAGGACCACAGCGCGGCGATGCGCTTCTCCACCTGCGGCTTGATCTCGGCGAGCTTCTCGCTGAGCGCCGCGTCGATCTCGTCCGGGCCCTTGTTCGCGTGCGTCAGGCCCGCCTTCACGAGCTGGAGCACGGGGTAGTCGCTCGCCTCGCAGAGCTTGATGGCGCGGTCGATGTTGCCCGCGACCACGAGCTTCTTGACCTGACCGAAGAACTCCTTCGCGTTCACGCTGTAGCGCCGGATCTGGAACGCCGCGCGCTCCGCGATGATGGTCACCACGATCGCAGAGACGACCAGGTTGACGATCAGGAAGGTCGGGTTGTGCTTGATGGCGTCGACGAGGCCGGCGCCGCCCTTTCCACCTTCTGCCGCCAACATCACCAAATGAGGCATCCCCAAGGTCCTTTCTCGGTCTCGCGCGCTGACTGGCGCGAATCGAACTCAGCCGCCCCGTGCGGGGCGATTCAGGAAGTGTTGTGAGCGGCCGCCAGCCATTCGGCGAGCATCGCGAAGTGCACCGGGACTATACCGGCGACAAAGAAGGGTGTGCAAGCTCCGCTCCGAGGGCGCCGCGGGAAGCCGAGGCGCCGCGCGCGCCTCCGTCAGCGGCGGCGCCTCCGACGCCAAAAGTTTTCCCGAACGCACAGAAGAGACGCAAACTTGTCGTGGCACGGTAGCTGCTTGCGAGCGACCAAATCTTTGTTGACGGTCGAGGGTAGAACTCGGGAATATGTCGGCCCGCTTGCGTGAGCTTGCCTTTCACTGCCCCGCCGCACTCGATCGTGCCGGCGGCGTTTCGGTCAGAACACCTGTCCCCTTGCACCTTTAGGAGCCGGTCAGGTAGCGTGTCGGCCCGGTCGCTGAGGCAGCGCCTCCGCGACCGCGCGAGCGGTGAAGTCCCGGGCGGTTCGTCGCTCGAGGGACGAGCCGGAAGCAGACGTTCACGAAAGCCGAGTCGGATCAGGGCGCCCATCGTTCTCGTTCATCGGGCCGCCAACCAGCAGCAACAAGCACGCGTCCAGCGCGAGTCAAGGAGCAAGGGACAATGTGGGAGTTTTTCGTTGAGGGCGGCTGGGGCATGATCCCCATCGCGATCTGCTCGGTGTTCATCCTGGGCATCATCATCGAGCGGGCTATCTACCTCTACGGCGCGTCGATCAACCGCGACGTGTTCCTCGCGACGATGCAAAAGTGCATCCTGGCGGGCGACATCCCGAAGGCCGTGAAGATGTGCTCGGCGGCGAACGTTCCGCTGGCGCGCATCGTCCAGGCCGGGCTCGTCAAGGTCAACCGCCCGGACGAGGAGGTCCAGGCTGCGATGGACGAGGCGGCCCTGCACGAGATCCCCAAGATCGCGGCGCGGACCCCGTACCTGGCCCTGCTCTCCAACATCGCCATGCTCGCGGCGCTGTTCGGGACCGTCATGGGGCTCATCAAGTCCTTCGGCTCGGTCGGCGGCGCCTCCATCGACCCCAGCCAGAAGGCGACCATCCTCGCCAAGGGCATCTCGGAGGCCATGCACTGCACGGCGTTCGGGCTCGCGGTGGCGGTGTTCGGCCTCATCGGCTACGCCATCCTGAACGGCCAGACGCAGAGCCTCGAGGACGACATCAACGAGGCCTCGGTCCGCGTCTTGAACCTCGTGGTGTCCAACCGCCAGAAGGTCAACGTCAACGCGGTGGCGCAGTGACGTGGCTCGCGCGGGCGCGCCCGAGGCGCCCGCCGGCTCCCCAGCTCGGATTTCGCGCCCGTCAGGGCTTTTTCCTACGAGACCTGGGAACTTGATCGAGCGGTCCGCGTCCAATCGCACTGGCAACCGCGCTGGGCGACCGCTGGCTGATTCGCCTGGCGGAGCAGCCCGATTCGAGGCAACTTTTGCTCGTCCGCAACACGAAGCAGGTGATCCATGGGTGGCGTCGACGTAGGCGATAGTGGCAAAGGAAGGCCGAAGAACGCCGAGCTGAACCTCGTCCCGTTCATCGACCTTCTCATGGTGACCCTCGCGTTCCTGTTGATCACCGCCGTCTGGGTGACCAACTCGCGCATCAACGCGAACGCGCAGATCCCGGGGCCCCCGGACCCCCAGACCGAGGTCACCCCGCAGACCCCCGAGAAGATCCTCAACGTCCACATCGGGGAGACCGACTTCACCCTGACCTGGAAGCAGGCCGCCACGGTGGTGAGCGAGGTCAAGGTGCCGAAGCCCACCAACGCCGGTGACCCGCCGCGGTACACCGACCTCGCGAAGAAGTTCGAGTCCGAGTGGGCGACGCACGGCGGGCACAAGGACCCGAGCGACGCCAAGATCGACCAGGCGATCCTCCACGCGGACAACCGCCTGCCCTTCAAGGACATCGTGGCGGTGCTGGACGCCCTCTACTTCCCGAAGCGTGAGTACAAGCTCGCGAACGGAAAGACCGCCATGGTCCCAGTGTTCAACATGACCTTCTCGGTGCGCTGATGGACCGCTACCAAAACAACTTCAAGCACGACCCGCACGCGCACGTCATCCACAAGCCGGGCCGCAGCCTGATGAAGGGTGTGCCCCTCCGGTTCGTGTGGAACAAGGTGCAGGGCCTCGGCTCGCGCAACCCCAACGCGAACCTGAACCTCACCGCGTACATCGACTTTCTCCTGGTCTGCGTGGTCTTCCTCCTGACCACGTTCAACGCGTCCGGTCAGCTGCACGTCGACGAGAACATCAAGATCCCCAGCGCGGAGAACGCCGAGGACGTGGTCGACGCGCCCATGGTGGCCGTCAACACGAACCAGGTCTTCGTGGACGGGCAGCTCGCGGGGTCCACCCGCGCGATCGAGGAGCTCGGCCGCATGCAGAAGATCGAGGAGCTCTTCACGATGCTGAAGACGCGCCGCGAGACCTGGAAGCAGCTGCAGCCGGACAAGCCGTTCCCCGGCGTCGTCATCCTGCAGATCGACGAGGCCGTCCCGGCGATCGTCGTCAAGAGCGTGTTCCAGACCGCCGCCTACGCCGGCTACCCGAACGTCAGCTTCATGGTCACCAAGGTCGGCTCGGCGCAATGACGTCCGGTCGCGCCAGGTCCGGGCACGCGTGGTGATGGGCGCGGCGTCCCGCTTCCAGCCTGATGTCCGAGCCTGACGGCAAGCCTGGGGAGGGCGACGCCTCCGACGATCCGCCCGCCGCCCCCCAAGCGGCGGGCGGCGCGCGTTTTCGGCCGCCGATCCGGCGCGAGGCGGTCGAGCCGCCTTCGCGTGGGCTCCGCTCCGTGGAGGCGTCGCGGGTCGAGCGCAACCGCGTCAAGAAGCCGCCCTTCCGGGTCATCGCCTGGTTCCTGCTGGTGACCGCCGTGGCGCTCGCTTTCTACTTCCGCCACGCGGGCGGGGAGCTGGATCGCGAGCGGCAGCGCCTGCTCGCCGACCAGCGCGCGGTCGAGTCGGAGCTCGGCAAGGTCTGGTACCCGCTGCGCGACCGCATCGAGGCTTGGACGGTCGAGCTCGCGGCGGGCGAGGGCGGCGCCCCCGACCTCGTCGACAAGGCGGCCCTCGCGGGCTTCCCGTTCCAGGAGCTGCCCGGCATCTACCTCCGCGTCGCGTCCGAGCAGGCCACCGACAAGGAGGCCGTACGGAAGGCAGCACAAGGCTCGCTGCGCGACGGCTTCACGACCTGCCTGATGCGCACGCCGGTCCAGGACCCCATGGCCGGCGCCGAGTGCCAGAACGCCTCGGAGTGTCGCCCAGGGGAGCTCTGCAACGAGTTCTTCCACTGCGCGGAGCCGGGGCAGCCCTACAACGCGCGGCTCGCCTACCGGGCCCTCTTCGTGCTGACGCCGGAGTGGATCAAGGACGTGCAGGAGGTCGACAACGACCTCCGGCTCCGCGCCCTGCGCGGCACCTTCGATCTCGCCAACCGGGTCGAGTTCCCGATCGCGGTGAACCTCTTCACGCGGGCGAAGTTCTTCCTCCTGGTCGTCGACGAGCGGCCCCTCGAGAGGGGCGCGGCGCCAGACGCGGGGGTCAGCGACGCGGACGAGGACGTCATCGCCGGGAGGTCGTTTCCCATGCGGGTGGGGCTGTGGCGTCTCTCCGACGACAAGCAGCTCCTCCGTCTCCGCCGGCACCCGGAGCCGAGCCTACGGGAATCTCCCGGCGCGATCGTGGCGGACCCGTCCGCGCGCGCGGCGACGTTGCGCCAGGCCCAGAGCTGCGAGCTGGCGCAGCACGTCCGCTGCGCCGTCGGCGATCCGGGCGCGAGCTGCGAGGGGCGCTGACGCTCGACGCCGTGCGTGGGCGCGGGAACCGCGCCGCGTCTCCCCTGTCTCACCCACTCGGACGGAGCGCACCACGCCGGTGCCTCCTCGAACCGGAGGGTGCACATGGCTGGCGTGGACATCGAAGCGAAGGGTGCGAGACGGGGGGCGAACGCGGAGGTGAACATGATCCCCTTCATCGACCTCCTGTTCATGATGCTCGCGTTCCTCCTCGTGACCGCCGTGTGGACGACCCACTCGCGGATCGCGACGAACGCGAACGTCCCCGACGCCCTCGACGCGCCGGTGACGCCCGTCCCCGAGGAGCGGAAGCTCCACGTCTTCGTCCGCGCGGACTCGTTTGCGCTCGTGTGGAAGCAGGGCACCACCGTGCTCAGCGAGGCCAGCGTGCCGAAGGAGGTGCCGCAGGGCGACCGCGTGAGCTTCCCCGCCCTCGCCAAGGCCGTCCGCGCCGAGTGGGAGCGCAGCGGAGGCCACAAGGACCCCAGCGACAGGACGCTGGACCAGGCGGTCCTCCACTCCGAGCACTGGGTGCCGTACCGGGAGCTCGCGGCGGTCATGGACGCGGTCCACCAGACGAAGCGTGACGTCGCGCTCGGGGCCCGGCTCGCGTCGGTCCCGGCCATGAACCTCACGTTCGCGGTAAAGTAGCGCCGCTCGGTCTCAGCGAGGGCCGCGCGAGTCGCGTAGGTCCACGAGGCCTCCGCCGAAGATCTGGTGCCACGAAAGCGTGAAGACGAGCATGGACCCGCGGCGGAGGATGCTCTCCTCCGCCGCGCCGACGAGGTGCGTGCCCGGGAAGCGCGCCAGACCCTGCACCCCGAAGTACGGGCCGCTCGCCGATGCCGTGAACGGGACCTCGATGCCGACGCCCAGCTCGAGCCCGGGCTCCTCGTGCAGCGGCCGCGCCCTGGGCGCCGCCCAGTACGTCCCGGCGATGAGCGTGAGGGAGTCGGCGAAGAGGTCGAGGTGGGCAGGACCCCGCTCCAGGTCGAGCGCATAGCGAGCCAGGAAGAGCGGTCTCAGCTCGAAGCCGCCGCCGACGCTGCGACCGTACCGGAGCTCCTCTTGCCCGAACCCCTCCGTGTAGCGGAGGTAGGGTCCACACGTGGAGAGGTAGAGGAGACCGACGTGCGTCTCGAAGACGACGCCCCCCGCCTCGACGCCGATGCCGGCGCTGCCGACGAACAGCAGATCGCCGTCCAGCCGCCCGTACGCGCCGTCGCCATCGTCTGCCGACGCCGTCCGCGTGAGCGCGAGCGCCGCGCTCGCCGCGGCGAGCACCGCGTGCGCCGCCCCCCTCACGGGCCGAGGGCTCTCCGGACGTCCTCTCGGAGCTCCGGCGCGAAGAGGAGCCGCGTCCGGCTCAGCGTCTGCCCTCGGAGCCGCCCGAGCAGGAACGAGACGTCGGCCAGATCCTTGGCGCGGCCGTCGGGGAAGATCACGCGGAGGCTCGCCGCGGCGGGGTAGGGCGTGTCGGATGCCCGGTCGAGCGCCACGAAGTACCTGGGATCGAGCCCGTGCGCCTTTGCGACGTCCTCGGCGCGCGCGCGGGCCTCCTCCGGTTCGACGTCGCACTCGGCGCCCTCGAGCTCGATCGTCTTGAACAGAGAGCGCGCCCGGAGGCGCTTCGTGAGGCTCGACAGCACCGGGTCACGCGCCTGCTCCCAGTCGTGGAAGGCGCCGAGCAAGAGCTGGTCGTCGAGCTCCAGGTACTGGCGCACGGAAGGCCCCGAGCCCGACGCCACGGCGTCGAGCGCCGGGATGGGCGTCGGGAGGCGATCGCCCGCCTGCGTGAGCTCGAAGGCGCGCGCGAGGATCCCGCGGACCATGGCCTCCGCCGCGCGCGTCGACTTGTGGAAGTAGACCTGCTGGAACATGAAGAGACGAGCGAGCAGGAAGCTCTCGATCGCGGTGACACCCTTCAGCCCGTCGATCGCGAGCCCCGGTGGTCTGCCCTCCTCGGCCGGCTCGAACCGCAGGCTCCGGAGCAGCCAGGGGAGGTCGTAGGACCCGTAGGTCACGCCCGTTGCGTAGGCGTCTCGCAGGAGGTAGTCGCACCGGTCCACGTCGAACGTCCCGCTCACGACGTGCGCGAGGTAGGGCAGCTCGTGCCTGCCCTCGACGAGATCGGCTACGCGCTGAGGGAGGCCGGGGTCCTGGCGGCGCAGCACCTCGTGCACCTCCGTGGACGGGTCGAGCAGGAGCCGGGTCGTCCACCCTTCGTGGCGCTCCGCCCCGGGCATGGCCTCCTCGAAGAGGTGGGAGAGCG
This sequence comes from uncultured Polyangiaceae bacterium, assembly GCA_964492175.1. Lineage (GTDB taxonomy): Bacteria > Myxococcota_A > Polyangia > Polyangiales > Polyangiaceae > Xiheicaenibacterium. The sequence goes on along the minus strand of CAZBJI010000136.1, from coordinate 2,677 downwards.
GCCCGTGGCCGATGTCGTGCAACAGCGCAGCCGCGATCACATCGCGCGCGCGCTCGCTGGTGACGCGCTGCCAGAACGGGAGCGCGCCGTCGATCTGCCGCAGGCGGGCGACGAAGCGCTGCATGACGTGGGCGGCGCCCACGGCGTGCGCGAACCTGGTGTGCTCGGCGCCCGGGAAGGCCAAGGACGTGAGGCCGAGCTGGCGGATCCGGCGGAGCCGCTGGACCTCGCGCGTCTCGAGGAGCTGCGGCACGATGGCGTCCTCGTCGCTCTCGAACGCGACGAGGCCATGGACGGCGTCTCTCAGAATCACCAGCTTGCTCGTTAACGGGTGGTCGCGAAGCGCCCCATCGTATAAGCTTGGGGGCTCGGTTTGGCCATGACCGACTTCACGGGCACCGAAGCGCCGCGTATGCGACCGCCGGCCGAGAGCACCCGGAGGTTGAGCGACATCCTGCGGGCGCTGCCCGAGGGCGAGCTCGAGGGGCTCATTCGCCGTATCGGCGTCCGCATCGATCCGCAGAAGCGCATCGACGTGCCGAACCAGGTCGCGCGGGCCCTGGTCGGCCAGCCCGACGTCCGCGATCCGGGCCGGCTCCCCGTGCCCTGTCAGCACCTCGTACGGAAGCTGGTGGAGGCCGGCGGGGTCCTGTTCGCGACGACGCTGCCGGCCGGGTTCGAGCCGCTGATGGCGCGCGGCATCCTCTTCGTCCGCCGGGTCCGCGATGGGTTCGAGCTCGTGCTGCCCGCGGCATACCTCGTCCAGCTCCCCGGCTACCCCAGCGAGGATCCGCGGGCGATGCGGGTGCTCGTGGCGCAGGCGCCCTTCGAGACCGTCAGCGCCATCGCCACACACTACGTGGGGCGGCCGGCGACGCCGCCGATCGCGCTCGCGCTGGAGGCCGCGTGGACCGTCCTCTCCGATTCGGCGAGGCTCGCGGAGGAGATCGCGGCGCTTCCCCTGCTGGAGCGGCGTCTGCTCGAGGCGATCGACGCGGAGGGCGGCGAGGTCGAGACCACCGAGCTCTTGGATCTCGAGCGGGAGCCGATGCGGGTCCGGAGCGCCAAGGGGGTGACCACCACGAGGCGGGGGGCCGGGTTCGCGCTCGAGCGTCGCGCGCTGCTCATCCCCATCCACCCGAACCGGCACGTCATCCCGACGGAGGTGGCCCACATCGTCGGCGCCGCGCGCCGGAGCCAACAGCAGAGCCGCCGCGCGAGCATCAAGTCCGAGCTCCTGGGCGAGGACCACCTCCCGCGGCGCGCTTCCTTCTCGCGGGATCCGGCGGGCCTCGCGCTCGCGCTCGCCATCGCGGCGCGCGAGACGGGCTCGGAGGTTCGCGCGAACGTCGGCACGCCTCGTTCGCTGATCGTCAGGCTGGCCCAGCGGTTCGGGCGCTCGCCCGAGGCGGTCTGGCAGATCGCGGCGCTCTCCCGCGTCTCTGGGCTCTGGGAGCCGACCGTCACCTCGACGGCCTCGCCGCCCGGGTCGCTCGAGGTCGGGGCCCTCGCGCCCCTGCTGTTCGGCGCGTGGCGCGCGGGTGCGGGGTGGGACGACGCCCGTCCGGAGCCGGAGCTCCTGCGGGCGGCGCCCGATCAGCGGGAGCCGAGCCCGATGCGAGGCCTGCGCGAGATCATCCTCGAGGCGCTGCTCGAGCTGGGCGAAGAGGGATGGATCCTCTACGGGCCCTTCGAGCGCTACGTCGTGGAAGATCCGCGCATCGCGGGCCTGGAGAGGCTGCTGCGCCGTTGGTCCGAGCGGGTCGGCCTCCCGGGCACCCACCACGATGGTGAGCCGTCGCACCTGGCGAGCGTCGTCCGGCGCGTCGTGCTGGAGACGCTGCCTGCCCTCGGCGTGGTGGATCTCGGCAACGACTCGCGGCTGCAGCTGGAGGTCTCGGGGCGCGGCAAGCAGGAGACCCCGGACGCGACGGTGGATCCGGCTGCGATCGCGCTGCGGGTCACGCAGCGAGGGCGCGCCCTCATCAGCGACAGGTACGTGCACGCGGGCAGCGCCAGCCAGTTCCTGGACACGCAGATCCTGAAGGTCGGCGCGACGGCGCAGATCGCCCACGTGATCGCCTTGGGGCCGCTGGCGGAGATCGGGCGGGTGGAGGACTCGCTCGACCTCGTGCTCTCGCCTGCGGCGATCGCTCGAGCCATCGAGTCCGGCGCGATGGGCGACGAGATTCGGGATCGTATCGAGGCCGTGGCGAGCCTGCCGGGGTCACTCTCTCAGATCCTGGAGCGCGCGAGCGTGGTCCTCGGCAAGGCCACGCTCGTGCAGGCCGCCGCGTTCCTGTGGGTCGAGGATCCCGACGTGCTCGAGCTCCTGCGGACGCGCAAGACGACCAGCGATCTGTTCGTCGACCCCTCCCCGCGAGGCGGGCTGCTCGTCGCGCCCGGCGTCGACGTCGAGCGCCTGCTACGGCGTTGCAGGGGCGTCGGCGTCGAGATCGAGGCGAACGGGGAGGGCGCTCTGACCGCGCGGACCTTGACCCCGCGGCCCGCGCCTGCCGCGGAGCCGCCCAGCCGCTCCGGCACGCGCGCCGCCCCCCAGGGCAAACCGCCCTCGCCACGAGGCCGCACGCCCTTCCCACGCACGAAGTGAAGATGGTCGCCGCGCCTAGTACCTCGCCCCACAGATTTCGATCGGTTCCTCCCACCCCCGCGACGA
>CAZBJI010000135.1:0-22561 GCA_964492175.1 uncultured Polyangiaceae bacterium | reverse complement strand
CCCCGCCGGCGGCGGCGCGGCCGAGCTCGAGCGCGTGCTCGACCTGCTGGCCGAGCACCCGTGCTCCGCGCGGCGCGTCGCGCACAAGCTCTGCGCCGCATTCGTCGCGGACGATCCGCCCGAGCCCCTCGTGGCGCGCGCCGCGGCCACCTTCACGGCGTCCGGGGGCCAGATCCGCGCGGTGGTGCGCGACATCCTCGAGAGCGACGCGTTCGACGCGGCGCGCGGCGCGAAGGTAAAGCGGCCGTTCCGCTTCCTCGTCTCGGCGCTGCGCGGGCTCGGGGCCGACACCCACGCGCGCGGCCGCGTGGCGAGCACGCTCGCGCGGATGGGGCACGCGCCCTTCGCGTGGCCCACGCCCGACGGCTACCCGAGCCGCGGCGACGCGTGGCTCGGGACGCTCCTCGAGCGCGCGCGCCTCGCGATCGATCTGGCGCGCGGCGCGCTCGACGGCGCGCGGGTCGATCTGGCGCGGCTCGAGGCCGCTGCGGGCGGGTCCCAGCGGCTCACCGCCCACCTGCTCGGCCGCGCCCCGACGACCGACGAGGCGACGGCCATCGCGGCCGGGCGCGACCGGGCCGAGCGCGTCGCGCTCGCGATGGCCTCCCCCTCCTTCCAGAGGTTCTGAACGATGAAGGCGCTCCTCACCTTGTTCCTCCGCGGAGGCGCCGACGGCCTCGCCCTCGTCCCGCCTCACGCCGACGATCGGCTCTACGAGCTGCGCCCCACGCTCGCGGCGCCTCGACCCGACGCCCGGACGGGCGCCGCGCGCACCATCGATCTCGACGGGCGGTTCGGGCTTCACCCCGATCTCGCCGCGCTCGCGCCGCTCTTCAGGAGCGGCGAGCTCGCCGTCGTGCACGCCGTCGGATCGGACGACGACACCCGCTCCCACTTCGAGGCGCAGGACCGGATGGAGCTCGCGGGCGAGACGGCGTCGTCGGCCTCCGGCGGCTGGATGGCGCGGCACCTCTCCACCCGCCCCGGCCCCCGCGCCGGCGCCCTCTCCGCCGTCGCGCTCGGCCCTCGCCCCCCGGAGGCGCTCCGCGGCGTCGCCGCCACGGCCCTCACGCGCGCGAGCGAGTTCGTCGTCCCTCAGCTCGACGGCGCGCTCGCCGACGCGCTCGACGCCCTCTACGCGGCCGAGCGGGGCACGCCGCGCGCCCTCGCCATCGAGCTCTCCGAGGCGGGCCGCGACGCGCTCGCCGTCGGCCGGCGGCGCGCCGCGCTCGCGCGCGACCACGGCTCCACCGCGGACCGCTACCCGAAGGGCGAGCTCGGCGCGGCCCTCGCCGAGGCGGCGCTCCTCCTTCGGCACCGCGAGGAGCTCGGCGTCGAGGTCGTGGCCGTGGACCACGACGGCTACGACACGCACTTCGTGCAAGGCAGCGCGCTCCCCGACAAGGCCCGCGAGCTCGGCGGCTGTCTCGCCGCGCTGCGCGAGGATCTCGGCGACCTCCTCGCCGACACCGTGATCGTCGTGATGACCGAGTTCGGGCGCCGCGCGTACGAGAACGTCTCCCTCGGCACCGACCACGGCAGGGGCAGCGTGATGTTCGTGCTCGGCGGCGGCGTCCGAGGCGGCCGGGTGCTCGGTGACTTCCCGGGCCTCGACGAGCAGGCGCTCACGCCTCCCGGGGACCTCGCCGTCACCACGGACTACCGGAGCGTCCTCGGCGAGATCCTCGCGCGCGGGCTCGGTAACGCGCGCACCGCCGAGGTGTTCCCGGGCGCGCCGGCGCGCGCGGTCGGGCTCTTCGGGTGAGCGAGGTGTCGCTTGGCTCGAGCGAGAAGGCAGCCCCTCGCGCAGCTCGGAGGAGGAGGCGCCGCGGACCGTTGACGCACGTCCCGGGCCCGCCGACGCTAGCTCATCGGCGAAGGAGGCGGACGAAGAGGAGGATCGTCGAGCCTCCGCGCGGATGCGGGGCGCGCACGCGGCCCCGTCACGCCCAGGGCTGCCGCTCGCGCAGCTCGCTCACCGCGAGCTCCCCCTCCTCGAGGAGGCCGGTGCTCGCGTCGCGGATCCGGTAGCTCAGCGAGGACCCGAAGAGCGGCTGCGCCTCCACGAACACGCAGCGGAGCTCACCTGGCTCGAACCCGCACTGCGCCTGGACGCTCGCCAGGAGCTGCTCGTCGTGCAGGTGACCGTCGCCGAAGTTCCACCCGAGCACCATGCCGCACACGATCTCCCCGTCGAGGTACTCGTAGTCGGCGAGACGCGGGACCGCCTTCGGGAGGAGCAACCCGAGCGCGCGGCCATGCAGGTGCATCATCCGGAAGCCCAGCACCTTGCCGACGAGCCCGACCGAGGTCGCCCTGTCGTAGAAGCGGTCGAGCTGGTCGTAGACCCACGGCGAGCTCTTCGTGAGGGTGTCGAGCTTGCGGTAGGAGTCCCCGCGGAAGAGCCACACCCCGTACGCCCAGTTGCCCGCGTAGTACCGCATGGCGAGCAGGAAGGAGACGGCGCGGGGCCACAGGTTGCCTGCGAGCGGGACGCCGACGAGGAGCACGATCAGCACGAAGGCGAGCGGACCCGATCCGACGTCGAGGACCGTCACCTCGGGGTGGGCCCAGAAGAGCGCGAACGCCCCGTAGACGACCATCACGTTCCACTCCAGCGGGACGGCCATCGGGACGTTGCCCGTGATGTAGCCGTGGAGCATGAGCATCAGGATCATGCCGACGACGAGCGAGGGCCCGCCCGGCGCGAACGCCAGCACGAGCGGCACGCCGAGCTCGAGGGCGGTGCCGACGTGGGCCATGGCGACGGCGAGCCGCGACGGGCGGAGGTCGTCCGGGTAGCTCCGGTACATCGCCTTGCGCACCCGCGTCGAGCGCAGGATGGGGCTGTTGCTCGTCATCACGCAGACCACCATCGGGAAGTGGTGGTTCAGCTTCGAGACCCCGGCCCAGAACCAGAGCGCGAGCTGGACGGCCTTGGAGCCGGCGACGAAGCTCGGGGCGGCGACGAAGCAGAGCACGGTGGTGGCGTAGTGCTCGGGCCGGAACGCGAGGAACGCCGTCTTGTCGGCGATCCCGAGGAGGGGCAGGACGACGAGGATGGGAAGCAGGAGCGACGGCGGCACCGCGGGCGCCACGAGCGCGCGCACGAGCAGGAGGATCAGCGCCGCGTAGAGCGCGACGTCCAGCCAGGTGCGGCGCAGCCCGCCGACGAGGGTGGCGCCCGGCAGGAGCGGCAGCTTCGTCGTCCCCGGCCGCAGGAAGTAGAGGAACCCGCCCACGGGCGGCAGGTACCGGCCGGTCAGCGGTCCGCTCCCGCAGCCCAAGCCGAGCCCCTCGAAGAGCATGCTCCAGAGGATCGCCTTCTGGAACGCCACGCCCGAGAGCCACCACGCGCCGATGTCGCCGGGCCGCAGGCCGGAGAACGAGCAGAAGCCGATCCACGCGGCCACGTAGAGCGCGACCTTCAAGAGGTAGACCGCGAAGATCGCCGGCGGCGTGCCGTAGCCTTGGAGCGCCCACGCCCGGCAGACCATGCGGCCTCGCTCCGAGAGCGGCTTCTTCGCCCACTCGATCGGATCGTAGGGCACCGGCGTCGGCTGCAAGAGCTTCACGAGCGGCCCTCCCGCGCGCGCGCCTCGGGCGCCGTCACGGGCCCCTCAGCTCCTGGCGGATCCGCTTCACCTCGGCTCGGAGCGGCGCGATGTACTCGATGGAGAACGTCCGCTTCTTGCCGCGGACGGCGCGCGCCGTGTGCCACTTGCAGAGGGCGAGCCGCGCGCTCGCGCGGATGAGCTGCCGCCAGAGCGGGCCCTTGGGCATCAGGTAGGTGCGCGCGCGACCGAACGGCCCGGTCATCCAGAGGACCTCCGCCTGGGTGAGGTTGCCGATCGCGACCTCGTCCGCGAGAAACTCGCGGATGGTCCTCCCCTTGCGGATCACCAGGACGACGACGATCACCGTGAAGATCCCCACGAACCCGAACCAGAACAGCAGGGAGACCACGAACACGTCGCCGCCGAGGTGTGGGACGTAGTTCCAGATCGCGTGAAGGAGGATCGCGGCGGTGAGCCCGACCGTGGGCGCCACGATCTTGACCCACGTGCGCGTGCTCTCGCGCGCGATCCCGACGCCGATGCCGGTCATCGCGGTGTAGAGCGGGTGCCCCCAGGGCGCCACGATCCCGCGCAGAAAGAAGGTCGCCTTGAAGACGTCACGGCCCTCGAGCGCGGCGCGCGCGTAGTACGACACGTTCTCCACGGCGGCGAAGCCGAGCGCGCAGAACACGGCGTAGATGATCCCGTCGACGGTGCCGTCGAACTCTCGCTTCAGGAAGTAGAGGTAGCCTACGAGGAGCGTCCCCTTCAGGACCTCCTCCGTCACGGGGGCGCAGTACACGGTGGTCACGAAGCTCGCGAACGCGGGCCCGCGCGTGGCCGCGAGCGCCGCGTGCACCGAGGAGTTGATGAACCCGGCGGCGCCGGTGGCGACGAGCGCTCCCCACGCGAACGCCATCGCGACCCCCCACCACGGCTCCGGATCGAAGCGATCGAGCACCACCGGCACCGGCAGGTAGAGGAGCAGCATGACGAACGCGGGGACCGCTCCGAAGGCCATCGCCTCGGCCATCTCCTCGGGCGGGCGCCGCCCCCCGAAGATCTCGAGCGAGAAGAAGAGGACGTTCAGCACGAGGCCGAGCACGATGCCGAGGGCGTAGAGGATCGCCCCTCCGACCAGCCGACCGCGATCGTTCTCCGGGCGCGCGAACGCGGCGAGCTCCGGCGGGAGCTCCGACCGCGTGGGCCCGAGGCGGGAGGTCACGGCTTGATGATCTTCGTTCCCTTGGGCGGTGTGAAAGAAAACTCACTCGCCTGGACCGGCTTGTTGAGGACCACGTCCGTGAAGTCGAACCGGTTCTTGTTGCCCTGGGCGTCCAAGATGAGGACGCGGCGTACCTGGGCCGTCTCGCCGTCCACGTAGAGCAGCATCTTCTGGTAGGCCGGGGAGGCCTCCTTGGGCACGCCCTCGAGGACGAAGCCGCCCTCGAACTTCATGGTCGAGGCGTCGAGGAGCTTCAGCTTGAAGTCCTTGGCGAGCTTGCCCTCCCCGAGCAGGAACGAGAGAGCCGCCGGGTACTGAGACTTGCCGACGGGCGTCTCGTACATCTGCTCGGCCTCTTTCTCGTAGACCTTGATCACCTTGCCGTCGGAGACCACACGGTTGCCGTTGGGGGTCTCGTACGTGAAGCTCATCTTCCCCGGCTTCTCGAAGACGACCTTGCCCTTCGACTCCTTCTTCTTGTTCTGGACCTTGATCACGTAGACCTGGCGGAAGGTCGCTCGGAAGGTCTTCGTCCCGTCGTAGAACTTCTGAACCCTCGCCGCGACCTCGGCGGCCGTGGGCTTGGCGGCCTCGGCCGTGCCGGCGGGGACACCCACGGCGGCGGCGGCGGCGGCCGCGCCGAGGAGCTTCAGGAGGGGTCTGCGGTGCATCATCGGTAGGGCTGGGGGGGTGGGGGTGGCGAACGTCTACCACAACGTGCCGCTGGCGGCCGGCTTACGGCCGCGCCGGACGCGACCTCGCGAGGGCCTCCGAGAACTTCGCCATCGCGAGGTGCGCGAAGGCGTTGGCCAAGGCGTCGGCCGCGTCGTGGGGGGGCAGGCCCCCGAGCTTCAAGAGGGCCGCGATGATGTGCGCCACCTGGTCCTTGGTCGCGGCGCCGCGCCCAACGACCGCGCGCTTCACCCGCGCCGGCGGGTACTCGTGGGTCGGGACGTGAGCGTGGGCGAGCCGCAGGAGGATCACCCCGCGGGCGTGCCCCAGCTTGGCGGCCGCCTGGGCGTCCTTCGCGTAGAAGATCGCCTCGACGACGGCCGCGTCGGGAGCGTAGTCAGCCACGATGCGCGCGAGCGCGTCGTCCAGGTGGACGAGGCGGTCGGCGAGCGGCGCGCCCTCGGCGGGGCTCACGACGCCGTGGGCGACGTGGGACACGCGCGTGCCCTCCTGGTCGAGGACGCCCCAGCCCATGTGGCGGGTGCCGGGATCGATCCCGAGGACGCGGAGCCTGCCGGTCATCGCGAGGCCACGGTGATAGCGGCGCCGCGCGCGGTCAAGCGAACGCCGGCTGCGCCTCGTCCCCCCGGCCAAACGGCGTTGAGGGGAACACCCGTCGCGGCCTCTGCGTGCGGACAGCCCGAGAGTCGTCACACGCTGGGTAGCCGAACGTTCCGGTCTTGACGCTGGCGCAGAGCGACTGCCCCGACCGCCCCGCCGAGCCGCCGCCCGCTCACGGCTGCCGCCGCCTGAACGGGCGTCGAACGCCGCCCGCCCTCACGTCAGCTCTCCGTGCAGGCGAGCCAGGCCATCCGATGCTCCTCGGAGCAAGCCAGCGCGCAGCCCGTCCAGAGGACCGGGAACTCGCTCATGCACGCGACGGCCTCCTCGCGGCAGCCGACACCCTCGGAGCCGCCGAGCGCCTTGTCGCAGTTGTCCTCGCAGTAGATGCACTCGGGGAACCTGGCGAGCACCTCGGCGCACATGCCGGCGCACGTGAAGCCGTCGCCCGCGGCCGTCGTGGCCCGTGCCGGTGGAGCTCGTCGGCCCCGAGCCACCCGAGCCCCCGCTCCCGTCCTCCACCACGACGGAGGAGCATCCCGCGAGCACGAGCGCCGTGCCTATCCACGCCCCGCTCACGGCTGCCACACCCGGAAGAAGACGTCGAACGCCGGCTGCGTCTTGCGGCGCCCGTCCGGCCACGCGGCTCCGAAGGGGATGACGCTATCGGCGGGCTCTGCCTGCGGACACCCTGGGAAATCGTCGCACCGCTGGTAGCCGAACGTCCCGGTGTAGACGCCGGGTCTCGAGGTCTCGAGCGGCCACGGCACCTCGTTGGTGGCGTCGTTCAGCGGGCTCGTCACGTTGAAGGCCTCCGCGGTGAGCACGGTCTGCACGTGCTGCGCGATCATGCCGTGCATGGTGACGAGGTTCGTCGTGGTCGCGGCGCGCCAGCTCGCCGTGATGCGCGGAAGCACGGGATCGTTGGCGCCGGTGTCGCTCTGGTGGACATAGAGCGACTGCCCGTACGCGTCGGCGATGGAGACGCCTCCCTGGGACGGAGGCGACGTGAACGCGAGCTGGAACGAGTCGAACGCGGGGTACCCGAACGCGCCCCCCGACTTGAAGATCCTACTCGACGAGATCGTCGCGCGCTACCACCAACCGGTCGTCGGCGACGGCGCGCGCGTCGCGCCTCGACGTGACCGAGCCGTGCCTGGCTGCGGCCGGCTCACGCCTCCCCGGCGAGCGCGTTGATGTCGGCGTTCTCCATCACCGGCTTCGGGGCGCCTCGCTTGGCGACGGCGAGCATGGCCCGACCCACCTTCTCGGTGCTCGTAACCAGGCTGGGCAGGAGCGCCTCGAGGAACGGCAGGATCGGCCAGAGGATCGCGTAGAGGACCCGGTACGAGGTCGTCCGGGAGACGGCCCCGTGCCGTGGGCGGATGAGCGCGGGACGGAAGGCGCAGGCCGAGCGGAAGCCGAGAGCGAGGATCGCCGCCTCCGCGCGCGCCTTCACGCGCGCCCACATGGCTCCGGCCTCGGGGTCGGTCCCACCGCCCGAGACGAAGACGAACGTCATGTCGGGCGCGTGCGCGTGGAGCCGCCTCGCCGCCTCGAGCGCGAAGTCGAGCGTGATCCTCGTGTACGCCGCCTCGTCGTACCCGGCGGCGGAGACGCCCAGGCAATAGAAGCAGGCGTCGTGCCCCGCGAGCTCCGCGTCGATCGGCGAGAGGTCCGCGAGATCGGCGTGGACCACCTCGCGGAGCTTCTCGTGCTGCACGCCGGTCGCCGCGCGCCCCACCGTGAGCACCGCCTCGACGGAGGGATCGAGCAGGCACTCTCGGAGGACCCCTTGCCCGATCATGCCCGTCGCGCCGAAGAGGACGATCTTCACGCGGCGAAGGTAGCACGCGGACTGCGGATAGTTCGCCGCGCGCCGCCGCGCGTCAGCACGCGCGGTGAGGGAGCGCGTGCCGGCATCCACATCGACATGGCAGAGCTCCGTCGGTCGATCGCGGCATCTGGATCGCTTGGCAGATCAAAGGACCTCAAGAGTCATGGCCTGGAGGTTGCGGGGGGGGGGCCGAATCGGCGCAAGCTCACATCGCCATGGGGAGCGGCACGCGTGCCCTACCCGGCGGAAGGAGCGGGAGCATGAGACCTGATCGGTTGGGATGGGAGCAGCGCTCGGGCGGACGTGTGGGAGCGACGTTCGGCATGAGCCGCGGCAACGGCTATCTGGCGTCGGTCATCGCAAAGTCGGACTACCAGTTCGACGGCCGGCTCGGCAGCACCCAGGACATCGTCCTGGCAGCCGGCATCGACACGTCGGCTTGCGTCACGGGCGTCCTACAGACCCGCGTGCACTCGAAGAGCGCCTTCACCGCGACCGCCATCGCCAACATCATCGTGCAGAACGCCTCGCTCGTCGCAGAGGAGCCCGACGTCGTCTACCTACCCGCGACCGGCGTCACGCCCGTCGCGACGTCCACGAACATCACGAGCACCTCGGCCGCGCCGGTGCTCGACGTCGTCGCCTTCGCCGCTCCGATCGGATCGATGGTCCGGGTCATCCTGCGCTGGACACAGGGCGCCACCGCCGCCGCCGCGGTGCAGAACCTCTCCGTCTCGGTCGACCTGGTCCTCCGCCCTGCCTGAGGATCCCAGCCGTGGGGAGCTGGATCTTCACGCCGTGCATCACGCAGGCTCAGCTCGACCAGCAGGCCTTCTCCCTTGGGTACGCTGGCGGCTGGCGCCTTCAATCCATCGCGCTCTTCGGGGCCTTCGACGATCCGCGGTACGCCACGCTGTGGGTAGCGCAGAACAACGCGCCCTCGTTCTCGGTGCAGAGCGACCTTCACACCTCCGAGAGCCTTCACCAGCGGATCCAGGAGCAGAAGGCCTATGATCTCGTGCCGGTCCTCCTCTCCGCGACGGGCGAGCCGCACTTCCAGCGGTACGTGGTACACTTCGAGATGGCGGCGCAGCCCCCACCCGGTGATGTGCTGCCGTGGGGCGACTCACCCTGGGACGAGTTCCATGCGTACTCCGCCGGCCCCGACTCGGACGCGCCATTCCACTACCTCAAGTGCTTCGACGCCTGGCCTGGTAAAGGGGGCATGCGGTGCTGCGCGCTCCTCTATCGCCGAGGAGTACCACCCGAGCACGGGGGGCTTCACCGGACCGAGCTGGGCGTGATGGGCGCGGTCTCGAGTACTTCCCACCGCGTCCTGAACGAGGGTTGGAACCACATCGAGATGGCGGTCCCGTTGGGCGTCAAGGAGAACGATCTGCAGGACGTGGTCTCCTATTGGCGCTCGGACCGCGTGTTCGAGCCGTGGCCCGATGACATGCTCGATCCGAGCTACACCGGTGGGACCACCATGCTCGGGCCGATGCGAGTCGACCAGGCGGAGGCGTGGGTCTCGTACATGGAGGCGGCTGGCTGGAGGCCCATGCACGTCGGCGCGAACGGCGTCGGCGAGGCGGCCTCGATGTGCATCACGTTCTCCCGGCGTCTCTTGCCGCTCCTGAAGAACGTGGTCGTCTACGATCCGGCGAGCCCGCCTCCGTTCGACAAGGTTCCGAAGCCGCTCATCAAGACGGTCCCCCGCCACGGACCGCTGTTCTCGGCGACTCCGGCCGAGGCTCAGATCATGCCGGGCTCCCCATCCTTCGGCCTCGGCAGCCTGGGCAACGCGGAGCGCCGTCGCCCGAAGCGGCCGAGCGGGCGGATCAACCCCAAGAAGGGGATCCTCTACGCCGGTGGCTCTCCCCAGTACGGCGACGCAGCAGAGTACGGGGCGCCCCCGCATCACGGCGGGCTGGGGCTCAATGCCTCCGTCATCATCGAGACCCTCGAGGAGGGCCTTGCCCAGATCGACGAGATCCTGCTCGACACTCTGATCGAGACGAACGCCCGCGGGATCCAGCTCGCAGCCGGGATCGACGGACGGCTGCCGCTCCTACGTTGCATGACGCGGGCGGAGGAGGGATACCCGGTGCTGACGCCCGACCACCTCATGCGTCCGGGGAGCATCTCGAAGGCGCTCACGGCCGCGGCGGTCGTGCGTCTGTTGGCCACGGGCGCCGACATCGACGAAGCCCGAGAGAAGCTGCGCACGACGCTCCCCAATGCGTTCGAGTTCCCTCCGGTCGAGCCGACGTACGCTGCGCGCAACGTCACCACGATCGATCACCTGCTCTACCATCACTCCGGCTGGGCCACGGAGGAGGACGTCAGCGGCATCATCGACGGAACCGATTACCAGGGCGCACACTGGTACGAGGCGGCGTGCATCGCGGTGCATGAGGGCGGCCCCAACTACGCAGAGCCCGGGGACATGCGCGAGTTCATCGCCCACTGGCCAACGAGCTTCCACTTCACGACGCCGGGCTCAGTTGCCGACTACCACGGCATGACCTACCGCGCGCTCGGTGAATTGGTGGGCCGGCTCCAGACCACTCGGTGGGATCGCTACGACCTGGGCATGCGGCTCCTTTGGGGCATGGGCGACGACGAGTTCCCTGACCCCCGCGTCGGCTACGTCAGCAGCGACCGAGGCAAGTCGATCGAGAACGACCACTACCCGTGTCACAACGAGGGCCCGGGGATCGGCTACGACAAGGCGGGGAAGGTCTTGGTGCCCCACCAATACGCCGGGAACCACGAGTGGGGTGGCGGCTCGGGGGCATGGTGCATGAGCATGAAGACGCTCGCGCGGATACTCCACGGCATGGGCCTGAGCGAGCGAGCGCCGCAGCTCATCTCCGCCTTGCAGCGCGACCTCCTCGCCGAGCAATGGAGCGGGGTGGGAATGGGGCGCGGCTGGCTCGTGGACGAGGTCACGGAGACCTGGTGGGAGAAGGAGGAGCAGACCGCGGCGAACATCAAGCACGCCCTGCCCTGGGAAGTGCTCTGGCACAACGGCTCCACCAGCGGGGGCGCCGCCGTGGCGCTCTTCTACTACCGCGGAAGCGGCAAGACGACCTCGGTCGCCCTGAGCGTCAACCTGGGCGATGGAACGGGTGCGATCGCGGCGCTCTTGAGGGAGAAAGCCGACGAGCTCTGGAAGGTCGTCCGCAGGATGTACCGAGGCTTCGGCCTGCCGGGGGATCTCTTCGATGAGGAGTAGCTCCATTCGCATCGCAGCCTCGATCTTCGCTTGCGGCGGCTGCGACGGCGCAGCTCCGCCCCCTGCGCTGCCTCCCGTCGATCCAGGGCCGGCAGGGTGTGAGTCCACCGCCCCGCCGCTCGTGCCGGTGCAGATCGCGGGCGATACCCCGGGGGACGAGTACTCGTTCGTCTACGCCGTGATGTCGGACGGGACCATTCGCGTCGCGGCGGGGATCGACGGCGCGGGCGCGTTCACCAAGGGGGTACCGCCACAGCCCATCGGCGAGGTCGCTTGCGCGAGGCGCGTGGCGGCGACGAGCGGAAACGGCGCCGCGATCCGCCAGGACGGGACCGTCGCGGTGTGGGGCGACGACTACAACGAGACGCTCGGAGACGGGCTCGGGCGACAGACGCCAGAGGGCGAAGCGAGCACACCCGAGGTGCCGCCCGCCGTCGACGTGGGGATCGGACTGACGGGGTACGCGGTAACCGAGGCCGGCGAGCTCTACTGGTGGGGCAAGCTGTGGCTCGGGCCCGACGCGGGCTACCTCATCGAGCCGTGGCCTATCCGAAAAGAGCTCCCGGAGGAGGTCCGCCAGGTGAGCGTGCGCTCGTATCACGCGTGCGCCCTCGGCGCGAGCGGGGCGGTCTATTGCTGGGGGCAGAACGACCACGGACAGCTCGGCACCGGAGACACCAACAGCAGCTTCGAGGCGAGGCAGGCGCTCTTGCCGCGCGCAGCCGTCGAGGTCGCCGCGAGTGCCGGAGCGACCTGCGGGGTCCTCGACAGCCGCGAGGTCTATTGCTGGGGCGCGAACACCTGGGACCCAGACAGCGACATTGACGCCTTCCCGTTCCCCACCAAGGTGGAAGGCTTGCCGCTGGTGGATCATGTCCGCGTCGGGCCCGGCGGAGGGTACGCGTGGCCTACGGGTGGCCAGCTCTGGCGCTGGGGGCTCTGGTACGCACCGGACGGAGGCTCGCCCATCTACTCTCCACCGTCCAAGGTCGACCTCTTTCCAGCGGTGCTCGACGTGGCGGTGATGTTCACGCAACAGCACTGCGTGCTCCGCGCGGACCACAAGCTCGTCTGCACCCCCGCGAGCCTTGCGTATTGTGGCGATCCCGAGTTCACGGACACTGGCTGGGACACCGTCATGTTCGACAAGTGCTGCACCGACTTCAAGGAGCTATGCCTCCTCGAGCCGTGAACCCGCGCCTCTGCCCGGAGCCGCCTCCGCGAGAGAGAGTGCCCGATCGACCGGGCGAGCTCATCGACGTCGTCCGCAAGACGGACTTCTCCTTCGACGGGCGCGCCAACTCGACCCAGGTGATCACGCTCGCCGAGGGCGTCGACGTGAGCGCCTACACGTCCATCACGATGATGACGCGCCTCCACGAGAAGAACCTCTGGCGCACGAGCGGCGGCATGCCCACGAGCGCGGTCGCGCGGGTGCAGATCCAGAGCACCTATCTGGACCCCGACGATCCCGACGTCAGCTTCGTGGACTCTCGCGCGACCCAGTCCGATTCCATCACGGACGCCACGGTCGTGCCGTTTCTCAGCGTGGTGGAGCACACCTTCGACGCGGGGGCGCTCCTGCTGGTGACACTCCGCTTCTCGCAGCTCTCGCTCGAGGCTGGCAGCGTCCAGACGATGGCGATCTCGGTCGAGCTCTGCGGCCGGAGAGGTTGGGGCGGATGATCGCGTACCAAGAGCCCACCTGCGAGGTCATCGAGGTCGTGAGGAAGACCACGTACGCCTTCGACGGGCGCCTCACGACCACGCAGGAGGTAGTGCTCGCCACGGGCGTGGAGCTCGCCGACTGGCGGACAGCGACGCTCGAGGTGATCGCGCACGAGCGAAACACGTGGCCGAGCCCCGTCACGCTGTCGGTTCGCGCGTTCGCCGTGTCGCTCAACCCGGTGAGCCCGAAGGTCGAGTACCTCGGCCCGCAGCTCGCGGCCATCCTGGTGCGGGACACGGATCCGATCCCGGCCCTTTCGACCGCGAGCCTGACGCCCATGCCCTCCCACGCGCGCGTCGTCCTCCGCTGGCAGCAGGGAGCGGCAGGTGCCGGTCAGCAGACGGTGGCGGTCACGGTGCGCATCGTCGGGAGGAGCCGATGAGGAGGGGCGCGTGATGACGGGGAGACGGGGCTGATGCTGGCCGAGTGGGAGAGCGACGAGGACCTCGCCGACACTCCGGCGGTCGTCGTCGAGGTCGCTCGTCGCGTCGACTCCTCGTTCGACGGGCGCGCGAGCTCGACCGAGACGCTGCTCCTGGCGACCGGGATCGACACGGCCTCCTGGAGGCGCGGCGTGCTCGAGGTGCTGGTGCACCAGCTGAGCAGCTTCGCGGCGTCGGCGGTGCTCTGGGTGAGGGTCCGCGGCGTCGAGCTCGATCCGAGCGATCCGAGCGTGGAGCTCATCGGGCCGGAGGTCGCGAGCGTCAGGGTCGAGTCGAGCACGCTCGCGGGTGAGCTCCTCACGGCGGGCTTCGAGACGGCGGCTGCGCGCCTGCGAGTGAGCCTCGAGTGGGTCCAGGGCGCGGTCGAGGCGGCGAGCCCCCAGACCGTGGCGCTCACGATTCGGCTCATCGGCCGCATGGCGTGAGCAAGCTACGGGCGTTCCGACCGAACGCGGTGGCGTGTCCGGGAAATGCCTTGTCGACGTGGACATCAGCACGCGCGGTGGCCGAGCGCGCCGAAGATCTTGCCCGGGTTGAGCAGACCCCTCGGATCGAAAGCGGCCTTCAGCCGCTGCTGCAGCGCGATGACCGCCTCCGCCTGCTCGAGCGGGAGGAACTCCGCCTTCGAGAGGCCAACGCCGTGCTCCCCCGTGAGCGTCCCGCGCATCCCGACGACGGCGCGGAACAGCATGCCGAGCCCCTCCTCCACGCGCGGGACCTGTGCCTCGTCGTCCCAGAGGAAGTTCACGTGGAGGTTCCCGTCGCCGGCGTGCCCGTACGTGAGGAGGAACACGTCCGTCGCCTCGCGGATCCGATCGACCTCGTCGAGCAGCGCGCCGATCTTGGTGCGGGGGACCACGACGTCCTCGGAGACCTTGAACTTCGCCATCGCGCGCGTGGTCGGCGAGAGCGCCCGGCGCGCCGCCCACAAGCGATCACGCTGCGCCTCGTCTTGCGCCACGAGGACGGTGAGGGCTCCGGCGGCGTCGCACGCCTCCCCCACGATCTCCATCTCGCGCTCGGTCGTGACCGACGCGCCGTCCACCTCGATGACGAGCATCGCGCCGGCGCGGTCGTCGACGCCCACGCCCTGCCGCTTCACCGCCTCGAGCGTCGTCCGGTCGAGGAGCTCGACGCAGCGCGGCGTGACCCCGCGGTCGAGCATCGCGCCGACCGCCCCCCCGATGGCGTGGACGTCGCGGAAGAGCGCGAGGAGGGTGACCACGGTCTCGGGCTTCGGCAGGAGGCGCAGCGTCGCCTCCGTCACGACCGCGAGGGTGCCCTCGCTGCCGACGACCAGCGCCGTGAGATCGTAGCCGGTGACGCCCTTCTTGGTCCGCCGTCCGAGCGTCAGCGCCGCGCCGCCCATGCAGACCACCTCCAGGCCGAGGACGTAGTCGCGGGTCACGCCGTACTTGAACGCGCGCGGTCCGCCGGCGTTCTCGGCGACGTTGCCTCCGAGCGCGCAGGTCGCGAGGGAGTTCGCGTCCGGCGGGTAGAAGAGGCCCTCGGCCTCGACCGCGGCGTGGAGGTCCCCGAGGATCACGCCGGGCTCGACCACCGCGACGTGCTCCTTGCGATCGATCTCCTTGATGCCCGAGAGGCCCAGCGTGGCGAGGACGATCCCTCCGGCGACCGGGATCGCCCCTCCCGACTTGCCGCTGCCCCCGGCGCGTGGCGTCACCGGGACGCTCAGCTCCGCCGCGATCTCGAGCACCCTGCGCACGTCGGCGGCGCTCTCGGCGCGGACGGCGACGTCCGGGAGCACCGGGCCGTTCTCGGACTCGTCCCCCCCGTAGGCCGCGAGGGCGTCCTCGCCGGTCACGACCTTCGAGGGCCCCAGCGCCGCGTCCAAGCGCGAGCGGACCAGGTCGACCTGCGACGCCGGGAGGCGAGGGAGCGAGATGGGTCGGCGGAGCATGACGACGAGAGGGGTAGGCTAGCAGGGCGCGGAGTGCGTGGATGAGGCGGCGGAGGCAGCTCGGGAGGGCCGACGAGCGCAGAGGTGGAAGGAGCGCGTCCCTCGGAAGCAGCGCCCGCGGTCAGCGCGCCTCCTCGCGGAGGACTCGCAGGAACGCCTCCCCGTAGGACTCGAGCTTGCGCGGGCCGATGCCCGAGACCGCGAGCAGCCCCTCCGGGGTGGTCGGGTGCGCGGCGGCCATCTCGAGCAGCGTCGCGTCGCTGAAGACGACGTAGGCCGGGACCCCTCGCGTCTCGGCGATGTGCCGGCGGAGCGCCTTGAGGAGCTCGAAGAGCTGCCCTTGCCGCGTCGCGGGCGCCGCCCTCGTGAGCGGGGCCCCCCGCACCTTCGGCCCTCTCCCGGGGGAGCCGGCCTTCAGGAGGTCGTCGAGCCCGCAGGCGTCGCACGAGGCGCCACAGGGCGCGAGGTCTTCGCCGAAGTGTCCGACGACGGCCGCGTGCCGGCACCCGCGGGACTCCGCGAAGCGATACATGTCCCGCACCTGCGCGCTCGTCCGCGCCGCCACGTCCTCCGGCCCCTCGGCGCCGAACCGGTCGTACGCGACGACCTCGGACCAGGAGTAGAACAGCACGCAGTCGCTGGGGAGGCCATCGCGCCCCGCGCGGCCGATCTCCTGGTAGTAGCCCTCGATGGAGCGCGGCATGTCGCGGTGGATGACGTAGCGGACGTTGCTCTTGTCGATGCCCATCCCGAACGCGATCGTGGCGACGACGACGTCCACTGCGTCGTCGCGGAACGCGTCCTGCGCCTTCGCGCGCGCCTCGGGTGACAGGCCGGCGTGGTAGGCCGCGGCCCGGACGCCGCTCTCCTTCAAGAACGCGCAGGTCGCCTCGGTGGTCTTGCGCGACAGGCAGTAGACGATGCCGCTGTCGCCGGCGTGCGCCCGCACGACCGCGAGGATGGCCTCTCGCACCGGCGGGACGCGCCCCCCGGCGTGATCCCCGCCCTTCTTGAAGGCGTAGAGGTGGAGGTTCGGCCGATAGAACGATCCGCGCTCCACCACGGGGCGCCTCATCCCGAGCTGCTCGACGATGTCGGCGGTCACCGCCTCGGTGGCGGTCGCCGTGAGGGCGAGGATCGGGACGTCGGGGAACCTCCGCTTGAGCCCCGACAGGTTCCGGTACGCGGGCCGGAAGTCGTGGCCCCAGTGGCTGATGCAGTGCGCCTCGTCCACGGCGACGAGGCGCAGGTCCATCCGCGAGAGGACGCGGCCCGCCGAGGCCTGGAGCCCCTCGGGGGCGGCGTACACGATCTCGAACTCACCCGCCGCGATGCGCCTCGCGCGGTCCTCGCGCTCGGCCGCCTCCAGGCTGGAGTTCAGGAAGGTCGCCCGCATGCCCGCCTCGAGGAGCGCGTCTACCTGGTCCTTCATGAGCGCGATGAGCGGCGAAATGACGAGCGTCGTCCCGCCCAGCGCGCGCGCCGGTATCTGGTAGGTGAGCGACTTGCCCGCGCCCGTCGGCATCACGCCGACGCAGTCCCGGCCGGCGAGGACCGCGTCGATGATCTCGCGCTGGCCGCGGCGGAACGCGGCGTAGCCGAAGACCTCACGGAGGACGTCCTCCGGGCTGGGGCGGCCCTCGAGCGACGGCGCCGCCCGCGGCGCAGGTCCGAGCCGGGCGGCGATCTCCCGAAGCTCCGCGACGGCAGTGGGCTCGAAGAGATCGGCCTTCAGCCGGTACACGCCGCGCAGGGCGGCGAGGTCGGCGCGGCACGCCGCGAGCGACGCCTCGCTGCCCGCCGCCTCCCCGCTGCGCTGCGCGAGGTCCCTGACCGCGCTCTGCACGTCGCTCGGGCTGGCGATGTCGACGGGGACGCCCACGTTGGAGGACCGTGCCTACCATCCGGCGCGGCCCGGTGGAACCAGGTGGGCGCAGGATCTTCCCGAGGCGGCTCATTCCGCGCCGAGCGCAAGGCTCGGCTTGCAGCTGCCGCCGATCCGCCGGGACCTCGCTCGCGCGGCTAGAGGATCTCCAAGAAGGCCATGAGGTCTCGGATCTGGTCCGGGGAGAGCCCGCCGCCTCCGGCGAGCTCGCCCTGGTGGGCGAAGCCCCCGCCCGGCGCGACCCGCACCTGGCCGAGGACCTCCTCGAGGGTCCACACACTCCCGTTCGTGAAATGAGGTCGCTTCTGGGACACGCGGCGGAGTGACGTCGGCCGCGCGCCGTCCTCGTGGACGTACGGGACGACACCGGTCTTCTCGTAGCCATCGCGCGCCCAGACGATCGGGCGGCCCGCGCCGAGCACGTGGCGCTGCCAGTCTCGGACCGGCACCTCCGTCGTCGCGTCGTCGGCGGCGAGCCGCGCGGCGTGGCACCGCGCGCAGACCTCGGAGAACGCCGTCGCCCCGCGGGCCTCGATCTCGTTCCAGGCCTCCCTCCCCCACGCGGCCGGGTTCGGGGCGAAGTCCGCTCGGGCCAGGTAGAGCAAGAGGGCCCTGCGGAGGTCGCCCGCCGATCGGTCCGACGTCTCTGTCCGCAGGGCCCGTCTCGCCCAGCCGAGGGGGACCTCGCGCAGCGAGAACCACCCGTCGTGCCCGGAGCCGGCTGCGGCCACGCGGAACTCGGCGAAGACCATCTCCGTGGTGTCCACGTCGAGCGCGCGCGTGAAGTGGGGCGCGTTGAAGAAGATCCCTCGCAGCGGCTTGGTCGTCGCGCGCACGTCGCCACGGCCGGTGTGGTGCGTCCGGCCGTCGACGCCGCCCTCGAAGTGGCACGTCTCGCAGGTGAAGCGGCTCTTCGGCCCGTCGGAGGTCTGCCAGGGCGCCATCAGCGACGTGTAGAAGAGCGCCTCGCCGAGGAAGAGCTCGCCTCGCTCCGGGGCATCCCGAGACGCGGCGCGCAGCGTCGGCTCCCCGGACGGATCGATCTGCACCCACGCGTCGAGGAGCGGGGACGCGCCGACGAGCCGCCCTCCGACTCCGACGAGGCGGGCGAGCCCCGCGACCACCTCGCGCGTCCGAGACGACTCCGTCGCCCCGTCCGCGGAGAGCCGCAGCTCGAGCGCCTGGTCGCCCGCGTACCCCGCCGCGGTGACGAGCCAGCCGCTCCCCGAGGGCTCGAGCGCGAGCGCCTTCGGCGTCACGCCCCCGCGCCCGCTCGCGTTCTCCTTCGCGAGCGGACGCCACGCTCCGTCCTCGAACGCGTAGACGTACACGAACGAGTCGATGTTGCCGAAGAAGCCCCCGGTGCGATCGAGGGGACGATCCTCCACGCCCCCCGCCGCCACGAGGACGCCCCGCCCCCGACCGGCCGCCGCCAGGCCGAAGAAGGGACCATCGTGCCGGAGCGTGACGAGCTCCGCCTCCGGCAAGCCGTCCGTGAGGGGCGCCGCCGACAGCGCGTGCCCGAGGAGCGACAGCACGACGACGTGATCCGCCGCGACCTCCACCGCGATCGGCCCAGGCGCGACGTGTCGAAGGGTCGTTCTCGCGCCGCACCAGGACACGAGGAGATCCTCGTGCTCCGAGACGGCGTACACGCAGCCGCCCGGACCGATCGCGAGGTCGCGGACGGAGCGGACCCCGGGGACGTCCCGGTCGTGCGCCGCCACGCGGACGATCCCGTGCGGCCCAGCTTGGTACGCGGAGATCTGGGCGCTCACGCCGCTCGCGACGAGCACCAACCCGCCTTGGCCGACGGCGACGGCGGTCGGCCAAGGCGGCGCCGGGACAGGGTCGCCGACGGCCGAGAGGTCCTCGTCGAGCAGCACCACCGCCGAGGCGCCGCGGAGCAGGCCCACGAACCGTCCGCCCGGGAGGGCCGCCAGGTCGTAGGGGTCGGGGCCGAACGAGGCCCCCCGCGGCTCCGCCGCCCCCGCGATCGCCGAGGCGCGCAGCGCGCGCTCCTCCGCGCGCAGCGAGAAGAACGCGGCCGGCTCCTCGAGGGAGCGGGCCGGCGCGAGGTCCCCCGGACCGCCGCAGCCCGCCGTGAGCGCCGCGAGCACCCCCAGCCAACGGCGACCCACGGGGACGCTCTACCAGCCGGAGTCGCCGCTGGCCGCCGCGGTGGCGGTGGCGGTGGCGGTGGCGGTGGCGGTGGCCTTCGCCGACGCCGCCGGCTTGGCGCTGGTCGCGGCGGGCTTTGCGCTGGAGTCCTGCTTCGCCCCCTCGCCGCACCCTGCGAGCAAGAAGACGAGCGTCCCGAGTCCGATCATCGATGCCTTGATCATCGCGGCGCATCCTACAGGCTCGCGACCAAAGGGGCGACCGGAGAAGCGAGCGCGCCGTTGCTACGGGGGTTGGCACCGACTAGCGTAGGTCCCATGCGCCTGCGCAGCTTCACCAGCCTGGGCTTCGGCTTTTTCTTGGGTGGTCTCGCCCTCGCGTGCGGGGACGACGCGGCGACGGGGGCCGGAGGCGCGGGCGCCTCGGGGACGGGCGGCGCCGGGGGCACCGTCGAGCCGGAGCTCTGCGACGGGCACGCCTCCCCCACCCCGCTCTCGTTCACCGATCGCACCGACGCCTGGGGCCTCGCGGCCGTGGCGGGCGGGCGGGTCATGTCCGGGGATCTGAACGGCGACGGCTACCCCGATCTCCTGGTGCACACGTTCGCGTCGAACACGCGCGAGGTGATCGCCGGCCCGGACCGGCGCCTGTTCCTTCTGATGAACGAGCCGGCCCCCGGCGGAGGCCGCACCTTCGTGGACCGCACGCACGCGAGCGGCTTCGCACGGCCGGCGGACGGCTCGACGACGGAGCTCAAGTCCTCCCAGCTCGCCGTCCTCGGCGACGTGGACGGGGACGGCGACACCGACATCTTCAGCGGGACGTACTCGGACGCGCCCGCCGGGAGCCCGCCCACGCCGGCCGAGGCGGACCGCAGCGAGATCTACTTGAACGACGGCGCCGGCAACTTCACTCTTCTTCCTGGCTCCGGCGTCGGCTTCTCGGGCGCGCGCCGCACGTCGTCCGCCACGTTCACGGACGTGGATCTGGACGGGGACCTCGATCTGTTCGTCGGCGTTCACTACTCGGCCTCGGGCGCGCTCCAGGCGCCGGCGCTCTTCCTCGGAGCCGGCGACGGCACCTTCACCGACGTCACCTCCGGCTCCGGGATCGGCGCCGAGAAGCGCGCGACCTTCGGCGTCGCGAGCTGCGACGTCGACGACGACGGCCTGCCCGAGCTCCTCATGAGCGCCTACGCGCGCGGCCCGAACGTCATGTACACCTACTCGTCGGCCGGGTGGGTGGACGTCGGCGCAGAGGCCGGCTTCGCGCACGACGACAACCTCACGTACTCCGACAACCAGTTCTTCCTCTGCTGGTGCACCGTCAACCCCACGGCCCCCGACTGCGCCGGGGTGGACAGCCCTGGGGTCGTCTGCCCGACACCGGCAGGCTCCTACTGGTCGCCGAGCTCCGACACCGAGCCCGAGCGGCTCGGGGGCAACACGTTCACCACGGCGTGCGCCGACGTGAACGGCGACGGCAAGCTGGACCTCTACAACGCCGAGATCACGCACTGGTGGGCCGGGCAGAGCTCGGACCTCAACAACCTCCTCGTCAACGGGAGCACCCCCGGCCAGAAGAGCTTCACCCGCGCGGACAGGGCCGCGGCCGGCCTGGAGGTTCCTCACGTCGGCCTCGACTGGAACGAGGGCGGAATCACGGCGCTCATCGCCGATCTGGATCTCGACGCGCGGCCGGACATCCTCCTCGGCACGAGCGACTACCCCGACCAGTACAGCTGGCTCTTCCGCCAGAGCCCGGACGGCACGTTCCAGGAGGTCGGGGAGTCGGTCGGCCTGCACCACCCGTGCGGCGTCGGCGTGACCACGGCGGACTTCGATCGCGACGGCGACCTCGACGTCGTGGTCGCGTCGGGGACCGCGCGGGACTGCGCTGACATTTGGAGCACCAACGAGGTCCACTTCTACGAGAGCGGCGCCGCCGGCGCCGGGTGGATCGCCGTGCGGCTCCGAGGCGCCGGGGCGGGCGCCGGCGCCAACACGTCGGGCGTCGGGGCGCGGGTCACGGTGGAGGCGGGCGGCGTGACGCAGGTCCAGGAGCTCGCGGCCGGCTACGGTCACTTCGGCTTACAGAACGACACCGTGCTCTTCTTCTCCCTGGGGGACTGCACCCGCGCGGCGAAGATCCAGGTGACGTGGCCCGACGGACAGCGGACGACCGAGGTGCACGAGGACGTCACGGGGGGACGCCTCGTGGAGCTCCGCCAGGGCGATCCCGAGGTCGTCACCGTGGTGCCCGCGGGAGGCACCTAAGAGCGCATGCCCACCGATCGCGGCCCCCGATCTTTGGGAGATCCGTTCGGGATCGCGGGCACCGTCCAGGCGCGCTTCTTCAAGGTGGAGCGCGCGGTGGCGGAGGGCGGCTTCGGCGTCGTCTACAAGGCGCACCACGAGGTGTTCCGGGCGCCCGTGGCGCTCAAGTGCCTGAAGGTGCCCGAAGCGTTCGGCGAGACCCAGCGCGCCGCGTTCCTGGAGAAGTTCCGGTCCGAGGCGGAGCTGCTCTTTCGCCTCTCCGCGGCGCTGCCCGAGGTCGTCCGCCCGCTGCAGTTCGGAGTCCTGGACACCAAGGTCTTCGTCCCCTTCATGGCCCTCGAGTGGCTCCACGGCCAGACGCTGAACGCCCTCGTGCAGGACAAGCCGCTCCGCCTGTCGGAGGCGGTGGACCTCCTCACGCCGGTGGCGCGCGCTCTCTCGCGGGCGCACCATTTCCCCGAGACCACCGGGAGCGCGGCGGTGACGATCATCCACCGCGACATGAAGCCGGAGAACGTGTTCGTCGCGGAGGCGGACGGCCAGCGTCAAGTGAAGATCCTGGACTTCGGCATCGCGCGGGTGAAAGCGGACGCCAGCGCCATCGCCGGCAAGCAGACCCAGGCGGACGCGATCAACGCCTTCTCGCCCGCCTACGCGGCCCCCGAGCAGTGGCACCCGGAGTCGTTCGGCGGCACGGGCCCGTGGACGGACGTGTACGGTCTGGCGCTCACGCTGCTGGAGGCGCTCCTCGGCAAGCCTCCGATCGAGGGCGACATGACGGCCATGATGGGCGCCGCGATCAACCCGGCGTGGCGCCCCACGCCGCGCGCGAAAGGGCTCAAGGTCTCCGACGCGACCGAGGCGGCGTTCGCCAAGGCCCTGGCCGTCGACCCGCCCAAGCGGACGCAGAGCATAGAGGCGTTCTGGACCCAGCTGGAGCTCGCGCTCGGTCGACCAGCGACACTGACCTCCCGCAGGTCGACGCTCGACCCCGGCGAGCTCAAGGAGCTCCCCTCGCTCCCCCCTCCGCCGC
>CAZBJI010000134.1:16797-22820 GCA_964492175.1 uncultured Polyangiaceae bacterium | reverse complement strand
GGAGCGGCCGCTTCGACTCCAAGGACACGAGCGGCAGCCCCCGCGCGCGGAGCTCGGCCTCCATGTCGCTCCACGGCGCGTAGCACCGCTCCGCGAGGGTCTCGGGGGCGTCCCCGAGGATGCCGTAGAGGATCTTGAAGCCGAGGTGGCTCATGCCGATGTCGTAGACGTCGGGGAACGCGAGGCAGACGGTGGCGACACCGTCTGCCCAGGGCTTCACGCGCGTCCCGACCTCTCCGCCGGTGTAGCGCGCGGGCTTCGCCACCAGATGGAGGAACTCGGCGTACGGGTGCTCGGCGGGGCCCATCGGGGGCCTTTAGCATAGTCCCGTAACGTCACCGTCCCTTCCCGCGTTCCGGTCCCCTTCTCGCACGCGTCGAGCTCCCCGCGGGACTGGGCGTCCTTCATGCACTTCATCCGCTTCACCCAGGGGACGCGGCCGAACTCGGGCGGCTTCGCCCGGCGCTCGCAGTCCTTGACGAGCCCGTCCTTCACCTTCGCCGGGAGCTCCTGCTTCGCGTCCGCCTCGAGGACGCGCATGACGTTGGCGCAGACCTCCGCCCCGTCGGGCGCGCGGAGCCAGCCGAGCCAGAACACCACCGCCGCGATCCCGATCATGGCCGCGATCACACCCAGCACCTTGAGAGCCTTCATCTCGACCTCCTGCCAGACAAGACGGAGCCCCGCGGCGGGTGTCGTCCACAATCGACCGTTGTACCCTCCCCACGCGCATGGCCGAGCTCGTGGACCTGTTCGAACGCTTCCTGCCCGAGGCGGCGCGCCCCCCGGCGGCGATCCGCGGCGCGGTCGCGGTCGCCCTCCGGGGGCTGTGCGACGACGCCGCCGCGGCCCACCCCGACCTCGCGGGGAGCGCCGAAGAGGTCGTGACGCGGGTCGCAGAGCGCCTCGGCCCCGAGGTCTCGGAGCCCGCCTCGTGGCCCGAGCGGCTGGGGTCGGTCCACGGGGCAGACCTCTGGCTCGCCCTCGCGTGCCAGCGGGGCGACGCGCGCGCGCTCGCGCGCTTCGACGAGCGGCTCGGCGCCGACGTCGACCTCGCCATCAAGAAGAGCCCGAAGCTCGGGATCGCGAGCGACGAGTTCCGCCAGCTCGTCCGCGCCCGGCTGTTCGTCGCGGAGCCCGCGCGGGCCCCTCGGATCGCGTCGTACAGCGGCCGCGGCCCGCTGAAGGGCTGGGTGCGGGTGACCGCCGCTCGCCTCGTGCTGGATCTGGCCCGGGCCGACACCGGCGAGCGCCCGAGCGGCGACGACGCGCTGTTCGAGCGGATCCCGGACGCGACCGATCCCGAGGCCGCCGTGCTCCGCGCCCGCTCGCGCGAAGGCCTGCGCGACGCGATGCAGGCCGCCTTCTCCGGGCTGACGGCGCGGGAGCGGAACCTCCTCCGGCAGCGCTACCTCTTCGATCTGTCGGGGGACCGGATCGCGGCGCTCTACG
This sequence comes from uncultured Polyangiaceae bacterium, assembly GCA_964492175.1. Lineage (GTDB taxonomy): Bacteria > Myxococcota_A > Polyangia > Polyangiales > Polyangiaceae > Xiheicaenibacterium. The sequence goes on along the minus strand of CAZBJI010000134.1, from coordinate 21,368 downwards.
GGGTCCACCGGGGCACGGCGTTCGCCTGGATCGAGGGAGCACGCACGGCGCTCCTCTCCGGCGTCAGGAGCCACCTCGGCGGTCACCGCCGCGGCGCCGCGGAGCTCGAGAGCCTGATCGCGCTCCTCGGGAGCCGCCTCGACATCAGCCTGCGCGGCGTCATGGGCGACGACCTGGAGTGAGCGCGTGCGTCTGGCGCTGACGCTGGCGAGCCGCTCTCCCCTGACGCCGGTGGATCGCGCCTCCGAGGACCGAGGGCGCCTCAGGTGGCGTCAGCGAAGAAGGCGCGGACGTCGTCGAGCCGCTCGGTCAGGCGCTTCATCGGGAGCCGCTCGAGCATCTTCCGGCCGTAGCCCCGCGTGACCAGCCGCCGGTCGAGCACCGCCACGACGCCGCGATCCGCCTGGGTGCGGACGAGCCGCCCTGCGCCCTGCTTCAGGGTGATCGCAGCGGCCGGCACCGAGTACGACGCGAACGGATCGAGCCCGGCCGCCTCGAGGGTGGCGCAGCGAGCCATCGTGAGCGGATCCGTGGGCGCCGCGAAGGGCAGCCGATCGATCACCACCGCCCGCAGCGCCCTCCCCGGCACGTCCACGCCCTCCCAGAAGCTCATCGTGCCCACGAGGACCGCGTCCCCGTGCTCTCGGAACCGCGCCACGAGCGCGCCCTTCGGCGCGTCGCCCTGCACGAGGACGTCCCGCCCGGTCGAGCGGATCAGCCGGGCGCCGAGCTCCCGCATGGCGCGGGTGCTGGTGGTCAGCACGAATGCTCCCCCGCCGCTCGCCTCCACGATCTCGGCCACGCGCTCGGCGGCGGCGTCCAGGAACTCCGGCGCCGAAGGCTCGGGGAGATCTCGCGCCACGTAGAGGAGCGCCGCGCTCGCGTAGTCGAACGGCGAGCCCACCTCCAGCTCCTCCACCCGCATCCCCGCGCCCCCGTCGAGCCCGAGCCGGTCGCGCACGAAGGAGAACGGCGTGGCGGTGCCTCCGCCTTCTCCTCGGGCGAGCGGGACCGAGGTGAGCGTCGCGCTGGTGAGCACCACGCCGCCGACGCGGGCGAAGACCTTGCCGCGGATCGCGTCGCCTACGGAGATGGCCGCCGCGCCGATGACGACGCTGCGGACCTTGCGCGTCACCCAGAGCACGTGCTCCGTCGGGGGGTCGGACAGCGCCGAGAGCTCCTCTCGGAGCTCCGTCGCGCGACGCGCGACGACGAGCACGCGCTCCGTCGTGCCGTGTGTCTCGGCGAACAGCGCGATGGACTCGAGCGCAGCATCGAGCCGCGCGTAGCGATCCCCGAAGACCTCGGAGAGCGCGTCTCTCGGGAGGAGCGTCCGCGCGTCCTCTGCGCGGGCGAGGTCGCCCACTTGCCCGAAGAACGCCGCGGCCGCCGCGCCGAGCTCCGCCGAAAGCCCCGCCGCGTCCCCGCGCACGAAGAGGGGCGAGCCGAGCCCCGCCGCCGCGAACGCGCGCGTGGCGTCCTGCCCGAGCGTCGCGACCCTCGCCGACGAGACCCGCAGCCCGAAGAGCTCGCTCGCGATGTCCTCCAGGCGGTGCGCCTCGTCGCAGATGAGCGCGTCGTAGGGCGGCAGCACGCCCGCGCGCTGCGCCGCGTCGCCCGCCTTCACCTTGAGCGCCGCGTCCGCCAAGAGCAGGTGGTGGTTCGTCACGATGATGCTCGCCCGGCCGAGCGACTGCTTCATGCGCGTGACGAAGCACGCGTCGTACCGCGGGCACGCTGCGCCGACCCGGGTCTCGCTCGAAGAGCGGACCTCGGTCCACAGCGGATCGTCCTCCCCGACGGCCGAGAGCTCGGCGAGGTCTCCCGCCTCGGTGACGCCGGCCCAGGCCTCCACGAGCGGCAACGCGCGCCGGTGCTCACGGGCGACGTCCGGATCGGCGCGCGCCTCGCCGAACCGACGCAGGCAGAGGTAGTTCGACAGGCCCTTGGCCACCGCCACGGTCGGGTCGAGCCCCATGGTCTGTCGCACGAGGCGCAGATCGCTCGACACGATCTGGTCTTGCAGCGCCTTCGTGGCGGTGGAGATGACCACGCGCTGGCCGCTGAGGATCGCCGGGACGAGGTAGGCGAGCGTCTTGCCCGTCCCCGTCCCCGCCTCCGCCAGGAGGACGGAGCCCTGCTCGAGCGCCCGGGCGACCTGGCTCGCCATCTCGAGCTGACCGATCCGGTGCTCGTACGACGGAAGCCTCGCGAAGAGCTCTCCTAGGTGGCCTATGGCTCTTCCGGGGTCTTCTTCACCGGCGGCGGGTGGACACCCCCCGACGCCCGGTTGTTCGGGGAAGACTGCTGGAGCGGGTTGCCGTCCGGGTCCAGGAACTCCACCCCCACGATCGCGCCATCAGGCTCCTCTTGCACCCAGACGACCCGGCCGTCGCGCGGAGACTGGTCGCCCACCACGACGCGCACCTTGGTGCCGGGAGCGACGACCTCGTCGAGGATGAGGCGCACACCACCCCGGCTGAGGTTCAGCGCCCAGCCGTCCATCTCTCGGTCTGCCACCCAGAACTTGATGCGGTCGCTCGCCTCGCGGCGGTTCCCCGAGTGGCGGCGTGTGGGAGGCAGCCCCGGCGCGGGCTCGTCCGCGGCGTTCACGCTTTTCCTGGTCACGGCCGTCCAGCATAGCACGCCGCCCTACCCTGGCCGCATTTCGACCCCGGCGGGCGGCGCGGGGCATTCGCGGTCGGACGGCCCGAGCGGGCCGTGCTAGAGGCCTCCCCCGGAGCCCAATACCGTGAAAGGTGCCTCGTCCTTCCTCGGCGTCCTCGCCGTCGTCGCCATCGCCGTCGTCTTCATCGTGAACTTCCAGCCGGGCGGCGGCACGAACCAGTTCCAGAAGGGGCCCGACTGCGCCGCGGAGGTGCTCGGCAAGTGCATCCGGTCGACGCACTTCTGGGCGAGCTATCGGCTCCTCGTCCCCCAGGAGCGGGGCGAGATGGCGGACTCACAGAAGCGGAAGCTCAAGGAGCAGACCCTCGACGGCCTCATCGAGCGCGAGCTCCTGCTCGCCGAGGCGAAGCGCCTGGGCGTCGGGATCTCGGACGCCGAGGTGTCCGCGGAGCTCCTCGCGGGCCGCCTCCGCGCGTCCCTGCCCGTGAAGGCGGCGCCGCACCTCTCGGGGATCGTCCGCAACTACCGCGAGCTGTTCCTGGACCGGAAGACCAAGAAGTTCTCCCCGGAGCAGTACAAGAGGACCGTCACCGAGCTCACCTACCTCTCCGAGACCGACTTCCGGGACTATCAGCGACAGGAGCTCGTGGCCGCTCGGATGCGCGATCTCATCCGGGAGCGCGTCCGCGTGAGCGAGTCGGAGGCGTTCGAGCAGTACGCGCGCGAGAAGGCCACCATCACGGTGAAGTACGTGAAGCTCGAGCCTGCCTACCTCGCGGAGAAGGTCATCGACTCCTCCGACGCGTCGGTGGACGCCTGGTCCGAGAAGAACCCGGATGACGTGACGAAGGCGTTCGAGCCCCGCCGCAAAGAGTACGAGGCCGGGTGCCGGACGGCCCGGCACATCCTGATCAAGGTGGCCGAGTCCGCGCCCGAGGAGGACAAGAAGAAGGCGCGCGCCAAGCTCGAGGCCATCGAGAAGCGGCTCAAGGACGGCGACAAGTTCACCGACCTCGCCCGCGCCGAGAGCCAGGATCCGGTCTCGGGCAAGGAGGGCGGGGCGCTCGGCTGCGTCGTCAAGGGCCAGATGGTGAAGCCCTTCGAGGACGCCGTCTTCTCGCTGGGCGAGGGCAAGCAGTCGGAGATCGTCACGACGACGTTCGGCTACCACCTGATCCGCGTGGACAAGATCCTGACCGGCGACGACGCCGTGAAGGCCGGCCGGCGCGCCGTCGCGCGACCCATCTATCTGTCCGCGGAGGCGCGGCGCCTCACCGAGGAGGGCGCGAAGAAGATCACCGACTCGATGAAGGCCGGCAAGTCGATGGAGGACGCCCTCAAGGAGTACCTCGACGGCGTCGCGCCCAAGCCGCCGCCGACGGAGAAGAAGGCCGACGACAAGAAGGCCGACGACAAGAAGGCCGACGACAAGAAGGCCGACGACAAGAAGGCCGACGACAAGAAGCCGCTGCCGGAGGACGATCTCGATCACGAGGACGAGGACGAGGTCGCTCAGGCGCCGACGGTCGAGGTGAGCCTCCCCTTCGGACAAAACGGCCAGCCTTTCGTCGGCGCCGCGGAGACCGAGGACCCCGCCTCCGTCGCGTTCGCGCTGCAGGAGCCGAACGCGGTCTCTCGGCCGATCCGGCTGGAGAACGGCGGGGCCGCGATCATGCAGCTCGTCGAGAAGAAGCCCGCCTCGGTCGAGGAGTGGAAGGACCACCGCGACTTCTACATGAGCTCGCTGCGCGGCCAGAAGCAGATGGAGGCGGTGGTCGCCTACATGCGTCGGCTGCGCGCCGCGCACCAGGCCGAGATCAAGCTCAACAAGGACTTCACCAAGGAGTTCGTGGCGCCGCCCGCGGCCAGCGGCAGCGCCCTGCCCCCCCCCCCCAAGGAGCAGCCCCGCGGAACCCCACCCAGACGACCAAGGGGTGCCCGGG